>NZ_JBICSP010000001.1:1015294-1202556 GCF_043197135.1 Actinoplanes sp. NPDC049265 | reverse complement strand
TTGGTCGATTTGCTGTCTTACCGGGAGCCTCGCCCCCATCGATCTCCGACCCCCCTACCCTCGCTGACCTGGAAGATCAGGTTGAAAAGGGCTCAAAGGACCGGCCGCCGAGGCGGCATGGGTGAGTTGGCCGTCTTCCGTGAAGGAGTCCGATGACCGTCAGTTCCAACCCTCCTGCAGGCGAGCCGTCGATCCAGCTCAAAAAGATCATGAGGGATCTGCACCTCGACGCCGGACTGCCCAGCACCAGGGACATAGCCAAGGGGGTTATGGCCCCGGCCAGGGCCGGGACGAAGGCGAAGTCTATCTCGCACACGACGGTCGCGAAGATTCTCAACAGTCCTCACATGGCAAGCTGGTACCACCTGGAAGCGGTAGCCGGGTACCTTCAGGGAGATGTGTCGGCGATTCGGCAGCTCTGGAAGGAGTCGACGAAACGTGGCGGCCATTCTGGGCAAGAGATCGGCGAACATGCAAGCCAGCCTCGCTTCGAAATTCCAGCCACTCTTCCAGGAATCAATGCTCGACAGGAAGAATTAAGCGAGGAACAGATACAGACTCGCCGCGAATATTCTGAGGTAGAATTGGGGCTTTTTGCGGCATACGAAGAACGCGCCTCGATCGATGACCGAATCGCCGAGTTGCGGTCCGAGGTCAGGCAACGCGACAGGCAGCTACTCGAGAACGACATCGCCCGACTCCGACAGCGCCGAGATGAGCTCACGGAACAGGTGGCTCGCAAGGAGGAGGAGTTGAATGCACTGAGAGAAGATATTGCTGAACAGAACGAAGAACTCAAGGCGCTCAACGGAGTTCGCGCCGACCTTTTCTGGTCGTGGGCTCGAGATCTTGAGGAGAAGCTGACCGCTATGAAGAGTGAGGAGGGCTGAGCCGCCCGAACCCATATGAACTATTAACCGGGTCAACAGATTGCGCTGGCGGACTTACTCTTTACCGGCCGCATTGTCATCGGCACGAGCGTGCGTCGGGCCGCTCCCGAGGTACGTCACGCCGTGAAGGCTGACCGCTGGCCATCCCGCGCGAGGTCAGCGGCAGATGAGTGCGTCGGCTTAGCGGCAGCAAGGTAGATTGTTCGCAAAGCCAGCGCACGAATTCGATGCTTCGCTTAAAATGGCAGCGTTAGGCTTAAATTCTGATGCGGAGGAAGTTTAGGTGCCGAGTCGCGAGCCAGGCCGATCGATTCGCATATTTCTCATCGATCGAACACCCACCGGGAGAAGACTTTCCGGTCTGTCTCAGTGGACGGGCGGCAGCTTCGATTTTGCCCGATCTGACTATGATAAGGCGCGAACGCGGCCCGAACTGAAACGCACCGGGGTATATATCCTAGTTGGCCCGAACGAGGGGGGCGGCAAGGAAACGAGGATTTACATAGGAGAGTCGAATGTCATCCGCGTTCGGATTGATAAGCATCATATCGAAAAAGACTTCTGGAGCCGCGCCTTTGTCTTCACGTCGAACGCTGAGCCCTTAAACAAGGCCCACGTCCTTTATCTAGAGGCTCGACTTCTGGATCTCGCCCGCACGGCGGGTGTTGCAGCAATCGACAACGATACCGAACCTGAAGCGGAAGGGCGCCTTAGTGAGCCCGAACAGGCCGACATGGATGCCTACCTGAACGAGATGCTCGTGCTGCTGCCGGTCCTCGGTCTGTCCGTATTCGAGGCTCCAGCAACGCAGACTTTCGGAGTAGACCAAACTGGCACTGGTGGATCGACTACCTCTGCCCGAAGATACGAACTTCAGACGGGTACAGCGCAAGCTGTTGGCTACGATGGCCCTAGCGGATTCTTGGTAACGAAGGGAGCCAGCGGCCCAATCGTTGCCAAAGTTATGTCGCCGTCATACTCGACGCTGCGCACCCGGCTCGCTGAGACCAGCGTTCTGCAGCCGCAAGGCGAAAACTACGTCCTGAGCGAAGACTATCTTTTCGGAAGTCCCTCTGCGGCAGCCTCTGTGATCGCAGGAAGAAGCCTAAGCGGGAATGTTTCGTGGAAAGACGAGCAGGGCCTTACCCTTGGCCAGAATCGTTCGGCAACGGCGACAAAGCCTATTGCTGGTTCGGTCGAAGAAATGGATGAAGATGCGCTTTTTGGTGACATCGAATTGAAGCCGGTTAGTTCAGGGAGTATTCCCTGAGCAGTAGATTCTCTTAACATCAAAAGGTCGACCAATTTATTGTGTTCCCAACCAGTTTCTATCGATTGCGTAACGCACTCTTCTCGGCATGAGGCGCAGTCGGCGATACGGGCCGACACTACGCCGCGTGACCGGTCTCGGCGTTCTGTCGCGCACGGACGGCGGCATGTGAGTGCGGCTCGCAGCGCAAGATCGTCCCGTTGCGTTGGCGTGGATCGCGGCCAGATGAGGGGCGCCCTTCTTTGCACGAAGGCGGGCCCTGTGGCGGCTGAGTCTGTGTGCGATGGTGAGAATCGTCGCTCTTTCTGGGTGATCGTTTAGTGTGATGGTTCGGGCGGCGTGCGGAACAATTTTGGTATGCGGCAGCTTCAATTGTTCACGTCGGCGGGATTGGCCGCCATGCGTGATCGGGCTGCGTCGCGTCGCTATTCTGTCGAGGGCGAGGAATTTCGCCGGGAGCATGCTCGTCATCGGGTCTGGGGTTTGTCACAGAGGCATGCCACGAAGCTGCGCCGGTTGCGGTCTGGAGCAGACACAGATCGGTCGCCGCGGGTGCCGGACCCAGCGCCGCCGGCTCGACACCAGGCGGCGGTGGGGTCGCCGGTCCTGACCCATACGGCCGAGGCACACGTCGGGGCGCCGATAGGAATGGGGCCGTCGGAGCAATCGGCCGCGGCCGGCGACGCGCCGACCGTGGCAACCGCCGCCGTGACTGATCCGGCGGCCACAACCAGCGTCCCCGTGACCGACCCGGCGGTCGCGCCCCACCTTGCCGTGACTGATCCGGCGGCTGCGCCTCACGTCGCCGTGACTGATCCGGCGGCTGCGCCTCACGTCGCCGTGACCGATCCGGCGGCTGCGCCTAGCGTTGCTGGGGCTGGACCCGCAGTGCCGGACGTCGCCGTGCCGGATCCAGCGACCTCACCTGCGACGTTCGCAATATCCGGCGGCAACGGAAATGTCTTGCCCGCCCGCACAGGGCGAACCCCCTCCGGCCTGTATCGGAGAAAAGCTGTTTCGTGTATCCGGAACCGCGTCAAACGTCGAACTGGACCCGTCCGAAATTACAGAAGCGATCTGACAACCGGAATCCGCCGGCCGGCTTCGGGCGGCGTGTATTGCTGTCATCGCCGGCAATTGCTGAAACCGGGAAGGAGCGAAGTCCGCCTCATCACGGCTCGCGGCGAAAGCGACTCACATCGGCAGATCCGCGCTAGCGGGCCTCGGTCGCTTCATGAACGTCTGTACGGCGAGTGACAGACCTCGGGGGCTGCCGCCGGCGCACCGGCGTGATGATCCGGCCCTTTCGGTCTGTTGTAACGAGAAAGACACCGACTAGACGCCGCCAGCCGAACGCATCGCACGGCCGCATGCCGGCGGCGGCATCCATAGCCGCGAATGTTATGGCGGCGGTTGGCGGAACTCGGGGGAGCGGTCAGTCGAGGATGACGAAGGCCGGGTGGTCGTGGCTCAGGAAGTCGTGGTGGGAGATGTCCCAGCCGTAGGCGCCGGCGCGGCCGAAGACCAGGACGTCGCCGGCGCGTAGGTGGGTTACGGGGGTGTCGCGGGCCAGGATGTCGCGGGGAGTGCACAGTTCGCCGGCCACGTCGATCTCGGTGGCGGTGACGGACGGGCGTGGGGAGGAGTACGGCCACTCGGCGACCGGCATGACGGTGAACGGGTGGCTGTAGCCCCAGGCGGCCGGCAGGCGGAAGTGGTGGGTGCCGCCGCGCAGGATCGCGAACCAACGGCCCTGGCTGTGTTTGATGTCGATGACCTCGGCCGCGTACCAGCCGGCGTCGGCGGCCAGGAAGCGGCCGGGCTCGAGGATCAGGTCGATGCCGGGCGGGGCGTCGACGGTGAACGCCGGGAGGTCGAACGTACGGTCGCCGGTGTAGTCGACGCCCAAGCCGCCGCCGACGTTGACGGTGCGCAGGTGCAGGTTGTGCTCGGCGGCGGCCGCGACCGACCAGGCCAGTGCCGACCGGACGTAGGCGGCGTGCGCGGCGGCGTCCAGGTTGTTGGACACGGCGTGCAGGTGGAAGCCGAGTACGTCGATGCCACGGGATCGGGCCAGGGACAGCAGCGCGGGGATGTCGGACGGGTCGGCGCCGAACTGGGTCGGTACGCCGGTCATGGCGTGGGTGCCGGGCAGGCCGGCGCCGGGGCGGTTGACCCGGATCGCGACCCGCGCGCCGGGCGGGACCCGGTGCAGCTCGTGGGCGCTCTCCACGTTGATCTGGGCGCCGGCGTCGGCGGCCGCGTGCAGCAGGGCGTCGGTCTTGGCGGGGCCGCTGACCATGATGCGCCGGGCGCCGACCGACCGGGCCAGGGACAGTTCGCCGGCGGAGGCCACGTCCACGCCGTCCAGGGCGGCGGCCAGGGTGCGTACCACCGACGGATGGCTGTTGGCCTTCACCGCGTACACCAGCGTGGTGTGCGGAAGCGCCGACCGCAAGCGGCCCGCCGTGGCCCGCAGAACGCCCAGGTCGTAGACGTAGGCGCAGCGCGGGCGGGCAAGCGCCTGGATGGCCCGGACGACCGGCTCAGGCGGCGGCATGCAGTGGGTTCCGCACGGGGATGTAGACGTCGCCGGCACCGCCGAGGCGCATCCGGACCAGGGCCTTGTGCGGCACCGTGGGTGCGGTGAAGGCGGCGTGGTCGCGGCGGGCCGCGTCCGACCGGCCCAGCGCCGCGTACGTCTCGTCGACCACCTGACGGACCGTCGGCCAGGCGTCGCGCGCGTCGACGCCGAGGTGGATGACCAGCTCGCCGAGGTGCGCCTGCAGGGCGGTGTAGCCGATCTTCGCGCGCAGCACGTCCTCGTCGCGGGTGCCGATCACCGAACCGGGCCACGGCTGCAGCGAGTGCCCGGCCGCCTCCAGCCTCGGCAGGTGCAGCCGCAGGCCGGCGAAGTCGCGCAGCACCAGCCGGGTGGGCTCGCCGGCGACGAAGGTGGGCAGGCAGTTCTGCAGGTGCGCCTCGAACGCCACGCCCCGCGCGGTCAGGCGCAGCAGCGGGGGCAGCAGCAGGCGGGCGTACGCGGCCAGCCAGTCCAGCGGGGGCCGGCCGTAGGCGGCGAGCAACTCGGGCAGCTTGGCGCCGATCGCCCCGCCGGGGATGGCGACCTCGCCGGGGGCCAGGCGACCGGTGAGGCCGTCGCGCAGGATCGCCGACAGGTCCCGCCCGGAACCGGCCGGCACCGCCGCGCCGGCCGTCTCGGCCAGCAGGATCAGGGTCGGCTCGTCGGCGGCGAGCCGGTGCAGCAGCGCCGACACGGCCGGGCCGTTGCGGGTGCTGGCCACGCTGATGCTGCGCCGGGTCGAGGTGACCTGGATGTCCAGCGACACCTTGAGGTAGCGGCGGCGGCCGTCGACGCCGGGCGGGAGCAGCAGGGTACGCAGGGCGGCGGTCGGCGTGGCCTCGATGGTGGCGTCGAGGATCCGCAGCGCCCCGTCCTTGATCAGGTCGCGGTAGCGGTCGGGCAGGATGGTGTCGCGCTGCCACGGGTGCACGGGCTGGACGCGGTAGCCCGGTGGCGCCTCGGGCAGGTGCGGGTACGCCTCGAACAGCGCCGCTCCGACGTCGTCGCCGACGTGCCCGTCGTCACGGACGGCCACGAACCCGACCTCGGTGGCGCCGGCCTCCAGGTCGTAGGCCAGCACGTCGGTGGTGTCCCAGCCCAGCCGGGTCCGTCCGCACGGGTGCAGGTTGTGCCCGGCCACGGCCAGGCGTTCCATCACGATGGCGGCGTCGTCGGGGTCGTCGCCGGGGTCGCCGGCCGGCGGGCGGGCCATGGCCACGGCCAGGTTCACGACCGCGTTGCGCAGCTCGCCGGCGAAGCCGGGGGCGTCCAGCCCGGCCAGCAGGTCGACCGGGTCGTCGGCGCCGGCCTCGGCGAACTCGACCCGGTCGAAGCCGTGGAGGGTGCCCTGCCCGGCGTGCCGGGCCCGCGCGTCGCCGATGTCTTCCCGCACCAGGGCGCCGCGCAGCTTGCGGCCCACGATGCCGGCCGCGGCCGGCAGGGCCGCGGTGAAGCCCGCGACCAGCGCCGGTGCGTGGACGGCCAGGGCGGCCTCGGCGTGCCAGGCGGCAACGGCCAGGCGTCCCTCGGTCAGGCTGTGCGTCATCGAGCTCCCGCCATCGGATTGTCGAGGTGGCACCACACGTCGTCGAGCGGATCGTCGGCCAGCCGCATCGCGGTGGTCGCCTTCACCGGCACCGGCTCGGTCAGCAGGTTCTCGCCGTCGCGGGTCCCGGTGCGCCGGATCGCGTCGGAGATGATCTCCCACAGCCGCGCCGGCTTCGCGTCCAGGTGCCGTTGGAGCAGCGTGACCAGCTGTCCGGCCACGGTGCCGAGCGCGCCGGCGGCGAGTTTCGCGCGCAGCTCGGCCGGGTCGTCGCAGACCAGGTCGCCACGCAGGCCGGGGTCGTGGCCGAGGCGGGCGGGGCTGACGCGTACCCCGCCGAAGTCCCGGTAGAGGAGCCGCACCGGCCGTCCCCGGCGCAGCCCGACGAGGGTGTTCTGGCCGTGGGCCTCGAGCGCGACGCCGCGGTCCAGGACCGTGATCAGCGGCGGCAGCCAGATCCGGGCCAGATCCTCGAGCCAGGTGTACGGGCCGGCGCCCGCCCGGCGTACCGCCTGCACGATCAGTGGTGTCGACCCGGCGCCGAGCGCACCGAGCGGCAGGATCGCTTCACCTGGCTGGGGGCGGGGCGCCTCGCGGATCAGGTGTGCGAGGCGTCGTTGCGGGACGCCGTCGATGACCACATGACCGGCGTGGGTCTCGGTGAGGACGGTGATCGGCAGGTCGTGGGTGAGTTTCCGGAGCAGTGTGGACAGTCGCGGGCCGTTGTGCACGGCCGCGGGGGAGACGGTGCGTACGGCGGAGGTCATGCGTACGTCCACAGCGGTCTTGACGTGGGGTCCGCCGTCGGTGGGGGCGAAGGTGCGCAGCGACATCAGCGGTCGCATCGGCTCGGTCTCGCCGGCGTCGCGCAGCCACGGGTGTTCCTCGCGTAGCCGCCGCGCCTGCCAGGGGTGGGCCAGGAGAATCGGCGGGCCGTCGCCGCGCCAGCGTTCGGGCGGCACGGCGAGTTTGCTGAGCCGGACGCGGACGCGGTGCTCCGGGGCGTAGGTGAGGACGTCCTGTGGGGTGAGGCCTTCGCGGGTCCGGCAGCAGGGGTGCAGCGGGTGGCCGTCCAGGACGAGCTGTTCGAGGCGGCCGAGGCCGTCGGGGTCGCCCTCGGCCGTCTGGAGTTCGTCGCCGGTTTGCTGCGTTTCCGCCGCGGCGGCCTGGGCCAGGGCCAGGTTGGCCACGCTGTTGTCGAGTTCGGCGGCGAGCGCGGCGTGCGGCCAGAGGTAGCGGGCCAGGGCGCCGGGTTCGGTGATCGTGCGGTCGTCGCGGCCCTCGGCGGAGATGGTCGCGTCGAGGTGGGTGGGTGCGGCGCTCGTGGGGAAGATCACGATCCGGTGGTGGGTGAAGGTCGCCCGGAAGAGACCCTCGGCGGGGTGGGGTCCGCGGTCGGTCAGGTCGGGGAGGGGCTCGCGGCGGAGCGCCCCGAGGAGGCGGGCCAGGACTGCGGCGTTGGCCGAGGGTAGGGCGGCGTCGAAGTGTTTCAGCAGATCAGGCCGGAGGTTGGCCAGCTCGGCGCGGGTGTGCGCGGCGTCCAGGGTGTCCGCGGGGGGCTGGTGCACGCCATCCATTCTCCGTATCCGCGCCTCCACTAGTATCCTAGGATGCCCTACACGCTGTGCGGTGTGTCAGTCTGCGGGCATGGGAGAGGTGCTGCGGCCGGCTCGGCTGCGCGAGGGGGATCTGGTCGAGCTGGTGTCGCCGGCCGGGGCGGCGGATCCGGCGGTGGTCGAGGCCGGGCTGGGTGTGCTGACCGGGTGGGGGCTGCGGGTTCGCCTCGGGGAGCACGCCCTGGGCCGGCGGCACAGTTATCTGTCCGGCACCGATGAGCAGCGGCTGGCCGACCTCAACGGTGCGCTGCGCGATCCGCGGGTGCGGGCGGTGATCTGTGTGCGGGGTGGTTACGGGACGCAGCGGCTGGTGGACCGGGTCGACGTCGAGGCGGTGCGCGCCGATCCGAAGGTGGTGATGGGCTTCTCCGACATCACCGCCCTGCACGTGGCGCTGTGGTGCGGGGCCGGCCTGGCGACCGTGCACGGGCCGACGGCGGGCCAGCTGAGCCGGGGCGCGGACAGCGTCACCGGTGGCGGCGCTCGGCATGTTCTGTTCTCGGGCGAGCCGGTCGTGGTACCGGCCGATCCGGAGGTGGAGACGTTCGGCGTCCGGGTGCCCGGTCGGGCCGAGGGGACGTTGCTGGGCGGGAATCTGACGATGCTGGCCACGTCGGCGGGCACCCGGCACCAGCCCGATCTGGGCGGGGCGATCCTGTTGATCGAAGATGTGAACGAGGCGCCGTACGCGATCGACCGGTGGCTGGTGCAGCTGAAGCGGGCGGGCTGGCTGGACGCGATAGCCGGCGTGGCGGTCGGGCAGTTCGCCAACTGTGCCGACGGGGACAGCCGTCCGGCGGTGGCCGACGTGCTGGCCGAGGAGCTGGGTGGTCTGGGTGTGCCGGTGCTGGGCGGCCTGCCCATCGGGCATGGGTCGCAGCAGGTGGCGGTCGGTCTCGGTGTTTCCGCGGTGCTGGACGCCGACGCCGGCACGCTGACCGTCGAACCCCCCGTCACCTAACATCCTAGGATGCCCTACGGGGTGTGCCTCCCCCCACGCACCCAACGGGCAAGAACAAAAAGGAATCAACGACAATCCGCTGTGATCCTCGTCCGGGCCAGCGACCCCGAGGTGGATCTGGCCCCCACACCTCCATCGGGGTGTAGTGAGAGAACGGACGGACGCCTACACAGGGGAGGGCTTGTGGTCGAGGTCGGTTTGGCGGAGATCCGGGACGCGGCGGAGCGGATCAAGGGGATCGCGCACCGGACGCCGGTGATCACGTCGCGGACGTTGGACGCCGCCGTGGGTGCCGAGGTGTTCCTCAAGTGCGAAAACCTGCAGCGCGTGGGTGCGTTCAAGTTCCGGGGCGCGTACAACGCGGTGTCCCGTCTGCCGGCCGACCAGCTGGCCCGGGGCATTGCCGCGTTCTCGTCCGGCAACCACGCTCAGGCGGTGGCCCTGGCCGCGCGTGAGCTGGGCAGCTCGGCGGTGATCGTGATGCCGCAGGACACGCCGCCGTCGAAGCTGGACGCGGTCCGCGGCTACGGCGCGGAGATCGTCTTCTACGACCGTTACACCGGCGACCGTGAGGCGCTGGGGCGGCAGCTGGCCGCCGATCGGGGTCTGGCGTTGATCCCGCCGTACGAGCATCTGGATGTGATCGCCGGCCAGGGCACGGCGGCGCTGGAGTTGTTCGAGGAGGTGCCGGCCGTGGATGTGCTGGTCGTGCCGGTGGGTGGCGGCGGCTTGATCGCGGGTTCGGCGACGGCGGCGAAGGGTTTGCGTCCGCAGGTGCGTGTGGTGGGCGTGGAGCCGGAGGCGGGTGACGACACGAGGCGTTCGCTGGCGGCGGGCGAGCGGGTGACGATCCCGGTGCCGCGGACGATCGCCGACGGACAGGCGGCGAGCATTCCGGGTGAGATCACGTTCTCGATCAACCGTCGTCTGGTGGACGAGATCGTGCTGGTGTCGGACGACGAGTTGCGGGAGGCGTTGCGGTTCTCGTTCGACCGCCTGAAGACGGTCCTGGAGCCGAGCGGGGCGTCCGGCTTGGCGGCGTTGCTGGCGAAGCGTCTGGATGTGCCGTCGGGTGCCCGGGTGGGTGTGATTCTGTCGGGTGGGAACGTGGGGTGGGCGCGCTTCAGCGAGCTTTTGGGCGGGGTTGGGGCTTCAACGAGCTGAAGCCGGCTGTTTCCCGTCACCGCGGTTGGCGGTCAAGAGTTTGATGTCGTAGCGGGGTGGGGTGTACGGACCGCAGCTCCCGCCGAGGTCGGCTCGCTCCGCTACGCCTCCACGTCCGTGCCCACTCACCCTCTTGCACGATCCCACCGGCTCCCGCCCCGGCAGAGCCGCCCGGGCGCTGATGCCGTCGCCGCTCACCTACCGGGTGGCGCGGGCGGTGGTGCGGTTCGCCTTGATGTCCAGTCCTGCCGCAGTGAATGCCCACACCTCGCCCGGGCTGCCGGAATCGCCCGACGCAGGTCGCGATGATCACGGTAGAGCCTCCGCCGCAGTAAAGCCGGTCTACTGCGGCAGGGTGCCTCAGGTCTGGACCCGCCGGGTGAAGCGGCGCAGGGCGAGATAGCCGAGGGCAGCCGTGCCGACGGTGAGGGCCGTGAGGTAGGCCCAGGTCGGCATGTGACCGGTGGCGGGTGTCAGGTTCGCACGCAGGCCCTCGCTCATGTAGACGAGCGGGTTGGCGAGCGTGAGAATCTGGACCCAACCGATCGAGTCCAGCGCAGCCCAGGGGTAATAGACGCAACCCAGCATCGTGGCGGCGGCCAGGAGCAGGCCCAACAGCGCCCCGAAGGCGGAGGCGTCGATCACCGTACCGAGCAGCAGCCCGAGCGTAGACGCGAGCAGCGCGCTGAGGATCAGGGTGACGACGAGCAGGGGCCAGTTGCCGACCCTGGCCTGAGGTGCGGCGCCCGGCGCGTGCACGAGCCACACGATCGGGACGACCACGAGAGACGAGACCAGGCCAAAGATCGCTGATGAGGTGATCTTCTGGAGGCCGAGAGCCCAGATGGGCAACGGTGCCAGAGCCCGGTCGGTGATCTCGCGGCCGGGACCGAGTTCGGCGGCCAGCGGCCCGGTGACGGACATGATGGCCTGCAGCGTCAGGGTGCTGGCTATCAGGCCGGGCAGCAGGATCGTGGAGAACGAGGTCGTTCCGCCGAGTCCACTGCCGATGCTGGGCATCACGTATGCGAAGGCAAAGGTGAAGAGCAGCGGCTGAAGACCCACCTGTAGGAACAGGACCGGAAGGTTGCGGCCGAGGACGTGCAGGTCGCGGGACGTCAGTGCCCGGTAGGCGCGCCAGGCCGCCCGGCGGGACGGCTGCTGGCGGGGCGCGGTTCTAGTAAGGGTCGAGGTGGTCATGGCTGGTAGTCACGTCCGGTCAGGGTAAGGAAGGCGGTCTGGAGGCTTGGAGGTGTGGTGGCGGCATCGCGGACAGTTAGACCCACGGCGCCTCCTTCGCGTAACAGGTGACCCAGCACACCGTCCGGACGCGTGGTACGCATCCGTAGGGTCGGCCCGTCGATGACGATGTCGTGCGGGCCTCCGGGGATGCGGCGTACCGCGCCTTCGACGGGGCCGGCATCGGCGTCATAGCGGACCGTGATGACTGTCTGCGCGCCGCTGGTTGCCTTGATCGCCTCGGGGGTGTCACAGGCGAGGAGATGCCCGTGGTCGATGACGGCGAGGCGCTGGCACAGGGTCTCGGCCTCGTCGAGATAGTGCGTGGTCAGCACCACGGTCTGGCCGGCCTTGTGCAGGTTCCCGATGATCTGCCAGAGGTCCTCGCGTGCCTGGGGGTCGACGCCTGCGGTCGGCTCGTCCAGGAAGAGCACCTCGGGCAGGTGCATCAGGGCGCGGCCGATCATGACCCGGCGGGCCTGGCCGCCGGAGAGCTGGTGAGCTTTGGCGCTGGCCTTGTCGGCGAGATCGAACTGCTCCAGGAGATCCAGCGCCCGGCGACGGGCGGCCGATGCGGACATGCCGAAGTAGCGTCCGCGGAAGGCAAGGTTGTCCAGCACGGTGAGCGCGCGGTCCAGGGTGTTGGCCTGCGAGACGACGCCGATGCGAGACTTTACGCCGACTGGGTCGGCGCTGACCTCGTGGCCCGCAACCCATGCGATCCCGGCGGTGGGCGTGACCAGGGTGGTCAGCATGCCGATAGTGGTGGACTTGCCCGCGCCGTTGGTGCCGAGCAGGCCGAAGAACTCGCCCTTGTTGACCGTGAGGTCCAGGCATTCGAGGGCGACGGGGCCGTCCTTCCCTCCTTGGTAGACCTTGCGCAGGCCCTCCGTGTGGATGGCTGTCGCGGTGTCGGTCGGGGCGACGAGTTGTTGGTGGAGGGCCAGGTCGGTTTTCATGGGTACTCCTACGGGTTTACGGGGGCGGGGTTCCGTGGCCGGGAAATCCGCTGCCGCCGAGGCGGGTCAGCAGGGCGGACAGATGGCCGACGTCCTCCTTGCTCCACAAGGGGGCGGCGAAGATCTCAGCGGCGATCTGCTCGGCGGTGGTGAGCATGTCTGTGAGGCGTTCGCGGCCGGTGGCGGTCAGCGCGGCATAGGCCACCCGTCCGTCGCGGGCGTCCGTTTCGCGCGTGACCAGTCCGATTCGCTCCAGTGGAGTCAGCCCCCGGCTCGCGCCAGAGGCGGTCAACCCCAGCTTTTCGGCCAGATCCACCCGGCGCATCCGGCCGCCGGGCGCCTGTCCCAGACGCAGCAGCATCGTGAAGTCGGCCAGGCTCACTCCGTGCAGGCCTGACAGGCTCGCGTCGAACCGCTTCACCAGCGACATCTGTGCCCGTACGAGACGCAGCGACGCATCCAGCGCATCACTCATTGCCACCTCCATGACCGCTCAACCATATCAGATGCTTGAGCAGTCATGGATTTGTCTAGCTTATGTTCACGAAAGAGCGTCCGCCTTGGATGACAACGGAGCCAGCTCTCGCTACCCAAAGGTGCGGACCTGAACAGAGCTGCTGGCGTGCACTGGTGTTGAGCGGGCGAGCGCCTGCCCGAGCCCGATCGCGCGGAGAAACCCGACGGGCGAGGGGGCAGCAACCGTCTCCCGCGACGGTCTTGCGCCTGCTGCGCGAGCACGACGATGCGACCGCCGCGGTGTCGGCGAGCGGCTGATCGGGCCCCCGCCTGAGCGAAGCGGACAGCGGAAACGCCCTACAAGATCAACTCATGGCGGGTGGCCTTACCTTGGCCGCACCCCTTTCGGGCCGTCGTCCACAGGCGGGCGGCTGGAGGGCGGCGGTGTATTTGGTTGCGGGTGGCCGTCCCGGCCGGGGAGGGTCGGGGTAGGTGACGGCGGCCGGTGTTGGTGCGTACCCCGTGGTCGGTTTGTCGGGTTGTAGGGGGATTTCTCGTGTTGAAGGCTGTGTCGCTGGGCTGTACTCACGACGGTGATTTGTTGTTTTCCGGGTTTGACCTGGTGCTGGGGGATGGGGACCGGGTGGGGGTGGTGGGTCCGAACGGGGTGGGGAAGTCGACGTTGTTGCGGGCTCTTGCCGGTGAGGTGAGGCCGGCGGTGGGGTCGGTGTCGGGTGGGCGGGTTGCGTTGGTGCCTCAGCAGGTGGGGGATGCGGAGGGTACGGCGGGGGAGTTTTTGGCGGCGGGGCTGGGCGAGGCGGGGGTGGTGGCGGCTCGGGTGCGGGCGGGTGAGGCGGATCCGGGGTTGTTGGAGCGGTATGTGGCGTTGGAGGCGTGGGGGGCGGAGGCGCGGATCGGGGAGGTTCGGCAGCGGCTGGGGTTGGCGGGGGTGGAGGACGGGCGGTTGTTGCGGCGGATGAGTGGTGGGGAGCAGGCGCGGTTGTTGTTGGCGCGGGCTCTTTTGAGTGATCCGGATGTCCTTCTGCTGGATGAACCGACGAATCATCTGGATGCGGAGGGTGCGGCGTGGTTGCGGTCGTGGCTGGCGGATTTTCCGGGTGGGGTGCTTGCGGTGAGTCACGATCGGGCTTTTTTGGATGCGGTGGTGTCCCGGGTGGTGGAGTTGGACGGCATTCATGAGGTGCCGCAGGACTTTCCGGGGGGTGGGTATTCGGCGTACCGGGTGGAGAAGGAGCGTCGGTGGCGTCGGTGGCTGCTGGATTTCGAGGCGCAGGAGAAGGATCGGGTGCGCTGGGAGCAGGACATCGAGTTGATGAAGCGGCAGGCGTTGGGGGTGGAGTTGACGGTGCGGTCGGGGGCGGAGGCTCCGCATGTGCGGCGGGTGGCGCGGAAGGTGGCTCGGAAGGCGAAGGTGCGGGAGCGGCGGTTGCGGCGGCAGATGGAGTCGTTGCGGTGGGTGGATGAGCCGCGGCGGCGGCCGCCGTTGACGTTGGCGTTTCCGGAGGATGAGGGGGATGCGGGGGATGAGGTGTTGCCGGGGGTGATGCGGGGGGATCGGGTGTGGGTGACGGGGCGTAACGGGTCGGGGAAGACGACGTTGATCAATCGGTTGGCGGAGGGTGGCGGGCGGGCGGCGGTGTTGCCGCAGACGGCGGATGGGCTGCCTGAGGGCGAGACGGTGATGGGGTTTTTCCGGTCGCAGGTTCCGGTGTATGTGGATGATGCCGAGTTGTTGTTGCGGGGGCATCAGTTCGATGAGGAGTCGTGGGGTCAGCGGTTGGGGACGTTGTCGGCGGGGGAGTCACGGCGGCTTCTGCTGGCGGTGATGGTGAACCGGCCGGAGCGAGTGTTGTTGCTGGACGAGCCGACGAATTTTCTGGATTTCGACGCCTTGGATGTGGTGGAGGAGGCGTTGCGGCGGTATAGGGGGACGGTGCTGGTGGTGACGCATGACCGGTACTTCGCGGAGGCGGTCGGCCTGTCGCGGGAATGGCGTGTGGATTCCTGACAGGATCGGGTGCGTGAACCTGGTTCCCCGGCAGTCCGGGTCGTTGCCGGCGTCGTTGAGTCATGCGGAGCAGGTGACTGAGGCGTGGCTGGCGAACCGGCGGTTGTCGGAGCACACGCGGGCGGCGTACCGGCGGGATGTGGCGTCGTGGCTGGGTTGGTGTGCGGGGCGTGAGCTGGATCCGTTGCGGGCGTCGTTTCTGGATGTGAACGCGTTCGCGCGGCAGGTGGAGGGTTCGGGGTTGTCGGCGGCGTCGGTGGCGCGGCGGTTGTCGGGGTTGTCGAGCTGGTACGCGTTTCTGGTGAAGCTGGGGGTGGTGCCGGCGAATCCGGTGGCGGGTGCGGATCGTCCGGCGGTGGATCGGGATCATTCGGCGACGGTGGGGTTGGCGCCGGAGGAGGTTGACGCGTTGCTGGCGGCGGCGGGGCGGGATGGGCCGCGGTCGTTGGCGTTGTTGACGGTGCTGGCGGATCTGGGTTTGCGGGTCTCCGAGTTGATCAACCTGGATGTGGGTGATGTGGGGTTCGAGCGGGGGCATCGCAGTGTGCGGTTCGTCGGTAAGGGTGGGCGGGCTCGGCGGCGGGTGCTGACCGCGGCGGCGGGTGCGGCACTGGATTCGTATCTGGGTGGGCGGGCCGAGGGGCCGTTGTTCGTGACGTCGTCGGGGGGCCGGCTGGATCGGCATGCGGTGTTCCGGTTGGTGCGGCGGTTGGCGCGGGTGGCGGGGATCGAGTCGTGGGAGCGGTTGTCGCCGCATTCGTTGCGGCACGCGTTCGCGACGGCGGCCCGGTCGTACGGTGTGCCGTTGGAGGATGTGCAGGATGCGATGGGTCATGCGGATCCGCGTACGACGCGTCGTTATGACCGTGACCGGCACAACTTGGATCGTGACCCTGCGTACAGGATCGCGGCGGAGCGGGCCACGCGCGGGGGCGGTTAGGGCGGGGCTTATCCTCGTACGCCGGGTTGATCACGGACGGGGTGGGGCTTGAACATCGTCGAAGCGGTGCTGTTGGGTGCGATCGAAGGGGTGACGGAGTTCCTTCCGATCTCTTCCACGGGTCATCTGACCATCGCGGAGAAGTTGCTGGGTTATCAGATCGACGATCCGGATATCACGGCGTTCACGGCGATCATCCAGTCGGGTGCGGTCATCGCGACGACGATCTTCCTGCGTAAGGATCTGATCCGGATCATCGTCGCGTGGTTGAAGGGGTTGTTCTCGGCCGAGGCGCGGCAGAATCCGGACTGGCGGTACGCGTGGGCGATCATCCTGGGGTCGATTCCGATCGGGATCATCGGTCTGTTGTTCCAGGATGCGATCGAGACGACGTTGCGGAGTCTGTGGTTCGTGGCCGGCGCGTTGATCTTGTGGTCGGGGGCGATGTGGTTCGCCGATCACGCGGCCACTCAGGTGCGCCATGAGGATGACGTGACGTGGAAGGACACGTTGATCATCGGGGTGGTGCAGTCGTTGTCGCTGATCCCGGGTATTTCCCGGTCGGGGGCGACGATGTCGGCGGGTCTGTTGCGCGACCTGGACCGGGTGACGGTGACGAAGTTGTCGTTCTTCCTGTCCATTCCGGCGTTGCTGGCGGCGTCGGCGCTGCAGACGGTGACCGAGTACGACAACATTTCCGGTGGGGTCGGCTGGGTGAACACCCTTGTCGCGCTGGGGGTGTCGTTCGTGGTCGGGTATGCGGCGGTGGCGTGGTTGTTGAAGTTCATCGCGAAGCACTCGTACAAGGTTTTCATCGCCTACCGGGTGGTGCTGGGTTCGCTGCTGATGGTGCTGCTGGCGACCAACGCGATCTCCCCGAAGTGACCCGGGGCGACTGAAGTGACCCGAAGCGGCCCGGGTGCGCCGGCGTGAGCGGGCCGCCCGAGCGGGCTCTGGCGCATGTGCGGGCGCTGGGTGTGGCCGGTGTCGTGCCGCCGGTGGTGGCCGGCTCGTCGGTGACGGTGAGTTTTCATCCGGACCGGTTGCTGGCCGACGGGTCGACGGTGGCGCAGCGGCTGGCGGCCGAGGGGGTGTACCGCAGTCAGTTCGAGACGGGGATCTCCAACGGTGGGCTGACCGCGTTCCCGGGCGGGGACCGGGATGTGTGGGAGCGGCGGATGTTCGGCGGGGCGTACGGGGCGCTGGCCGCCGGCCGGCCCGTCTACGGGGCGTTGAACCTGGCCGGGTTCGCCGACGGTGGGTCGCCGCGGTTCGGGAGTTGTTTTCTGCGGCTGGACCCGGCGGTGTCGGCGCGGGCGTCGTTCAGTCATGGTGATTCGGTGACCGAGCCGACGGTGGTGGGCACGCTGGACACGTTCGCCGGGATCTGGGCGGCGCTGCTGGCCGAGGTGGCGTCGACGGGTGCGGCACTGGGTCTGGCGGCGGCGTCGCCGGGGGAGTGGGTGGAGGCGCTGACTGGGCCGCGTACGGGCCCGGGGCGGTCGCTCGACGACTACGTGGAGGCGCAGATCCACGGCCCGCTCGAGCTGGGCGGCGCGGTCCAGGCGGTGGTGGCCGATCCGTCGTTCGCGGGTACGCCGACCGGTGCGCTGTTGTCCGGTCTGGCGCCGAGGCTGGAATACCACCAGGGTTTCGTCCTCGCCCCCGACGCGTTCCCGGCCGCCCTGCGGACCGCCCTGACGCCGCGGGTGGCGGCGTCGGTGGCCGACCGGTTCGCGGTGCCGGTGCTGAACGCGGAGGTGGTGGGCCGGGCGGCGCGGGCGGTGGTGCGTGACCCGGGGTCGTGGGCGCGGTTCGGTTCCCCGGCCGAGGTGCTGCAGGAGCTGAAGTACGTGTGGCACATCCTGGTTCTGCGCGGGGGCCCGGCGTGACCGGCGAGCGCCCGGACCCGGTCAACATCCAGGCGGCGGTGTCCGGTTCGGACGGCAAGGAACGCGCCCTGGAGGTGTGGTTGTGGCGGGCCGAGCGGGCCGGCTGGGCGGTGACGGTGCAGTCGCGGGCGGTGTCCGAGCCGGGTGACGTGTGCGCGGTGGTGCTGGTGGAGGGTTTGCGCTACCGGATCCGGCATTCGCCGCGGCTGCGCCGGCGGATGGGGTACGTGGAGGTGCCGGCGGGTGAGCATTTCGCGGCGACGGTGGCGCGGATGACGATGGGTGAGCCGGCGCCGGTCGAGTACGTGTGGGAGTTCCAGCACGCCGCGTGGGCCGAGCCGGTCATCGCGGACGGCTGGTGAGGAAGCCCAGCACCAGGGCGGTCCACCAGCCCAGCTGGGACACGAGGGTGGCGGCGAGCGACCGGGCCAGCAGGACGGCGGGCGGGTCGGTGTGCCGGTCGAGGGCGGTCAACAGGGCCGCGGCCCAGACGCCGTTGAGGCCGATGACCAGCACGGCGACGGCTTTGGCGTCGGCCGGGACGCCCAGGAACAGGCCGGAGGCGAGCAGCCCGGCGAACCCGGCCCAGGTGGGTACGTGGGCGGTCCGCGCGGTCCGCAGTACGTCGGTGAGGGTGCGGCGGCGGGCCAGCCACAGCAGCCCGGCCCAGTCGACCAGCAGGACCGCCCCGAATCCGGCGACCGTGGACCCGAGGTGGGCGAACAGGGCGATGTCGTGGACCAGCGGGCCGGGGTTCTGGTGCGGGGCGGCGATCAGGACGGCCGACCAGCCCAGCACGACGGCCAGGGCGCGGCGGGCCGGTGAGGTGGGGCGCCGGTGCCGGCCGGGTTCGACTGTCACATCGGTAGGAGACGGTGCCGCGGCCGGGCGACAACACAAAGCGCGCCTTGTTCACCAGCTGCCTTGCAGCAGCAGCAGGAACGGCGGGCCCGGGTCGGCGATGGTGGACACGTTGGCGGCGACGACGACCAGCGCGGCCGCGGCCGGCGCGGCGGTCAACAGGGTCAGTAGGCGGTGGCGGCGCCAGGCGGGCACGGACAGGGCGATGAGGGCGGCGGCGAGCAGGGCGACCAGGGCGGCCTTGACGACGTGCCACCGCACGTACTGTTCGAGCATCACGTCGAGGGCGGGTGACGCCGGGCCGTGCGCGAGCTCGTCGCGGACCTGGGTCAGGGCGGCGGTCACGTCGGTGCCGGTGGGACCGGTGGCCAGGTTCGGCAGCAGCGTGCCGAACGGTGACACGGCCCCTTGCACGTCGGCGATCAGCAGGACGGCCGCGGCGAACGCGAGGACCGCCAGGGGCAGCCGGTAGCGTCGCAGCCGGGCGGCCAGCGCGGCCAGGACGGCGAGCAGTGGCAGGGCGGTCGACACCCGTGCCAGGTGGTAGCGGAACTGGTCGTCGACGAGCTGCTGGAGGCTGGGCGGGAAGCCGGGGCCGCCGGTGGACCAGTAGGTGACGAAGGCGCGCGGGAAGTCGTCGGGCCGGGCGGGGCTCAGCCACAGGGGGATGAGGAAGAACGCGGCGGCCAGGACGACGGCCGCGGTGAGCAGCGCGGCGTCACGCCGCCGGGCTGCGATCGTGGCCCGGGGCGGCGTTTCTGTCATGCGCTTCACGCTAGCCAGCCGCCCGCTGCCGGTGACAGCCCACTGGCCCGACCTTCGGGGTAGGTCTGGCCCTACCCCGCCCGGCTCACCGCGGGTCGCTGAGCGCGGCGCGGATCAGGTCGACGGCCTGCTCGTCGGTGATGCCGAGGGCGTGGATCTTCGTCACGTAGGTGCGGGCGGCGGCCTGGGCCTCGGCGGGGGTGTGCGCGGCGCGGGCGGTGATCACGGTGCCGGCGCGTCCGCGGGTTTCGACCAGGCCGGCCTGTTCGAGTTCGCGGTAGGCGCGGGCGACGGTGTTGGCGGCCAGGCCCAGGTCGGTGGCGAGGGCGCGGACCGGGGGGAGTTTGTGTCCGGCGGGGTAGACGCCGGCGGCGGCCAGGGCGGCGATGCCGAGCCGGACCTGCTCGTAGGGCGCGACGGCGGAGTCGTGGTCGATGTGGATGCCGGTCACAGTGTCCTCGGTGGGGTGTTGCCGGCGGCGACGACGGCGCGGCGGATGGGGACCAGGGCGAGCAGGATCGCGCCGGCGACGAAGAAGACGACCAGGGAGACGATGCCGAGGCGGTAGCTGGCGGTGAGTTGGAAGACCAGGCCGAACAGCAGCGGGCCGAGCCAGCTGGTGCCCTTGTCGCTGATCTCGTAGAAGCCGTAGTACTCGCCTTCCTTGCCGGCCGGGATGAGCTGGGCGAACAGGCTGCGGGAGAGGGCCTGGCTGCCGCCCAGGACCAGGCCGATGGCCGCGCCGAGGATCATGAACTGGGTGGGGGCGCGTTCGGGGATGAAGTACGCGGCGACGACTACGCCCAGCCACAGGGCGAGGCTGACCAGGATGGTGTTGCGGGCACCGGCGCGGGCGGCGATGGCGCCGAGCAGCAGGGCGCCGCCGAAGGCGAGGAACTGCACGATCAGGATGGTGAGGATCAGGGTGGCCTGTTCCAGGTGCAGTTCCTCGGTGCCGAACTGGCTGGCCAGGGCGATGACGGTCTGGATGCCGTCGTTGTAGACCAGGTAGGCGAGCAGGAAGAACAGGGTCAGCGGGTACGCGCGGATGCCGCGCAGCGTGCGGCCGAGTTGCCGGAATCCGTCGGTCAGGACGTTCCCGCCACCCGTGCCCGACTCGCCGCCGGGGTGTTCGCGGAGCCAGAGCAGCGGCAGGAGGGTGAACAGGCCCCACCACACGCCGGCCGAGACGATGCACCAGCGGGCCAGGTCGAGGGTGCGTTGCGGGTCGCCGTCGACGCTCAGGCTCTGCACGACGACCAGGTTGGCGGCGAGCAGCAGGCCGCCGCCGAGGTAGCCCAGCGCCCAGCCGCGGGAGGATACTTTGTCGCGGTCGTCGGGGCCGGCCAGGCGGGGCAGGAACGAGTTGTAGACGACGATGGACGCGCCGCCGGAGATGTTGGCGATCAGGAACAGCACGCCGCCGAGCAGGTAGCGGTCGCCGGTGACGAACGCCATCGCGATCGTGGCGGCGGCCCCGGTGAACGCGGTCGCGGCGAGCAGGGGTTTCTTGCGGGCGGCGCGGTCGGCGACGGCGCCCATGACGGGCAGCACGAACACGGTCAGGAAGACCGACAGTGACACCAGGTACGGGTAGTAGGAGCCGGCGGCGACCGACAGGCCCAGCGGGTGCACGCGGCCGTCGCAGGTGTCGGCGCCCAGCCGGCAGCCGGCGGCGAGTTCGGTGACGGTGGTCAGGAACGGGCCGAGGAACACGGTGATGACGGTGGTGGAGAACGCCGAGTTCGCCCAGTCGTAGAAGTACCAGCCGGTGCGTTCCCGGCGGGTGGACACCGGGGTGTCGGTGGTGGACAAGTGCCCTCCCGGGGGCGCTGCGCGGACGGGTGCCGCGCAGATCATCGCACCGGTGGTCTACGCGTCGGTGTCGCCCGGCCGGTAGAACTCGGCCAGCGCGGCGGTGGCCGGGTCCTCGGAGGCGGCCAGGTGCGCCCACGGGTCGGCGCCCGGCGGCAGGTCCTCGGCGGCGTAGGCGGCCAGTTCGGACGGGTCCTGGGCGGGCATCCGGTCGAGCATGGCCTGGTCGACGAACCCGGCGTGGGACATGCCGAGGCTGCCGGTGTCGATCCAGGGGAAGCCGTCGACCGGTTCGGGCAGCGGCCCGACCTCGAGCATCGGCGGGAACATCTCGTCGGCCTCGGCCGTGACCGGGGGCTCGCCGTCGGTGTCGTGCTCGGCGTGTCCGGCCACCACGATTTCCTCGGCGGCGGGCGAGTGGGAGTCGTCGTCGTGGTCGTCGTCGACGGTGACGCCGTGGTGGTGGTCGTGGTCGTGGTCGTCGTCGGGTAGTTCGTCGTGTGGCGGCCAGGCGTCGTTGTGCGGTTCCGGCAGCGGGTGCTCGGCGCCGGTGTCGAGGCCGTCGTGGTCGAAGGCGTGCTGCTGACCCTCGTCGTCGTGCCCGTCGTGGTGGTCGGGCCAGCCGTGCTCGCTCATCGCTGCTCCTTCGGGGTGGGGGTCAGGGCCGCGGCCCGGGTCAACACCTCGTCGACCTGGGTGATGCGGGTGCGGATGCTGTCGCGTTCCTTCTGCGCGGCGGCGCGGCGGCGGGCCCGGCCGGCCGCGTCGGACGCCGCGGCGGCGTCGATGTCGGCGATGTTCTGGTCGAGTTCGCGTAGCCGCCGTTCGACCGCGTCGTCGACCGCCACCGACAGCGCGTATTGCAGGTCGGTGAACCGGTAGGAGATCTCGTCGGACAGGGCCGCGCGGGCCTCGGCGAGGACCTCGCGCAGCCAGACCCGGGCCTGTTGCCGGTCGGTCTGCACCCGCCGCCGGTACAACACGTAACCGCCGGCGGCCAGGCCGAGACCGATGCCGGCGACCGGGATGAGCAGGCCGCCCGCGGCCAGCCCGCCGGCGCCGAGCACGGACGCGCCGAGCATGGCGCCGCGGCCGGCCATGAACGCGATCCCGCCGGCCGACAGGGCGATCAGCACGTTGTCGGAGGCGCCGTCGCGTGGCTGCGCCGACTCCAGGGTGTGCCGCAGGGTGGCGTTGACTCCGGTGAGCATCTGCTCGCGGTCGGCGTCGTCGAACACCTCGGCCAGTACCGTCTCGCCGACCTGCCGGAACGTGTCCCGCAGGTCCTGCGACAGGGCGACGGCGACGGCCTGCAACTCGGCGTCGACGTCCTGCGGCAGGGCGGCCAGGGTGTCGCGGCGCGCCGCGTCGATGCGGGTGCTGAAGTCCTGTTGCACGGCGGCGACGCGGGTGCGTAGCTTCCCGACGACCTCGGTGCGGGCCCGCTGGGTCTCCGATGACAGCAGCAGGCTCCAGTGGCGGGACTCGGTGCGTTTGCGGGCGGCCAGGGCGGCGCGGTCCGCGCGTACCTTCGCCTGTTGTTCCGGATCGGCCTCGGCCGCGGTCACCCGCGCCTGCGCGGCGGCCGCCAGCCGGGCCAGTTCACCGCGGGCGCTGCGCAGCACGTTGGCCAGTTGCAGCTGGTGGCCGCGGCCGGCCAGGTCGATCAGGGCGTGCTGCAGGGCGGCGATCTGCGACGCGTCGGCCAGGGTGGACTGCTCGGCCGGAGGCTGCGCGAGGGCCAGCTCGGCCAGCCGCGCCGACACCGGGAACCAGGGGGCGGCGGCGAACCGGGGGGCGTGGGCACGCAGCAGGGCCTGGTTGTCGTCGCGGATGCGCCGCCAGCCGCCGAACGCGTCGACCTTGGTCAGGGCGAACACCACGTTGTTGACCCGTTCGCTGGCCGCGACCAGGAACGTCAGCTCGGGCTGCGACAGCGGCGCGGACGCGTCGGCGACGAACAGCAGGGCGGTGGCCCGGTCGACGGCGTCGAGCGCGACCGTGGTGTGGGCCGGGTCGAGGCCGCCGACGCCGGGGGTGTCGAGCAGGCTGACGTAGCGCAGCAGCGGCGCCGGGTGGGTGACCTCGATGCGGCGGGCCCGCCTTTCACCGGTGGCCCAGTCGGCCAGGTCGTGCACGTCGACGGTCTCGCCGCCGGGCAGCACCGCCCGGGCCGCCGCCGCTCCCGGGGCGAAATGCAGGTAGGTGCTGGTGGCCACGGCGGCGTCGACCGGCGACAGGCCGGGCACCCCGAGCAGGGCGTTGAGCAGGCTGCTCTTGCCGCGTTTGGTCTCGCCGACGAGCACGATCGACGGGCGGGTGACGCGGGTACGCCGCAGGTCGGCCAGCTCGGCGCCGGCGTCCGGGTCCTCCCGGCGCACGAAGGCCAGCACGGCGTCGACCACGCGTTCCAGCTCGCCGCGCTGTGCGGTCACGGCCGCACCTGCTTGCTGAGCAGGTAGAAGCCGCGGTGGGCGACCTGCGCGACCCGGGACTGGGCCGGGCCGGCGCCGGCCACGGCGAACACCCGCCACCGGTTCGCGGCCTGCAACGCGGCCTCGGCGAGCGCGTCGACCGGAGCTTCGGGCAGCTGCAGGATCCACCGCGGGTCGGTCGAGGTGGCCAGCCGGGTCAGTTCCTGTTCCCACTCGGCCGGCAGCGGCACGTCGCCGGTGGCGACCCGCTGCGCGGCGGCGATGACCCGCAACCGGTGGTAGTCGGGTTCCCGCAGCACCCGTTCGACGGCGTCGCGGATCGTCTCCCGGTCGCTGCGGTCGCGGGTCAGCCCGGCCAGGCGTTCCAGCCGGGCCAGAGCCCAGCCGGCCTTGATCGCGTCCGAACGCCACCGGAACGCGTCCTGCAGGGTGTGCCGCAGCCGGGGGAACCCGGACACGGCCAGCAGCCGCTGCTGCAGCACCGACGCGCTCAGGCCGGGCTCGGCGCGCAGCTGGGCGATCGCGAAGCCGATGCCGTACAGGTCGAGCCCGGTCAGCAGACGTTCGCGGCGTTCGGCGGGCACGTCGGCGGGACGGGACCGGAACAGGTCGGCCGAGGCCAGCAGCACCGCCAGGTCGGGGGCGGCCGACAGGGTCCGCAGGGCGTCGACGTCGGCGCCGGTCAGCCGGCCGGTCTCGGCGGTCTCGGCGAGCAGGCCGGCCACCGGGACGACCTCGCTGACCGTACGGGCCAGCAACCGCCCTTGATCGCCGGCCAGCGGCGCGGCCACCGGCCACGGGTCACCGGCCCCACCGACCAGGGTGTCGACCTTGCCGAACACGCCCAGCGCGTTGATCGGCGAGGACGCCAGCCGAGCCGACGCCGCCCGGAACGCCTCCAGGGCGCGCACGTCGTCGGCCCGCACGGCCTGGGTGAACACGTAGACCACGGCCTCGGCCGCGGCCACCTCCGAGGTGGAGTCGGCGTCGATGTCCAGATCGAACGGTGCCGTGGCGGTGCCGGCGGCCTCGGCCGCGCGCTCGGAGACCAGGGCGTCGGTCGACGCCAGGCCGGGCGTGTCCACCACCGTCAGGTCGAGCAGCTTCGCACTGGTCAAGGTCACGTCCACGTAGGCCACCCGGGCGGCCGGCACACCGAGACGCTGCGGGATCATCCCGTCGTCGTCCAGCGGCAGGCTGTGCCGGGACCCGTCGCGGCACACCACGTCGACCCGGTCGGCCGGCCCGTACCGGAACCGGGTCACCACCCGGGTGCACTCACCGACCGCGGTCGGGGCGACCCGCCGGCCGATCAACGCGTTGACAAGTGTCGACTTTCCGGCTTTCAGACGCCCGGCGATCGCCACCCGCAACGGCTCATGCAACCGTTCACCGATGTGTCGTACCTGCCCAGCAACGTCCGGACCGGTCGATGCGACGATCTCGTCACACAGCGTGGCCAGGCGGGCGGATAGCGGTCCGGTCACGACGACTCGTCAGCCGAGCACACTGTCAGCAACAATGGCACAACTGCCTTTCTTCACAGGAATGGCCGGCGTCAGAGCGGGAACGCCCTGACGCAGCACAGCCTACGAGGGGCGGCCCGGGGGCGGATCCCGTGTTCGTGCCACGACGGGGGAGGAGACACGGGTTGGCGGACCCTGAGGACCTGGCCGGCACGGCCACGGACCAACTGCTGCACGCCCCCGGCCTGGTGATCATCACCGGGCCGCCCGGGTCCGGCCGCAGCACCGTGCTGCGGGCGGCCGCCGCGCGCGCCGCCGGGCCGGTGTTCACCGGCGGCGGCCTGGCCATGCTGCGCGGCGTACCCGCCCTCGCCCTGTCCCGGGCCGTCCGCGCCCGGCTGCCCGGCCACGACGTGCACCTGCTCGCCGAGGCGGTCCGATCCCGGGTCAAGGGCGGCCTGCTGGTCCTCGACGACCTGCAGTACGCCGACCCCGCCACCCTGGCCGCCGTCGCGCTGATCGGCCGGCACTGCCGCGTCCTGGCCGCCCTGCGCACCCCCCACCGCCTCGACGAGGCCCTGCTGGCCGGCGCCGTCCGCCTCGACGTGCCACCGCTGGGCCGCGAAGCCGCCCTCGACCTGGCCCGCCGCGCCGGCGGCCCGCTCGACGAGCAGACCCTGGCCGCGGTGGCCGACCGGGCCGGCGGCAACCCCCTCGCGATCTCCGCGCTGGCCCGGCAGGCCGCGGCGGGCCGCGCGGCGCCCGGCTCCGACATCGACCAGGTGGCGTACGCCATCGCGACCGCCCTGGCCGACCTGCCCCGGCCCGCCCGCACCGCCCTGGCCGCGCTCGGCCTGCTCGGCCGCCCCGCACCGGCCGCCCTGCTCGGCCCCGGCGCCGCCGACCTGACCGCCGCCGGGCTGGTCCACGACACCGGCGACGGCCTCGTACCCACCTCCACCTACGTCGCCGAGACCGCGGCCGGGCTGCTCGACGCCGACGCCCGCACCGACCTGCACCGGCGCCTGGCCGAACTCACCCCACCGGCCGAGGCCGCCCGGCACCTCGCGGCCGCCGGCGAGCACCGGGCGGCGTTCCGGGCCGCCCTGACCGCGGCCGACGCCACCGGCGGCGGCGACCGGGCCGCGCTACTGCTGTTCGCCTGCGACCTGCCGGTGCCGATCGACCCGCGGGTACGCATCGCCGCGGCCGACGCCGCCCTGACCGCCGGCCGGCCCCGCGCCGCCGCGGCCGTCCTCGACACCGGTGAACCCCTCGGCCTCGACGCCGACGTGCTCCGCGGCGAAGCACTCCTGCAGGCCGGCCTGCCCGCCCAGGCCCGCGACACCGCCGGACGAGTACCCGACGCCGCCCCCGCGCCGGTGCTCGCCGCCCGCGACCGGGTGCTGCTGCTGGCCGAACTCGCCCTCGATCCCGCATCGGCCCTGGACACCGCCGACAAGATCAGCGCCCGGCATCCATCACCGCCGCCCGGTGTGGCCGCCGCCCTGGCCGCGGTGCACGCCGCGCACCGCACCGACGGCTGGGCCGCCGAGCTGGCCGGCGCCGCCGCCAACCTCGCCGACAAACCGGCCGCCCGCGCCGCGGCGTGGCTGCTGGTGGAGACCCTCGCCGCCGACGGGCGGCTGGCCGAGTCCGCGGCCGCCGCCCGCACCGCCGCGGCGGCCTGCCGCGCCGACCTGGCCTACGGGTGGGAGACCCGCTTCCTGGCCGCCGCCGACTGGGCCATCGCCCTGCACGGCGCCCCCCTGCCACCCGCAACCGCCCACCCCGCCTCCTCCGACCCCATCTCCGCCCAGTCCGCCTTCTCTCGACCCGCCGTCTCCGAGGCCGGCGGTGACCCCCGCCTCAGCACCCGGCCTGCCGCTGGACCTGCGGCGTCGCAGCTTGGCGCTGGGAACGCTCCCGACAGCCTGGTCTCCGGTGGCTCGGCGTCAGGGGGCGGCGGCGCTGCTTCCGGTTCCGGCGACGGGCGCGGCGGCGGCGCGGCGGCAGGTGGTACGACGGTGGGTGAGGCGGGGGTGGACGACGGGCCCGACGCGGTGCTGCGGCGGGCCGCGAACCTGGCCGACCGGTCCCTGCCGGACGACGCCCGCGCCTACGCGACCGCGGCGACCGCGCTCGTCGAGGCCGACACCGGGCTGCTCGCCGCCGCCCGCGCCCGCCTCGGCGACGCCCCCGCCCACCCGGCCACCGCCTGGGTCGGCCGGGAGGCGGCCTGGCTCGACGGGCAACCCGACCGGGCCACCACCGGCGGCGGTGACGGCGGGCCGGGGCTGCTGGCCGGGCTGGCCGCGATCACCGGCCGCTGGGCGTCCTACGACCTCGGCGCCCAGGAAGCGCCACCGATCCCGCCCGACGTGCCCGCCGCCGCCCGCCGGACCCTGCTCGCGTGGGCGACCGGAACCGGGTTCGCGGCGGCCGCCGCCGCGTGGACCCCGACCGCGCTACGCGAGCAGATCCGGTGCCTGCTCGCCGCCGGCCTGCACGAGACCGTGCCCGCCCGGGCGATCGACGCGCTGCTGGCGGCCGAACGGCTCGCCGACGCGGCCGGGCTGACCGTGCTGGCCGGGCGGGCCCGCCGCGGGCTGCGCCGGCACAACGTGCAACGCGACACGCGCAGCCCGCGCTCGGGCAGCAAACTGACCAACCGGGAGGTAGACGTGTTGCGGCTGGTCGCGGCCGGGGAGCCGACCCGCCGGATCGCCGGGCAACTGGGCATCTCGGCCGAGACCGTGGACACCCACATCCGGGCCGGGATGCGCAAGCTGGGCGCCCGGACCCGCACCGAGGCGGCCGCTCTCGCCTTCACACCCGACCTTGGGGAGGTCCGCCGGTGACGCGACAGCCTGACGCACCGCGGCACGTGGTGACCTCCGGCGGTGACGCCGACACCGTGCTGCGACGCCTGATCCGCGACGGGTGGCAGACCCAGGAGGGGTTCGCGCTGCCGCAGCAGGCGTGGGACGCCCCCGACCGGCTGGTGCTGCACGGCCGGATCGGCGACCAGGACACGCTGCAGCTGTGTGTGCTGGCCGCGGCCCGCGGCGCCGGGATCGTGGCGATCTGTGACACCGAGTCGCCGCTGGGGCGGGCGCTGGTCGACGACCTGAGCCGGCTCGGCCCGATCCAGCACGGCCCCGGCGCCGACGGCGGGGACGCGATCGCCGAGCTCGTACCCGAGCAGCGGGCCCTGCTGGACCGCCTGGCCGCCGGTGACACGATCGCCGCGGCCGCCGCCGCCGAATATCTGAGCCTGCGCACCGCGAACCGGCGCATCGCCGAGGCGCGGGCCCTGTTCGGAGTGCGCACCACCCGCGAGGCGGTGCTGGCCTATCTGCGGCAGCGGGCCCAGCAGCAGCGATGACCGGCGAACCCGCCGACGACACCCTCCCGCGCGCCGCCGGCGTGAGCGGCCGGGATCGCCTCGGCGACGTCCCGGCCGGCGGCAGAACCGTCGGTGACGGCGGCACGGTGCAACGTCTGGACGCCGAGGCGGTCGCCGCGCGGATCGCCGACATCACCGGGGTGCGGCTGGTCGTGGAGGGCCCGTGTCCCGGCGGTGAGGTCGGCGCCGCCTACGTGTGCTGGCCCGACGGACGGCGTTCGGTGCTGTCGGAGGGCAACGCCCGGGTCGCACCGCTGCTCGACCGGGCCCGCGCGGCCGGCGTACCCACGGCCCGGCAGGAACTGACCGCCCACGTCGACGGGCGGCGGGTGATCGTGCAGCAGCGGCTGCCCGGCACCCCGCCCGCGACGGTCGACGCCGCCCTGGTCCGGCAGCTGATCGACGTCAACACCCGGCTGGCCGGCCTGCTGTCCAGCGCGCCGTCGGGGCCGCGGCCCGTCGATCTGCATCTGAGCGGTGACGGTCCCGGTTTCTGCCTGCACCAGCCCCTCGCCGGGTACGGGGGCCGAGCCGCCCGCCTGCTCGACCACGTCCACGAGGTCGGCGCCGCGCTGCCCCACATCACCGGCGACGACCTGGTCCACTTCGACTTCCACCCGCGCAACGTGCTCGTGGCCGGCGGCCGGATCACCGGCGTCGTCGACTGGGACGGCGCGGCCCGCTACGACGGGACGTTCGACCTGGTCACGTTGCGGTTCACGCTGGCCCGCGAGCAGCCGCGGCTGGTCGCGATGGTCGACGAGGTCCTGCGTGGACGCGACCCGGCGCGGCTGCGGGCGTACTGGGCGCACATGAGCCTGCGCCAGGTCGACTGGTCGATCCGCCATCACGACAGCTCCACGGTTGAAGCGTGGCTGGACGTCACCGAGACCCATTCACTACGCTGATCCGTAATTACGGACTAGCGGAGGAGACCGTGGTGAGTGACAACCCGCTGATGACAGCCCTGCACACCTGGCGCCACACCGGAGCCCCCGGCGGCACCATCGGATACGCCGGCTACCTGCCCGGCCGCGACCTGCTCTGGTCCCGCCAGACCCCCGTGGCCGACCTGCCGCCCACCGACTGGACACCGACCGCCGCGGTGCTGCGATGCCTGACCGACCCCACCCGCCTGGCCGCCCTGGCCGACCTGCTCGCCGGCCGCGGCCCCCTGCCCGCCGAACACGTCGCGCCGCTGGAGGCGGCCGGCCTGATCACCCGCCGGCACACCGGCGAACACGACATCGCCCCACAGGCGGCGGTACCCCTGCTGACCATCCTGGCCGCCGCGACCAACATCGCCACCGACACCAGGCCCGCCGCCCTCCGATAGCTCCCGCCTCCCCGCGTACGCGGGAACCGGCCGGTCACCGGCGGTAGAGGTGGTGGGAGCGGTTCGGATGGCGGTTGCGGCGGGCCCCCGGCGCCAGGAACCGGCCCCGGTTACGCGCCCGCCGGCGGCACGGGGCACACGCGGCCAGCCGCCCGTCATCCGGCACCAGCAGACGAGCCGGGACGTCACGCCGCCAATCCGGGAACGTGGCGCCCGTCCAAGCCAGGGGAGCGGCCCCGCTCCGGCGCAGGTGATCGCCGGCACGGTCGAGCTCGAGCAGCCGGGCGAGCCGCGTCCACCCAGGACCGCCCGGCCGCCGCGCATCGAGGCTGGACGCGGCCGACCGGACGCCGATCAGCCGCGGCAGATCGCTGTTCTCCACAAGCCGCTGTCTACCACCACCGTGCGGCGAAGGCCCAGCGATTTACCGCCGGGCCTTCGCCGAGGGTGACCACGCACGCAGGTGGAGCGAAGCGACCTCGGCGGGAGCTGCGGTCAGCACCACCCACCCAGCTACGACATCCAGCCCTTGAACTTGATCCTCACAGAGTGATCCAGTAGCGGCACACCCCGGCGCGGACCGATTCCACCCTTCCGCCGTCGCGTTCGATCGTGCGCGCCGACGCGACGTTGCCGGCCCGGCGGGGGAGCAGCACCACCCGCGCCTCGGCCAACAAGGTCGCCGGCAGGATCAGCACGGGCACCGGTCCACCGTAGGGTGTCGGCATGGACCGCACGGCGCTGCTGATCTCCGGGACGGTCGGGGCGGGCAAGACGACAGTGGCCGACGCGCTCGGCGACCTGCTGCGGGCCGACGGCGTACCGGGGGCCGTCCTGGACGTCGACTGGCTCCGGCGGGCCTGGCCGGCGCCGCCCGGCGACCGGTTCAACCACCACCTGACCCTGCGCAACCTGCGGGCCGTCGCGGCCAACCTCAGCGGGCGGATCGTGCTCGCAGGCGTGATCGAGAGCCGCGCCGACCGCGACGACTACCAGGCCGCCCTGGACGCGCCGCTCACCGTGGGCCGGCTGCGGGTCGACCTCACGACCGTACGGGAACGGCTGCGGCGCCGGCACGCCGACGACGACGAAGGGCTGCGCTGGCACCTGCGACGCTGCGGCGAACTGGACGCGATCCTGGCCGCCGCCGCCGTGGAAGACTTCGTGATCGACGGCGGCGGCACGATCCGGCAGGTCGCAAATGCGATGCGGACGGCGGCCGGCTGGTGAACCATGTCCGCTGTGGAATGGGTACGGGAGTTTTACACGCGAACCGGTGAATGGTGGGGCGCCGCCGAAGCCGACGTCACCGACACCGACCGGCAACGCGCCGCCCGCATCAGCCAGGTCACCGGCCACGACGAGCCGTTACGGGTGCTCGAACTCGGCTCCGGCTACGGCGGCGCGGCCGTCGCCACCGCCCAGGCCGGCCACACCGTCACCGCGATCGAGCTGACCGACCGGGCCCGGCACACCCCACGCCTAGCCGCCGAACACGACGTCACCGTCGACCTGATCCGCGGCGACTTCCACACCGCCGACACCGGCGGCCGGTTCGACGTCGTCACCTACTGGGACGGCTTCGGCGTCGGCGGCGACGACGACCAGCGGCGGCTGCTCACCCGCATCGCCCGCGACTGGCTCGCCCCCGGCGGCGCCGCCCTCATCGACGTCTACGACCCGTTCGCCTGGGCCGCCCAGCACGGCACCCGGGAACACCGCGACGCACAACCCGACGACGGCTACCCCAACGAACTCGAACGGCTCCTCACCTTCGACCAGCCGACCTGCACCGCCACCGACACCTGGTGGGTCTCCACCCGCCCGCACCAGCCGATCAGCCAACGGCTGCGCTGCTACACCCCGGCCGACCTGGCCCTGCTGCTCACCGGCACCGGCCTGAACCTGACCGGCACCCGGCAACCACTCGACCCCGACGACTGGAGCTACCTGGCCGTCCTGCGCTGACGCACCCGCGACAAATCCACCGGCCGGGTCCGGTCCACGAACCGGGGCACCCGCATCTCACCGGCCCGCAACGGCGTCAACACCGCGTCGATGCCCTCCACGATCAGCCGAGTCGCCACCCGCGGGTCGTCGCGCGACACGTCGATGGCGGCACCGAAACCGACCCGCACCACCGGACGATGCCACACCGCGTACGCCAACGACCGCAGCAGCCGCCGGGGAGCCACATACGCCATGACGGCATGCGTGCCCCACTGCGCCACCGGCACCACCGGAGCACCCGACAACGCCGCCATCCGCGCCGCCCCGGTCTTGCCCCGCTCCGGCCACATCCACGGATCCAAACCGATGCGCCCCTCGGGATAGACCAGCACCGCCGACCCCTCCCGCAACGCCGCCACCGCGGCCGGCAACGCCTCAGCCACCCGCGCCGTACGCCGATCCACCCGGATCTGCCCACACGCCCGCATCACCGACCCCAGCACCGGCGCCCGGAACACCCCACCGGTGGCCATGAACCGCGGCACCACACCCACCCGCGCACACGCCGCCATCATCACCACCGGATCCACCGGGCTCACATGATTGACCGCCAGAATCACCGGCCCACCACCCGGCACCCGCCCCGACACCCGCAACCGGCACAACGGAAACAGCAGCACCCGCGCGAACCGCAACAGCAGCCGCCACAACCACGGCGCCCGCCACAACCCGTCACTCACCCGGCGTCGCGCAGCTCCGCCAGCCGCGACTCGATCTCGGCCAGCTGCGCCCGCAACCGATCCGCCTCCTGCTCGGCCTCCTTACGTTCGGCCGACAGGATCTGCTCAACCGCCTCCTGCACCCCCGGCACATCCACCAGCGACACCATCCGCATCGCCTCGGCAGGCTTGATCACATAAGGCTTCGCCAGCGTCTTGGCCCCCTGCGCGGCCGACACCAGCCACTCACCCTCGGCGTAGGCCAACGTCACGGTCAGACCCGGCGGCGTCTTCGCCTTCACCGGCCGCGCCGGCTTACGCGGAGCAGGAGCAGTCACCGGCTCAGCCTGCACCGCCTCGACCACCGGCGCCGGACGACTCGCGGGAAGATCCTCCAGAATCGGCGGCCCCTGCAACTCCGGCTCCGCCACCGGCGCCTTCTTACGCGGCGGCGTCGCACCCTTGGGCGCGATCACCAGATCAGCGGGGGAGAACGGCAACTCGTCACGCCCGAACTTCACCACCACCCAGTCGTCGGACTCCGCCGGATCGGTCAACCCGACCACCTGACCCAGCTGACCCACGATCTGCCCCGCCGACTCGGTGAACTGCACCCTCGGCTTGCGGCCCGCCGCCAACCCCTCACGGACCACTCGGACATCGTCCTCGGACAGACCCATAACCGACCCCACCTTCGTACGTCTGTGCCAATGCGCCTATGTTGTACCACCCGGCTACGACAACACCGGCGACCGGGCCGTCACGCAATACTCACGCCCCACCGGATCCCGCAACGTCGTCCACTGCCCCGGCACCCGCCGCACCACCACCGCACCCAGCTCCACATGCCGCGCCACGGTCGCCGCCACATCAACGGCGGCGAAATCCAGATGCATCCCCGGCACCGCGCCGCCCGTACGCTGCAGCAAAAACCGCAACGCCAACCCCTCGCGCCGCTCGAGCACCTCGAACTCCGCCAGATCCGACGCCCGCCGCACCGAACCGGTCACCGACGTCCAGAACGCGGCCTCCGCCTCGTAGACGTCAGCCGGCAGATCCAGACACACCTGATCCACCAACGCCCCATCGACCGCGGACGGCCGGACATACGAACCGCCCGCCGCCACCACACAGAACGACAACCCGGCAGGGGAGCGGCACACCACCAGATCCCCCTGTTCACGAACCACCGTCGCCCCCGCCGGCACCGCCACCCCATGCAGATCCACATGACACGACGGCGGCCCGCCCGCATCGGTCACCTGCATCCGCAGATAGGCATCCCCGTCCGGCGGAACCAACGTCACGAACCGCCCACCATCACGCCGCGCCGACAAGGTCGACCCCGTCACCGCGCACCAGAACTCCTCGGCCGCCCGCGACGGCGAATCCAGGAACCCGGTCGCCCACCTCAACTCCGCCATGTGACCCTCTCCCCGTGAAGATGCACGCCGCCCGGGCCGACATCACCGAAACCAGAGGGATACGAAGGCTACTGGACGGCACACCAGCACCCTCCCGCACATCGATCATCCGCCAGGTCGATAATCCATATTATGTCAACCTAGTTCCGTCAGCGCCCCCGAGAGGAGCACACCCGATGCCCATCGACCACCACGCCGTCGAACGCGGCGACAAACGACTCGAAGCACTCGCCGACGACTACCTGAACCGGCCCGGCGTCGACTGGGGCCGCATGTTCTCCACCACCGGCCTACGCGTCCGCGGCAAAGTCTTCGGCCTGGTCAACCACGCCGGCAACCTCATGGTCAAGATCCCCAAGGCCCGCGCCGACGCGCTCGAAGCCACCGGCACCGCCACCCGCGTCACCATGAGCGGCAAAACCATGCGCGAATGGGTCGAAATGCCCTACCCGGCCGGCGAGGACGCATGGCGCGCACTGCTCGACGAGGCCTACACCTACCTCGACGAGACAACACCCCGGTCGTAGCTGGGCGGTGCGTACAGACCGCTGCTCCCGCCGAGGGTCGCTCCGCTCCACCTGCGTGAGCGGTCACCCTTCCCAAAGAGCCGCCGGAAAAGAATCCGGCCGGGATCCGGCCGGGATGTCGTAACGACCCGGGCCCCGTTCGACGCGTTGATGACAGAGCAACCAAACACGAGGAGACACCGATGCGGTTCATGGTCATCACCAAGGCCACCGACGCCAGCGAAGCCGGTCGCCCCGCCACCAGCGACGACATCGCCACCATGGGCGCGTTCATCGAAGAGATGATGAACGCCGGCGTGCTGCTGGCCGCCGAAGGCATCCACCCCAGCACCAAGGGCGCCCGCATCTACTTCGACGGCGACACACGCACCGTGGTCGACGGGCCGTTCACCGAGACCAAGGAACTCATCGCCGGGTTCTTCCTGGTCGAGACCAAGACCCTGGACGAGTGCGTCGCCTGGTTCAAGCGCTGCCCGGTCCTGCGGACCAATGGCGGCGAACCCACCAACATCGAGATCCGGCAGGTCATCTCGGCCGACGACCTCGGCGACTCGATGACCCCGGAACAACGCGAGACCGTCGCCCAGCGTGACGCGCAGGCCGCCTGGCCGGCCGAACAGTGAGCCGGGCGGGTTAACTGGGGTCCGTGCCCACCGACACCCACCGCGCGATCGAGGCCGTCTGGCGCATCGAGGCGCCCCGGCTCGTCGCCGGCCTGACCCGGCTGGTCCGCGACCTCGGCAGCGCCGAGGAACTCGCCCAGGACGCCCTGGTCGCCGCGCTCGAGCAGTGGCCCACCGACGGCGTGCCGGACAACCCGGGCGCCTGGCTGATGACCACGGCCAGGCGCCGGGCCATCGACCAGATCCGCCGCTCGGAAACCTACCGGCGCAAGGTCGAGGAGGTCGGCCGGGAGCAGGCCGAGACCAGCCCGGACATCGGGGCACTGGTCGCCGAGGACGACGGTATCGGTGACGACCTGCTGCGGCTGATGTTCGTGGCCTGCCACCCGATGCTGTCGACCGAGGCCCGGGCCGCGCTGACCCTGCGGCTGCTGGGCGGGCTGAGCGTCGCCGAGATCGCCCGGGCGTTCCTGGTGCCCGAGACCACCGTGGCCCAGCGCATCACCCGGGCCAAGAAAACGCTGGCCGGCGCGCGGGTGCCGTTCGAGGTGCCGCGGGGCGCGGAACTGGCCGGGCGGCTGTCGTCGGTGCTCGAGGTGATCTACCTGGTCTTCAACGAGGGGTACGCGGCCACCGCCGGGGACGACTGGATGCGGCCGGGGTTGTGCGAGGACGCGCTGCGGCTGGGGCGGGTGCTGGCCCGGCTGGCGCCCCGCGAACCCGAGGTTCACGGGCTGGTGGCGCTGATGGAGATCCAGGCGTCCCGGGTGGGTGCGCGGACCGGGCCGGACGGGACGCCGGTGCTGCTCGCCGATCAGAACCGGGCCCGGTGGGACCATCTGCTCATCGGGCGTGGGCTGGCCGCGCTGCGGCGGGCCGAGACGGTGCTGGGCGACGACCGGCCGGGGCCGTACGTGTTGCAGGCGGCGATCACCGCCTGTCACGCGCGGGCGCGGCGGTTCGCCGACACCGACTGGGAGCGGATCGCCGCGCTGTACGAGCGGCTGGCCGAGACGTCACCGTCGCCGGTGGTGGAGCTGAACCGGGCGGTGGCGTTGTCGATGGCGTACGGGCCGGAGGCGGGGCTGGCGTTGCTGGATCAGCTGATGGCCTTCCCCGCTCTGCGCGACTATCACCTGCTGCCCAGCGCGCGCGGTGATTTTCTGGCGCGGCTGGGCCGGCACGACGAGGCTCGGGCGGAGTTCGCGCGGGCGGCGTCGTTGACCCGTAACGAGCGGGAACGGGCGTTGTTGTTGCGGCGTGCGGGGTCTTAGCGCATCGGCGGCCGGTTGCCGGTGCGGCGGACCGGTCCGCGGTCGGTCATCGGCGGGCCGTCGTCGTAGAAGCTGATCATGGTGTCCTCCAGGCTTGGGTGCGTGCTTGGACGGTTCATGACATCGGCGGTGATGGCCTCGGCTTGAGGAGATTCGTGCTGGCAATAATCCGTACAAATGGTGCATAATATGTCTTATGCAGCAGGAAACAGTCAGCGCGTTGGTCGAGGAATTCCTGGCCGCCCGGGCGGTGCGCAAGCCGTCGGTGCACACGCTGCAGGCGTACCGGCGTGATCTCGCTCTGGTCCTGGCGCAGATGCCGGTGGTCAACGACATCGCCGACCTCTCCCCCCGCCTGCTGCGGTCGGCGTTCGCGCGGTTCGCGACGACCCGCGCCCCCGCCTCGGTCTACCGGGCCTGGTCGAGCTGGAACGCGTTCTTCACGTTCCTGGTGACCGAGGGTGTGGTGGCCGGCAACCCGATGCCGGCCGTGGACAAGCCGCGGGTGGCGCTGCCCTCCCCCAAGCCGCTGCGTGGTGAGGACACGCCGGAGCAGTTGCTCAATGCGGTGGCCGTACCGGATCAGCGGCAGCGTGACCCGTGGCCGGAACGGGATCTGGTGGTGATCGCGCTGGCGTTGTGTGCGGGGCTGCGGTTGTCGGAGCTGCTGGGGTTGCGGACGGGGTCGTTCGTGGGGCGCCCGGGTGAGCGGCGGGTGGAGGTGGCCGGTAAGGGTGGGCGGCCGCGGACGGTGCCGATCGAGCCGGAGTTGGACGCGGTGGTGGAGGCGTACCTGGAGAGCCGGCGCAAGCGAGTCGCCCGCGGCGAGAAGGCCCTGTTGGTGGATCGGCACGGGGCGCCGTTGCGGCGGGGCGGTTTGCAGTATCTGGTGTCGTCGGCGTACCGGCGGGCGGGGATCAACGACCGGGTGCCGCGGGGGGCGCGGTTGCACGCGTTGCGGCACACGTTCGCGACGCGGCTGGCCGAGGACGGGGCGAACGCGTCGGAGATCATGCGGTTGCTGGGGCACGCGTCGTTGACCACGTCGCAGAACTACATCGAGGTGACGGCGGCGCAGCAGCGCGCGGCTGTCCGGGCCAACCGGACCAACCGCGCGCTGGGTGGTCTTACGCGACCGTGAGGGCCACGTCGATGTTGCCGCGGGTGGCGTTGCTGTAGGGGCAGACCTGGTGGGCGGCCTCGATGAGCTCTTGTGCCTTTTCGGGGGTGACGCTGGGGAGTTCGGCCTCGATGGCGACGTTGAGCTGGAAGCCGGGGGTGCCGTCGGATTTGGGGCCGATGCCGACGTCGACGGTGATGGCGGTGTCGGTGAGGTCGATCTTCTGCTGGCGGGCGACGATCTTGAGGGCGCCGTGGAAGCAGGCGGCGTAGCCGGCGGCGAACAGCTGCTCGGGGTTGGTGAGGGCGCCGCCGGGGCCGCCCATCTCCTTGGGGACGGCGAGGTCGAGGTCGAGGACGCCGTCGCTGGAGCGGGTGTGTCCGGAGCGGCCGTCGCCGGTGGCGGTGGCGGAGGCGGTGTAGAGCGCGGTCATGGGTGTGCCTTTCAGATGGTGGTGGTGCGTGCGGAGTTGCCGATGCGGCTGAGCAGGTGGTGGAGCTGGATGGCCTCGTCGATGGTGATGTCGAGGGCGCAGGCGAGGCGGTGGGGCAGGTCGGCGGCGCGGGTCTGCAGGGCGCGGCCGGTGTCGGTGGGTTCGATGGTGACGGTGCGTTCGTCGTGGGTGCCGCGGGTGCGGTGGATGAGGCCTGCTGTTTCAAGGCGTTTGAGCAGGGGTGAGAGGGTGCCGCTGTCGAGGCGCAGGGCGTGGCCGAGTTCGCTGACGGTGAGGTGGCCGCGTTTCCAGATGACGGTCATGGCGATGTATTGGGGGTAGGTGAGGCCGAGTTGGTCGAGGGCGGGCCGGTAGGCGGTGGTGATGGCGCGGGAGGCGCTGTAGAGCTCGAAGCAGAGCATCTGTTCGAGGCCGGTGTCCGCATCCATGACGAGAAAGGTAGTCCGCAATCTTGTTGCGCACAACCTAATCGTGGTTTTGCTCACCGCGCGCACGTCGTGTGATCATGCCGAGGTGCCGGAAGTACGTTTTGTGCAGCTCTCCCCCGCTGTCATGACCGCTCTGATCAACGGTGACCTGGCCGGGGCCGGCGCTGCCGCCGGTACGCCGATGTCGCGGTTCCTGGCCGACGAGGCCTGGCTGTGGCGGGTCCGGCGCGACGACATCCGCCGCGACCCGGCGGCCGCCGAGTGGGTGGCGCGGGCGGCCGTGGACGCGGTGACCGGGCAGGTGGTCGGGCACGGCGGGTTTCACGGGCCGCCGGACGAGAACGCGACGGTGGAGATCGCGTACTCGGTGGATCCGGCGTTCTGGCGGCGTGGTTACGCCACCGCGATGGTCACGTCGCTGCTGGCCCGGGTCAACGACGATCCGCGGGTACGCGCGGTGCGCGCCAGCATCCGGCCCGACAACAAGGGTTCCCTGGCGACGATCGCGAAGTTCGGGTTCCGCAAGATCGGTGAGCAGTGGGATCCGGAGGACGGTCTGGAGCACGTCTTCTTCAAGCGGCTCCGCGACTGACTAGAGCCCGGGTTGCCTGACGTGCACGAGCAGGGGTCGGTGGTCGGAGATGCCGGCCCGCGGGTTGCCTACCTCGACGACGTCGCCGAGGGTTTTGCCGCCGCGCGGGTCGAGCAGGATGTGGTCGAGTTGCGCCCGTGGTGCCGGGCTGGGATAGGTGGGCAGTTTGACCAGCGTCTTCCAGCCGGTGAGGGCGCGGACCGGGCCGCCGGGCATGTTGAGGTCGCCGATGAGCAGCCGGGGTGCGGGCAGCGCGCGCAGGGCGCGGACGGCGTGGCGTAGCTGGCGTACGTTCCAGCCGGGCACGAACGACAGGTGGGTGCAGCCGACGGTGACCGGGCCGGCGGGGCTGTCGACGACGGCGGCGATCATGACGCGGGGTTCGTCCTTGAGCAGGATCGGTCCTTTGCCGGGGATCCAGACCGGGGAGCGGACGGGGGCGCCGGGCAGGCGCAGGATCTGCCACTGGCGGACCGGCCAGCGGCTGATCAGGGCGATGCCGTAGAGGGCGCCGGCGTCGTCGGCCTCGTTCTGCCAGGGTCGCCAGGTCTCCCCCGGTGTGCCGGCGACGGCGGCGGCGAAGCGGTGGGTGGGTGCGCCGATGGCCTCGGCGGCGATGGCGGTGAGGTCGAGCAGGCCGCTGCGGGGCTGGGCGCGGTCGACCTCCTGCAGGCCGAGGATGTCGGCGTCGAGGCCGGCGACGGCGGCGGCGACGCGTTCGGCGTGCACCTCGCCGTCGGTCAGGGACCGCCCGTTGAGGAGGTTGAAGGTCGCCACGCGCACAGTTGCTGACCTTATCGGCGGCCGGGGGGCGATCGGATCACGGGTGGTATGAATGCCCCATGAACGACGATCTGATCGCGCGGCTGGCCGAGCAGGAGCGGCGGCTGGTCTTCGACCGGTTCGAGCATGCCGATGCCTGGTCGTTGGGGTCGGTGCTGGTGGAGTTGGCGGCGGCGCGGGAGTTGCCGGTGGCGATCGACATCCGGCGGGGCGGGCAGCAGTTGTTCCACGCGGCGCTGGCGGGGTCGGTGGCCGACAACGACGAGTGGATCGCCCGGAAGGTGCGGGTGGTGCAGCGTTATGGGGTGTCGTCGTTCCTCAAGGGCCGGCAGCTGGCGTCCGAGGGCAAGGAGCTGGACGCGGGGATGGGTGTGGATCCGGCGCGGTACGCGGCGCATGGTGGTGCGTTCCCGATCCGGGTACGCGGGGCCGGGGTGATCGGTGTGGTGACGGTGTCGGGTCTCCCCCAGGCTGACGACCACGCCCTGGTCGTCGAGGCGATCGAGACGTGGCTGGCCCGCGGCTAGTCCGGTGGTCGGTAAGTCGGGCGTCCGTGCCACGTTTGCCCGATTTGCCGACCATTGGGGTGGGGTTCAGGCGGCGCGGGTGATCTGGACGCCGGTGATGTCGGTGGCGGCCAGGCGGGTGGCCATGGTGCTGCGGCCGGCGATCTGGGCGGCGTAGGCGGCGCGGCGGCGGGCCACGACGCCGTCCTTGGCGGCGCTGTTGTCCTGCTGCTCCATGTGGGTGGTGAGGCCGTCCTTGAGCAGGGCGAGGGCTTCGGTGCGCAGCTGCGAGACCCGTGACTCGGTCACGCCGAGTTCGGCCGCGACCTCGGACAGGGGCCGTTCCTGCAGGTACGACGCCTCGACGACGAAGCGGAGCCGCTCGGGCAGGACGGCGACGGCGTCGTGCAGGTAGCCGATGCGCTCGCGGTGCAGCAGTGTCTCCTCGGGGTTGAGGGTGGCTTCGGTGACCATGTCCTCGGCCGCGCCGGTGGTGAAGCCCTGCAGCGAGAGGACGGCGGCGCGTTGCACGTCGTCGTCGACGCCGGCCAGTTCACTGACTCCGACGCCGAGCAGTTCGGCCAGTTCGGGCTGGGTCGGGGTGCGGCCCAGTTTGACGGTGAGTTCCTGGCGGGCGGTCTCGGCGCGGCGGGCGCGGGCGCGGACCGAGCGGGTGGCCCAGTCCATCGAGCGAAGCTCGTCGAGCAGGGCGCCGCGTACGCGGGTGGCGGCGAACCGGCCGAACGGGATGCCGCGGGTGGCGTCGAAGGCCTGGGCGGCGGTGACCAGCGCGGCGTAGCCGGCCGAGGCGAGGTCGTCGCGGTGCACGTGGGCCGGCACCTTGAAGAGCATCTCGCGGACCATGTGCCCGACCAGCGCCATGTTGTCGCGGATCAGGGTTTCCTGGGCGCGGGTGACGGTCTTGGCTGCGGTCATTGCTGGTTCCCCCTCGTGGTCGTCGCCGCTTTCCGGCTGACGGGGGGAACTTTTCGTTGCGCAGGGTGCAGCTAGAGGTCACTCACGGTTGCCGGAAAGGTGCAACCGAAAACGCACGGGCAAAGTTCTTCAGGTCAGCAGCCAGCCGTTGTCGACGGCCAGCCGGACCGCTTCGGCGCGGGTCCGGGCGCCGGTCTTGCCGATGGCCGAGGACAGGTGGTTGCGGACCGTGCCCTCGGACAGGGTCAGTTCGCGGGCGATGTCGGCGACCGTGCCGCCGTCGCGGGCCGCGCGCAGCACGTCGGTCTCGCGTTCGGTCAGCGGCGAGTCGCCCTGGGCCAGGGACTGGGCGGCCAGGCCGGGGTCGACCACCCGCAGGCCTTCGTGCACCCGGCGGACCGCGTCGGCCAGTTGCCGGGCCGGGGTGTCCTTCACGATGAACCCGCTGGCCCCGGCCGACATCGCCTGCCTCAGGTAGCCGGCCCGGCCGAACGTGGTGACCATCAGGACCCGGCAGGCCGGTGCGGTGGTGCGCAGGGCCCGGGCGGCGGCGACGCCGTCCATGCCGGGCATCTCCACGTCGAGCAGGGCGACGTCGACGTCGTGGGCGCGGACGGCGTCGACGACCTCGTCGCCGCGGCCGACCTCGGCCACCACCTTGAGGTCGGGTTCCATGTCGAGCAGGGCGGCCATCGCCCCTCGGACCAGGGCCTGGTCGTCGGCGAGCAGGACTTTGATCATGAGGGGACCTCCACGCGTACCCGGAATCCGGGTCTGTCCTGGCGGGCGCCGACGGTGAGCGTCCCGCCCAGCTGTTCCACCCGGCGGCGCAGGCCGATCAGGCCCTGACCGTCGGTGGACGGCGCCGCCGGCCCGACGCCGTCGTCGAGGATCTCGACGCTGCCCGGATCGAGCACCACCTCGGCCCGGGTGGCGTGGGCGTGCCGGACGATGTTGGTGACCGCCTCCCGGATCGTCCAGGCGAACAGTTCGCGCACCCGCGACGGCACGTCGTCGGCCGCTCCCGGCAGTGCGGCCTCGACGTCGGCGGCGGCCAGGGCCTCCTTGGCCGCGGCGATCTCACCGGCCAGGGAGATGCCGCGTACGCCCAGGGCGGTGCTGCGCACGTCGGCGAGCGCGTCGCGGGCCAGCACCTCCAGGTCGCGCAGTTCGGAGCGGGCCTTCTCCAGGTCGACGTCGAGCAGCCGCTGGGCCAGTTCGGCCTTGACGGTCACCACGGTCAGCGAGTGCCCGAGGATGTCGTGCAGGTCGCGGGCGATGCGGTTGCGTTCGTTCTGCACGGCCAGCACGGCCAGTTCCTGCTGGGTGTCGGCCAGCCGGCGCTGCCGTTCGGCCGCGAGCCGGATCCCGTACGAGGCCAGCCCGCCGAGCAGCGCGGCCAGCCCGTACCCGTTGTCCTCCCAGCCGGGCGTCAGCCGGGCCAGCAGTTCGGTGCCGACCACCAGCACCACCACGAACGGCCCGCCCTGGGTGACCGGCAGGGCCATCGCCGCGGTGGCCGCGATGTAGGTGACGCAGGGCAGCGCGTGGAACCCGGCCGCCGGCACCTGCAGCCCGAACAGGGCGAGCTGGGTCAGCAGGATCAGCCAGACCCGGCCGAGGTTCGCCGTGCCCCGCAGCCGGTCGGTGCGCAGCACCCACACCCCGCCCAGGTACGCGGCGGCGAACCCGGCCAGGGCGGCCAGGCCCAGGTCGCGGGCCCAGCCGCCCTCGTGGTGCAGCAGCGTGCTCAGGTTCTCGTTGAGGTAGAACAACCACGCGGCCGCGAAGATCCAGCCGTGCCGCCAAGGCCTCATGGAGTTGAACCTAGCCGGTGCTCAGACCCGGGCCGTGTCGCGGCGGAACCGCCAGATCGCGCCGCCGGCGAACACCGCCGTCCAGGCGATCACGTTGGCCGCGGCCACCCACAGGTTCCCGTCGTGCACCAGCGGGTAGCGGGCGATCTCGCCGACGCCGTACACCGGGGTGAACTTGGCGATCGTGGCGAAGGTGTGCCCGAACTGGTCGACCGGGGCGAACAGCCCGCCGGCGAACGACAGCACGGCCAGCGCCGGGCCGAGGATCTGCATGACGTTCTCACTGGGCAGCAGGTAGCCCATGAACAGCCCGAACGCCGCGAACACGAGCGCGCACACCCAGGCCAGCAGAGCGCACTCGATCCAGGCGTGGGCCGGCAGTTCGGCGCCGGACACCGCGCCCACGAGCATGGCCACCAGCACCGACACCGCGCCGATGATCATGGCGAGGCTCAGTTTGGTGGCGATGTAGGCGACCGGCCGCAGCGGGGTCAGGCGCAGCTGGCGTGACCAGCCGGCCGCGCGTTCCAGCGAGACCATCGCACCGCCGCTGGTGGCGGCCAGCATCGCGCCGTAGACGGCCATGCTGACCAGGATGTAGCCGGTCACGTTGCCCTCGCCGGCCCGCTGGGTCTTGAGGTTGTCGCCGGTGCCGAAGAGCAGGAAGAACACCGGTGGCATGATCAACGTGAAGATCACCGTACGGCGGTTGCGGACCATCCGGCGCAGCTCGAGCGCCAGCAGCCGCGGGGAGAAGCCGCCCAGCGCGGGCAGTGTGCGTTCTTCGATGACGGTCATGCCGACGCCTCCTCGGCGGTCAGGGTGAGGAACGCCTCTTCCAGGTTGCGGGAGGTGATCTCCAGGTCCCGGGCGGCGGTGCGGGTCAGTAGGTGCCGGGCCACCGGGTCGGTGTCGCGGGCGTGCACGTAGATCTGGTCGCCGCGCACCTCGACGTTCTCGGCGCCGGGCAGCGCCAGCAGTTCCTCGCGGGTCGCGCCGGGCAGGGTGGCCCGCACGGTCCGGCCGGCGGCGAGGGCCTTGACCTCGGCGGCGGTGCCGTCGGCGACGACCCGGCCGCGGCGTACGAACACGATCCGGTCGGCGTACGCGTCGGCCTCGTCGAGGTAGTGGGTGGCGAAGATGACAGTGCGCCCGGCGCGCGCGTCCTGGCGGATGGCCGACCAGAAGTCGTGCCGGCCGGAGACGTCCATGCCGGTGGTCGGCTCGTCGAGGATCAGCAGCTCCGGGTCGGGCAGCAGGGCCATGGCGAACCGCAGCCGCTGCTGCTGGCCGCCGGAGCATTTGCCGACCAGCCGTTTGCGGGCGTCGGTGAGCCCGGCGCGGGCCAGGGCGGCGTCCACCTCGGCGCGGCCGCGGCCGAACAGCACCGCGCTCAGGCGTACCGTCTCCTCGACGGTGTAGTCCTTGAGCAGGCCGCCGGTCTGCATGACGGCCGAGACCAGACCCAGCGCCACCGCTTCCTGCGGCGCCTTTCCGTAGACGCTGATCCGCCCCTGGTCCGGGCGGGACAGGCCGAGCAGCATGTCGATGGTCGTGGTCTTGCCGGCGCCGTTCGGGCCGAGCAGCGCGACCACCTCACCGGGGTGGATGCTCAGGCTCACCCCGTCGACGGCGGTGACCGCCCCGAATCGTCTGACGACGCCGTCCATCTCGACGGCGCGTGCAACCGGTGTTGCCGTAATGGTCATGCCATCACTGTGGACCGTGACGCGGGCCCCCGATCAGGTCACGCGTCACGGTCCGCCCATGACAAATGTCAGTTGTCCTCGTCGACCCGGTCCGGGCCTTTGACGCCGAGGCGGTGCAGCGGCCCGTCCTCGGCCTCCTCGGCCAGCAGGGCCAGCAGCAGATGCCCCGAGCCGACGCCCTCCTGGCCCAGCCGCAGCGCCTCCCGGAACGACAGCTCCAGGGCCTTCTTGGCGTGCGGGTCGAACGGGATCAGCGCCGGCACGTCGGCCACCGGCGCGGGCAGGGTCAGGTCGTCGCGGGTGATGCCGGCCCCGGCCAGCAGCCGGCCGGCCTCGGAGTCGGGCCGGGCCAGCAGTGCGAGAATCAGGTGGGCGGGCACGATTGCGGCGTGCCCGCCCGACCGGGCCTCGTTCTGCGCGCCGACCACCGCGGCGCGGGCGGCGTCGGAGAAACGGCTGAAGCCCTGCGACGGGTCGACGTCCTTGGGCACGAACCGTTTCTGCGCCGCCTGCTTGGACACGCCCATGCTGGCGCCGATCTCGGTCCACGAGGCCCCCGAGCGGCGGGCCTGGTCGACGAAGTGCCCGATCAGGTGGTCGGCCAGATCGCCGAGGTGGTCGCCGAGGAGCACGGCGTTGGACAGCCGGTCCAGCGGTGATGGGTTGTTGGTGCTGACGGCCGCGATCAGATCGTCGAGCCGCACGGGTGGGTCGAGTTGAGTCATGCCGTCAACCATAAGTTGACGGCATGAAAGCGTCAACCCAAGGTTGACGGGCGTTCGGCGGCGGAACGCTCCACGCAGAACTCGTTGCCGGCCGGGTCGGTCAGCGTCACCCAGCCGGTGCCGTCCGGCCGGCGGTGATCCTCGAACAACTTCGCGCCCAGACCGGTCAGGCGCTCCACCTCGGCGTCGCGGGTCACGCCGGGCCGCAGATCCAGATGTACGCGGTTCTTCACCGTCTTCGCCTCCGGCACCCGGGTGAACAACAGCCCGGGCGAACCCTGCACCAACGCCTGGTCGTCACCGGGCTCGCTGTCGGGATGCAGCGGCGCGCCCACCACCTCGCTCCAGAAACGGGCCAGCTCGTACGGCTCGTAAGGCGGGGCGACGTCGATCGTGACGTGCCGGACCACCGAGGTCATCGGGTTCTCCTTCGCGCGGGCTACGCTGCCGATTATGGACGCCTGGTCACCCGCCCAGCTCGCCGATATCGGCTCGGCGTACGAGCTGGAGATCCTCGGCCGCCGGTGGACCACGATCTGGGCCGTGGTCGCCGGCACCCAGGTGTACGTGCGGACCTGGCACCGCCGCGACACCGGCTGGTACGGCCACGTCCTGCGCACCGGTCACGCCCGCGTCCGCGTCCCGGGGCTGGAGGCCGGCGTCCGGGTCGAGGACATCGGCCTGGCCGAGCGGGACGCGGTCGACGCCGCCTACCGGGCCAAGTACGCGGGCGGCGCCGCCTCGATGGTCACCGACACCGCCGCCACCTCGACGCTGCGACTCAGTCCGCTCGCTTCTCCACCCGCTCGATGAGCAGCTTCAACTGCCCGATCTCCTCGGCCAGCGCCGCCTGCCCGGCCTCGGTCAGCGTGATCCAGGTCCGGCCGCGCCTGCCCGCGTACCCCTTCTCCAGATCCACCAGACCGGCCGCCTCGAGCACGCTGAGATGCTTGGACAGGTTCCCCGCGGTCAGCTCCAGCTGGGTCCGCAGATAGCCGAACTCCACCTGCCGCGCCTCGTGCGCGATGGTCAGGATGCCCAGCCGCACCCGCTGGTGCACGACCTCGTCGAGGCCGTTGGCCGGGTGCGCGTCGGGCTCGGCGGTCACCGCCGCCGCCGGTCGGCCAGCGCGAACCCGAGCCCGCCGAGCAGCAGCATCGTGGCGTCGATGACCTGCTGCGGCACCCAGTTGGCGCGGATGTGGGCGTGCATCTGCCAACCGAAGTCGACCGGAACCAGGACCACGGCCAGGTACGCGACGGTGAACACGAGCAGCGCCACGTTGCGTTCCAGCCGCGCCAGCACCAGCAACGCCAGCCCGATGACGCCCCACGGCGCGATCAGCCGGTCCAGCACCATCGCCCAGGTCGGCAGCACGACGAACTGCTTGTCCACCACCAGGACCCGGAACACCAGCCACGTCGCGGTGAACAACACGGTCAGCACCGCGCCGGTGATCACGTACGGCATCACCCGGGCACCCACCCCCCGGGTGCGGGCGACCCGCACATACAGCAGGGCGATCGCCGCGTACGCGACCAGCAGCGCCGCCGGCCAGAAATACAGCACCCCCTGCCGGTCGAACGTGCAACCGCCGTCCGTGCCGGCCCGGCCGCAGCCGACCCGCATGCCGAAGTAGTCGAACGGGATGGCCAGAAACGTCACGCCCGCCAGCACTAGCAGGGCGACCCAGGTCACCCGCTGATCGAGGCGGACCTTGCGCGCGAGATCACGCGAATCGGCCAGCAAACGGCGAGGATCCCCGCCGGCCGGCACCGCATCAGCACTCATGCCAATAGGTTTCCACAGCAAACCGATTGGCGCAAGAAGATGGCATCCAGATCAGCCGTGACGCAGCCGTGACGCGCGCAGGATGAGGTGGTCGCGTTCGGCGATGCTGGTGGCCTGCTCGGCCGCCAGCCTGTAGGCGGCCAGCGCCTGCTCCTTATGGCCGGCGCGTTCGTGCAGGTGGGCGCGGGTGGCGGCGAGGCGGTGGCCGGGCAGTTCGAGCTCGGCGATCAGCGCCAGCCCGTGCTCGGGGCCGTGGATCATGGCGGCGGCGATGGCCTTGTTCAGGGCGACCACCGGGTTGGCGGCGTCGAGCATCCCGTACAGGGCGTGGATCTGCGGCCAGTCGGTGCCGGCGGGACCGGGCGCGCGGTCGTGCAGAGCGGCGATGGCCGCCTGGATCTGGTACTCGCCCGGCGCGGCGGTGCCGGCGACGCTGTCGAGCAGGGCGGTGCCCTCGGCGATGCGGGCCCGGTCCCAGCGGGTGCGGTCCTGTTCGTCCAGCGGGACCAGGCCACCGGCGGCGTCGGTGCGGGCGGGGCGTCGGGCGTCGGTCAGCAGCATCAGCGCGTACAGGCCGATCGACTCGGGGTCGGCCGGGAGCATGCGGGCCAGGCGGATGGCCTCGGCGGCCAGATCGGCGCGGTGCACCGCGGCGCCGGTGCTGGCCGCGTACCCCTCGTTGAAGATCAGGTAGAGCACCCGCCGGACCTGCCGCAACCGGGTCTCGAACTCGTCACCGGCCGGGGCGGCGAAGACCGTGCCGGTGTCGCGGATGCGCTGCTTGGCCCGGCTGATCCGCTGGGCCAAGGTGGCCTCGGGGACCAGGAAGGCGCGGGCGATCTCGGCGGTGCTCAGGCCGCCGACCGCCCGCAGGGTCAGCGCGATCGCCGAGGCCGGGCTCAGCGCCGGATGGCAGCACAGGAACAGCAGGGTCAGGGTGTCGTCGTGCTGGGCCGCTTCGCCCGGCAACTCGCGCACCGCGGCCAGTTCCTCGCGCCGGCGCCGGGCCTGCTCGTTGCGCAACTGGTCGAGCAGCTTGCGGGCGCCGGTCTGGATCAGCCAGCCCCGGGGACTGGCCGGCACGCCGTCGGCGGGCCAGTGCCGGGCCGCCGCGATCAGCGCCTCCTGGGTGGCGTCCTCGGCGGCGGCGAAGTCACCGTAACGGCGGGCCAGCACCGCGAGGACCTGCGGCGCGGTGTCACGCAGCAGATCCTCGACGGCGGTGTCGCTCATTGCTCGGCGAACTCGTGCATCACCTGGCGCACGACGATCGGCTGGGCCAGCGGGACCCCGCCCGGGCCGGGCACCTGCGAGACCAGCCGGGCGATCTCGAGCGCGCGTTGCTCGGTGTCGACGTCGACGACCTGGAAGCCGGCCAGGATCTCCTTGGCCTCCGGGTAGACGCCGTCGGTGATCACGTCCGGGGTGCTGCCGTCGGAGGTGACCGTCTTGGCGGTGGCGGGCGGGCGCAGCGCGTACCCGCCGACCAGCTCGCCGCTCTCCAGCAGCTGCTTGTTCAGCGCGGTGTAGTAGTCCATGTGCGCCTGCACCTCCTCGGGCTTCCACTCCTCCATCGGGGTGTCGATGACGCCCGGGCGGTAGTCGACGATCAGCAGGTACTTCATGTCTCGTGGTCCTCTCGTTCTCGGTCGCTCACCCCCGGGACGAAGCTGGTCGCGCCGTCTCGACAGACCGTGGTCACAGATATTCGGCGATGACCCGTTCGCTCGCCTCGGCGCCGTCCGGATTGGCCTTGGCGTGCAGCACGCGGGCGATCGCGAACAGCTGGCCGACCTGCTCCTCGCTGAGCGCGTCGAAGACCAGCTCGCGGACCCGGTTGACGTGTCCCGGAGCGGCCCGGCGCAGCAGATCCATGCCCTCGTCGGTCAGGGTGGCCTCGACACAGCGCACCTCACCGGTGTTGACCTTGCGGCGGACCCAGCCCTGCTTCTCCATCCGGCTGATGGCGTGCGAGAGCCGCGACAACGACCCGCTGGCGGTGTTGGCGAGCATCGTGAGCTGCAGGGTGCGGTTCATCGGCCGGGACAGCCCGACCAGGATCGAGTACTCGAAGAAGTTGAGGCCGGAGTCGCGCTTGAGCTGGGCGTCGATCGCCGCGGGCAGGTTCATCAGGACCCCGGCGAGCATCATCCAGGCGTTGCGTTCGTGATCGGTCAGCCATGCGACCGGCGGCGTGGGGTTGCTCACACGGATCATTCTACCGGGGGACTTGAACATTCAAGGCGGACAGGAGCACTCTGAGATTGAACATTCAAGCCCCCCATCCCGGGAGTCAACACACATGTCCGTTCTGCGTATCGACGCCAGCATCCAGGGCCCCCGCTCGGCCAGCAGCGAGCTCGCCGACCTGGCCGAGAAGGAGTTCACCGCGGTCCGGCCGGACACCACGTTCGTGCGCCGGCACCTGGGCACCGAGCCGCTGCCGTCCGATGCCTGGGCCACCGCGATCGGCGCCAACTTCACCCCCGAGGAGTCCCGCACCGACGCCCAGCGCACCGCATCGCAGCTCGCGCGTACCGTCGCCGCCGAACTGCGCGACGCCGACGCCGCCATCCTCGCCCTGCCGCTCTACAACTGGGGCGTCTCCCAGCACGTCAAGATCTGGGTCGACCTGGTCCTGGCCGGCGCCGAGTCGTCGGCCGAACGGCTGCTCGACGGCAAACCCACGATCGTGCTGACCACCAGGGGCGGCGGCTACGGCCCCGGCACACCCCGCGAGGGCTGGGACCACAACACCGCCTACCTGCGGCGCATCGTCGCCGACGTGTGGGGCGCCGACCTCACCCTGATCGAGCGCGAGCTCACCCTGGCCGGCGTCAACCCGGCCATGGACCCGTTCCTGGAGACCGCCGAACTGCTCAAGAAGGCCGCCCACGAGGCCGCGGTCGTCGCCGGCCGCGACGTCGCCGCCCGCCACTGAACCTCAAGATCAAGAGCGTGATGTCGTAGCCGGGTGGGTGGTGCCGACCGCTGCTCCCGCCGAGGTCGCTGCGCTCCACGTGCGTGAATGGTCCGGCCGCGGGCGGCTGACGCCGCCCGCGGCCGGACCAGAGATCGGCCCGCCGCGCGCGCCCAGCACGGTCGACGCCGCCGACGACGGGTTCCGCGAATGCGGGTTGCCGTGACGTACATCAACGTTTCCCGGGCCGAAGCGTCAGTTCGGCCCGGATAAGCTCCCCGGCCATGCCCACCTATCCGGGCGCCGACGGGGCGCAGCTGCATTACGACGACTTCCGGCCCGGCTTCCAGACGCCGGTCATCGCCCTGGCCGGCGGAGCCGCCCTCGACCCCGGCTACCTCGGTGACCTCGGCGCGCTGCCATTCCGCCTGATCATCCCCCACCTGCGCGGCACCGGGTCGTCGCCGATGCCCGACGACATCGAGCGCGGGTCGTTCTGGCGCCAGGCCGAGGACATGGAGGCCCTGCGGGAGCGGCTCGAGCTCGAGCGAGTGGTCCTGCTCGGACATTCGGCCGGTACGCGGCTCGCCCTGGCCTACGCCGCCCGCTACCCCGGTCGGGTCGGCGCCCTGGTGCTGGTCACACCTCCGTCCGGGCACCTGGTCGACACGCCGTCCGACGCGCCCGCCCTAATCGACGCGCGCCGCGACGATCCGATCTTCGCCGAGGCACTCGCCCGGCGCGACCAGGGGCCCGGCGCCGACTTCCAGGACTGGACGCTGCGGACCGCCCCGGTCGCCTACGCCGGCTGGGGTCCGACCGAACAGGCCCACGCCGCGGCCATGATCGCCAACTTCGCGGCCAACCGGGCCTACTTCAGTGTGGACGCCCCCGGCGACTGGGCCGCCCGGCTGGCCGCGGTGACCGCACCGGTCCTGGTCGTGGCCGGCGCCGCCGACTGCGCCACCGGAGCCGCCCAGCCCGTCGCCCTGGCCGCACTGTTCCCGGCCGGCCGGGCCGTCACCATCGACGACTCTGGGCACTTCCCGTGGGTCGAGCAGCCGGCCGCCTTCCGCGCCGCCGTCGACCCGTTCCTGGCCCGGGCCGTGGTCGCCGACGGGTACTGGGACTTCGCCGTCCGCCAGGCCCGCGGCGAATCACCCACCTACGACCGGCTGACCACCGCCATCGCCGACGACGACGAACTGCTCGACCTGATCGCCACCCTGCCCGAGCCCAAACGCCAGCCGAACCTGCTGCTCGGCGTGGTCCGGCTGCTCGGCGGCCCGGTCGACGACCCGGTCGCGTTCCACGACTTCGTCGCCGCCAACTGGGAACGCGTCGCGGCCGAGATTCTCGCCCGTGCCACCCAGACCAACGAGACCGGCCGCAGCGCGCTGCTCATGCCCGTACTCGCGTCCCTGCCGCAGCCCCTCGCCCTGATCGAGCTGGGCGCCTCGGCCGGCCTCAACCTCTACCCCGACCGCTACGCCTACCGTTACAACGACCACACCATCGGCACCGGCACTCCCCTGCTCGACTGCACCGTCACCGGCGACCTGCCCCTGCCCGACGCCCTGCCGACGGTCGTCTGGCGGGCCGGCTGCGACCGCAACCCCCTCGACGTCACCGACCCCGCCGACCGGGCCTGGCTCGACGCCCTGATCTGGCCCGAACACACCGACCGCCGCGACCGCCTGCACGCCGCCGCCGAGACCGCCCGCACCGACCCACCCCACCTGATCCGCGCCGACCTGCTCGACGCCCTGCCCGAGCTGATCGCCCAGGCCCCCGAGGGAGCGACCGTGGTCGTCTTCCACTCCGCGATGCTCTACCAGGTCCCCCAGCCCGACCGCGACCGCTTCCTGGCGCTGATCCGCGAACTCCCGGTCCACTGGATCTCCATCGAGGCCCCCGGCGCGGTGCCCTTCGACGACCTTCCGCCCGCGCCCGCCAACCTGGCCCACAACGTGCTCGCCCTGGACGGGCGCCCGCTGGCCTGGACGCACGGCCACGGACGCTCCCTCACCTGGTTCGCCAACTGAGGATCAAGAGCCCGATGTCGTAGCAGGGTGGGTGGTGCAGACCGTCGCTCCCGCCGAGGTCGCTCCGCTCCACCTGCGTAAATGGTCGCGCCCAACAACACCCCCCCCCGGTGGGGGCCGGAGCGGTATCCCCCCGTGTGGTTACCGCTCCGGCCCCCACCGGGTCCGGCCGGGTCCGGCCGCGAGGCGCCGGCCCGGCGGATCCCCTCAGAGGTCACGATGGTGAACGCCGCCACGGTCGAGCGGCTGGCCCGCTCAGAAGTCGCCGCGATCGCTCATCGGTGAGGCCCGCCACGATCGAGCGGCGGTCCGCTCAGAAGTCGCGACATGGAGCCCGCCGCGATTCGCTCAGAGATCGCGGCGCTGGGCGGCGACGACGGTGACCGCCGCCGCCACGATCGACCAGAAGGCGAACGCCGTCCACGAACCCGCGATGCTCGGCTGGTACCGGTCCAGGTTCAGCGCGGACTCAACACCGGTGGTGGTGAGCCGGTCCCAGGCCGACGCGGGCAGCATGTCGTGCACCGCGGCGACCCACCGGTGCGCGCGGCTGTCGAACAACCGGGGCACCAGCAGCAGGAACCCGGCGACCACGACGATCGTGGTGGCGGTGTGCCGGACCAGCGCCCCCACCCCCAGGCCGATCAGGGCGCAGACCGGCGCCAGCAACGCCGACGCCGCCACCGCCCGGACCGCGCCCGGATAGCCGATGCCGACCCCGATCCCCGCGCCGGACAGGATGGCCTGGCTCAGCGCGAACGCCGCCGCCGACAGGACCGCACCGAAAACGGTGAACACCGCGGCCACGACGATCACCTTGGCCGCCATCACCGCCCGCCGGGCCGGCACCGCCGCGAACGTCGTCCGGATCATCCCGCTGCTGTACTCGCCGACCACCGTGACAGCGCCGATGCCGCCGGCCGCCAGCGCGAGCACCATGCCGGACGGGTCGTTGAACGCGTCCCGGAACGACCAGATCGGCACGAACAACGCCCGGGTCTGCGCGTTCATCGACGGCCAGTCGCCGACGTCGGCCACGGCCGTGTTGGCGGTGATCGCCAGCACGATCACCGCACAGGCCAGGAACCCCAGCCGGGTCGACCGCAGCGACCACAGCTTGATCCACTCGGCGGCGATCAGGTCGGTGCTCATCGGGCTCCTCCGGGGTATTCGACACTGTCGGCGGTCAAGGCGAAGAACGCGTCCTCCAGCGAGGTGGCGTCGCCGGCACGGGCGCGGAAGCCGGCCAGGCTCTCGTCGGCGAGCAGCCGGCCCCGGCCGATCACGACCAGATGGTCGGCCGTGTTCTCCATCTCGCTCATCAGATGGCTGGAGACGAACACCGTGCGGCCCTGATCGGCCAGCCGCCGGAACAGGCCACGAACCCACCGGACCCCTTCCGGGTCGAGGCCGTTGAACGGCTCGTCGAACAGCAGCACCGGCGGGTCACCGAGCAGTGCGGCCGCGATGCCGAGGCGCTGGCGCATGCCCAGCGAGAACCCGCCGATCCGCCGCCGGGCGACCGAGGCCAGCCCCACCTCGTCCAGCACCTCGACGACCCGGGTGCGGGGCAGACGATTGCCGCGGGCCAGGGCCCACAGGTGCGCCTGCGCGCTGCGTCCACCTTGGACGTCACCCGCGTCCAGCAGCGCACCGACGTGCGGCAACCCGCGGGCGTGACCGCGGAACGGACGCCCGCTCACGCTCGCGGTGCCGGCCGTGGGGGTGGTCAGGCCCAGCACCATGCGCAGCGTGGTGGACTTGCCGGCTCCGTTGGGCCCGAGAAACCCCGTCACCCGGCCGGGCCGCACGGTCAGCGTCAACCCGTCCACCGCGGTGGACGGGCCATACCTCTTGGTCAGCTCGTGAAGTTCGATCACCCCGTCGACGATTGCGGTCCGGCGCTCGCGGCGCATCAGGCCGGAGACCACACTGTGCGCGCCGATCTCCGCCCCCAGGCGTACGCCCACAGACCAATATCGGACGGCCCGATTCGCGATTACGGTGAGGCGCATGTCCGGCTCGCCGCACCCCTACCGGATACCGGCCTGGTCCGGTGCCGCCCTCGCCCCGATCGCCCTGGTGGCCGCGCTGGCCAACAGCAGCCAGGACCACTTCGTGCACGGCCTGCGCTACCTGCTGCCCGCGCTGGCCGTCGTCCTACCCATGACGCTGCTGCGCCGGGCGCCGCTGCCGGCCCTGGCGCTGATGCTCGTCGCCGGGTTCGCGCTGACCACCCTGTTGCGGTCGTGGGAGGACGGCTATCCGCAGGACCTGCGGTACCTGGTGTTCTTGACGCTCGACGTGGCCGTGGGCGTGATCGCGGCCCGCCGGCCGTGGCGGGTCTCGGTCACCGCGGCGCTGCTGGTGTTCGCCGCCGAGGCCGGCGCCGTAGCGGTCAACCCGCTGCGCGCCGACGGCCTGGGGCAGTCCCGCCTCCTGCTCACCATGGCGTTGCTGATCGCGCTGCTGGTCGGCAACGCGCAACGTCAGCGCCGCCAGCGGACCGAGGCCCAGCGAGCACAGGTCGCCGCGCAGGCGATCACCGCCGAGCGCACCCGCATCGCCCGCGATCTGCACGACATGGTCGCCCACACGATCGGCGTCATCGCGATCCAGGCCGGGGCGGGCAGCCGCGTCTTCCACTCCCAGCCGGCCACGGCGCACGAGGCCCTCGACGCCATCGAGGCCACCAGCCGGGAAACCCTGGCCGGGCTGCGCCGCATGCTGGACGACCTGCGCGCCGCCACGCCGGAGGCCGCGTCGGGCGAGTTCGCGCCGGCCGGCGTCCCGGCGGGTGCGCTTTCATCGCCCGGCGCCCGGGCGTTCTCGGCCACCGGCTCGGATCTGGGCGGGGCGCCCGGGCTAGCGAACCTCGACCGGCTGGTCGAGCGCGCGCGGCGAGCCGGGCTGCGGGTCGAGGTGCGGTGGCCCGGAAAGCGGCGGCCGTTGCCCGCCGACGTCGACCTGACCGCCTACCGCGTGGTCCAGGAGGCGGTGACCAACGTGGTCCGGCACGCGGGCACACCCGAGTGTGTGGTCACCATCGACCAGCGCGACACCGAACTCGTCGTGGAGATCGTCGACGAGGGCCACGGCGGGTCGGGCGACGGGCACGGCTACGGCCTGATCGGCATGCGCGAACGGATCGGCCTGCTCAACGGCGACCTCGCCGCGGGCCCGAGACCGGCGTGCGGCTTCGCGGTCACCGCCCGCCTCCCGATGCCGGTGCGGACCCGATGACCGCCGACCGGCAGCCACCCAGCCGACTCGCGGCCGCCGACTCACAAACACCTGGCGGTCCCGTGGTCACCGATGGGCCGCCGCCGGTCTTGCACCGGCCCGGGCCCGGGGCGACGATCCGGGTGCTGCTGGCCGACGACCAGCCGCTGGTCCGGGCCGGGCTGAACGCGGTGCTGACCGACACCACCGGCATCGACGTCGTCGGCGAGGCCGGGACCGGGGCGGAGGCCGTGCGGCTGACCCGGGAGCTAAGGCCCGACGTCGTCGTCATGGACATCCGGATGCCGGGCATGGACGGCCTCGACGCCACCCGCATGATCACCGGTGGCGGATCACCGGCGGCCGTGCTGATCCTGACCACCTTCGACACCGACGACAACGTCTACCGTGCGCTGCGCGCCGGGGCGAGCGGCTTCCTGGTCAAGGACATGGTGCTCGACGACATCGTCGCCGCTGTCCGGGTCGTCGCGACCGGCGACGCGCTGATCGCCCCGGGCGTCACCCGGCGGCTGATCGCCGAGTTCGCCGGCCGCCCCGAACCCTCGCCCCCGTCGCGCACCCTCACCGGCGTCACCGACCGGGAACGGGAGGTTCTCGCCCTCATCGCCCGCGGTCGGACCAACACCGAGATCGCCGCCGACCTGCTGATCAGCCTGGGTACGGCCAAGGCCCACGTGGCCAGCCTGCTGAGCAAACTCGGCGCCCGCGACCGCGTCCAGCTGGTGATCATCGCCTACGAGTCCGGCCTGGCCGGGCGACCCGAGCCACCGTAACGCTTGTGCCAACCGGTTTCCAATGCAAACCTATTGGCGTACGGAAAATTCGACACAACGGGGAGAACCGCATGACCACCGCACTGACCCGCCGGCACCTGCTCAACGCCGCGCTCGCCGCCGGAGCCGCGATCCCGCTCGGCGCCACCTGGACACCCGCCGCGCAGGCCAAGTCACGCCTCACGCTGCCGCGACCGACCGGCCCGTACCCCATCGGCACCGTCTCTCTGCACCTGGCCGGGCGGGACCGGGAGGTGATGGCGAGCATCTGGTACCCGGCCGGCCGCGACGCCCGGCGCCACCCGCCGGCACCGTGGATGGACGACGCGCCGCTGCGGGAACTACTCGTGGACAACGACCTCGACCCCGACGCCGTCACCGGACCCATCACGGCCGGGCACGCGGGGACGCCGGTGCTGCACGCGCTGGGCCGGCGGCCGGTGGTGCTCTACTCGCACGGCAGCGGCGGGCACCGGTCGGAGGCGACGACCGTGGTGCAGGAACTCGCCAGTCACGGCTACCTCGTCGTCACCGTGGACCACGGTGACTCGTACACCGAATTCCCCGGCGGGCGGCTGCGCGTACCCGCCGATCATGTTCTGCCCTGGGACCACGTGCACGACATCCGGTTCGTGCTGGACCGGGTGGAGGACATCGCGGCCGGTCGCAATCCCGACGCCGAGGGCCGCAAGCTGCCGGCCGGGCTGGGCGCCGCGCTCGACCTGCGGCGGGTCGGCATGTTCGGCTGGTCGAAGGGCGGCACCGCGACCGCCCTGACGATGAACGTCGACCCGCGGGTCCGGGCCGGCCTCAGCTTCGACGGCCCGATGGAGTCGCAGCCGCTGGTCACCGACCTGAGCCGGCCGTTCATGCTGATGACGGCGGAGTACCGGCGCGGCACCGAGCCGCTCGACCGGTTCTGGTCGTTGCTGCACGGGTGGCGGCTCAACGTACAGGCCGAAGGGGCGGTGCACGGCTCGTACGTCGACAATCCCTGGCTGCTCGCCCAGCTCGGGATCAGCGAGGGCGAGCTCACGCCGCGCCAAGGGGTACGCATTCAGCAGGCGTACCCCTTGGCCTTCTTCGACCTGCACCTGCGCAACCGGCGGCAGCGGCTGCTCGAAGGTCCCAGCCCCGCCTTCCCCAAGGTCGACTACCTACCCTGATTGACTTTGCGTAGTCGCTAAACCACGGAGCGTGTCGGCCGATCAAGGGTGCACCCCGATGTGACCCCCCGAGGAGCCCCTGACATGCAGCTGCGCCACCGTTCCGCCGTTCTCGCCGCCGTCGCCGGCATCGCCCTGACCGGCCTGGCCACCGCCCCGGCCCAGGCCGCGAGCCCGGCGAACCCGGTCGTGAAGGCCGCCGCCGGCACGCCGGCGCGCACCTTCACGACCGAGGGCACGGTCTCCGCGCTCGACGCCGCGGCCGGCAAGCTGACCGTCGCGGCCGAGAACGGCGGCGGCTCCACCACCGTGACCGTGACACCGAAGGCGGCCGTGACCATCGACAAGGCCACGGCCAAGCTGGCCGGCCTGCCGGTCGGCGCCCGCGTGAAGGTCAACGGCACTGTCAGCAACGGCGTCAACCTGGCCACCACCGTCGACGCCACCACCAGCTGGCCGATGGCCGGCGCGGGCACGGTCAAGGCGGTCGACGCCACGACCCGCACGGTCACCGTCGACCACCTGCTGTTGGCCGACGAGGTCGTCACGGTCGCCGACAACGCGAAGATCACGCTGGACGGGCGTACCGTGGCGCTCGCGGCCGTGCCGGTCAAAGCCCGTATCGCCCTCACCGGCACCGTCACCAACGGCAAGCGCGTCGCCAAGACGGTGGTCGCGCTGTCCCGCTGGCAGCTCAACCTGACCGGCACCATCTCCGCCGTCGACGCCGCCACCGGCAAGATCACCGTCAGGTCCGGCGACGGCGCCACGCTCAACCTGGCCGTCAACCCCGACGCCACGATCAAGCTCAACGGCGTCAAGGTCGCCCTCAAGGACCTCCCGCTCGGCGCCACGGTCACCCTGACCGGCACCGACACCACCGCCGGAGCCACGATCGCCGGCATCGACGCCAAGGCCGCCACGAAGAAGAACTGAAACCGAAAGTCGTACGCCGGCGAGGCCGCACCCCGAGGCCGGGGTGCGGCCTCGGGGTGCTCCTGGATGTAGAGCCCGTCCGCTCCCTGGAACCGGGCGGCCGTCCGGGCTGTGTGTTTCGGGCAAATGATCGAGGCTCCAACCCAGGCTTTGACAAATACGCTGAGCCTGACCTCGGCGCGTTGGCTCTATGTATCTGTCATTCGGTCCCGCGAGACGTAGCGGCCGGTCGCCGTCGGAGTCGAGCTGGCCCAGTCCGTCGTCGACCTCACGGCCGGTGCGGCGTAAAGCAGCCATGTCGAGGCCAGATGTTGCTGTCGATCAGCATCGCTCCTCAGCCGTTGACAGCGGATGGTTCGCGAAGTGCGGCCAGCATGACGCCGTCGATGATCGAGAGCATGAACTCCTCGTCGACGCCCTGCTGCATGAAGAACGCTCGGTAGGCCGCCATCGACGGGATCACCTGTGCCAGAGCGTCGAGGTTGGCCCGTGACTAACAAGATCCACGAAAACGGCGTTAGCGATGATCTTGACGTTGTCCGATCTTGGATTGGCCCTTGAGGACCGACGCTCGGAGACGTCCTGTTAGGCAAGATCATCTCGGTGGGCGGGTCAGCGCCGTCCAGCAGGGGGCAATAACGATCGTTTTCGCCCCCGAGCGGATCGGCAGCCGCACAGGCCGCGAAACACCCCCTGAACCGGTAGCAAAACCATGTAGCAAAACCGGCAGCCGCGGCAGACCCGGTGGACGTGGTACTCAAGCCGGATCAGGCGTGGCTGACCAACCCGGACACGGTCTACCCGGTCACCATCGACCCATACTACGATTGGTCTACCACGGTGACCAGCACCACCGTCGTCAAGGGCCAGGCCACCGGCTGGCCGGATGCCGACTCCCTGTTCGTGGGAACGTATGACAGCACGTGGAGCGCTCGCTCGTTCGTGACCTGGTGGGCGACCGGGCTGCAGGGCATGCAGGTCGACTCGGCTCTGCTGCATTTCGCCAACCCATACTCCACGACCTGTAGCCAGACGCCGTGGGAGATCTGGACCACCTCTCCGATTACGTCCACCACGTCCTGGGACGACCAGCCCGAGTGGCAGTACAAGGACGCCACGTCGACGTCCACCAGCTGCAACAACGGGTGGGTCACCGCAGACGCCAGCGGCTTCTTCCAGCGGGCCGTCGAAAAGGAGGTTGGTACGCCCACCATGGGGCTGCGCGCCGCCGACGAGACCGCCACGAACCAGTACAAGCAGTTCTGGTCGCACAACTACACCGACTCGTCGAAGCTGCCCTATGTAGAAGTCAACTACAGCCAACTGCCGGCAGCGCCGACTGACCCCGACCAGGCGGTTTGGGACAAGCAGAACGAGCTCAGTAACCTGAAGGACTGGATCATCACCCAGCCAGGGATTGAGAACAGCGGCTACATCGAGTCTGTGAACGACGCGGCGACCAAGTCGACGAAGCTGCTGTGGTACGGACCCGCGAACGCGGCCCAGGCCAGCATTCTCGCCGAGGCACAGCGCCGCGGCATCACCGCGACCGTCGAACAGCGGCAGTACAGCAGCCAGCAGATCGACGCGGCACTGGCGCAGGTCAGTGAAAGCTCCGGACAAGGAGTCTTCGACAACTTCGTAATCGATGCCGCGGCCGGCATCTCGGCAAACTTCGACGGCATCGTCGTCGCCGGTCGGCACACCGACGGTCAAACCGATAGCCAACTGGCTCAGGCCGCTACCCAGGATCTGGGCATCGCCGTCAACGTGAAACCAGGCACCCCCGCTCGCGCCCACCGGAGGCACCACCCGAGGCGACGACACTTCGCCCTTCAACGCCGGCGGTTACATGATTGGAACCGGCGGGCATGCCTGCTCGACCGGTTTCGCTATCCGCATCGGCAGCACCACCCGCACGACGACCGCTCGGCACTGCGTTAATACGCCTTACAAGCCGCGAGACGCGTCCCTACTGAACTTCAACAAGTACGGCAGCACCTGGCGATCGTCGGCCGATGGCGCCGCTCGAGTGTTGACGGGAGCCGGATCCAAGCTGATGTTCTACGGCCCATTCAACGGCAGCGGGAAGGCTACCGTAGCAGGCCTCCAATCCGTCAGCATCGGTGATACCGTGTGCACTAGCGGCGGCAATTCCGGCACTCACTGCGGCGGCGGGGCCAGCCTCATCGTAACGCAAATGAGGGTCCCTTTCGACGACAAGACCGGCAACGGCAAAGTCATGACGATCCTCGCCCACAGAATCGATGGCAAAATCGGCGCGATTCAAGGTGATAGTGGCGGCCCCGTCTACAAGAACGTCACCAGCACCAGGGTGAACGCTGTCGGTATGATTCAGGCAGTTGGATGGCCCCTGGCAAGCTGCGGCTCGATTCGCGACGGCGGCCGCAACATTTGCAGCAATGACGTCTACTTCACGGCGATGTCCACCATCATCCGAACCATCCCCGGCGCATCCCTAGTGACCGGCTGACGGGGCAATGAGAGCTGGAGGCGAAACGCCGACATCGACGGTGTTCGCCTCCTACTGCTCACCAGATCCTTATCGGGCGCAAGCGCAACATTTTCGCCTCGTACCACCCCGCCAAACGAGCGTTACCGTTTGCTGCCAACGGCGCTAGCATTATTGGAGCGGCGGCCGGAACCATCGAGAGGGACACACATGAGTTTCGAGGAAGAAGCCGACAACTCGGTATATCCCGCTCCGTTGGCACCGGACAGCCCGTTGTCGACCAGCATCGGGAATCGGCGTCGGCTTCTCGCGTTCGCTGCCTTGGCACTCACATCCGCCGTCGCCGGCGGCCTCGGCATTGCGCGTACCGCGGCGGCCGACGACGGCCCCGCGTCGCCGGAAACGGCCGAGCAGGCGGCGTTTTGGAAACACGAGGCTGACAGCGCACGCGGGGAACAACGGCTGGGCGAACTAAAGACCTGGATCATCTCCCAGCCGGGAATCGAAACCAGTGGCTACATCGAGTCGGTTAACAACGCATCGACCTTGTCGACGATCCTGCTCTGGAGCGGCCCGGCCAACCGGATGCAACAGCAGATCAAGGACAAGGCGCGTCAACTCGGCATCACCGCAACCGTCCGGCAGCGCAAGTACAGCAGCGCCGAGCTCGACCGAGCGGCGATGACGCTCACGGGACGCTCCGGTCAGGGGGCGTTCGGCAACTTCAAGATCAACTCAGTGGTGGGGCTCGACCCTGACTTCGACGGCGTCATCGTCCGTGGCGAGTACATGCAGCCCCCCACCGGCAGCCGGGCCGAAGCGGACGCCGCACTCGCCAAGGCGGCAACCGCGGAGATCGGGGTCGCGGTCGCCATTGAGCCGGGTGGGGAAATGTTTCCGGCTTGACGGCGCCCCGCAGGCTCATCGCCGGTCTGCGCACCTGCTGGAGGCGTCGCCGCTGCCATCGAATCCGATCGAGATGTTTTCGCTCTTACAGATTCGCAGGGTCGGGCCGAGCAGGCGCCGAGGTTGGAGGACATACCAGATAAAGATCAATCCCTTGTCGTTGTTTTCGCTGGAACTACGGCTGGGTCTTCGCCCGCGCTCACTCCTCGTCGGGGTCGGTGTTGCCTGGGTCTCGCAGCGGTCGTCGCCCGATACCGTCGGCCAGTTGCAGCGGTTGGAACGAGTAGTGGCCGTGCACGTTGATGTGGGCGTACCAGTAGGGGTGGATGCGCAGCACGTCCTCGTCGAGCACCGGGTAGCCGGATTCGCGCAGCGTGGCCAGGATGCGGTCCAGATAGACGGTGTTCCATAGGGCGACGCAGTTGACGACGAGGCCGAGCGTGCCGAGCTGGTCCTCCATCCCCGCGTGGTACTTCTCGCGTAGTTCGCCGCGACGACCGTGGCAGATGTACTTGGCCAGCCGATGGCGCTCCTCCTGCAGGTTGCGCATCCGCTTGATGTCGCGCCGGTACTGCTCCCGGTCAACATAGGACAGGACGTGCAGGGTTTTGAAGATCCGGCCGAAGTGGGCCAGGGCGTCGCCGAGCTGGGTCGGGTTGCCGCCGCGTTGCAGGATGCGCATCACTTCCGACGCGGCCACTTCCCCGGCATGCACAGACGCGGCGATGCGCAGGATGTCGGACCAGTGGCGTTTGATCTTCTCCAGGTCGATCAGGTTCCGTGACGCGGTGTCGAGCGGCCCGTAGTCGGCCGCGCGGGCGGTGCGCCACAGCCGCTGGTCGGGCAGGCCCGCCAGTTCCGGCCGGTAGTCCACGCCCAGCAGCTTGAGCAGCCCGAACACCATGTCCGAGTATGAGCCGGTATCGGAGATGAACACCTCTGGCCGGGCCCCGCCGTCACGGCGGTACAGGAGATCGATCGCGTACAGCGAGTCGCGGGGCGTTCCCGACAACACGATCCCCGCGGTCCCCACACCCTGATCGTTGATCATGTTGAGCCAGGTGACGCCCTTCTTGCGCCCGAAGTACTTCGGGTTCGGGCGCGCGTCGATGCTGCGTACCGGGACCACGAACCGAGTGCCGTCCACCGCGGCCACCAGGCCGCCGCCCCACAGCGTCGCGGTGGGGATACCGGCCTGGCCCCAGATCAGCGGCGCGTTGGCGGCGGCATGGCATTCGGGGCGCACGTAGTTCTGGTACACGTGGTTGATCCGTGAGCGGGTCAGCGCCTCCACGCCGGGCGAGACCACCGGGGCCCAGCCGACGTTGAGAGCCTGCGCGGTCAGTACCGCCGCGAGGCTGACGGCCATATCTCCGGAAATCGGCCCGCCGCGGGAGATGTGGGGTGTAGGAGGCAATGAACTCGGGATGCCAGGACATGACTTCCTGCACGACGTCGCCAATGTCGGCCTTGGGCATCATCTTGCGAGCGGTGTTGCGCAGGTCCCTCAACGACGCCGGTTCCGCGACGGCCTCCAGCGCGGCGGCGTGCAGCCTGCCGTCCTTGCCGACGTTGATGTCGCCGGCCTGCGCCCGGGCCGCCATGTACTGCCAGGTGGCGCCCAGCTCGGCGGACAACCCGGCCAGCAGCTCACCGGGATGTTCGGGCAGCTGCATCGAGTCCAGCAGTTCCTCGCGCCGCGCTTGCCACACCTGCCCGGACAGCAGTTGGGCGCGCGGGTCCGCCCACCGTGACGACGCCGCGGCGAAGACGTCGCGGCGCTTGAGCCGCTGGTAGAACTGCTCCAGCACACAGAACACGTAACCGTTGTGGTCCACCGTGCCTCGGGGCGAGGGTCCTTGAACACCAAGGGCCGCCATCCCGCGGGCACCACATCCACCTCGACCTTGCGGGCGTCCAGACATCCCGGCGGCACCCGCTTGGTCGGGTTGGCGTCGACCAAGCCGGCAGCGCCTGAAACGCGATCAGGATCTTCGCCGAGTCGGCCGTCGCGCCGAACTCCACCGTCTCCACCAACAACCGCAAGAACTTCTTGACCAGCGGAGACCGCTGGGTCAGCGCCGCGCGCCACTCGCCGTCCGGGTCGGCGTCCGGCGGGCCAGCTCCCGCAGCCGCCGCTGCGGGACCACGGTCACATCCACACCGCCCAGGTCGGCGCCGACAACCTCACTGACCCGCCGCAGTGCCTTGATCAACCCGGTCACCGTTTGCTCGATCGGCCGGCGCCGCAGGATCTCCAGCGCGGACTTGTTCGTCTTCGGGTCCACGTCCAGCAAGCTCAGCAGGAACGTGGCCTGCCGCCCGTTGATCTGACTGACCAGCTCATGCCGCAACCGGGCCTCGGCGGCAGACCGGGTACCGCTGACGTCCTGCATCAGCCGGGCCAGCCCCGGGAGCTCGACCTGGCGCTGCCGCAGCCAGCCGATCGCCCCGTAGAACAACTGCGCGCTCGTCTCGCCGGTGTTCCAGCAGCGCCGGTCGAGCCACAGCGCCAGCTCAGCCGAGCCCTCTCCATAGCCCCGCCAGCGGCCCGCTGGCGAATCTCGCGCTGATGCTCCCACTTGGTGTTCACCCGTTGCGAGTACGCCTTCACACACGACGGGTCGGCGATACCGAGTTGGGCGGACACGTCGTCGAGCACCACCGCGGGCACATCGAGTGGGTCGTCCAGGAACTTGCCCAGATACCGAAGCGTGGTCAACTGGAGCATGAAGCCCAGCCGGTTGGCGTCCCCCCGCTTGTCCGCGATCAGGTTCCGGTCCTCGTCGTCGAGTACGAAGAACTGATCCAGCTCATCAACGGTCGGTGGGCGGGTGTAACAGCCGTACGCGGCCGATTGCTCGTCGGAGAGAAACTCCTCAGCGTCTTCACCGGGTTCCCCGGACTCATCGGCCAACTGCCCGGGTAGCTCGCCCTCATTGGCAGGATCGTCGCCCGCCAACGGATTCTCCTCGTGATCGACCATGGTCGATCAAACTACGCAACCCAGACGCGATCACACACCGCGCCGTCAAGATCATCGCTAGCGCCGTTTTCGTGGATCTTGTTAGTCACGGGCCAGGTTGCGCGGCGGAGCGTATTCGCCCCGATCGACGGCCCGCTGGATCAGGAACCGGTAGGCGGCGGTCGACGGGTCGACGATGGCCTTGGTCACGGCGTCCACGGCCCTGGCGGTGCGGGTGATCATGGCCGAGACACTGCTCAGGATGCGTAGGCGCCGCTCGTTGCCGCCCATCCAGTTCGGGTCCAGCAGGGCCAGGAAGTCTGAGCGCAGTGTGCCGGTGTCCGGCAGGCCGTCCGGGCCCAGATCGGCCGAGTCGATGCAGGCGATGGCGGCCAGGATCAGCTCGTCCTTGCCTTCCCAGCGGCGGTAGATCGTGTGCCGGACCGCCCGCGCGATGGACAGCAAGGACTGGGACCTGCTCGCGGCCGGCTACACCGAGGATGCCCAGGGCGACTACGTCAGCGCCGCCGCCAGCGGGCGCGCGGAAATCGTCGAGGGTACCCGGGCTTTCCTGGGGCCGCTCGATGCGACCCATCATGCCGTGCACAACATCGAGGTCAGCATCGACGGCGACGCCGCCACCACCCACGCCACGATGACGGCCCAGCACGTGCGAGGTGGAGAGCAGTTCCTGTTGGGCGGCACCTATGACGACACCTTCCGGCGTACCGAGCAGGGCTGGCAGATCAGCCACCGCCGCATCCGGGGCCTCTGGAGCACAGGGGACCCGACCGTTCTCACGGTGCCCGTCTCCTGAGTCGATCGGCGGACCACGGCGCACGCTGGCGGCGATCCGCCGAACACGTCCCAGGTGACTGGTGAAGGACGGTCAGATGCCCGCCCCGCCGGTCTCGGCCATCCGCAGGGGCCGGTAGCCGTCGGTGTCGAGCTGGGCGAGTTCACCATCGATGTCGACGGAGTGGGTGCCGTAGAAGTGCACGTTCTCGTGGTGGGTCGGCCAGATGTGCGCCAGCGCACGCCAGATTCACGGAGCTTCTGCCAGTTGCGCAGAGCCTGTGCCAGATAGGCGGAGCCAGGACAAAACGTCTGAGCGCCCGTCTCGCTGGCGGAGCCTCGGACGAACAACATAACTGTCATTATGGTGCGTGTCTGATTTGTCCGGTTCTGACATTAACGGATTATCGGTAATGGCAATACGGTAATGCGGGCGTGCCAGCAATGCGGGCGGGTCTTGTGTGGAGGGTGCGGGAGCGGTTGGGTCGCAGGATGGCTCGGATCGCTTACGGCGGGCAGGATGCCGCCGCCTTCGCCGACACGCGGCATCTCGCCGCCGCCGCCCTCGATTCGTGGCTGGCCGCGGTCGGCCGGCATCTGCCTCCGGCGCACGGGTTTCGGCTGCTCGACCTCGGGTCGGGTACTGGCGCCTGGGCGAAAGCGTTCACCCGGGACTACTCGGTGGTCGCCGTCGAGCCGTCGGAGGCCATGCGCGCCCGGTCCGAGCATCCGCACGTGCTGGCCGGCGAGGCCGAGCACATCCCGCTGCCCGACGGCTCGGTCGACGGGGTGTGGCTGTCGACAGTCGTGCACCACGTGCCCGACCTGGCCGCGGCCGCCCGCGAGATCCGGCGTGTGCTGCGCCCGGGCGGGCCGGTGCTGATCCGGTCGGCCTTCGCCGGGCGCCACGAGGCGATCACACTGTTCCGCTACTTCACCGAGGCGATCCGCGTCCTGGACAGTTTCCCCAGCCTGGCGGTGGTCCAGGAGGCGTTCGGGGCGGTCGGCTTCGGCACCGTCGCGCTCGAGCAGATCCCGCAGTGTACGGCCGTCTCGCTGCGGGATTTCGCCGCGCGCCTGCGCCGATCCGCGCACACCCCGCTGCAGCTGATCTCCGACGACGAGTACGCCGCCGGCGTGGCCCGGCTCAACGCCGCCGCCGACCACGTCGAAGGCCCGGTCGTCGACGCCCTGGACCTGCTGGTGCTGCGCTGAGGACACACCACGAAGCTGAGGACACCCCACAAAGCTGAAGGCCCACGACGAACGCGCACGATCCGCAGGCGGACGCACATGATCCGACGGACGGAGGGCGCGCCGCCGCACAAGCATGACTGGATGGCAGCCATGAACAGACCGGCGGAGTGGACGGGCTGGCAGGCGGGCGGATCGTGGCTGCCGCTCGGTGGCGCCCTGATGATGCAGTCGCTGACCTCGCCGTCCGGCCGCTACACGGCCCTGCACTCGGTCTACGAGCCGAGCCTCACGGTCCGCGACAACGCCACCGGCCGCTACCTCTGGGTCAGCGACTCACCGCGTTCCACCCTGATCAGTCTCGGCCCGGAAGGCGATCTCGTCGCCTGGGACCATCACGGCAACCGGCTGTGGCACACCGGCACCGCGTGGCGCGGCGTCCAGCGGCTGGAGATGCGCGACACCGGCGAACTCAGGCTGGTTGACGCGTCCGGTGCCGCGGTCTGGAGCACCCCGGCCGGCGAGGGACCGGGCGGCGCGTTCACCGACACGGCCGCCCGAGGCTCGGTCATGCGCCGCGGCGAGACACTCAACGGCCAGGCCCTGACCAGCGACGACGGCGCCACCGTGCTGTGGCACGACGGGCGTAACACGCGTCTGCACACCCGGGGCGGGACCGCGGGCCGGGCGTGGTTCCACGACCGTCCCACTGTGCTGGCCCTGGAGGACGACGGCTACCTGCGGATCCGCGGGCACGGTGGCGACGTGATCGAGCAGATCGGCGGGCCGGGAACCGAACTCGTCGTCATCCGCGGCCGGGCCGAACTCCGCGACGAGCACGGCACGGCGGTGTGGTGGTCGGCCGGCCGCACCATCTGGCGGGATCCGGTCCGCGAACCGGCCATTCCCCAGGACGAAGCCCTGACCGCCTGGTTCCGGGCCCTGGCGGGCGAGGGCCGCGGCTACTGCGTGGCTGTCGGGTCCGGCAGCACACCCGGGGACGTCCTCGCCCGGGCCGGGGTGGCCGCGACCGAGACCACCTGGCGGCAGCTGCGGCGGAGCGGGATGCCGGCCGTGGCGGCGGTGGCCGTCGGACCAGACGTCCTGATCTTCAGCGACGACCCGGACCTGCCGGTGGCCGACCTCGCCCCCACGATCACCGCCGTGCGTCAGCACACGCCCGGAGGCGGCTACGACGCCGAATTCAACCGCCACCGCAACGGCAGGTTGGTGGCGCAGGCCCGCAGCGACCCCCATCGCCGGAAAGGCCTCAAGATCCCCGAGGTCGCCGTCGCGTACACCGAGATCACCCACGAACTGTTCCGGACGGAGCTGCTTTTCCGTACGACCGGGTCGGTGCCGAGCGCCGGCGCGCTGGCCGGGCCGCTGCTGGGCGGCGTCCTGCCGTCGTCGGCGGAGGTCCCGGACGGCGCGGTCGACGAGATCGAGATCGAGATCGACGGGTACGACGGACAGAGCGCGCTCGTGGTCCGGACAGACTTCACCGCCGACGCCGCCTGGGAACGGATTCACGCCGAACTGCGGAAACCGTGGGGTGACGGGCCCTGTGAACCGTTCACGGTCGTCGACCGCCGTCACGCCGGCCTCTCCCCCGGCCAGCTGGTGCGGGCATTGCGGACGACGACGTCGGTGTTCTTCGTGGCGGACGATATCGCCATGCGCGGGCCGGGACATCCGCTGCTGGCCGTGACGACCGACTGGGACGGTGCACCGTTCGCCGAGGATGAGCAGGAGTTCGTGACCCGGTTCCGGCTGCTCCCGGACGCCGCGGTCGAGGTGAGCGTGAACCTGAGCCTGGGCAACATGAGCTTCGACGAGTTCGCCGGCGACGGCACCGAGATCGTCGCCAGGAGCTGAAACCGGGGCGGCTCACGGGGAGTCAGGACCCAGGGCCGCCGTGACGGTCCAGTCCGTGCCGCCTTCGCCGCGGCGGCCGGTGCAACGCAGCAGGGCGTCGACCGGGTCGTCGGCCGCGGCGGCGGGGAAGAGCCGGCCCAGGATCGTCCGGGCCGCCTCCGGGGGCGGTTCCCAGGCCAGGCCCAGACCCTGCGCGATGTCCCAGGTGTGGATCAGCGTCTCGTTCATGCCCATGGCGGCGAAGCCGGTGACGTCGGCCGGACCCCAGTGCCAGGCCCGCGCACCGGGGGCGGCGGCGTCAATGGCCAGGCCGAGCAGGCGGCCGCAGCCCCGGACGATCCGCAGCACCTGCGCCGGGGCCGTGCCGTCGCGGACCTCCAGGTCGAGCGGCAGGTAGGCGTCGTCGGCCAGGGTGGCCAGCTGCATCGCGTACGCGGTCAGGTCGTGCCCGATGTGCGCGGCCGTCTGCACGCAGGACCACTCCAGCGAACCGGCCGGCACGGTCCAGTCGGCGTCCACGTGCGGCGACAGGACCCGGGTCATCTCGTCGACGGCCGCGGCCAGCGCGGCGGAGGTGGTCACAGCGACTGACCATAGCGGCGGGCCAGGTCGGCCAGCCGGACCGCCGCCCGGCACCGCGTGCGCCCGCGGGCCGTCGCCACGCTGACGCTCATGTCGAACGCGGCGTCGGTCACCACGATCCAGTGGATGGTCGGGTCGTCCTCGACCAGGTAGCGCGGCAGGAAACCCACTCCGAGCCCGTTGCGGATCAGGGCGGCGGTGTCGTTGGTGTCGGACGTCTCGATCCCGATGTCACGCCACAGGCCGCGGCGCCGGAACTCGGCGTCGACCAGCGTCCGGTTGGCGAAACCGGGCCGGAAGTCGACGAAGCGCAGCGCCGCCGCCTCGGCCAGCGGAATGCTGTCGCGCCCGGCCAGCGGATGATCGGCCGCCACGCCCAGCCCCAGCGGCGAGGACGCCAGCACGTCGATACGCAGATCGGGATAGTCCGCGGGTTTGGCGGCCAGGAATGCCACGTCCAGGTCGCCGGTGCGCAGCCCGTCGGCCAGCCCGGCCGTGCCGGTGGCCGACGGCGCCAGGTGCATGGTCACGGCCGGATGGTCGGCGGAGAACCGGCCCAGCAGGCGCGGGATGTCGAACAGCGTCACATTGGTCATGTAGCCGATCCGCACCGAACCGGACAGGCCGCCGCGCACCTCGTCGACGGCGTCGCGCGCGGTCTGGAACGCGTCCAGGATCTCCGCGGCCCGCGGCAGCAGCGCCTCGCCGGCCGGGGTCGGTTGCACCCGGCGGGTGGTCCGGTCGAACAGCCGCTCGCCCAGGTCTGATTCGAGCGCGGCGATCGTCGCCGACACCGCCGACTGGACCAGGTGCAACTCGGCCGCGGCGCGGGTGAAGCTGCCGGTGCGGGCCACGGCCAGGAAGACCTCGAGTTGCCGGCGCTCCAACCCACTCATCTCCGTTCGCGATCAATCGGATCAGATCTTATCGTTGGACGCGCACAAACGGCAGCGGCATGGTTGGCCCATGCTCAATCGCACCAGCGGGTTCTGGGTCGCCGCTCTCTCGTTCCTGATCGTCATGGCGTACAGCACGGTGCCGGCCCCGCTCTGGTCGCTGTACCAGCAGCGCGACGGATTCTCCACCTTCGCCGTCACGATCGCGTTCGCGGCGTACGCCGTCGGCGTCGTGATCAGCCTCTTCCTCGCCGGGCACCTGGGCGACAGCCACGGCCGCCGGCGCGTTCTGCTGCCCGCCGTGGCCCTGGAACTGCTGTCCGCCGCCCTGTTCCTGCTCTGGCCGGACCTGCCCGGGCTGATCGTCGCGCGGGTCGTCTCCGGGCTGGGCATCGGCATGCTCACCGCCACCCTGACCGCGCACATCCTCGACCTGCACCTGACCGCGCGCCCCGGCGCCGACCCGGGCCGTGGCCAGGTCGTGTCCACCGCCGCCAACCTCGGCGGCTTCGGGGTCGGCGCCGCGCTGTCCGGGGTGCTGGCCCAGTGGGCGCCGGCGCCGCTGGTCACCCCGTACGTCGTCTTCGTCGTCCTGCTCGCCCTGGCCCTGCTCGGCGTCGCCCTGGTCCCGGAGACCGCCGCGGTGCCCGAGGTTCGCCCGGCCTACCGCCCCCAGCGCGTCCGCGTCCCCGACCACGCCCGCGGCCGGTTCTTCCGGGCCGGCGGGATCGCGTTCGCCGGCTTCGCGGTGATGGGCCTGTTCACCTCGCTGGTGCCCGGCTTCGTCGCCGGCCAGCTGCACATCACCTCCAAGGCCACCGCCGGGTTCGTGGTGTTCGTCGCGTTCGCCGCCGCGGTCACCGCCCAGGTCCTGATGCGGCCGCTGAGCCTGCGCGCCCAGATCGGCCTGGCCACCGGCCTGCTGGTGGCCGGCATCGTCACCCTCACCGCGGTGGTCGTGGTGGCCGGCTCGCTCGGCTGGTTCTTCGCCGGCGGACTGCTGGCCGGCGCCGGCGCCGGCCCGCTGCTGAAGGCCGCGCTGGCCGTGGCCGGTCCGCTGGCCGACGCCGCCCACCGCGGCGAGGTGCTGGCCGGGATCTTCCTGATCGGCTACATCGGGCTGACCGTGCCGGTCGTCGGCCTCGGCGTGGCCACCCTCGTGGTCAGTCTCCCGGTCGCCCTGACCGGGTTCACCGTGGTCATCGCCGCGATCGCCCTGGCCACGGCCGTCCCGCTGGTCGGTCAGCTGCCGGTGCAGTCGCGGACGAAGACCAGCCCGTCGATGGCGGCCAGCTCGGCCGGGTCCAGCGGGGCGTAACCGAACCACTCGGACGTCCGGGCGACCGGGTTCTGGGCGGCCACCTCACGCGGGTCCGCCGGGAACCGGTCGCCCGGCCGCGCGTACAACATGCCCTCGATCGTGTCCGGTGGTGGCGTGCCCACCTCGTGGTGGCGGATCGTGCCGACGGCCGTGGCCACGAACGCGTAGTCGTCGCCCACCCGCGCGTCCAGCAGCGCACCGGCACACCACCACCGCGGGCGCAGGTCGAAGTTCAGCCGCATCGAGCTCTTCGTGCGCTGCAGGTGCGAGTTGTGCATGAACACCAGCGTGCGACCCCACTCGGCAGCGGCCAGGATGTTCGCGGCCATCATCGAGTCGCGTACGCCGAGCAGCCGATCCACCCGCAACGGCGACGAGTCCGCCATCCCGTGGTGGTAGCGCAGCAGCCCCTGCGCGGTCCGCGCGTATAGCCGGGCCCGGTCCCACTCGTCGCGCGATGTCGCCGCGATCAGCCCCGGCGTGTCCATCTCCAGCCGCGCCACCAGATCGTCGGCCAGCAACCGCAGCTCCCGCGCGTCGGCCGACTGCCCGACCGACGCCGTCGGGTCGAACATCGTCGCCGGGTTGGTCCACCGCTGGTCGTCGCCCAGCAGCGCCTCCAGCCGCTCCGCCCCGCAGGGCCGCCCCAGATATTCGTTGATCCAGGTCAGAGCCGCGCGTGGGCTTTCCGGCCCGGTGATCTCGAGCGGCCCGTCGGCGCCCGCGAACCGCAGCCGCTCACCGGCCGGCCGATCCGCGTTGACGTCCCGCATCCAGGTCAGCAGGGCCCGGTTGGGTGCCGAGTCGCCGCCCCACCCGTGGCTGAAACCACGCTCGAGCGCCTCGTCGAGCGTGCCCGTGCCCTGGGTCACGTAGTCGTCGACGGCCGTGGCGAGCAGGCAGTCGCTCTCGATCGCGAGCACTCGGTAGCCGTCCTGCTCGACCAGCCGCCGGAACACGTCGTTGCGCAGTTCCAGCAGCACATCCTCCTGATGGGTGGGCTCGCCCAGGCCTAGGATCCGCGGTCGCCGGCTGATTCCGATATCCATACCATGAACGCTATCGTTGAACCGACGGTTGAACCTTCGACGCGGCGCGAGCTGGAGATGACCGGTCTAAACCTTCAAGAGGGCGTACGCCTCAAGCCGGTTGATCTGGCCCGCGCGCACGGCCTGTCGACCCAGGCCGTGCGCAACTACGAGGCCGAGGGCATCCTTCCCGCCGCCACGCGCAGCCCCACCGGCTACCGCCTTTATCAACCCCAGCACGGGTACGCACTGGGCGCCTTCCTGGCCCTCGTCCCCGGCCACGGCCACCGCACCGCCGCGACGATCATGCGAGCCGTCAACCAAGGCATCGTCGGTGACGCCCTGCGCATCGTCGACGAGAGCCACGCGCAGCTGCTCGACGACCGCCGCACCCTCACCGCCGTCGCCGCCGCCCTGCGCGACCTGGCGCCGGTCCCGGTCGCCGCCGGCGTCACGTTCGTCGGGCCGCTCGCCCACAGACTCGGCCTGCGCCCCGCCACGCTGCGCAAATGGGAACGGGCCGGCCTGCTCCAGCCCCGCCGCGACCGCCACACCGGCTACCGCGTGTACAGCGAGGCCGACGTCCGCGACGCCCAGCTCGTTCACCAGTTGCGCCGCGGCGGCTACCGGCTGGACCGGATCGCCCCGCTGATCGCCCAGGTCCGCACGGCCGGCGGCATCGAACCGGTCCAGTCCATGCTGGACGACTGGCAGCAGCGGCTCACCGCCCGGGCCCGAGCCATGCTCACCGGCGCCGCCGCCCTCGACACCTACCTGGGCGCGCTCGCCGCAGCGCGGCCAGACCCGCGGTGAGGATCACCGATCTACCCTGAACCATGACCGAACCGGAACTGCGCGGCCGCGTCGCCCTGATCACCGGCGCCAACCAGGGTATCGGCGCGGCCACCGCCCGCGCCCTGGCCGCGCAGGGGGCGGCCGTCCTGCTGACCTACCTGCGCCTGGAACCCGCGGACCCGCATCCCGCCACCTACCACGAGCTGCGGGCCCGCTCGGCCGGCGCGGTGGCCGACGAGATCCGCGCCGCCGGCGGATCAGCCGTGGCGGTGGAGGCCGACCTGCGCGACCCCGCCGTCCCCGGGCGGCTGTTCGACCGCGCGCAAGCCGAGCTCGGGCCGGTCGACATCCTGGTCAACAACGCCAGCGGGTGGCTCGCCGACACCTTCCTGCCGGCCGAGCGCGACCGGTTCGGGCGTACCCTGCGACCGGTCACCGCCGCCGGCGTCGACCAGCAGTTCGGTGTCGATGTCCGCGCGCCGGCCCTGCTGATCGCCGAGTTCGCGCGCCGGCACCTCGCTCGCGGCGCCGGCTGGGGGCGCATCATCGGGCTGACCTCCGGCGGGCCGGGCGGCTTCCCGCAGGAGGTCTCGTACGGCGCGGCCAAGGCGGCCCAGGAGAACTACACGATGTCGGCGGCGCAGGAACTCGGCCCGTACGGTGTCACCGCCAACATGGTGTATCCGCCGGCCACCGACACCGGCTGGGTGACGCCCGAGGTCGAGGCGGCGGCGGTCGCGGCCGGCCCGCTGCGGCACGTGGCCCAGCCCGAGGAGGTCGCCGAGGTCATCACCCTGCTCACCACCCATCGGGCCCGCTACCTCACCGGCCAGGTCATCCGCATGTCCTGACCCGCCCAGACCTGCCACCGTGTCCCGACCGGCCACACGAGAACGTCTCAAGAGACGGAACCCAGCCGGAAGCCGGCCACGGTCTGCCAGGGCCGGCTCCCGGTCAGCCCGGCGACCAGGTCGACCGACGTGATCTCGGCGGTGAACGGCAGCCGCGCCGCGACATCCTGGCCGGCGGCGTGCAGGTCCTCGCGGGGCGCGTCGTGGCCGATGGTCAGGTGCGGCACGATGTCGGCGAACTCGCCCCGGAACGGCGGGGCCGCCGGGTATTGCTCCCAGACGGCCGTGGTCAGCTCCCGGAACGCCGCGGCCGGTGTCGGCGCCGCCCATACGACCCGTGGCTCGAACCAGCGGATCTCGTCGAACCGGGCGGTGAACGGCGCGAAGCGGCGGAACAGGGCGGCCAGCGCGGCGGTGCGGATCTCGGAGAGCGGCAGGAACGGGTACAGCACGGTGACGTGGGCCGGGATGCCCCAGGTGGCGGCCCGGTCGAAGCGGGCGCGGTGCGCGCCGACGATCGGTTCGGCCGCCGGGACCGGGATAATCAATGCCGTTTCCAGGCTCACATCGACGATGCTAGGCCGATGCACGACAGGATCGCGACGGTCGGCGGGGTCGTCGGGGTGGTGCTCGGCGGCAGCCGGGCGCGGGGCACCCACCGGCCCGATTCCGACCATGACATCGGCATCTACTACCGCGGCGCGCTCGATGTCGACGCGTTGCGGGCGCTGGCCGGCGAACTCGCCGACGAACCGGCCGAGCTGACCGGGCCGGGCGGGTGGGGGCCGTGGGTCGACGGCGGCGGCTGGCTGCGCGTCGGCGGTGAGAAGGTCGACTGGATCTACCGCGACCTGGACCGGGTGCGGGCGGTGTGGGACGACTGCCGGCAGGGGCGTTACGAGTTCGGGTTCCAGGTGGGTCATCCGCTGGGGTTCGCGTCGTACGCGTACGCCGGGGAACTGGCCCTGGCCCGGATCCTGGCCGACCCGACCGGTGAGCTGGCCGCGTTGCAGGCCGAGACCCGGGTGTTCCCGCCGCGGCTGGCGGCCGCGCTGACCGACCGGCTGTGGGAGGCGGAGTTCCTGTTCGCGCAGTCCCGCAAGGGTCACGATCCGACCTACGCGGCGGGTTGCCTGTTCCGGGCGGTCGGCGTGATGTGTCATGCGGTGCTGGCCGGGCAGGGCCGCTGGTTGCTCAACGAGAAGGGCATGCTGGCGGCGGCTGGGCTGCCCGAGATGCTGGGCGAGATCGGCCGGACCGAGGCGGAGGTCGAGCGCACGATCCGGCGGGCCGAGGCGGTGCTGGCCCAGATCAGAAGTCAACGGCTGTGACGGGTGCCGGCCCAGATCAGAAGCCAACGGCTGTGACGGGTGCCGGCCCAGATCTGAAGTCAACGGCTGTGATGGGTACGCCGGGCCGATCAGTCGCCGCTGTCCGGCGCCGGCCTAGCTGCGGGGAGACCTCCCCGCGCCCGGCTGCGGGTTGTCCCGGTGGGTCGCGCCGGAAAGGGCCCGGGTCAGCGCCGGCCGCGCCAGCACGTCGGTGCTGTCCACATAGGTGTCCACGGCCCCGGGCGTCCACCCCGGGTGCAGGGCGGCGGCGAAGCGGCCGGCGTCGATGACCGGGTACGGGCGGTCGTGATACATGCGCCGGGTCGTGTCCACGGCCGGGGCGAGGCCGAGCCGGTTCTGCCGGTGGCCGGTCAGCTCGTACGCCGTACACAGCGCCTCCTGCCGTAGCGCCGCGTCGCCGGCGCCGACCGCCGTGCGGAGCGCCGCCGCCGTGGCCGTGATGTCCGGTAGCGCCGCGAACGCCGAGCCCAGCCATTTGCTGTAGGGCGGGTAACGCCGTTCCAGCAGCAGGCACAGCCGCATCACGTCGCGGGCCAGCCGCGCGGCGACGACCCGGCTGCCCAGCTCGTCGCCGGCCTCGGCGGTGCGCCCGACGAACGCCTCCTCCTGCGCGATCCGTGTCCACTGCGCGGCCAGCACGATGCGCCACAGGTGTTCCGGGTACCAGGCGAGCCGGTCGCGCAGGGCCGTCAGTTCGCCGTCGCCGTCGTGGTAGACCGCGCCCGCGGTGGTCTCGGCCAGCCGCTGGGTCGGCGTGGCGAGCCAGTCGGCGTCGGTGACACCGCGGGTCGCGTCGAACCCGAGCCGTTGGGCGCACCACTCGGCGAGCGGGCCGGCCCACACCTGGTGCCCGTCGGTGCCGTGGGTCGCCGGGAAGCGGACCGGGTATCCGCGGAAGCTCGCTGGGAGCCGCCGGCCGAGCATCGCGCTGATCTCGCCGGCCAGTTCCGGCGCCACGAACAGCTGCAGCCGCGGCCCCCAGTCGTGGTCGGTGGACCGGGGCGAGTCGAACCCGAGGACCTCCGAGCCGGGCCCGATCAGCGCGGCCGTGTGCGGCTGGTCGAGCAGCGGCCGTACGACTTCGCGGTAGAACGCCCCGCACAGGGCCAGTCCCGGCTCGAACATGACCGTCCTCTCGCATATGGGATAGCATCCCGGATGTGGGAGACGCTGTGGAGGACCGGCTGGCCGTCCGCCTCGCATCTTTGCGGGCCGGGCGCGGCTGGTCGCTGGAATTTCTGGCCGACCGGTCCGGGGTGAGCCGGTCGACGCTGTCGCGGCTGGAGCGCGGCGAGGTCAGCCCGACGACGGCGCTGCTGGGCCGGATCTGCGCGGCGTACGGGATGACCCAGTCGCGGCTGCTGGCCGAGGTCGAGTCCGCGCCGGCCGCGGCGCTGGTGCGGGCGGCCGAGCAGCCGGTGTGGCGCGACGGCGGGGCCGGGTTCACCCGCCGCGCGGTGTCGCCGCCGCACGCCGGGCTGCGGGCCGAGCTGATCGAGGGTGTGCTCGAGCCGGGCGCCGACGTGGCCTACGACCGCCCGACCGTGCCCGGCCTGGAGCAGCACGTCTGGGTCCTGGACGGCGTCCTGTCGCTGACCGACGGCGACGCGACCCACGAGCTGGCCGCCGGTGACTGCCTCCGGTTCCGTCTGTGGCACGCCACCCGGTTCCGCAACCCGGGCGGGCGTGCGGTGCGGTACGCGATCGTGCAGGTGCTTCCGTGATCGAGAATCCGGTCGGGCGGTACCCGATCGTGCCGGTATTGCCATGATCGAGAACCCGCGCGGTCGGGCCGGTGCTGCCGTGATCGAGCGGCTGGACGCGGCGTCGTTCGAGGAGCAGCTGCCCGCCCTGGCCGCGGTGCTGGTGGACGCGGTCGACGACGGCGCGTCGGTGGGTTTCCTGGCCGGTTTCGACGTGCCCGCGGCCACGGCGTGGTGGCGGGCCCGCTCGCCCGCGGTGGGCGCGGGCGGCCTGGCCGTGTGGGTGGCCCGTGACGACGGCGTCGTGGCCGGGACGATCTCCCTGGCCTACGCGGACAAGCCCAACCAGCGGCACCGCGCCGACGTGCTCAAGCTCGCCGTTCTGCGTACCCACCGCGGCCGTGGCCTGGCCCGCCGGCTGCTCGCCGCGGCTGAGCACACCGCCGCCGCCACCGGGGTGAGGTTGCTGATGCTCGACACCGAGACCGCGAGCGCCGCCGAGTCGCTCTACCAGCGGGCGGGCTGGCACCGCTACGGCATAGTCCCGGCGATGGCCGCCGACCCGTCCGGCGTGCCGCGCGACTGCAGCTTCTTCTACAAGACGATCGCAGCCGCCGGCCGGTGACGCGGAGCGCCTCGCCGCGCGGCCCCGTGGATCATGATGGGACCGCGCTCGGTTGAGCGACCGCGGCCAGGCCCCGCGATGCCGCCCGTTCGCCGTCCTGCTGGCCGGTCCGGCGGAAGCCGTCCAGCGCGTCGCGGTAGGCCCGCAGGGCTTCGGCGGTGCGGCCCTGGTGTTCCCGGACCCGGGCCAGGCTGTGCAGCGCCCACGCCTCGTACGCGGGTTGCCCGGTGGCCCGGCACAGGCGCGTGGCGACGCCGAGGTGGCGGGCCGCGGCGCTGAGGTTGCCCCGGCCGGTCTCGACCTCGCCGAGGACGGTCCGGGTCTTGGCCAGGGTGAGCGCGTCGCGGGCGGTCGCGGACAGCCGTGCCGATTCGGCCAGGTGGGCCGCTGCGGTGTCGAGGTCGCCCTGCCGCCGCTCGACCCCGGCCAGGGCGGTCAGGCAACGTGCCAGCGACGCCGGGCGGTCGGTCGCGCGGAACAACCCGATGGACAGGCGCAGGTCGTGGGTGGCCGGTTCGAGGCGGCCCTCGGCGGCGTGCACGACGCCGGCGAGGTAGGCCGTGGCCGCCTGCCCGGTGACGTCGCCGGCCGGGGAGAACTGTGCGAACAGGCGCCGTCCGGCGTTGATGTGCTCGGTGGCCCGGGTCAGGCGGCCGGCGGTGAGCATGGCGACGCCGAGCCGGATCCGCGACCATGCCTCGGCCGGGCGGTCGCCGAGGGCCCGGGCGGCGTGCATGGCCGTCTCGTGGACGGTGCACGCGTCGGCCACGTGTCCGCCGTAGAGGTAGCGGGAGAGGGCGGCGGACAGCTGGATCGCCTGGGTGTGCCATGCGGGGGCGGCGGTGAGGGCCATGGCGGCGAGCAGGGTGACGCGTTCGCTGTCCAGCCACGCGACGGCGGCTCCGACGCTGGACAGGGCCGGGGTGAGCGGGCCGGGTGGCGCGGCGGGCAGCAGGTCGGCTTCGGCCGGATTGAGTTGGGCGGCGGCCGTGGCGGCGGCGGTGACGTAGTGGTCGAGCAGGCGGGTGGTGGCGTCGCGGCGGGTCTGGGGCGGGTCTTCGTCGGCGGAGCGGTCGCGGGCGTAGGCGCGGATCAGGTCGTGCAGGGCGTACCGGCCGGGGGCCGGTTCGTCGAGCAGGTGGTCGCGGCGCAGGTCGAGCAGGGCGGCGCGGGTGGCGGGCAGGGCGGCGCCGGTCAGGGCGGCCAGCGCGCGTTCGTCGGTGTCGGGGCCGGGGTGCAGGGCGGCCAGCCGCAGCAGGGTCTGCCGGTCGGGGGTGAGCCGCCGGTAGGACAGGCCGATGGCGGCCAGGACGGTGTCGTGCGGGCGGACCTCGTCGAGGCGTTCGGCGTGGTCGGTGAGGGTCCAGCCGGGTGTGGCGCGGGCGTGCGCGGCGAGCACGCTCAGGGCCAGGGGCAGGTGCCCGCAGCGTTCGGCGATGCGCGCGGCGGCGTGCGGGTCGGCGCCGACCGGGATGCCGGCGAGTTCGCGGGCCAGGAAGGCCGCGGATTCCTGCGCGGTGAAGGGGCCGAGGGCGACGGTGGCGGCCAGCCCGGCCGGGCGTCGGCGGCTGGTGATCAGGGCCGGTCCGCCGGTGAGCAGGGGCTGGATCTGGGCGGCGTCGGCGGCGTTGTCGAGGATCAGCAGGGTGCGGTCGCCGGCGGCGGCGCGGACGGCGGCGCGGCGGGCGGCCGGGGTGTGCGGGATCCGGGCGGCGGGTACGCCGAGCACCCGCAGGAATCCGTCGAGGACCGCGGCGGGGTCGGCCGGCGGACCGTCGGGGTGGTAGCCGCGCAGGTTGACGAACAGTGCCCGGTCGACGTGGCCGGCGTGCAGCAGGGCGTGTCCGGTGTGTACGGCCAGCCGGGTCTTGCCGGTGCCGGGCGGCCCGGTGATGGTCGCGACCTGCCCGGCGCGCAGCCGGGCCCGTAGCCGGGTGAGGTCGGCGGCCCGGCCGGTGAAGTCGCCGGCCGACGGGGGCAGGGTGCCGAGGACCCGGACCTGCCCGCCGCCGGCGGTCTCGCCGCTGATCACGCGTAGCGCCTGGCGCCACTGGTTGACGTAGCCGGGGTCGTCGTGCAGGGCGGCGACGATGGCCACGACCAGGTCGGCGTTGATCCGGCGGCGTCCGGTGCGGAAGCAGTCGGCGACGGTGTTCTTGCCGGCGGCTTCGGCGGCTGGTCGGCCGGCGGCGCGCCAGGCGGTGCTGACGCGGGCCCGGATGGTCTCGTAGGAGGGGTCGCCGGCCCAGATCTTCAGGGTGCGCAGCCGGGCGGCGAGGTCGTCGAGGGTGTGTGCGCCGCCGGGGTCGGGCGGTTCGAGCTGATCGGTCATGGTCGATCGATCAGATCATGGGTGGGCGTGACATCGCTGTCGCCGAGCCGACGGTGGGCGTCCGGGATCGTCCGGGATCGGCGGCCGGGCCGGTGGGGGCCGACAGGCTTTCGGGCAGGAGGCGAGGGTCCTCCGCGACGAAGGGGAGTTCGGTTGTGAACAAACGCAAGAGTGTGCTGGCGAAGGTTCTGGCGGTCGGTGGCGCGGCCGCGGTGACCCTGGGGGTGATGGCGTCGCCGGCGCACGCCGACATGAAGTGCACCGGCGCGACCGGCAGCAACGTCTGCCTGACCATCGATCACCTGCCCGACGGCCGGTACCACGTGCGGATCGGCATCGACGCGCACATGTCGCGGGCGCAGGCGCAGCAGTACATCGACCACAACGCGACGCCGTTCCGGGCCGAGATCGTCGCCTCCGACATCAGTACGTGGCCGTTCGAGGGCGAGCACTCGGTCTACACGCTCAACCAGCAGGGTCAGGCCGGCGCGTCGGACGAGTGGGGGCTGAGCGCGAACTTCGAGGCGACGGTGGACCGCGCGGTGCTCAACGAGGACCAGCCGCCGTTCGAGGACGACGAGGACGACATCTACGCACAGCTGACGCTGCTGGAGAACGGGCAGACGTTCAAGTCGCCGAAGTACAACCAGCGCTTCTGAGTCGAATCGGAGCAATGTAAGCGCTTGCAGAGAGCGGCCCCGCTTCGCACGTTCTGCCGGAAACCGCAGAACACGCGAGGCGGGCCGTCGCAGGTTTCGGGCTCGTGTCGCCGGGGTTACGTTCGCGGCGTGGCGATGAAAGCGCTTACAGGTACGAAGGCGGCGACCATCTACGAGGTGGCGCAGCGCGCCGGCGTGTCGATCGCGACCGTGTCGCGGGCGTTGCGCGGCTCCGAGCTGGTCACCGAGCAGACCCGGGCCCGGGTGCGGGCCGCCGCGGCCGAGCTGCGGTTCACCCCCAACCGGTCGGGCCGCTCCCTGGCCGAGGGCCGGCACGCGGCCAACGGGATCGTGTTCCCGGACCTGGTCGGCCCGTACTACGCCGAGGTGGTCCTGGGCTACGAGGAGACCGCCGCCGGGTTCGGCAGCAGCGTGCTGATCCTGACCACCAACGGCCGCGCCGACGCCACCGCGGCCGTGCGGGAGCTGGCCGGCCGGGTCGACGGCCTGGCCATCATCAGCCAGTCGGCCGGCGACGACGTCGTCGAGCAGATCGCCGCCACCGGACTGCCGCTGGTGCTGGTGGCCCGCGAACCCGTCGCCGGGGTGGACACGATCCGCACCCGCAACGAGGGCACGGCCGCGTCGCTGACCGAGCATCTGCTGGCCCACGGGCATCGCCGTTTCGTGTTCCTCGGCGACCCGGAGGGCGCGCCGGACGTGGCCGGCCGCTACGCGGGGGTGTCGGCCGCGCTGGCCGCGCACGGGCTCGACGCGCCGGCGCCCGTAGCGTGCGCCCTCGATCTCGACAGTGGCCGCCGGGCCGCCGCCGCGGTGCTGCGCGACCGGCCGGACGCGATCGTCGCGGCCAACGACGAGGTCGCCCTGGGTGTGCACCTGGCCGCCGCCGACCACGGCGTACGCGTTCCCGCCGACGTGGCCCTGACCGGCTGGGACGACCTGATGGCGGCCCGGTTCGCCGGGCTGACCACCGTCGCGCAGCCGATGCGGCAGCTGGGCGCGACCGCCGCGCGCTGGCTGCACGAACGCATCGCCGGACGCCACCACGACGACCAGCCCGCGCCCCGGCGCCGGGTCCTTCCCACCCAGCTCGTCGTGCGGCGCAGCTGCGGCCCCCATCCTCCGGAGGAGCAATGAACTCACCCATAGGCAAGGCGGCGGTCGTGGCCGCCGCGGCGGCGCTCGTGCTGGCCGGCTGCGGCCGCGACTCCGGCGGCGGCCGGCAGCAGGCCCGGTCGGTGGCCGAGGGCAAGGCCACCGGCGAGATCACGGTGTGGGCGATGGGCACCGAGGGCGAAAAACTCAGCGCGTTCGCCGGCGAGTTCACCAAGCAGAACCCGGACGCGCACGTCAACGTGACCGCCGTGCCGTGGGACGCCGCGCACCAGAAGATCGCCTCGGCCATCGCGGCCCGGCAGACCCCGGACGCTTCGATGATCGGCACCACCTGGCAGGGCGAGTTCGCCACGACCGGCGCGCTCGACCCGGCGCCGGCCGAGCTGTTCAGCCGGGACACCTACTTCCCGGGCGCGTGGGACACCACGGTCGTCGACGGCACCTCGTACGGCGTGCCCTGGTACGTCGAGACCCGGGTGATCTACTACCGCACCGACCTGGCCCGCGCGGCCGGCATCACGGAACCGCCGGCCACCTGGGACGACCTCAAGGCGATGGCCAAGGCCCTGAAGGCGGGCGGCGCGAAATGGGGCATCAACCTCAAGCCCGGCGAGACCGGCTCGTGGCAGTACGTGATGCCGTTCGCCTGGTCCAACGGCGCCCGCATCGCCGACGACAGCAGATACACGTTCGACACTCCGGAACTGGCCGACGCGATGAAGTACTACCAGTCGTTCTACACCGAGGGCCTGGCCCCCAAGGAACTACCGGAAGGCGCCCTGGAACCGGCGTTCGTCTCCGGTGAGATCGGCGCGTTCATGTCCGGGCCGTGGCACGTGGGGCTGATCAAGGAGCAGGGCGGGGCCGGTTTCGACGACAAGTTCGCGGTGGCGCCGATGCCGAAACAGAAGTCGGCCACCTCGTTCATCGGCGGTTCCAACCTCGCCGTGTTCAAAGACGCCAAGAACCGCGACGGCGCCTGGAAGTTCCTGCAGTGGCTGGCCCGCCCCGAGGTGCAGAGCCGCTGGTACCAGCGGACCACCGACCTGCCCGCGGTGCGTTCGGCCTGGCAGGACCCGACGCTGGCCGACGACAAGTTCCTCAAGGTGTTCGGCCGGCAGCTCGCCGACGCCAAGGCCCCGCCGACCTTCCCGACCTGGGAGCAGGTCGCGGCCGCGTTCGACACCGAGATGGAGAAGGTCGCCAAGGCCGGCGAGGACCCCGCCCAGGCGGTCAAGGCGGTGCAGGGCAAGGCTGACTCCATCGGTACGGGCGGCTGACGTGACCGTCCCGCGGACCCGCCCCGCCCCGGCGCCGCCGCGTCAACGGCGCAACGCGTGGACCGGGTGGGGTTTCGCCGCCCCGTTCACCGTCCTGTTCCTCGTCTTCATGGCCCTGCCGGTGCTCGCCTCACTGGTGATGAGCCTGACCGACCTGCGCGCCACCGACCTGCGCCACCCCCTGGCCGTCAACTTCGTCGGCCTGGACAACTTCGCCCGCCTGTTCTCCGACGACCTGTTCGGCCGGGCGGCACTGAACACGCTGATCTTCGTGGTGTTCGGTGTGCCGCTGAACATCGTGGTCGCCCTGGCCGCCGCGACGGCGCTGAACTCGGGACTGATCCGGTTCCGGGCGGCCTTCCGGGTCGGCTTCTACCTGCCCGTGGTCACCTCGATCGTGGCGATCGCGGTGATCTGGCGTTTCCTGCTCGACCCCGACGCCGGCCTGGTCGACAACCTGCTGCGCGCGGCCGGTGTCGCCGGCCCGGACTGGCTGGGCAGCACCTCGACCGCCCTGCCGTCGCTGATCGTGATGGCGGTGTGGCGCAACTTCGGGTTCCTGATGGTGGTGTTCCTGGCCGGCCTGCAGGGCATCCCCGCAGATCTGTACGAGGCGGCCACCCTCGACGGCGCCGGCCGCCGGCAGCAGTTCCGCCACGTCACGCTGCCCCTTTTACGTCCGACGCTGCTGTTCGGCGCGGTGATCACCTCGATCGGGTTCCTGCAGCTGTTCGAGGAGCCGTTCGTGATGACCCAGGGCGGGCCGCTCAACGCGACGCTGTCGGTGTCCTACCACATCTACAACCAGTTCGGGTTCGGCAACTACGGCTACGCCGCCGCGGCCAGCTACGTGCTGTTCGTGGCCATCGTGGCGCTGTCGGTGCTGCAATTCCGGCTGCTCGGCGAGAGGGACTGACGATGCTGCGTCCGCAGGACCGCGTCGCCCGGGCCACGCTCTACGGGGTGCTGTCGGCCGGGCTGCTGGTGGTCGTCGGCCCGTTCCTGTGGATGGCCCTGGCCGCGCTGAAACCGGAGGCCGAGATCCGGCGGGTGCCGCCGACCTGGCTGCCCGACACATGGACCCTGGACAACTTCCGGCAGCTGTTCACCCGGCTCGACTTCCCGCTCTACTTCGCCAACTCGGCGCTGGTCGCGGTCGCGGTCACCGCCGGGAACCTGCTGTTCTGCTCCCTGCTCGGCTACGCCCTGGCCAAACTGCGCTTCCCCGGCCGGCGGGCGCTGTTCCTGATCGTGCTGGGCATGCTGATGGTGCCCGCGATGGTGCTGTTCGTGCCCCAGTTCGTGCTGGTGTCGAACCTGGGCCTGGCCGACTCGTACGCCGGGCTGATCCTGCCGTTGCTGGCCGGCCCGTTCGGCGTGTTCCTGATGCGGCAGTTCCTGTCCACCGTCCCCGACGACCTGATCGAGGCGGCCCGGGTCGACGGCGCCGGCGAGTGGCGCGTCTTCTTCCGGATCGTGCTGCCGCTGTGCCGCCCGGCCCTGGCCACCCTGGGCATCCTGACGTTCCTGTCGAGCTGGAACAACTTCCTGTGGCCGCTGGTCGTGGCCACCACCGAGGACAAGTACACGCTGCCGGTCGCGCTTGCGCTCTACAGCGTGGGGCAGAACCGCACCGACTTCGGGCTGCTGCTGGCCGGGGCGGTCGTGGTGGTGCTGCCCGTGCTCGTCGTGTTCCTGATCCTGCAACGGCACTTCATGCGCGGGATCGCCACCACCGGACTCAAGTGAGAGGTGCCGGACAATGAGACGTCTGCTCGTACCCGCGATGACCCTGATCTTGATCTTGGGGTCGTCGACCGCCGCCACCGCCAAACCCGACCCACTGCGAACCTGGGCCAAGGACACCTGGCACTCGCTGGCCGCGATGACCGACCCACGGACCGGCCTGGTCTCCGACAACATCACCGGCGACCTGTCGGCACCCTCGCCCTACACCTCACCCACCAACATCGGCGGCTACCTGTGGTCCGCGGTCGCCGCCGACCGGCTGGGCGTCATCTCCGCACGCGAAGCCCGCCACCGCGTGTCACAAACCCTCGACACCCTGGCCACCCTGCGCCACCACACACCGTCGGGAATGTTCTACAACTGGTACGACCCGGCCACCGGCGCCGTCATCACGACCTGGCCGATCGAGGACCACCACCCGGTGACACCGTTCCTGTCCAGCGTCGACAACGGCTGGCTGGCGGCGGCCCTGCGCGTGGTCCGCGGCGCCTACCCCAGCCTGCGGGGCAAGGCCGACCGGGTGCTGTCGCGAATGAACTTCGGCTACTACTACAACCCGGCCGCCACCACCCCGATCGGCCCGCGCGGCCTGATCCGCGGCGGCTTCTGGGACACCGAACCGCCACCCGAGACCACCAGCTGCTCGGTGCCGCAGAACGGCGTCTGGTTCACCTGCAACCACTACGACATCACCGTCACCGAACCACGCATCGCCACCTACCTGGGCATCGGCGCCGGGCAGATCCCGGCCCAGGCCTACTACGACACCATGCGCACCCTGCCCGACAACTGCGACTACTCGTGGCAGGAAATGCAACCGCACGGCTTCACCACCACCCACCGCGGCGTCAGCGTGTACGAAGGCTCCTACCGCTACCGCGGCATCACCTTCGTGCCGTCCTGGGGCGGCGACATGTTCGAGGCCCTGATGCCCGACCTGTTCGTGCCCGAGGCCCAATGGGGACCCCGGTCCTGGGGCCGCAACCATCCCGCCACCGTCGCCGGGCAGATCGAACACGGCCTCAACGACGCCCGGTACGGCTACTGGGGCTTCTCCCCCGCCTCCGACCCGGCCGGCGGCTACGACGTCTACGGCGTCGACGCCATGGGCATGGACACCGGCGGATACCCCTCCGACGTGCAAAAAACCAACTACGACGCCGGGTTCGGCACCTGCCGCCCCGCCGGCCCCACCCCGTCCTACGGCGACGCGGTGGTCACGCCGCACGCCGCGTTCCTCGGCCTGCCGTACGCCCCACACCCCGCCGTGGCCAACCTGACCAGACTCGCGGCGCACTTCGACGCCTACGGGCCGGGCGGCTTCTACGACGCCGTCAACGTCGGCACCGGCCAGGTCGCCCACCGCTACCTCTCCCTCGACCAATCCATGATCATGGGCGCGGTCGGCAACCACCTCGGCGGCGACGTCCTCAAACACGCCTTCGTCGACCGCACCTTCGAACAACGAATCCGGCCCCTGCTGGCCGCCGAGACATTCAACGTGCCCGCCGGGCAACGACTCCCCCAGCTCGGTGGCGGCCGATGACGACACCGTCACCGGCACAGGCGGCCTGGGCCGCGCTCATGGGCGCCGGCGGCGCACAGGACCGCACCCCCGGCGAAACCCGGACCGCCGACCTGCCCGCACCCACCTCCGTGCGGGCGGTCACCGGCCGCGACCAGGTCACCGTCACCTGGGATCCCGTGCCCGGCGCCATCGGCTACGCCGTCTACCGCGCGGACACCGCCGACGGCCCGTTCACGGTGGCCGACTTCGGCGGCGGCGACGTCCTCGCCGTACCGCACGGCCCCTTCGCCGACACCACCGACACCCGCGGCGGCTGCTACGCCGTCGCCGCCCTGGCCACCGTCACCGCCCTGGGCCCACTGTCGGCCCCGGCCCCGGTCACCGACGGCGACACCTCGGCCCAGGTCCAGATCACCATCGGCGCCACCGGCACACCCATCCACCGCCTCTGGCGCGCCATGATCGGCTCCGAACACCTCACCCACCTGCTGTCCACCGACCACACCGGCGGCCGCCCGATCGGCACCGGACTACACGACGCCCTCGCCCGCGCCCACCACGAACTCCACATCGCCGAAGTCCGCGCCCACGGCATCCTGTCCGCCCCCTTCGACCAGGTCGACACCGTCTACGACCAAATCCTCGCCCTCGGCTACCGGCCCGTCGTCGAACTCGGCTTCATGCCCCCCGACCTGGCCCGCGACCCCACACAAACCGTCTTCGCGTACGAAGGGATCATCTCGCCCCCGGCCGACTGGGACCGCTGGGCCGGCCACCTCCGCGCGTTCGCCGCACACCTGGCCGACCGCTACGGCCACGACGAGATCAGCCACTGGAAATTCGAGGTCTGGAACGAAGCCAACCTGTCGGTGTTCTGGTCGGGCACCCCCGACGAATACTGGCGCCTCTACGACACCACCGCCGCCGCCCTCGCCCCACTGGCCGTCGGCGGCCCGGCCACCGCCGCCGCCGGCTGGATCACCGAACAGACCACCCGCGACAACGTCGCCTTCCTGTCCACCCACGTCTACGGCACCGCCCCGCTCGACCTGCGGCCCCTGGCCGGCGGCAAACCACTGCTCTGGACCGAATGGGGCGTCACCGCCACCCACGGACACCCGATCAACGACTCCGTCTTCGCGGCCACGTTCCTGCTGCGCGGCATGCGCTCGGCCGCCGGCCGCGTTGACGCCCTCGCCCCCTGGGTCATCTCCGACCACTTCGAGGAACTCGGCCGCCCCCAGCGCCTCATCCACGGCGGCTTCGGGCTGCTCACCGTCGGGAACCTGGCCAAACCCAAATACTGGGCGCTGCGCCTGCTCGACCGGCTCGGCGACACCGAACTCCCGGTCACGGCCACCGGCGACGGCGCCGGCAGCCTCATCCAGGCCTGGGCCGCCACCTCCGCCCCCGGCACCACCAGCGTGCTGATCTGGAACGGCACCCTCGACCAGAGCAAGGCCGGCGGCACGCCCGGCCTCGACCGGCTCGTCCGCCTACAAGTCCCCGGCCACGCCCCCGGCACAGACTGCCAAGCCCGGACCTGGCGGGTCGACCAACGGCACAACAACGTCGCCGCCCGCTGGGCCGCCCTGGGCGGCGGCGCCGACTGGCCCGACGACGACCAATGGCACACCCTGACCGCCGACGACCGCCTCGACGAAGCCGAACCCGCCCGCACCCTCACCGCCGGCCCCGACGGAACCCTCACCCTCGAACTCGACCTGCCCAACCCGGGCATCGCCCTGATCGAGATCCAGCCCAAGCCCTGAACCTCAGGCCGGATGCCAGTCGCGGCGCCGCCCCCGCCGGATCACCGCACCCACCAACGCCACCAACGCCACCAGACCGAGCCCGGCCAGCCCGAACACCAACGCCCGCTGCTGCGACCGCTCCCGCCGCGCACGCAACGCCACCGAAGCCGGATCCTCACCCGTGTCCGCCGCGGCCACCGGCGACGGAACACGCTCCGGACCCAACGTCTCGGTCACCGCCCGGTACGGATTCAGCAACCCGAACCCGTACTCGTCACTACGCCCACCACCCGGCGCCGGATCAGCCGTCGCGACCAGCCGCCGCTGCACCTGCTCCGGCGTCAGCTGCGGCTCCCGCTGCAGGATCAGCGCCGCCGTCGCCGCCACGAACGGCGTCGCGAAACTCGTACCCTCGAAACCGCCGTGCCCCGAACCCGGCGTCGCCGCCGTCACCCCGGTGCCCGCCGCCACAATGTCGACATACGCCCCGTGCTGCGAGAACGACGCCCGCACCCCGTTACCGTCGACCGCGCCCACCCCGATCACCCCGGAATACGCCGCCGGATACGGCGTCAGATTCGGATCACCCGGCCTACCGGAATTACCGGCCGCGGCCACCACCACCACACCGTCGGCCACCGCCCGCTCCACCGCCCGGCGCACCGCCGCGTTGTCCCGCGTCATCACCACCGACAAATTGATCACCCGCGCGTTGCCGCCACCACGGCTCGCCGCCCACGAGATCGCCTCCGCGAACTGCGCCGGCGAACCGTCCTTGCCGACCTCTCTGCCGTCGATCGTCTCCTTCTCGGTGATCCGCACCGGCACGATCGTCGCCCCCGGCGCCAGCCCATGAAACGGCACACCCACCTGCGGCGACGCCGCGATGATGCTGGCCACCGCCGTGCCGTGCCCGATACAGTCCTGCCGCCCGTCCGGATTGCCGTGCAACAGATCCCGGCCCACCGCCACCCGCCCCTCAAGCTGCGGATGCCTCGCGTCCACCCCGGAATCCACCACCGCCACCCGCACCCCGGCACCCGACGCCAGCGACGCCAGCCGGGGCAGGTCGTACAGCTGATCCTCATACGGAAGCTCACGATTGACCGCACCCGGCCGCGGCACCTGATCACACCGCGCCGCCCGCGCCTGAGCCGGAGCCGGGGTCAGCACCACCACCAGCGCCACCAGCGCGGCCCACCACCGCCCAGCCCGCATCCTGTGAACCCCCGTTCAACGATCCGGGTGGATGCTACCGGCTTCCACCACGGTGCGACGCCCGCCACCCTGGCGCCCGGCCGGGTCCATCGATAGGTTGTAGAGACCAACTGCGGCACGTGAGGGAAACCGGTGAAATTCCGGTGCGGTCGCGCCACTGTCAGCCGGGCCACCGGCGAGCCAGGACACTCACGGGTCAGCAGGCCGCTCAACGGGACGCGTCATCCCGCGAGGAGACTGCACATGTCACAGCCGACCCCCACGCCGATCACCGCTCCGCTGATCACCCCGCGGCTGCTCTGGATCGCCCTCGCCGTCGTCGCCGGCGCCCTCCTGCTCGCCTACCTCGTCGCCTTCGACCAGGGCGCCATCTCCCGCTCGGGCATGTACATGCACGAGCTCATGCACGACGGCCGGCACCTGCTGGGCGTCCCGTGCCACTGACCGCCACCACCAAGGCGACCGGCTTCGGCACCATCCTCCTACGCGGCCTGCTCGCCGGCCTCATCGCCGGCCTGCTCGCCGGCGTCTTCGCCTACACCATCGGCGAACCCAAGGTCGACGCCGCCATCGCCATCGAGGAAGCCGCCGCACCACCGGCCGCCCCCGGCACCCCCACCGAAGAACCCCTGGTCTCCCGCGACGGCCAGAAAGGCGGCCTCTTCCTGGCCACCGGCCTCTACGGCGTCGCCCTCGGCGGCCTCTTCGCCGTCGCCTACGCCCTGCTCCGCCGCCGCCTGCACACCCACCACGACACCCGCGCCGCCCTCGGCCTCGCCGCCGCCGGACTACTCGGCGTCGTCCTCGTACCCTGGATCAAATACCCGCCCAACCCACCCGCCGTCGGCGACCCCGCCACCATCGACCAGCGCACCGGCAGCTACCTCGCCATCCTCGTCATCGGCGTGACCGCCGTCGCCGCCGCCGTGCTCGCCTTCCGAGCCCCACGCCCCCACACCCCCGAATGGCTCCGGCTCCTCACCGGCCTCGGCGCGTTCCTGCTCATCGTCACCATCGGCTACGCCCTGCTCCCCAACATCGACGAGGTCCCCGCCACCTTCCCGCCCAGCCTGCTCTGGAACTTCCGGATCACCTCCCTGGGCGTGCAAGCCATCATGTGGACCACCCTCGGCCTCACCTTCGCCGCCCTCACCACCCGCACCCGGCCACCCGCAACCACATAACACCCTCAGGGCTGCGCCACAGCAGCCGAACAGGCATACGTGGCGCAGCAATGGGCACTCGCCGGCAACATCGTCATCGCCAGCTCCTACGCGGCCATCTGCATGGCCATCCTCGTCCCGGTCATCCGCGCCGGCCAGCTACGCACCAACCGCCTCGCCGTCGCCACCAGCCTCATCTTCTTCTCCTGCGCCGTCGGCCACGCCCTGCACGCCGCCATCTACTGGCAGGCCAGCTACCAGACCCAGCCGACCGCCATGCACGACATGGCCGGCTGGAGCCTGTGGCCCACCGCCGCCTGGGACACCTTCACCGCCGGCGTCGGCATCTACTACTGGACCCTGCGCCGCAACTACGCCGTCCTGCTCGGCGGCACCGGCAGCCTGTTCGTCGTACCCGCCGAAGAACAACGCCGCACCGACATCGAACTACGCGAACACGACGCCGACGCCCGCAGCCAAGCCGAAGCCGAACGCGACGCCCAAGCCGCCATGCTCAGCGCCATCATCGCCAACAGCCAATCCCTCATCTACGTCAAAGACCTCGACGGCCGCTACCTGCTCGCCAACACCACCTTCGAACAATCCTTCGGCCTGCAGCCCGGCGCCATCATCGGCCACACCGACGAACTCATCGACCCCGCCAACGCCGCCCTCTTCCGCGCCGCCGACGCCCGCGCCCACCACGGACCCATCCACCTCGACGAAACCGACAGCCGCGGCCGCCACTTCGAGACCAACAAATTCCCCCTCCACGACCACCACGGCGACCTGTACGCCATCTGCGGAGTCAGCCTCGACGTCACCGGCCTGCGCGAAGCCACCGACGCCGCCGAACAGGCCCGCGACGACGCCCTCGCCCAATCCCGCGTCAAAAGCGAATTCCTCGCCACCATGAGCCACGAGATCCGCACCCCCATGAACGGCGTCCTCGGCCTGGCCAGCCTCCTCACCGCCACCGACCTCGACCCCACCCAGCGCCGCTACGCCACCGGCATCCACACCGCCGGCAACGCCCTGCTCGGCGTCATCAACGACATCCTCGACTTCTCCAAAATCGAAGCCGGCAAAATCGTCCTCGACGACCACGACTTCGACCTGCGCGCCATCCTCGCCGACACCGCCGCCCTCATCACCCCCGCCGCCGACGACAAAGGCCTCACCCTGGTCACCCACCGCGGACCCCACCTACCCCCAGCCGTCCGCGGCGACGGCGGCCGCCTCCGCCAGATCCTCATCAACCTCGCCGGCAACGCCGTCAAATTCACCGGCCAAGGCAGCATCACCATCCGCGCCGACCGGCAACCCACCCACCCCGGCGCCGACGCCATCGTCGTCCGCATCGAAGTCACCGACACCGGCATCGGCATCCCCGCCCACGACGCCGAACGCCTCTTCGAACCCTTCACCCAGGCCGACGCCTCCACCACCCGCACCTACGGCGGCACCGGCCTCGGCCTGGCCATCAGCCGCCGCCTCACCGAAGCCATGGGCGGCACCATCGGCGTCGACAGCGAACCCGGCCAAGGCAGCACCTTCTGGGTCGAAATCCCCTTCGAACCCGCCACCGGTGACACCCGCGACACCCTCACCGGCAACACCGGCCTGCGCATCCTCCTCGGCGGCACCGGCACCGACCGCGAAGCCCTCCAAGACGACCTGCGCCGCTGGGGCATGACCGTCGCCACCGCGGCCACCGCCACCGACACCCTGCACGCCCTACGCGACGCCGCCGACCACGGCCGCCCCTACGACCTGCTGCTCCTCGACGCCGACCCCGGCGACGTCGACACCACCGGACTCGCCCGCATCGTCACCGACGACCCCCACATCCCCGCCGTACACATCATCGTCCTCAACGAACACCCACCCGCCGGCCACCACGGCCCCGCAACACCCACCTACCTGCCCAAACCCGTACACCGCTCCGCCCTCTACGACCTGCTCGCCCAAAGCATGGCCGCCGTCGTCCCCGTCCCGGTGATCTCCCCACCAACCCCGCCCACCCAGAAGGGCAAGGGCAAAATCCTGCTCGTCGAGGACAACGACATCAACCAGATGGTCGCCACCGGCATCCTCACCAGCCTCGGCTACGACACCGACATCGCCGGCGACGGCATCCAAGCCCACGACAAATCCGCCCACCACGACTACGACGCCATCCTCATGGACTGCCGCATGCCCCGCATGGACGGCTTCACCGCCACCGCCGAAATCCGCCACCGCGAGGAAGGCACCGCCCGGCACACCCCGATCATCGCCATGACCGCCAGCGCCCTGGACGCCGACCGCGAACGCTGCCTCGCCGCCGGCATGGACGACTACCTCGCCAAACCCGTCAACCCAGCCGAACTCGACGCCGCCCTCGCCCGCTGGGTCGGCAGCACCACCCGCCCCGGCCCGCCCCGCGCCAAGAGCGACACCATCGCCGACCGCCTCACCGAACTCGCCGGCGACCACACCGCAAGCGAACTCGCCCTGGTCGAACGACTCGTCACCTCCTTCCGCGACCGCGCCCCACGCCACCTCGCCACCCTCGAAGAAGCCTTCCGCACCGGCGACCGGCAAACCGTCGAGGACGAGGCACACAGCCTCAGGGGTGCCGCCGGCAACATCGGCGCCGCCGCCGTCAGCGAGGTCTGCGAACGCGTCGAGAACGAGGCCCGCGCCGGCCGCCTGCACGCCGGTGTCGGCGACGACCTGCGCACACTCCGCCTCGAGCTCGACCGTGCCGCCGATCACCTCACCCTTCCCGTCTGATACCCCCAGGGGGTACCTTCGTCGGCATGTGGAAAACCGCTGCCACCGCCACCCTGCACTGCCTCACCGGCTGCGCCATCGGCGAAATCCTCGGCATGGTCCTCGGCACCGCCCTCGGCCTGCACAACGCCGCCACCGTCATCCTCTCCATCGCCCTGGCCTTCGTCTTCGGCTACGCCCTGACCATGCGCGGCATCCTCGGCCACGGCCTCACCCTCAAAGCCGCCCTCGGCATAGCCCTGGCCGCCGACACCGTCTCCATCGCCGTCATGGAACTCGTCGACAACGCCTTCATCCTCGCCATCCCCGGCGCCATGGACGCCGGTCTCACCAGCACCCTCTTCTGGATCACCCTGATCGCGTCCCTGGCCGTCGCCTTCGTCCTCACCACCCCCGTCAACCGCTGGATGATCGCCCGAGGCAAAGGCCACGCCGTAGTCCACGAACACCACCACCACTGAACCCACGCCGCGCCGTCCACTCCGCCCCCAGCCCGCGCCACCGCTGACTCCACCTCGCCGGCGAGTTCACTGGCGAGGTGGAGATGACGGCGGAGAGCCGCGACCGGCTTCCTCGCGGAATCGCGACGTCCGCCGCACCACGCTCGGCACGATCCACCGCGCCGACGGACTGACCTCGTGCGGCCCACGCGCCCCTCCTCCACCGCGAGCGAACCCGGCTCCGGAGTTTCTCAAATCAAAAGGCGGCGGTCGTTGATTCCTTTTTGTTCGTGTTTTTGACCCGTGACGGAGGCGGTGGCCCGGCGCACATCGTGTAGAGCATCCTAGGACGTTAATGGTTGGTCGGCGCGGCTCCCATCACAGCGCCCGGCCCGGCAGTAGGGTCCCGGTGCGATGGAAGAGAACACCCGGCCCTGCGCCCATTGCGGGCGCCCGGTGCCACAGCGGGCCTCCGCCGGCCGTCCGTTCCGTTACTGCCGCGACAACGACGGCGAGTGCCAGCGCGCCTCCCGCAACGTCCGCATGCGACACCGCGCCTCCCCCGGCCTGGCCGGCGAGGTGGCCCGCACCTGGGAGGCCGTCGACCGCCTGGACCAGCTGGTCGGCACCCTGACCGAGGCGCTGCACGCCGAGATGTCCCCCGCCGGAGTCGAACGCCAGATCGCCGAGATCCGCGCTGAGACCTCCCGCCAGATCGCCGCCGCACACGCCGACCGCGACGAGACCCGCCGCGACCTCGAACAGGCCACCAGCGGCGCGACCCTCGCCCACCAACGCGCCGAGGCCGCCGAGACGGAACGCGACGAGGCCCGCCACCGCACCACATTGGCCGACGCGGCCCACGACGAAACCCGCCAGACCCTCGATGGGGTACGCGCGGAGCTAGCCGAAGCCATCCAACGCGCCACGTCCTTCCACCACGCCGCCGACCAGGCCCGCTCCGAGGCCGCCGAGGCCCGGCAAGCCTTGACCGCCGCACTGGCCACCGCCAAGTCCGAAGCCGCCGAGGCCCGCCGCGCCCTGACCGCCGCCGAGTCAGACGCCATCGACGCTCGCCGCGCCTTGACGACCGCCGAGTCAGACGCCGCGGAGGCCCGCCGCGCCCTCACCACCGCCCAGGCCGACATCGCCGCCGCCCGCGCCGAGGCTTCCGCCGCCCGATCCGACGCCGAGACCGCCCGTGCGGCCGCCGTCGCGGCCGAGGCGGACGCCGCCACCACCCGCCGCGCCGCCGTCGCCGACCTGGCCACCGCCCACCGCGCCACCGAAGCGGCCCGCTCCGAGGCCACCGAGGCCCGCGCCGCAACCGACCGCGCCACCACGGCCCTGGCCCAGGTCACCGCCGAACGCGACGACACGAAACGAGCCCTGGCCGACCTCACCGCCACCGCCGACCGCGACCGCCGCACCGCCGCCCAGGACATCGCCGACCTGGAACGCCGCCTGGCTACCACCCGAGCCGAGGCTGACGCCGCCGGCCAGCGCGCGGCCCAGCTCTCCACCCAGTTCAGCGACCTGGCCTCCGCCCTGGCGGCACTGAACGGTCAACCGCGCACCGCCCCGCCCCCGCGCGCCTCCGCCCACACCTGACCCTGCCGCCGGAACGCACCGCCCGCGGCCTCGGCCAGCCGAAACCGGCTCGCCACCCCACCCCCGGTGTTCGCCCTGCGCCTCCTCGGCCCGGTCGACCTGCTCATCGTGCCCTTCCCGATGTCCAATCACGGACCCCGCGCCCACTCACACCGGCCTCCGTCAACACCCGCGCTCAGCCCATGGGCCTCGCCGACCGCTTGGGCCACCCCGGCGTCAGTCGGCGTCGCGGGCCGGGGACAGAGTGCCGGCGACCATGATGTCCAGCAGCCGCTGGGCGCGCGCCGCCCCATCCGGACCGACGCCGGCCTGCGCGATCCCGTGGATCATCCACAACAGATCGCGCTGGTCGATGTCCGGTCGCGCCACCCCGGCCCGCCGGGCCCGGTCGACCAGGTCGCCGCCGACCTCGTGCAGGGCGCGGTGACTGTCCACGAAGACCTCGCCCTCCTTGCCCAGGGCGCTGACCAGGGCCTCGGCCAGCCCCCGCCGGGCGATCATGTGATCGAGCAGCAGGCGCATCCACTCGACGAGGGCTCGCCGGGCGTCGGTGTCGTCGCGGAGCGCGCCGCCGGCCGCGCACAGCCGTTCGACCGCGTCCCGGTAGACGGCCTCCTGCACCGCCTCCCGCGTGGGGAAATGCCGGTAGAGGGTGCCCGGCCCGACCCCGGCGCGCTTGGCTACCTCGTCGAGCGAGGCGCCCGCGCCCTGCTCACTGAAGACCGCCTGGGCCGCCTCGATCAGGCGTTCCCGGTTGCGTTGCGCGTCGGCCCGCACCACATCTCCTTTGACTTAGCGGAGACAGTCTCCGTATCGTTCGCGTCACCGGAGACTTCCTCCGGATAGCGTACCGGAGGGGCCGCGTGGTCTTGATCCTGATAGTCGCCGTGCAACTGATGTTCGGTATCGACTCGACCGTGATGACCGTCGCGCTACCGAGTGCGGGGCGTGACCTCGGCCTCGACGTGGCCGGCCAGTCCTGGGTGCAGTCCGGCTATGTCGTCGCGTTCGGCGGCCTGCTGCTGCTCGGCGCACGGTTGGGCGACAGGGTCGGCCGGCGGCGGATGGTGCTGATCGGCGTCGCCCTGTTCACGGTGACCTCGCTGGGCGGAGGGCTGGCCGCCGACGGCTGGACGCTCATCGCGTTGCGGGCCGCCCAGGGCGCGGGCGCGGCGCTGGCCGGCCCCAACACCATGGCGTTGCTGATGCTCGCCTTCCCGGCCGGTCCGGCCCGCAACCGTGCTCTCGCCGTCTTCTCGGCCGTCCTCGGGGCCGGCGGCACCCTCGGTCTGGTCCTGGGCGGCCTGCTCACCTCCGGCGCCGGCTGGCGCGTCGTCCTGCTGATCAACGTGCCGATCGGCGTCGCGCTGCTCCTGCTGGCCCGGCGCCGCCTGCCGGAGACTCCCCGCGCCACCGGCGCCCTCGACCTGCCCGGGATCGCGACGTCCGGCATCGGCGTGGCCGCCCTGGTGCTCGGCCTGACCAACGCCGCCGAACACGGCTGGGCGACCGCCCCCGCGATCGCACCGCTGGCCGCGGCGATCGTGCTGCTGGCCGCCTTCGTCATGCTGGAGCGGACAGCGGCCGATCCGGTGCTGCCGTTGACGCTGCTGCGCGACCAGGGCCGCGGCACCGGCTATCTGGCCGCCGCCTTGGCGTCGGCCGCCATGTTCGGCACGTTCTTCCTCCTCACCCAGTTCCTGCAAGGCGTGCTGCACCTCAGCCCGGTGCGGGCCGGACTGGCTCTCGTCCCGCTCATGGGTTCGATGCTGCTGACCGTCCGCCTCGTGCCGCGGCTGCTCGCCCGCGTGCGCCCCAGTGGCGCGGTTCTGTCCGGAGCCATCCTGTTTCTGGCCGGCGCGGTCTGGCTGACCGCCCTCGACTCCGGCACCAGCTACGCCGGCGGCATCCTCGGTCCGCTGATGCTGCTGGGCGTGGGCGGCGGCCTGACCTTCGTGCCGCTGTCGAGCTCGATCCTCACCGCCGTACCGCGCGATTTGGCCGGTTCCGCCTCCGGCGCCCTGCAGGCTCTGCAGTACAGCGGCACCGCCTTCGGCGTCGCGGTGCTGGTCGCCCTGTTCGGCGCGGCCCGGCGAGCCGGCCACGACGTCGGCGCCGCGATCGGCGCCGCGATGGCCGGCGCCCTGTTCCTGGAGGCGCCGGTCCTTCTGCTGGCCGTGTTCCGCCTCCGCCGGGAGCGGCCGGCGACGCCTCGCGAGCCTTCCCCGGCGACCGGCGAACGCCGCTGACCATGGCCGAGGACCGCGCCGATCGACGACACCAGCACCGACGCCCCCACCGCTCCCGCGCCGAGGGATCGGGCCAGACGGCAAGGAGGTGCCGTTCGGCGGGAGGGCGGCCAGAGCCGGCTCAGCCCCGAGCCCGGACCGGCCGAAAGGCGGGCACCGTCGCCTCAAGCCTGAGCCGGGGCCGGTGGAAGGTCCGCCAGAACCTCGTCGAGCGACCGATCCGCGGCGCTGGACAGCAGCAGGTCGGCGGCCGTGAAGCGGGCCGGGTCGGCGTACGCGTTCGGCACGGCGACGCACCGCAGGCCGGCCGCCTGAGCCGCCGCCACGCCGTGCGGGCTGTCCTCGAATCCGACCGCCTCCCGGCCCGGCAGCCCGAGCCGGCGCAACGCCAGCAGGTAGACGGCCGGATCGGGTTTGGCGGCGGCCACCTCGTCGCCGGTGGCCAGCACCTCGAACCGCGACCGCAGCCCGGCCCGCTCCAGCATCGAGATCACGTGGCCGGCGGCGGAACTGCTGGCCACGGCGAGCCGCAGTCCTCGGCCGGCGGCGCGGTCGAGCCAGTCGACGATGCCGGGCGCGGGGCGGAGCCGGTCGTTGAGCCCGGCGCGGTGGGCCATTCGCAGCGTGTGGCTGGACTCCCGGTCGTAGGTGGGGCCGACGGCGGCGGCCAGGGCGGCGTACCGTGGCTCATTGGCGTCGCCGCCGTGATCGGCGAAGAAGCCGGCCGGGTCGAGGGTCAGTCCGTGCCGCCGCCACTCCCAGACCCAGCTCTGCAGCAGGGTGGTCTCGGTGTCCATGAGCAGGCCGTCGAAGTCGAGGATCAGCGCTTTGATCGTCACAGCGATCAGTATCGCGAGACCGGCCGGCGAGTCGGATCGACGGCAATTGATCTTCGTATCCGGATCGCAACGCGTGTCCGTCGTGGCCCATCCGGCCGGCCGTGACCTTGATCGGGAAGTCCGAGGTCACGGTCACCGCGAGGGTGACTCACGGGCGGACGGCCGGTCGCCGAGTGACCAATATCGCAAGATGTGGAGAGCGCCCATTATGGCGTAAAGTGGACCAAGGTCCACGTCCGGGTCGTCGCTGAGTGACAGGTAAGGGGTGCGGGCCGCTACGCTCGTAAGCGTTAACACCTCCGACACACGACGACTCTTGACGGGCGCGTCGGGCGGAATCGCGCGACCGTCCCTTTCGTTACACCAACGGAAGCAGCACCACGAGCGAGGGGAATGCCGATCATGGGCGAACGCATGCTGCGCGGCAGCCGTCTTGGCGCAGTCAGCTACGAGTCCGACCGTAATACGGAACTGGCTCCCCGGCAGACCCGCGAATACCTGTGCGTGAAGGGCCACCAGTTCGAGGTGCCGTTCGCCGTCGACGCCGAGGTCCCGACGACCTGGGAGTGCAAGTTCGACGGGAGCATCGCACGCCTGGTGGACGGCAGCGAGCCGGAGCAGAAAAAGGCGAAGCCGCCGCGTACCCACTGGGACATGCTGCTGGAGCGGCGGTCCATCTCCGAGCTGGAGGACATCCTCAACGAGCGGCTCGAAGAGGTACGCACCCGGCGCGGCCGGTAACCGCGGGCACGGCAAGCAAAAGCCCCCGTCAAGGACGACGGGGGCTTTTCCGTGCGCGAGGCCAGAGGGCGGGTCCGGCGCGAAGGAGCGGGCGCGCGAAGCGCGAGGCCAGCGCGAAGGCCCGAACGGGAGAGCGCGGAGGACCCGGCACGAGGGCGGCGGGAAAGACGGGCGCCTAGCGGATGACTTCGCCCTCGATCACCCCGGCCGGCGAGGACGGCGGCGGCGTGGACGGGGAGTCGGTCGGGTCGCCCTGCCGGACGCGGACGTGGCGCGGGCCGAAGAAGTCACCGGCGACCGCTGTCGACACGTATCGTTCGGTCAGCCGGCGCACCCCGTGCCGGGCCAGCGCCCGGAACGGCGGCAGCACCAGCAGCAGACCGGCGATCGAGCTGATGAACCCGGGCACCGCCAGCAGCAGCGCCCCCAGCAGCCCGACCAGCGAGTTGGTGACCTGCTCGCCCGGCGGGCGACCCTCCTCGGCGGCCGAACGGAACGCCCGCCACCCGCGGATGCCCTCGCGACGCAGCAGCAACAGACCGGCGATGCTGGTCGCGGCCAGCGTCACCATCGCCCAGAACGCGCCGACCCAGTGGACGACGCCCACGAACACGGCGATCTCGGCGATCGCGAGCAGGAACAGGCCGAGCGGGAGAAAGGTGAGCACCGGGCGTCTCATGCTCCAAGCATGACACGCCCGCGCGCGGTCACGGCCAGCTCGCACCCTGCTTGGGGCGCCGGCCCAGACGTTCCATCAGCCCGTCCCGGCGCGCCTGCAGGCCCCACGTGGTGACCCTGAGCAGCTGTTCCCGGAAAACATTGGAGCTCATCTTGCTGTCGCCGCGTTCGCGTTCAGTGAACGTGATCGGCACCTCGACGAGCTTGAAACCGTGCCGGTACGCCCGCCAGGCCAGCTCGACCTGGAACGAGTAGCCCTGCGAGGCGACCGACGGCACGTCGATGGCGTCGAGGACCTTCATCTTGTACGCCCGGTAGCCGCCGGTCGCGTCCCGGAACGGCATGCCCAGCGCCATCCGGATGTAGATGTTGCCGCCACGCGACAGCAGCAGCCGGTGCATCGGCCAGTTGTGCACCGAGCCGCCGGGGATGTAGCGGGTGCCGAGCACGGCGTCGTTCTCGAGCAGCGCGTCGAGCAGCTTGTGCAGTTCCTCGGGGGCGTGCGACCCGTCGGCGTCCATCTCGACGACGACGTCGTAGGCCTTGTCCTTGGCCCAGGCGAACCCGGCCACGTAGGCCGCGCCGAGCCCTTCCTTGCCCGCCCGGTGCAGCACGAACACGTGGTCGTCGGCCGCGGCGAGCTCATCGGCCAGGCGGCCGGTGCCGTCGGGCGAGTTGTCGTCGGCGACGAGGATGTCCACCGAGGGGACCGCCTTGCGCACCCGGTCGACGATCAACCGGATGTTCTCCGCCTCGTTGTAGGTCGGGATGATCACGAGGACCCGTCCGATCCCCGGATATCCTGCCGCCTCGGTCACCGTTCCTCCGCGTTCGTCGACTCCGGGCTGGTCGCCGAGGCGACCGCCACCCGCCGTCGTCGGCGGCGCAACGGCAACGCCCCGGCCAGGGCAATGACGGCCAGTGCGCAGACCGCCATCTCGGGCCAGTGACCCGAGCGCGTGGCTAGCGTAGTCGTTGCGCTCAGGCGCATGTCACGCAGCACCACCGCGGGCACGTTGAACCCGGTGTCGGCCCGCACGTGGCCCTCGGTGTCGACGAACGCGGACACCCCGACGGTGGACACCATCAGGGCGGGCCGGCCGTGCTCGACCGCGCGCAGCTGCACCATGGCCAGTTGCTGACGGGCCTCGGCCTCGTTGAAGGTGGCGTTGTTGGTCTGCACGGCCAGGATCTGCCCGCCGCCGGTGACCACGTCGCGCACGATCCCGTCGTACGCCACCTCGAAACAGATCACGTCGCCGACGGTGACCGAACCGCTGTCGATAACCCCCGCGTGATCCCCCGCGACCATGTCGCGGACCAGGTCGACCTTGTCGCCGGCGACGAACCGGGCGATCGGGCGCAACGGCATGTACTCGGCGAACGGGACCGGGTGCCGTTTGATGTAGGTCTGCGCGTTGTCCGGCCCGGTGACCGGGTCCCACAGGATGCCGGCGTTCTTCACCTCGTTCGGCTTGTCGCCGCGCAGCACCGCACCGACCAGGATGGGGACCCCGATGGCCCGGGCGGCGCCGGCGATCTGCTGGGCCGCGTCCTGGTTGCGCAGCGGGTCGATGTCGCTGGAGTTCTCGGGCCAGACGACCAGCTCGGGGCGGCGCTGCTTGCCCTCGGCCACCTCGTTGGCCAGCTCGAGGGTGGCGCGGACGTGGTTGTCGAGCACGGCGCGGCGCTGGGCGTTGAAGTCGAGGCCGAGGCGGGGCACGTTGCCCTGCACGACGGCCACCAGCTTGGTCGCGCCGCCGGGTTCGGCCACCGGCAGCAGCGCCGGGCCGCCGACCACGACAACCCCGGCGATGAGGTACGCGAGGACGGGTGTCACGGCCGGCCGGCGGCGCCACAGCAGGGCCACCAGCACCCCGCCGGCCGCGGCGACGGCGAAGGTGACAAGTGGGGCGCCACCGTAGGCGGCCAGCCGCAGCGCGGGCGCGTCGCCCTGGCTGAACGCCAGCCGCCCCCACGGGAAGCCGCCGAACGGCGCCCGGTCGCGCAACGCCTCCATCGCCGTCCACAGGATCGCGGTCAGCACCGGCCACAGGCCCCGCCACCGGTCGGTCAGCGGGCTGGTCCAGGCCGACGCCAGGCCCAGCAGCCCGACGAAGCCGGCCTGTGAGGTGCACAGGATGACCCAGGGCAGCCAGCCGCCGGCGAACGTGGTCCACCACAGCAGCGGCAGGAACAACACCGCCCCGGCGAGCAGGCCGACGCCGAAACCGCCGCGCAGCCGCCGCCGGTGGGTGGCCGCCGCGAGCAGGGCGACCCCGGCGGGGGCGAGTGGCCACAGGCCGTAGGGCGGCAGGGCGAGCAGGATCGAGGCCCCGGCCAGCACCGCGAGCACCACCGACATCCACAGCCGCAGCGGCACCGCGGGCGGCTCGGCCACCGGCGGAACCGGGGCCTGGGGAACGGGTGGTTGCAGCGTCAACTCCACGCCGGAAGGCTACAGGCACGAATCGGGGCGTGGCCGCCACGACCACGCCCCGATTGATCCAATGGTCCCCGCCGCGGACGACGTGGCAGCGGGCGACTGAACAACCTTCGGACCGACGTGCCGACGAGCTGGCTGCCCGCGCCGCGCCGTTGTCTACTGGCCCCCAGGTCGACCCCCTGGCCCACGCCGGAACAACGGCTGGTTCGCGCCGCCCCGCCGACCCCCACCCCCTGGACCTGGCGTGCACCGTGGCCCCTGAGGGAGGGCCCGGCGGCCAGTGAGCGAAGGAACGGAGCGAACAACAACCGAGTCCCGCGTTGGGACCTGACGACGGTACGTCCGACCCCCGCCCGCCTGTCAACACCGCGTCTCGCACCTGGGCGTGTCGCGTTCCTCGGCGTGTCACGCATCCATACCCGTACGGTTCACCAGTCGTTCACCAGACCGGCCGCGGCCTGCGGATGTTCGGCGGCCAGAAGCCCCGCGGCGGCCAGCACGTAGTCGCTGTCGATCATCCGACGGGCCCGATCCGGAGGAGCCCAGCCGCCCGCGATGTCGCTTAAGACCGATTCCAGAACGCGTTGGCCGCCGCCGTGGCGCAGAACTCCACCCGATCCGACGACGAGACGCACGTCACGCAACGCCCGGCCGCGCGCGTGCCGACGTACCCCCACAGTGGCCGCCGCCGACGCCAGCGCGACCGGATCGCCCGGCTCGGGAGCGGCGAGCCGTTCCGCGGTGGCCGCGGCCACCGTCCCGGGCGCCGAGACCGCCACCCCGAGATCACCCTCGACCGTGCGCAGCCGCCACATCGTGCCGGCCACATCCCGCCGCGGCCCGGTCTCCAGCTCGGCGTCCGGCACCAGCGCCGAGTAGACGTCGGTGGTCGCCCCGCCCACGTCGACCACCAGCACACCCTGACCGAGCCGATCGGCCAGCAGTTCCACCCCGGCCAGCACGGCGTCCGGGGTCGCCGCCCGCACCAGCCCGGCGAACCGGGGGCCGCGGGACAAACCCTTGCCGCCGATCACGTGCCGCAGGAACACCTCGCGGATCGCCGCCCGAGCCGGGCCCGGCTCGAGAACACCGATGCGGGGCAGCACGTTGGCGGTGACCGTGACCGGCAGGCCCCGCCCGGCCAGCAGGTCGCCGGCGGCCGGGGCGACCTCGGCGTTGCCGGCGACCACGACGGGCCGGCGCAGGCGGGCGGTGGCCAGCCGCCGGGCGTTGTGGGCCAGGACTTCCCCGTCACCGCCGTCGGTGCCGCCGACCAGCAGGATCACGTCCGGGCGGGAGGCTTTCAACGCGGCCACCGCGGCGCCGTCGAGCAGGCCCGCCGCCACGTGCACCACCTTGGCCCCGGCGGACAGGCCGACGCGCTGCCCGGCCGCGGCGGTGACCAGTTCCTCGTACCCGACGACGGCCAGGCGCAGCCCACCACCGGCGGACGAGCAGACGTACGTCTCACCCGAACCACCGAGTCGATCAACCGCCGCGCTCAGGCCGGCCAGGACGTCGGTGGTCGCGGTGGTCGGCACCTCGGCCCGGCTGATCAGGCCACCACCGCCGAGATCGACAAGACAGGCCTTGGTGTACGTCGACCCGACGTCGACGCAGACGGCCCGGGTCACGCCTTCGGGGGAACGACGACCGTGCCCTTCGCCGTCACGGCCACGATCGGCTCGGGCAACACCTCGGCCGCCGAGCCGCCGGTGCCACGGCACACCACGGCGCAGACGAAATCGATCGTGCGGGACCGCGTACCCATCCTCCGCACCGTCGCAGTCACCTCGAGCACGTCGCCCGCCTGGACCGGCGCCTTGAACTGCACGTCCGAGTAGGAGGCGAACAACCCCTCGTCGCCGTCGAGCCGGATGCACACCTCGGTCGCCACATCACCGAACAGGCCCAGCGAGTACGCCCCGTCGACCAGATTCCCGGCATAGTGCGCGTGCGCGTAAGGAACGTACCGGCGATGCGTCACAGTGATCATCGAGCGCCCTCCACGACGGCGTGCACCAGATAGGAAGCAACCTCACGGGGCGTCGTACCGCGACCGAAGATCCGATCCACCCCCAGCTCACCGGCCATCATCTCGTCGAACCTCGGCCCACCGGCGATCAGCAGCGGCCGCCGCCCGACCGGCAACGCCTCACGGAACGCCGCCGACAGGGCCCGCGTGTTCTGCAGATGGGCGTCGCGCTGGGTGACCACCTGCGACACCAGCACCGCGTCGGCCTTCGCCGCACGAGCCGACTCGACCAGATCCGGCACCGACACCTGCGCCCCCAGGTTCAGCACGACCATCTCACGGTACGACTCCAGCCCCTTCTCCCCCGCGATCCCCTTGAGGTTCAGAATCGCGTCGATCCCCACGGTGTGCGCGTCGGTCCCGATGCACGCCCCCACCACCGACAGCCGCCGCCGCAGCCGCCGCTTGATCGCCGCGTTGACCTCCTTGGCCGACAACAACGGAAAGTCCCGCTCCACCACCCGCACCTGATCGGTGTCGACCAGATGCGACACCCGCCCGTACACCACGAAGAACGTGAACCCGTCCCCCATCGGCCGGCTGTGCACCAGCATCGCCGGATCCATCCCCATCTTGCCCGCCAGCTGCAGAGCCGCCCCTTCAGCCCGCTTGTCCTGCGCGATAGGCAGCGTGAACGACAGCTGCACCATCCCGTCCCCGGTGGTGTCCCCGTACGGCCGGACGATCGTCATGAGGCGGCCTCCAGGAGCTCGGTGACCGGGTTGAAGTAGTCGTCGGCGTGCTCGGCCACGCCGTCGAGGCCTTTGCCGCGGTCGGCGGGGCGGCGCATGATGCCGAACGTGCCGTCGGCGATGGCGTTGAGCAGGGTGTCGTCGGCAATCCGGCCGAGCAGGTCGATGGCCTCGGCCAGGACCTGGTGGGCACGCCGCTGGATGAAACCGTTGCGGGCCGGCACGAAATCCTCGTGCAGGTTGCCCGCGGCGTTCAGGACGTAGTGGACGTTCTGCAGGGCGATGTCACGGTCGGACAACCACGGCGTCACCACCGCCTCGGTCATCATGCCGACCAGCAGAATGCCCTGGCCGGTCATCGTGCCGGCCAGATTGAAGAAACCGTCCAGCAGGTTGCCGCGGAAGACGTCGCCGGTCATGTGCTTGGTCGGCGGCATCCACTTCAGCGGCGCGTCGGGGAACAGCTCGCGGGCCAGCAGGGCGTGCGCCAGCTCCAGGCGGAACGACTCGGGCACATCGGGGTTGATCTCGAAGGCGTGACCGATGCCCAGCTGCCAGTCCAGCAGGCCGGCCTCGTGCGCGAAGAACTCGTTGAGCAGCTGCGACACCGTCACCGTGTGCGCCTCGTCGACCGCGTCGGCGGTGGTCAGATAGTTGTCCTCGCCGGTGTTGATGATGATGCCGGCGCGGGCGTGAACCTGCCGGGAAAAGCGCTGGTCGACGAACGTGCGGATCGGGTTGATGTCGCGGAACAGGATGCCGTACATCGAGTCGTTGAGCATCATGTCCAGCCGCTCCAGGCCGGCCATCACCGCCATCTCGGGCATGCACAGACCGGACGCGTAATTGGTCAGGCGCACGTACCGGCCCAGCTCCCTCGACGTCTCGTCCAGCGCCGCCCGCATCAACCGGAAGTTCTCCTGCGTCGCGTACGTGCCGGCGAAACCCTCCCGCGTCGCCCCCTCCGGCACATAGTCGAGCAGCGACTGACCGGTCGACCGGATCACCGCGATCACGTCCGCACCGGCCCGCGCCGCCGCCTGCGCCTGCGGAATGTCCTCGTAGATGTCACCGGTCGCCACGATCAGGTACACCCACGGCCGGCGCGGCGCGTCACCCAGCCGCCCGATCAACCGCTCCCGCTCGGCCCGCCGCCGGTCGACCCGCGCCAGACCGGCCCGCGCGAACTTCAAGGCCGACCGGCGCGCGACGCCAGGCGAAGAAGGAACGGTGAACCGCACCGCGCCCGCCGCCGCCTTCTGCGCCAGGACCGTGATGTCCGGAAAATCGCGCAGCGCGTGGAAGACGGGCAACGACACACCGTGAGACAGGCCCACATCCGCCGCCACCGCGTCGACCAGCCGGTTCACCCACGGAATGCCGTCCGGATCCGCGCCCTGCACCCCGGCCAGCCGCAACACCGCCCGCTCGACCGACACCGTGGTGTGCGACCGCGCCAGGTCCACCACCGGCTGACCGGCCCGCGCGGCCAACCGGCGCGCCTTACGCACCAGCCGCGGATCCAGATCCAGCTTCCCCGCCACGTACGCCTACCTCTCGAAAATCGTCGAACCGTCCAGCACCGTACGAAGACACACCGGCGTGGCATCCAGAGACGGGAGCCCGTCGCGCAGCCCGCCCGGCGTCTCCCACACCGCGAACGTCGCCGCCTGCCCGGGCGCCAGCACCCCGACACCGTCCTGCCCGGCCGCCCGCCACCCGCCCCGGCTCGACGCCGCGAACGCCGCCCGCACACTCATCCGGTAGACCGGATTGCGGGGCGCCACCGCGGCCGCCACCACCGCCCACGGATCCAGCGCCGTCACCGGCGAGTCCGACCCGAACGCCAGCGCCACCCCGGTCGCGTACAACTGCCCGATCGGATTCGTCGCCATCGCCCGCCCCACACCCAGCCGCTGCGCGTACATCCGGTCCGGGCCACCCCAGAGTGCGTCGAACACCGGCTGCACGCTGGCGACCACCCCGAACTCCACCATCCGGGCGATCATCGCCTTGTCGGCCAGCTCCACGTGCTCGATCCGGTGCCGGCCCTCGCGCAGCCGATCCACCCCGACCGCCTTGGCCGCGATCGCGAAGCCGTCCAGCACCTCGTCGATCGCCGCGTCACCGATCGCGTGGAAACCGCCCTGCATCCCCAGCGTCACGCAGTCGATCAGATGCTCGCCGACCTGCTGCGCGGTCAGGAACGCCTGGCCGCAGTCATCACCGTCGGCATAAGGAGAACGGACCGCGGCGGTACGCGAACCGAGCGCACCATCGGCGTACAGATCACCACCGGCACCCACCGCCCCCAGCTCCCGCGCCCTGGCCGCACCACCCAGCTCGCCCCAATAGCCGAACACCCGCGGCAACCCCTGCCCGGACAACGCCAGCACCGACCGGAAATCGGCCTCGCTCGACGTCCCCGGACCACCGCACTCGTGCACCGCCGCGATCCCCAGTGACGCCGCCCGGGCCAGCGCCGTCCGCTGCGCCGCCGTCCGCTGCTCCGGCGTCAACGCGCCCAACGCCACCGCACGCACCGCGTGATGCGCATGCTCCCGCACCCAGCCCGACGCGTCGTACCCGTCAACGCCCTCGGCCTCACCCAGCAGTGACGTCGACACCAGCGCCGAATGCACCGAAGCCTGCGACAGATAGACCCGCCGCCCCTGCGCGGCCCGATCCAGCTCGGAAGCCGACGGCGGCACCATCACCGGCCACGTCGACTCGTCCCAGCCGTGCCCGTGCACCACCGCGCCGGCCGGCTTCGACGACGCGAACTCAGCCACCGCATCCAGCAGCGAAGCAGCCGACGGGGTACCCGACAGATCCAGACCGTCGAACGCCAGCCCGCTGTCCGTGGCGTGCACATGCGCGTCGACGAACGCCGGCGTCACCAGCGCACCGTCCAGATCCACGACCTGATCGGCGGCGGGCACATCAGCGGAATCCCCGAGCCAGGCGATCCGGGATCCATCGACCAGCATCGCGGTCGCCCGGGGGTCGGCGGCGGAGTAGAAACGGCCGTTGGTGTAGAGCGCAGTCATGCCGGTCAGTGTCCCGCGATCCGCGCCTCGAACAACTCCCGCACGGCTGGGACGCTCCTCACCAGATCGATCGCGAACGCCGCGTGACCCGGCACGTACCCGTTCCCGATCAGCATCGTCACATCGGCCGCCAGGCCCTCCGCACCCAGCGCGGCGGCCGGGAAACTCGTCGCCATCGAAAAGAAGATCACCGTGCCGCCCGCGGCCGTGGCCAGGATCGCACCGTGCTCACAGCCCGGCACGTCCACACACACCACCGTCACCGTCGCCGGCCCGCCCAACGCCTCCGCGACCGCGGCCGACACCGCGACCGGATCACGGGCGTCGGCGACCGCGACCACATCGGCCAGGCCGGCTTTCGTCAGCGCGTCCCGCTCGGCCGCCGAGACCACGATTCCGGCGGTACGCGCACCAGCCCGCCTCGCCGCGGCCAGCGCCAGCGAACCGGACTTCCCGGCCCCGCCCAGCACCGCCACCGACGGCCGGTCGTAACCCCGCACCACCCGATCGGTCAGCGCCGGAGCACCACACACGTCGAACACGGCCAGGGCCAGCTCAGCCGGCAGATCCCCAGGCAGCACCGCGACCACCGACCGGCCGAACAGAATCGCGTGACCCCGCGCCGGCACCTGCTCGCTCATCCCGTCCCAGTCGCGCAGGTCATCGGTCACGGCCAGCGGAGTCAACGTCAGCGACACCAGGGTCGCCACCCGGTCGCCCGGCTCGACCGGCAACGGCGACTCGGAGCCGACCTCCTCGACGACGCCGATCAGCATGCCCCCCGAACCCGTCACCGGGTTCTGCATCTTTCCTCGCGTACCGATGATGTCGAGAACCTCGCCCCGCACCGCCGCACCGTCACCGCCGTGCTTGACCGACAGCTGCCGGAAGCTGGCCGCGTCCAGATTGAGCCGCTCCAGCCCGATCCGCACCTCATCGGCGGCGATCTCCGGGCGCGCGTCCAGCCGCCAGGCCGCCTGCGGCAGCACCCCGGCCGGCTCAACGACCCGTTCCAGACCCACCGACATCCCCAGCCTCCTACGAAACATGTGGTGTTCAAGCTTCCATACCGTAAATCCTTCGCCCGGCCAGTTTCTAGACCGGAGATTCTCCAGTACGGTCGAGATCATGCAGCCGTACGAGTACCAGCGCCGCGAACTCGTCGAGCCGGACTGGACCCGCTTCCCCGGCTGGCGCGACGTCACCCGGGCCGAGTGGGAATCGGCGCAGTGGCAGCGCGTGCACTGCGTCAAGAACGTCAAGCAACTACGCGCCGTCCTCGGCGACCTGGTCGACGAGAGCTTCTACACCGACCTCGAGACCGACCAGCAGCGCCTGGCCACCATGTCGATGCTGATCCCGCCCCAGATGATCAACACCATGGTGCCCGGCCGGGTGCCCGACACGGCCTCGTTCTACGCCGACCCGATCCGCCGCTACATGATCCCGGTCGCCACCGACCGCCACCTCGACTGGCCGTCACACCCGCACGCCACCCGCGACAGCCTGCACGAACACGACATGTGGGTGGCCGAGGGCCTGACCCACCGCTACCCCACCAAGGTGCTGGCCGAACTGCTCTCCACCTGCCCGCAGTACTGCGGCCACTGCACCCGCATGGACCTGGTCGGCAACAGCACCCCCACCGTCGACAAACTCAAGCTGTCCCTCAAACCGGTCGACCGCTACGACGCCCACCTCAAATACCTGAAAGACCATCCCGGGGTACGCGACGTGGTCGTCTCCGGCGGCGACGTCGCCAACGTGCCCTGGAAGCAGCTCGAGGCGTACCTCATGGGCCTGCTCTCGGTGCCCACCGTCCGCGACATCCGGCTGGCCACCAAGGCACTGATGGGCCTGCCCCAGCACTGGCTGCAGGGCGACGTCGTCGAGGGCCTCAACCGGGTCGCCATCACCGCCGAACGCCGCGGCGTCAACCTGGCCGTGCACACCCACGTCAACCACGTCAACTCGCTGACGCCGCTGGTCGCCCGGGCCGCCCGGATGCTGCTCGAGGTCGGCGTCCGCGACGTCCGCAACCAGGGCGTGCTCATGCGCGGCGTGAACGCCACCAGCCCCGACCTGCTCGACCTGTGTTTCGCGCTGCAGGGCGAGGCCGGCATCCTGCCGTACTACTTCTACATGTGCGACATGATCCCCAACGCCGAGCACTGGCGGGTCCCGGTCTGGCACGCCCAGCAGCTGCAGCACGACATGATGGGCTACCTGCCCGGGTACGCCACCCCGCGGATCGTGTGTGACGTGCCTTTCGTCGGCAAGCGCTGGGTCCACATGATCGCCGACTACGACCGCGAGCACGGCATCTCGTACTGGACCAAGAACTACCGCACGTCCATCGAATCCGACGACGTGAGCGGGAAGCTCTACGAGTATTACGACCCGATCGACACCCTGCCCGAGTCCGGCCAGAAATGGTGGCGCAAGCAGGTCACGCAATAAGGAAACGGCCCCGCGAACCGCGGGGCCGTTTCTCGTTCGATGCTCAGCTGAACGCGCGCTTCACGTCGTCGGCGGCGTCCTTGACGTGCTCTCCGGCCTGCTTGACCTGCGCCTCGTTCTGATCGGCGCGGCCTTCGGCCTCCAGGCGCGGGTTGTCGGTCGCGTCGCCGGCCTCTTCCTTGCCCTTGCCGACAAGTTCCTCGGCCTTGTTCTTGACCTTGTCCGTGAAGCTCATCTTCTTCGACCTCCTCGATCTGCCGAAAATGTTCCCGGTCCGGTGCTTGTCCAAACGCAAGGATCTGGGGCACGTCGTGTACAGCATCCTAGGATACTGGTATATATGATCGCGGCGTGGATGATCTCACCCGTTCCGCCCATGCCAACTCCTTCGGCCCCGCCGCCCGCAGCTATGAACGCGGCCGCCCCGGCTACCCCGCCGAAGCCCTCGACTGGCTGCTGCCGCCCGGCCGCCCCCGCGTGCTCGACCTGGGCGCCGGCACCGGCAAGCTGACCCGTGCCCTGGCCGGACGCGGCCTGCCGGTCACCGCCGTCGAACCGTCACAGGGCATGATCGAGGAACTGCGCCGGGTCCTGCCCGCCGTGCACGCCCACCAGGGCACGGCCGAGAACATCCCACTCCCCGACGACGCCGTCGACGTGGTCCTGGTCGCCCAGGCCTGGCACTGGGTCGACGTCGACCGCGCCGTCCCCGAGATCGCCCGCGTGCTCGCCCCCGGCGGCCGCCTCGGCGTTCTGTGGAACGTCCGCGACGAGTCCGCCGCCGCATGGGTACACCGCCTCGGCATCATCATCGACAGCGCCGACCAGAGCCGCGACCCGGCCATGGGCCCGCCCTTCGGTCCCGTACGGACCGCCGAGTTCCGCTGGACCGACCGCGTCAGCCCCGAGGCCCTGCTCGACCTGGTCGCCTCCCGCAGCCGCGTCATCCTGCTGCCCGCCGACGAACGGGCCGCCCTGCTGGCCCAGGTCCGCCAGCTCACCGCCACCCATCCGGCCCTGGTCGGCCACACCGGCTTCGACCTCCCGTACGTCACCGAATGCGCCCGCGCCGACCTCCCCTGACCGCGACCGTGTCCCGGTTGCGGCCGGACCCCGGCCGGCCGGGGTCCGGCTGACCACCGTGACCGCAGCCGCCTCCGGCCTGGCCCTGACGGTGCCCCTGGTCTCCGAGTGGACGGATCATCCGGGACGAGATCATTCGGAAACCGGGTGCGCCGGGTGGGCGGGCTGGCTAGCGTCCGGGCGTGACGCACACCTATCCCCCGCTCAACGTCGAGGTCCGCACTCCCCGCCTGACCCTGGCCGGCGCCTCCGACGACCTGCTGGAGCGCCTGGTGCCCCTGGTCCGGGCCGGGATCGCCGACGCCGAGCCGTGGCCGTTCGACGACCCGAGCTCGCTGTACTCCGACAACCCGGAACGCGAATGGCGCTGGCTGCGCGGCATCTGGACCGGCCGCGGCCGGGTCAAGCCCGACCTGTGGCGGCTGTACTTCGCCGTCCTCGTCGACGGCGAACCGATCGGCATGCAAGATCTGGTCGGCCGCGACTTCAACCGGTTCGGGACGGTCACCAGCTTCTCGTGGCTGGCGCCGGGCCACCGCGGGCGCGGGCTCGGCCAGGAGATGCGCTCGGCCATCCTGCACCTGGCCTTCGCCGGGCTGGGCGCCCGCGAGGCCGGCAGCGACGCTTTCGCCGACAACGCCGCGTCCAACGGCATCTCCCGCGGCCTCGGCTACGAACCCAACGGCGTCGACTGGGACTCCCGCCGCGGCGAACCGGCCCAGATCCAGCGGTGGCGCCTCACCCGCGAAACCTGGGAAACCACCCGCCGCACCGACATCACCCTCACCGGGGCCGACGAGTGCCGCCCCGTCCTGGGCATCAGCTAGGGTCCGCCCCACATCTCCACAACAGCGCCCGGCGCACCGGAAGCGACCAGGTCGAGCACCACGCGCACGATGGCGGCCGGCGGGACCAGCTGCCGCGTCGACGCCCGCTCTCCTCCGAGGTCAGCCGCCGGCATTGTTGACCAGAACGAGCGGGCCGCCCAGCGACGTTCCCCGCCCCCTACCCAATCCGGCGAAGGTTCAGCGCGGGGCGCATCGGCGCGGTGTGCTGGACGGATGTTCGTCGCCTTGGTGGCCGTGCTGGTAGCTCTGGTCACACCCGTACCGGCGGCACCGGCCGCCCCTCCGGCCGCGGACGATCCACGCTGCGGGCCGGCCGCGGCCACGCCGGTACCCGACGGCCGGGCGATCCGGGTGGTACTGCCGCCGGCCGGGGCGTTCGTCGTCGGCGCGATCCCGGCGGCCAGATGGCGGCGGCCGCCGGTGGCCGACCCGACGTGGCGGCTGAACTTCCAGGGCCTGATGTGGATGCGCCCGCTCGCCCGCCGCGCCGCCCTCGACGGACAGCGGCAGTCGCTGGCCGCGCTGGTGCGCCAGGCCGTGCTCTTCCACCGGCAGAACCCCGACCCAGGCTCCGACGTGTACGGGTGGGACGAGGGCACCGCCCTGCGCCGGTTGGAGGCCGAGAACTGTCTCTTCGCCCTGACCCGCTCGGCCGCGCTGATCCCCGGCATGACCGCCGACGTACGCGTGCTCACCGGCCGCCGCTACTACGGCCCGCCCGACCACCCGGTGCACAACCACGGCCTGATGGCCAACCTGCAGATGATCCGGGCCGGCCGGCTCCTCCCCCGGCCGGCCTGGACCCGCACCGCGGTGAACCGGCTGCTGGCCGAGGCGCCACAGGCCTTCTCCCGGCAGGGCGTGTCGCTCGAACAGTCCTCGATGTACCAGCTGACCAACGCCACCCTGTGGAACCAGGCCGCCGCCGAGCTGACCGGCTATCCGGCCGCGCAGCGGCGCATCCGCACCACGGTCGACCTGGCCTACCGCGCCTTCGCCTTCATGACCGAGCCGGACGGGAAGATCTCGCAGGTCGGCGAGGCGGACGAGATCCGTGGCCGGCCGCGCGACCTGAAGGCGAACCGCGCGATCCGCGACGACCAGGCGGGCTGGGTGATCGGGCGGTGGGGCTGGACCGACCGCGACGCGCCGCACTACACGATCCGGTACGGGCCGGCCCGGCGCGCGCACGGCCACGAGGACCGGGCCGGCGGCGTCACCTGGTCGACGCGCGGCGTGCGGGTTCTGGTCGGTCCCGGGCGGTACAGCTACGACCGCACCGTGCCGTACACCCTCTATCAGACCCGCCCCGACGGCCAGAACGTCGCGGTGCCGTCCGGTGGCGCGGTGGTGCGCGGCGGCCGGTCGACGATCACCAGCACGTTCGAGCCGACCCGCCACGTCTTCGTGGTGCGGGACACCGTGTACGGCCGGGCGCACACCCGGGGCGTGACGACGAACGCGACGATCGCCCGGATGGTCGTCTCCGACTCCTTCGCCGGCTCCGGCCGCTGGCGCCAGCACTGGCATCTCGACCCCGCCTGGGTACGCCGCCCCGGCCCGGCGCTCACGTTCCGCCACCCGGGCGGCCGCCTCCTCACGGTAACGACGACCGGCCGGGTCGCGGCCGTGCTCCGCGGGGCGACCACCGGACCGTACGGCTGGCACTTCCCGAGCTTCCAGGTCCGCGAGCCCGGCTACCAGATCATGGTCGACAACGTGGGCCGCTGGACCACGACGACGTTCCGCGTGAGCTGACCGTTTCTGTGGCAGGGTCGGGTGATGGCGTACATCGATCTGGGTGACGCGGCCGCCGAACCCGGCATCCGAGGACTGCTCCGCTACCGGCCCGAGACCGGCCGGGCCCTGATGCAACTGGCCGACGCCCTGCTGCGCGGCGACAACGCCGGCGACCGCGAGTTGATCGCCGCGTACGTGTCGGCCCTGAACGACTGCACCTTCTGCCACCTGTCCCACGCGGCCGTGGCCGCCGAACACCTCCCCGAGGGGCGCCCGCTAGTCGACGCCGTCCTGGCCGACCCGGCGACCGCCCCGATCAGCCCCCGGCTCCGCGCCCTGCTGCACCTGGCCGCGGCCACCCGCCTGGACGGCCACCAGGTCACCGAGCAGCTGGTGGCCGACGCCCGCGACGCCGGCGCCACCGACGCCGAGATCCACGACACGGTCCTCATCGCCGCCGCGTTCAGCATGTTCAACCGCTACGTCGACGGCCTCGGCGCCTTCGCGCCGTCCGACCCGGCGGCCTACCTCCCCGGCGCCGCCCACCTGGCCCGCCACGGCTACACCCGCTGACGCGCACCGGAATCGCCGCCCCGTCGTTGCACGGGGCATGGGCCGACGCTGGTGGACACTGCCGGTATGGCTGCTCGTGGTCGCGGCGGCCTCGGCACCGGCACCCGCACCCGCCCGGCCATTCGACGTGGCGGTGGCCGCCGCGCGGCTCGACGACCTGCACCGCCGGATCTATGGCGATCTCGAGGAGGTCCGGGCGGCCGAGAGGCTCAACTTCCACCGCATCGAGGGCGGGATCGCGGCCTGCATGCGCGCGCACAGCCGGCCGTACCGGATGCCGCCGTTCGCCAGTTTCTACCGCGACTTCACCGACGCCGACCTGGGCTACGGCACCGGGCGGATGTCCCTGATCGACTCGCTCACCGCGGGCCCGCGTCGCTACGTGCTCAACGAACGGGCGTACGCGCGGCTGCCGCACCCGAAGGTCCGCCGCCAGGACATGGCCGTTTTCCAGGGTTGCGCCGACCGGTTCGGTGGCCAGGGCTACACCTCGGTTCCACCACCCGGCGGCTGGAACGCGGTGCCCGATGTCAGCGACATCCTGCTGGCCGTGGTGCGGGATCCGGGTGTCGCCGCGGCCATGCGCGACTATCCGGGCTGTATGAAGGTCAAGTACGGCTACGCCGTGGGGGTACGCGAGGACTTCCTGATGCCGGGCGTGGACATGGACGCGAGATACGCCGCCGACGCCGACTGCCGGCGGCCCGCGTACCTGCTGGCGATGCGAATCGTCGACCAGCGGCTCGGCCCCTGGGAGGCGGAGCACCGCACCCGGCTCGACGCGATCCGCCGCGGGTGGCGCGAGCGCGTGGAGCTGGCCCGCCGGCTAGGGTGAGCGACAATCGCGGTGTGCGGCAGCGACTCGATCGGGTGAGGCTGGCCGACGGCACCACGGTGGCGTACGCGTCGGCCGGCGCCGGGCGGCCGCTGGTCTACGTGATGGGCTGGCTCACGCACCTGGAGCTGAGCTGGGGGCCTGGGGCGGAGCGGGCGCTCTACGAGGCGCTGGCCCAGGGGCGCCGGCTGATTCGCTACGACCGGGCCGGCAGCGGGCTGTCGCCGGCCGTGGCGAGGCCGCCGTCGCTGGCGTTCGAGCTCGAGCAGCTCGAGGCGGTCGCCGGGGTGCTGGGCGAGCCGTTCGACCTGATGGGTACGTCGATGGGGGCGCCGGTCGCGGTGGCGTGGGCGGCGCGGCATCCGGAGACGGTGCGGCGGCTGGTGTTGTACGGCGGGTGGGTCCGGGGCGACGCGTTGTCGCCGCCGGGCGTACGCGATCATGTGCTCGGTCTGGTCGAGTCGCACTGGGGGCTGGGGTCGGATGTGCTGACCGACATCTTCGCGCCGGACGCCGACCGGTCGACGCGGGCGGAGCTGGCCCGATATCAGCGGGCCTGCTCGACGGCGGCCACGGCGCGAGCGCTGCTGGCACTGAGCTACGAGCTGGACGTCGCGGATCGGCTCGGGGACGTGCGCGCGCCGACGCTGGTGGTGCATCGGACCGGTGACCGGGCGGCGCCGGTGGCGCAGGCCGAGGCGCTCGCGGCAGGGATCGCCGGGGCCCGGCTGGAGCTGTTGCCGGGGCGGTCGCACCTGCCGTACGCGGGTGATCGGGACGAGCTGGTCCGGGTGGTGCGGCGGTTCCTGGGGCTGCCAGTCGGGCGGCGCGGCGCCGACGGGCTGACGGCCCGGCAGCGGGAGGTGGCGGGGCTGGTCAGTCAGGGGTGTACCAACCGCGAGATCGCGGCCCGGCTGGGCATCGACGAGCGCTCGGCCGAGGGGCACGTCGAACGGATCCGGGTGCGGCTCGGGTTCCGGTCTCGCGCGCAGATCGCGGCCTGGTTCAGCCGCGAAGTGGGGTAGTTCCACGCCTGACCGGCGGGCCGGGCCACGGGCAGAGTCGTTCGCGTGACTGTTTCCACTTTCGAGGTGCACCGGGGGCGCGGGGCGTTCAACGCGGCGTTCTTCGGCGTGCTGGGGCCGTACATCGACCGGAGCGTGCGCCGGCACAAGCAGCGGGTGTACGCCGATCTGCCGTCCACGGTCGTCGAGATCGGGGCGGGTGTCGGCGCCAACCTCAGGTATCTGGCGCCGGGGACGACTCTGATCGCCATCGAGCCCAATCGGCCGATGCACGGGCGGCTGGCGGCCGCGGCCGGGCGCCGCGGCGTACGTCTCGACCTGCGGGAGCGGGTGGCCGAGAGGACCGGCCTGCCCGGCGGCTCGGCCGACGCGGTGATCTCGTCGCTGGTGCTGTGCACGGTGGCCGACCCGGGTGAGGTGCTGGCCGAGGTGCGGCGGATCCTGCGCCCGGGCGGTACGTTCCGGTTCGTGGAGCATGTCGCCGCACCGGACGGCACCCTCACCCGGGGGCTGCAGCGGGCGCTGCGCCGGCCGTGGGCGTGGACGTTCGAGGGGTGCTCGTGCGAACGGGACCTGGCCGCCCAGGTGCGCGGCGCCGGGTTCAGCCGGGTCGACGTGCGGGCGTACCGGCTGCACTCGCCGTTCGTGCCGTTCAACACCCAGATCGCGGGGATCGCGTACGCCTGAGCCGGCCCGGGTGATGCGTATCTGTGCTCAGAGCGGCCCTGACCGCTCTGAGCACAGATATGCATCAGCGTCGGACCGGGGGCAGGCGGGCGGGGACGGTGCAGGTGGTGGTCAGGTCGGTGACCGTGTTCGACTCCAGGGCCAGCATCACCTCGAGGACGTGCAGGGCCACGTCGGCGCCGGTGCGGTGCGGCGTACCGGTCTCGACCGCGGCGGCCAGGTCGGCCAGGCCCACGCCGCGGCCGCCGGGAGTGTGGCCGGCCGTCTGCGGGACCGTCGTCCAGGCCAGGGTGTCGCGGGTGTAGACGTGCACCTCGCCGTCGAAGCGGTTCGGGTCGGGGGCCGACAGCGAGCCGTCGCGGCCGTAGACCTCGATGTGCGGCAGGCGGGCGGCCCACGTGTCGAAGCTGAACATGACCGTGGTGACGGCGCCGCTGGCGTGTTCGAGGAAGCCGGCCGTGTGGGTGTTGATCGTCACCGGGAAGGAGGCGCCGGCGCGCGGGCCGGAACCGATGGTGCGGGACGGCTGGGGGCGGGCGGAGAGGCCGCTGACCCGGCGGACCGGGCCGAGCAGGTGCACCAGGGTGGTCAGGTAGTAGGGGCCCATGTCGAGGACGGGGCCGCCGCCGGGCTGGTAGTAGAACTCGGGGTCGGGGTGCCAGCGTTCGTGGCCGGGGGTGGTCATGAACGCGGTCGCGGCGTGCGGGGCGCCGATCACACCGGAGTCGAGCACGCCCAGCGCGGTCTGGATGCCCGCACCGAGGACGGTGTCGGGAGCGCAGGCGACCCGCACGCCGGCGGTCGCGGCGGCCGCGATCATGGACCGGGCCGCGTCCAGGGCCGGGGCGAGGGGCTTCTCCCCGTACACGTGCTTGCCGCCCTTGATCGCGGAGAGCGCGACGGGCGCGTGGCCGGCGGGCGTGGTCAGGTTGAGGACCACGTCGACGTCGGGGGACGCACACAGGTCGTCCAGGGTCAGGACCCGGGCGCCGGGATGTTCGGCGGCCAGGGCGGCGGCCCGTTCGGCCGACAGGTCGGCGACCGCGGTGACCGGCAGGGACGGCAGGCGGCGCAGGGTTTCGCTGTACTGGGCGCTGATCTTGCCGGCGCCGACGATGCCGACCCTCATCGGGCCGCCCACAGCAGGCCGCGCTCGACGATCGTGCGGACGTTGCCGTCCTCGAGCACCTCGACCCGGTGGCCGGGTGTGCAGACGAACACCCGGCCACGGCCCCATTGACGCGTCCAGACGGCCGGGGCGGTGATCGGCCGGGACCACTCGCCCCACGGCCGGGTCGCGGTGGTCGTGGTCGCGAGCACGTCGTTGTAGTCGTCGCTGAGCACCCAGTACTGCTCGGTGTGGAGGTCGAAGTCGCTGATCCCGGCCATGATCGGGTGTTCGCCGGCGACGACGTTGACGCGGTGGCCGACGTAGTTGTCGGACATGTCGCCGGTGCGCTCGTCGGGGGGCAGGCGCGCGGCGTGCGTCGCGAACTGCCCGCCGACCAGCTGCAGGTAGTCCGAGCTGGCCCGGAAGGAGTCGCAGATCCCGCCGTGCCAGCCCGCGAACCCGGCTCCCCCGGCCACGGCGCCGATCAGGCCCTGGAGCTCGTCCTTCTCGATCGTCGACATGGTCACGCACTGCACGATCAGATCGACGGTCGCCAGGTACGAGGATTCGGCGTACACGGATGTCGCGTCGGACACGCGTACCGAGAAATCATTGTCCTCGAGGAACGGGATGAACAGCTCGGTGGCCTCGACGGGCTGATGCCCCTCCCAGCCGCCGCGGACCACCAGGGCATTGCGCATAACCCATTCTTAACGTCGGACCGGAATTTCCGGAAGACCGGCGAAAGACGCCTCGAGTGACGCGGCCGACAGCTCGTGGTCGACCATGTCGCCGGCCAGGAATCGGCCGTACGCGGGCAGGTCGAGGTGGCCGTGCCCGCACAGCGCGGTCAGGATCACCTTCTCCTCGCCGGTCTCCTTGCACCGCAGCGCCTCCTCGACACAGGCCGCGAGTGCGTGCGTCGGCTCCGGGGCGGGCACGATGCCCTCGCTGCGCGCGAACCGGACGCCGGCCTCGAAGCACTCCTTCTGCGTCTTGGCCACCGCCTCGATCAGCCCGAGCTCGTAGACGTGGCTGAGCAGCGGGCTCATCCCGTGGTAGCGCAGGCCGCCGGCGTGGATCGGGTCGGGAATGAAGTCGTGGCCCAGGGTGTGCATCTTCATCAGCGGGGTCATGCCGGCGGTGTCACCGAAGTCGTAGGCGTACGTGCCTTTGGTCAGCGACGGGCACGCGGCCGGCTCGACCGCCCGGATGACCGGTGACATGTTCCCGGCCAGCTTCTCGCGCAGGAACGGGAACGCCAGCCCGCCGAAGTTGGAGCCGCCGCCGGTGCAGCCCACGATCACATCCGGGGTGTCGCCGGCCTTGGCCAGTTGGAGCAGCGCCTCCTCACCGATGATGGTCTGGTGCAGCAGCACGTGGTTGAGCACGCTGCCCAGGGCGTAATTGGTGTCCGGGTGCTGGGCCGCCACCTCGACCGCCTCGCTGATCGCGATGCCCAGCGAGCCGGGCGAGTCCGGGTGCTCGGCCAGCACGGCCCGGCCTGCGGCGGTCAGGTCGGACGGCGACGGGTGGATCGTCCCGCCGAAGGTCTCGATCATCATCTTGCGGTAGGGCTTCTGGTCGTACGAGGCACGCACCTGCCACACCTCGCACTCCAGCCCGAACTGTCCGGCCGCGAAGGCCAGCGCCGTCCCCCACTGGCCGGCGCCGGTCTCGGTGGTCAGCCGGCGGATGCCCGCGGAGGCGTTGTAGTAGGCCTGCGGCACGGCCGTGTTCGGCTTGTGCGAGCCGGCCGGCGACACCCCCTCGTACTTGTAGTAGATGCGGGCCGGGGTGCCGAGCGCCTTCTCCAGCCGGTGCGCGCGATAGAGCGGGGACGGCCGCCACAGCGCGTACACGTCGAGGACCTCGGGCGGGATGTCCACGTACCGCTCGGTCGTGACCTCCTGCTCGATCAGCGCCATCGGGAACAGCGGCGCGAGGTCGTCGGGACCGATCGGCTGGAGCGTGCCCGGGTGCAGCACCGGCGGCGGGGGCGAGGGCAGGTCGGGGATCAGGTTGTACCAGCGGCGCGGCATCTCCGACTCGTCGAGCAGGATCTTCGTGGCGGTCATGGGTCCGATCATCGGACACGGGGGCCTCTCGCGGCGGGCTCGGACACGCTAATGTCAACCGGCTGTGGCACTCGTGGTACTCCTGCTCGCCGCGCTGGCGTTCGTGCCGGCGCTGGACGGCGTGGGCATCCGGCTCGCCGAGCTGCCGTCGCGGCCGCTGGACGCGCTCGGCGTGCTGCTGATCCTGGCCCAGACGTTGCCGCTGCTGGCCCGGACCAGATGGCCGGCGCAGGTGCTCGCGGCGGTCGGCGCGGCCTGGGCGGTCAGCCAGGCCATGGCCTACCCGGCGTCGCTGGCGACGTGGGGGGTGCTGATCGCGCTCTACTCGGTGGGCGCGCACCTGCGGCGCCGCCGGGCCGTCGTGGTCCTGCTCAGCCTGACGGGGTACGCCGTGACGGGCGTGATCCTGCACCTGCGGGGCGCGTCGCTCCCGACGTTCCTGTTCGTCGCGCTGCTGCTGGCCGCCGGCTGGGGCCTGGGCGGCTTCGTCACCGAGTGGCGGGCCCGGGAGTCGGCCCGGCGCCGGCTGGCCGTGGCCACCGCCCAGGCGCGGGCGGCCCGGGCCCGGGTGGCCGATCTGGTCGCCGAGCAGGACGACAACGAGCTGGCCCGCACCGCCCTGGCCGAGCTCGACCGACTGCTCGACGAGCTCGACCGCAACTGACCCTCAGCTTCGGTGGAGCCCCGCCGAACAGTGGGATCATGGGGAGCCCGCTGCGCGGCTGGGACACCGCCGGCCTGGTGGTGCTCGTGGGGCTGGGTGGCTTCGCCCTGGTCGCGATCCAGTTGTCCGGGTCGTCGGAGTCGGCGCTGTTCGGCCTGGTCGCCGGCGGCGCGCAACTGGCCTTCGCCGTGCTCGGGCTGGTGTTCGCCCTGCGTACCGTCCGGCGCGGCCGCGCCCTGCCGCGGCACCTGAAGCGGGCGTGGCGGCTGATGCTGCCGGCCTTCGCCCTGTGGCCGCTGACCATCGTGCTGTACGCGATCTTTCCGGGGCGCCCCTTCCCCGGTCCGGCCGACGTGGGCCGGCTACTCATCCAGCCGGCCACCCTGATCGGCATTCTGGCCTTCGCGCGGCTGCCCGGGTCGGCGGCCGAGCGCGCCAAGCTGCGCCTGGACGCCGCGCTCGTCGGCGTCGGCTCGGCCATGGTGCTGTGGTTCTACGTGGTCAGCCCGGCGCTGGTCGACGACCGGACCACGACCTGGCGGGAGATCGTGCCCAGCGTGGTGCACCCGCTGTTCGGGGCGGCCCTGCTGTTCGGGATCAGCGTGGTCCTGATGCGCGGTCCCGGCGCGCCCGCCGCCCGGCGACCGCTGCTCGTGCTGGTCGCCTCGGTGCTGCTGGTGCTGGTCGGCGACACCGTCCGGGCGTACGTGATCAACCAGGGCGGACCGTTCATCCCGTCCGCTCTGCAGACCAGCCTCTGGACCGGCGGCATGTTCCTGTTCATGCTCGCGCCCTACGTGCAGTGCTGGTACTGCCGCCGCCCCGACCGCCTGGGCTGGTCCGGCGAGGGCACCGCGTCGTCCCGTCCGCCCCGCTGGCCCTACCTGACCGTGATCCCCGGCTACGCCCTGCTGATGCTGACCGTCGGCGTCCGGGACCCGTTCCCGTCGGGCGGTCTGATCGTCGGCGCGTTCATCGTGTCGTCGCTGGTCTTCGCCCGGCAGATGGTCGCCGCCCGGGAGAGCCGCCGCCTGGCCGTGACCGACGGCCTGACCGGCCTGGCCAACCGCTTCCAGCTGTACGAGGAGCTGCCGCGCGCCCTGGCCCGGGCCTCCCGCAACGGCACCCATGTCGGCGTGCTGGTCATCGACATGAACGGCTTCAAGCAGGTCAACGACACCCTGGGCCACCGCGCCGGCGACCAGCTGCTGGTCGGCTTCGGTCACCTGCTGCGCCGTTGCGTGCTCGGTTCCGACCTGGTCGCCCGTCTCGGCGGTGACGAGTTCGCGATAGTCCTGCCCGACCTGACCGACGAGGCCCAGGCCCGGGCGGTGGTCCGCCGGATCACCGCGGCGATGGCCGAGCCGATCGACGTGGGCGAGACAATGGTCCAGCCCAGCGCCAGCATCGGCGTCGCCCTCTCGGATCCGGGCGAGTTCGCCACCGACGACGTGGTGGCCCGCGCCGACGTGGCCATGTACGAGTCGAAAAAGAACCGCGCCGCGGCCTGAACCGGCCGGCCGGGCGGGAACAGGGCCGGATGCGGGGTGGGCGGGAGAGAATCGGGCCGTGAAGCGGTCCCGGGTCGGTGGAGTGATCGCCGCGGTCGGCGCGCTCGGTGTGGCCACCGGGGCGATGGTGCCGTTCCGTGACTCGCTGGCGCTGCCGGTGGTGGTGTTGCTGTTTCTGGTGCCGGTGCTCGTGGGTGCGGCCTTCGGCGGGCTGTGGCCGGCGCTCGGCGCGGCGGTCGCGGCCGAGCTGCTGGTGAACTGGTTCTTCGTGCCGCCGTATCGGACGCTGGCCGTGCAGGGCAGTGAGAACCTGGTCGCGCTGGTCGTGTATCTGCTGGTGGCGGTGGCCGCCGGGCTGGCCGTGGACGCGACCGCGGCGCGGGCGGCGGAGGCCGCGCGGCTGGCCGAGACGGATCGGCTGCGTTCGGCGTTGCTGGGGGCGGTGGGGCACGATCTGCGTACGCCGTTGGCCGGGATCAAGGCCGCGGTGTCGAGTCTGCGCCAGCCCGATGTCACGTTCAGCGACGAGGATCGGGGTGAGTTGCTGGCCACCGTGGAGGAGTCGGCCGACCGGCTGGCGGGGGTCGTGGACAACCTGCTGGCGGTCAGCCGGTTGCAGGCGGGGGCGCTCGCCGCCGACGTGCGCCCGGTGGCCGTGGACGGGGTGGTGGCCCAGGTGGTCCTCGACGACGGCGGGCCGGTGCTGGTCGACGTACCCGACGATCTGCCGCCCGCCCTGGCCGACGCCGGCCTGCTGGAGCGGGTCCTGGCCAATCTCGTCGCCAACGCGCGTGCCGCCGGCGGGCCGGTGACCGTGCGGGGCCGGGCCGCCGGCGGCCGGATCACCCTGGCGGTGGAGGATCATGGTCCGGGGATCCGGCCGGAGCGGCTCGAGGCGGCGTTCGCGCCGTTCCAGCGGCTGGACGACCACACCGGCGGCGGGCTGGGCCTCGGCCTGGCCATCGCGCGCGGCTTCACCGAGGCTCAGGGCGGCACTCTGGCCGCGACCCGGACGGAAGGCGGCGGCCTGACCATGACGATCGTGCTGCGCGAGGCGACCGGGTGAGCGGGCGGATCCTGGTGGTCGACGACGACGACCAGCTGCGGCGGGCGTTGCGGATCAACCTGAACGCGCGCGGCTACCAGGTGGCGACGGCCGTGGACGGGCGTACCGCGCTCGAAACGGCCTCCCGGCAGCCGCCGGACCTGGCCATCGTCGATCTGGGCCTGCCCGACCTGGACGGTGTCGAGGTGGTGCGCGGCCTGCGCGGCTGGACGACGACGCCGATCATCGTGCTGTCGGCTCGTGACGCCCAGGCGGTGAAGGTGGCCGCCCTGGACGCGGGCGCCGACGACTACGTGACCAAGCCGTTCGGGATGGACGAGCTGCTGGCCCGGGTGCGCGCGGCGATGCGCAGGGCCGCCCCGGCGCCCGGCGCCGCCGTGGTCACCACCCCCGACTTCATCGTCGACCTCAGCGCCAAACGCCTGACCACGGCGGCCGGGGCCGAGGTGCGCCTGACCCCGACCGAGTGGCACATGCTGGAGGTGCTGGTCCGTCACCCGGACAAGCTGGTCACCCAGCGCGATCTGCTCCGCGAGGTGTGGGGCCCGCGCTACGAGAACGAGACCAACTATCTGCGCGTGCACCTGGCCAACCTGCGCCGCAAGCTCGAACCGGAGCCGTCCCGGCCGCGGTACCTGATCACCGAGCCGGGCATCGGCTACCGCTTCAAACCGTGACGACGAGCTTCCCGGCGACCCGGTTGTTCTCCATGTCGTCGTGCGCGTCGGCGATCCGCTCGAACGGGTAGACCTTGGCCACCGGCACCCGCAGCCCGGCGTCCAGGAACTCCTGCAGCGCGGCCGCGGGCAGGTTGGGCGCGTCGCCGGAGTAGGAGGTCAGCCGCACGCCGGTGGGCAGGTAGTCGATGGGATAGAAGTCCTTCACGATCCACTCGTCGGAGAGCAGCCCCGAGAAGCAGACCGTTCCCTGTACGCGCACCGCCCGCAACGTGTCCCGCAGCGTGGGCGCCCCGACCAGCTCGATCGCACCGTCCACACCGTCCGGGAGGATCGCCCGCGCCTGGTCGGCCACCCGCCCGTCGTCGAACAGCACGTGGTCGACGCCGGCTCCGCGCAGCGCGTCGGCCTTGGCCGCACTGCGCGTGGTGGCCAGCACGGTCAGCCCCCAGTGCTTGGCCAGCACGGCCGCGGTCAGCCCGACCGACGAGGTGCCGCCCCGGATGAGCACCGACTGCCCCCGCCGCGCGTCCAGTCCCACGGTCAGCGACCCGTACGCCGTCTGCAGCGTCTCGGGGATGGCGCCGAGTTCGGCCGCCGGGCGGTCACTGTGGAACGGGACGACCTGCCGGGCCGGCACCAGCGTGTATTCGGCGTACCCACCGTCGTAGGAGCGGCCCATCCCGCCCATCATGGCCATCACCTGCTGCCCGGCGGCGAACTCGCCGCCCGGCGCGGCCGCCACCACCCCCGTGGCCTCGATGCCCGGCACCCGGGGGAAGGTGGCGTTCTCGGCCAGGCCCAGCCGCAGGTGCAGCTCGGAGCGGTTGAGGCCGAACGCGGTGACCTTGATCAGCACCTGGCCCGGTCGCGGTTCGGGGATGGGCAACCGGCGCTCGGCCAGGGCCTCCGGTGGCCCGGGGGCGTCCAGGACGATCGCGCGCATGGTGTCACTCATCTCGGGTTCCTCTCGATCAGCACGGTGCGGAGCGTGGCCATCGTGGTGGCGAGCTCGTCGAGACCGTCGGCGGGCAGCAGCCGGGTGAGTTCCTCGGCCAGCACCTGCTCGGCCTGATCGACGAGTTCGCGGCCGCCGGGCGTGATCGCGATGAACGAGGACCGCCGGTCGGCCGGGTTGGCCGTGCGGACGCAGTGCCCGGCCGCCTCGATCCGGTCGACGAGCTTGCTGATCCCGCCGACGGTGACGGCCATGGTCGCGGCGATGTCCTGCACCCGCAGGTCGTCGCGGCCGGCCGCGATCACCCGCATCGTCTGGAACCGCCCGACCGGCAGCCCGAAGCGTTCCCGGAGCCGCCGGTCGACGGCGTCCCACAGCTCGATCTCCACCCTGACCACGTCATCGAACAACGCCGCCAGCCGAGATGTATTCCATGGAAGCATTCTTTTACGGTAGCTCAGAAACCCCTTGATGGGGTACGCACGACCGAACGCGCACCTGGCCCACCCGCGGGCTGTGCGGTGGGTCACCCCCGGTGCCCCACCGCCGGGTTGTCCCGGCCGGGACGGCTCACGGCCCCGCGGTCAGGACAGCTGGGGCGGCCGGTTCTCGTAGGGCGTGGAGAGGACCACCGTGGTGCGGGTGGTGACGTTGGCGGCCGTGCGGATGTCTTGCAGCAGGCGTTCCAGGTCGGCCGGGCCGGCCACCCGGACCAGCAGGAGGTAGAAGTCCTCGCCGGCCACCGAGTAGCAGGAGTCGATCTCGGGCAGGTGGGCCAGCCGCTCGGGGGCGTCGTCGGGCTGGGACGGGTCGAACGGGCGGATCGCCACGAAGGCGGTCAGCGGCAGCTCCAAGGCTTCGTACGACACCTTGGCCGCGTAGCCGCTGATCACGCCGCGTTGCTCGAGGCGGCGGACCCGCTGGTGCACGGCCGAGACGCTCAGGCCCACCCGCTCGGCCAGGTCGGTGTACGACAGGCGGCCGTCCGCGGTCAGGGCGCCCACGATCGCCCGGTCGATCTCTTCCACGGCGACACCCTACTGGGCGGCCCCCTTGGCCAGCGCGCGACTTATCACCAGGCGCTGGATCTGGTTCGTACCCTCGACGATCTGCAGCATCTTGGCCTCGCGGAACCAGCGCTCGACCGGATGGTCCCGCACGTACCCCGCGCCCCCGAGGACCTGAACCGCCTCGGTGGTCACCTTCATCGCCACGTCGGTGGCGAACAGCTTGGCCTTGGCCGCCTCGATCCGGAACGGCCGCCCCCGGTCCTTGAGCCGGGCGGCGTGCAGGAGCAGCGCCCGAGCGGCCGAGATCCGCGTGGCCTGGTCGGCCAGCGTGAACCCGATGCCCTGGAAGTCACCGATCGGACGGCCGAACTGGGTTCTCTCCCGCGAGTAGGCCACGGCGTGGTCCAGCGCGGCCTGGGCCAGGCCGACCGCGCAGGCGGCGATCCCGAGCCGGCCGGCGTCGAGGGCCTGCATGGCGATGCGGAACCCGGCGCCGTCGTCGCCGATCAGGCGGTCGGCTGGCACCCGGCAGTCGTCGAAGACGATCTGGGCCGGCGCGGACGAGCGTAGGCCCATGGTCCGCTCGGCCGCCTGCGGCACGAGACCGGGGGTGCCACGGTCGGCCAGCAGGCACGAGATGCCGGTCGCGCCGGGCCCGCCCGTACGGCAGAAGATGTTGTAGAAGTCGGCGTGCCGGGCGTGCGTGATCCAGGCCTTGGTGCCGTTGACCACGTAGTCGTCACCGTCGCGGACGGCCTTGGTGGTCAGCGACGCGGCGTCCGACCCGCCGGCCGGCTCGGAGAGGCAGTACGCGCCGAGCAGGTCGCCGCCGAGCAGGTCGGGCAGCATCTTGCGCTGACGCTCGGAGCCGAACACGGCGACCGGGTAGCAGGACAGCGTGTGCACGCTGACCGCCTCGCCGATGGCCAGCCAGCGCCCCGCCAGCACCTCCAGCACCTGCAGGTACACCTCGTAGGGCTGACCCGCCCCGCCGTCGTCCTCGGCGTAGGGCAGCCCGAGCAGCCCGGACCGCCCGAGGGTCCGCACCACCTCGCGGGGGAATTCGCCGCGTTCCTCGAAGTCGGCGACCCGTGGCGCCAACTCCCCGTCGGCGATCTCCTCGGCCAGGCCCAGCAGTTGATACGCGTCGTCCGTCGGCAGCAACCGGTCCACCGTCATGCCGCACAGCTTAACGAACGTTAGGCTCCGGGGGCACTAGGCTCGGCGCCATGTCTGAACGCCGACCGCCGTTGCTCGCCGTGGACGCGCCGAGCCTGTACTTCCGCGCCTTCCACGGCATCCCCGAGAAGGCCGCCCAGACCAAGGCGGGCGAGCCGGTCAACGCCATCCGGGGCTTCATGGACATGATCGCCCAGCTGATCCGCACCCGGCGGCCCGATCGCCTGATCTGCGCGCTGGACGCGTCGTGGCGGCCGGCCTGGCGGGTCGAGCTGGTGCCCTCGTACAAGAAGCACCGGGTGGCCCACGGCGACGTCGAGGAGGTGCCGGCGGCGCTCGAGAAACAGGTCCCGGTCCTGCTCGACGTGCTGGCCGCGGTCGGCATTCCGGCCTTCGGCGTCGACGGGTACGAGGCCGACGACGTGCTCGGCACCCTGGCCGCGACCCAGCCCGCCCCGGTCGAGGTCGTCTCCGGCGACCGCGACCTGTTCCAGCTGGTCGACGACGAGCGCGGCACCCGGCTGCTGTACTGCGGGCGGGGCGTGGCCAAGCTCGAGGACGCCGACGACACACTGGTGCGGCAGAAGTACGGCGTGCCGGCCCGCTGGTACGCGGACTTCGCGGCGATGCGCGGCGACCCGAGCGACGGGCTGCCCGGCGTACCCGGCGTCGGCGAGAAGACGGCCGCGCGGCTGATCAACCGGTACGGCGGGGTCGAGCACATCCTGGCCGCCCTGGACGACCCCGACAACGGCTTCGCCCCGGGCCTGCGCGGCAAACTCAAGGACTCGGCCGAGTATCTGGGCCGTGCGCTGCCGGTGTGCAAGGTGGCCCTGGACGTGAAGCTCCCCGGCTTCGACGCCACCCTGCCCAAGGCCCCCCAGGACGACGAGAAGCTGCTCGAACTGGCCGAACGCTGGAACCTGGCCGGTTCGGCCCGCCGCCTGGTCGACGCCCTGGCCGGCCCGTCCGACCAGGGCGCGCCGCTCAGGGGATGAGGACGAGCTTGCCGGTGACCCGGCGGTTCTCGAGCCGGCGGTGCGCCTCGGCCGCGTCGAGCAGCGGCAGCGTCGTGACCTCGGGCGTGATGGTCCCGTCGGCCAGCAGGACATGTCAAAGTTACCGACGCCTGGCCTCAACTCACACAGTTGAGACCGGTCATCACTCGCCTAGTTCCCGGCCCGGCGGGTCAGGACGCGCGGGCCCTCGGCGGTGACGGCGATCGTGTGTTCGGAGTGGGCGGTGCGGGAACCATCGGCGGAGCGGATGGTCCAGCCGTCGGCGTCGTACCTGATCTTGTCGGTGGTGCGGCAGAGCCAGGGCTCGATGGCCAGGGTGAGGCCGGCTTCGAGCTTCATGCCCCGGCCGGCCCGGCCGTCGTTGGCCACGTGCGGGGCCTCGTGCATGGTCCGGCCGATGCCGTGGCCGCCGAACTCGCCGTTGACGCCGTAACCGTACGAGCGGGCGACGCCGCCGATGGCGGCGGAGATGTCGCCGATCCGGCCGCCGGCCCGGGCCGCGCCGATGCCGGCCTCGAGGGCAACTTCGGTCGCCTCGATCAGTTCGAGGTCCTCGGGGTCGGGGGTGCCGACGACGAAGGAGTACGCCGAGTCGGCCGCCCAGCCGTCGATGGCCAGCGCCATGTCGATGCTGACCAGGTCACCGTCCCGCAGCACGTAGTCGTGCGGGAGGCCGTGCAGCACCGCGTCGTTGACCGACAGGCACAGCACGTTGCGGAACGGGCCGCGGCCGAACGACGGGGCGTAGTCCCAGTAGCAGGAGTCGGCGCCACGCTCCTCGACCCGGCGGCGGGCGTGGTGTTCGAGGTCCATCAGGTTGACTCCGGCCGCGGCCACCTCGCTCAGTTCGGTGAGCAGTTCGCCGACGAACTGGCCGGTCACCGCCATCCGTCCGATCTCCTCGGCGGACTTCAGCTCGATCACGACAGACTCCCTCCCCGGTATTTCTATACCGGTATTTTTATACCACGCACCTCCCCGGCGCCGCCGAAAGGGCTATCCTGCTGCCATGGTTCGCCAGCCCCTCACCGCCGAGCAGATCGCCGCCGGCCAGCGCCTCGGCACCGCCCTGCGGGCCGCACGCGGCCGCCGTAGCCTGGTCGAGGTGGCCCTGGCCGCCGGCATCTCACCCGAGACGCTGCGCAAGATCGAGGCGGGGCGGCTGTCCGCACCCGCGTTCGGCACCGTCGTCGGCCTCAGCCAGGCCCTCGACGTGCCGCTCGACGACCTGGCCGACGTCTGGCTGGCCGCCCTGCCCGTGCACCAGGCATCCTGAGCGGCGCCGTCACTCCTCCGGGTCCTGAGTCCGACAACCCGCGACGCCGAGCAGGGGGAACGACATGACCGACGACATGTGGGCCGTAGCCGACCTGGTGACGCCGATGGCCGTGCGGGTGGCGGCGACCCTGCGGCTGGCCGACCACATCGCCGCCGGGGAGCACTCGCCCGCCGCGCTCGCGGCCGCGGTCGGCGCCGACCCGGACGCGCTCGAACGAGTGATGGCGCACCTGGTCACCGCCGGCATCCTCACACCGTCCAACCAGCTCACCGCCCTGGGTGAGAAGCTGCGCTCCGACCACCCCGAACAGATGCGCGCCTGGCTCGACATCGAAGGATCGGTGGGGCGGGCCGAGCTGTCGTTCGTGTCGCTGCTGCACACGGTACGGACCGGAGAGGCCGCGTTCCCGCAGTTGTACGGCCGGGACTTCTGGACCGACATGGCCGCCGACCCGGCCCGGGCCGCCTCCTTCGACGCGCTGATGGGCGGCCGGCTCGAGGACGACGCGGCGGCGGTGGCCGCGGCGTACCCGTGGGAACCGCTCGGGCATCTCGTCGACGTCGGCGGCGGCAACGGGACGCTGCTGATCGCCATCCTGCGCGAGCACCCGTCCCTGCGCGGGACGGTCGTCGACCTGGCCGGTCCGGTCGCGCGGGCGACCGCGGCCATCGCCGAGGCCGGGCTGGCCGATCGGGCCACCGCCGTCGAGGGCAGCTTCTTCGACCCGCTCCCGCCTAACGCCGGCGGCTACCTGCTCTCCGGTGTGCTGCACGACTGGGACGACGCGTCGGCCGCCCGGATCCTCCGGCAGTGCGCCGCCGCGGGCCCGGCCGGCAAGGTGATCGTCGTCGAGGACAACATGCGCAGGGCCGTCGCGACATCCGGCGACCTGCGAATGCTCTGCTATGTGCGCGGCCGTGACCGTACGCTCGACCAGATGCGCGAGCTGGCCCGGTCGGCCGGGCTGGCTGCCGGCCCGGTGACGCCCGGCGGCACCCGGCTGATCGCCGAATATTCGGTGGTCCCGGTCCACGTTGGGCTGCCACCATCCGAGGATGCTGGTCACGCTCACCCGCCGGCCTGACGGCTCCACTCTGGCGACCATCCGCCGCGGCGACGGCGTGGTCGTCGGCCTGCCCGGCCACGACCGCCGGCACCGCATCCCGCACGACCTGGCCCACCTGGTCGCCGAACGCGAACTCGGCATCCGCGACGGCGTCTTCGGCTCGATCGCCAGCGGCGGCATGTTCGACAACATGCACGTCGTCGCCGGCCGCCCCCGCCACGATGCCGCCGAACGCAGCAAACGCCTGCTCGACAGCAACAAGCGCTGGCTGGGCATCGCCGAGCTGATGGCCGACGCGGTCCAGCACGCCGCCGAGTCGGGCATTCCGGCCGACGCGGCCTTCGCGGCCCGCCGCTTCTGGACGGCCTTCAACACCGAGCCGTTCCCCTGGGCCGACGCCGACCTGGCCGGCGCCGTGACCGTCCTGATCGGCCTGGCCGAGACGTTCGGTGACACTGGCAAGCTGGAGATGCCCTGGCCGGCGCGACTCACCAAGCCGGTGCCGCCCCCGTCCACCGGCGTCCACCGCAACCGCCGCGGCCGCACCACCACCCGCGCCCGCTCATGACACGGCCGTCTTCCACAGGCCAGGCCACCGCCCGCACCCGCTCACCCCACGAGCCGCCTTCCACGGACCGGGCCACCGTCCGCGCCCGCTGACCAGCCTCCTTTCACGGACCGGGCCACCGTCCGCGCCCGCTCACCACACGAGCCGCCTTCCACGGACCGGGCCACCGTCCGCGCCCGCTGACCGGCCTCCTTTCACGGACCGGGCCACTGTCCGCGCCCGCTCACCACACCGGCCGTCTTCCACGGGCCGGGCCACCGCGGACGTCCGCTCATCACGCCGGCCGGCACCGGCCGCTTTCCTGGTCCGAGCTCTGATGATCCGAGCTGGACCGGGGCCGGCTCTCATGGTCCGAGCAGGACCGGGCCGGCTCTCATAGTCCGAGCAGGACCGGGCCGGCTCTCATAGTCCGAGCAGGACCGGGCCGGCCGGTGCCCCGGCCGTGAGCAGTTCGGTCAGCGGCGTGGCCAGGTCACGCGGCGAGAACAGGTCCGATCCGGTGTAGCCGTTGATCTCGGCGAGCCGCCACCAGCGGAACCCGGCGATGTGCTCGGCGGCGAGCTGGTCGTCGGTCAACGCCCCGCGAGGCTCGAAATGTGTGACGCGCACGAGGAAGTAGTCGTTGACGATGCCGTCCAGGCCCGGCGTGAGATCGGCGACGACAACCTGGTGCCAGACGTGCGGCGGGTCGGCGTCGATGGCCAGGCCGGTTTCCTCGATCAGCTCGCGCCGCAACGCGGACAGCCCGTCCTCACCTGGTTCCACGCCGCCGCCGGGAGCGGCCCACACGACCTCTGCTCCGTCCGGGACCGCCGGGTGCGGGAAAACGAAGCGGCACAACAAGACCCGGTCGTCCTCGTCGAGGACGATCGCGCGGACGGCGGCTCGAAGCTTCAGCGACACGGCGGGCTTCCTGATCCTGTGCTGGGGTAGGCCGGGGAAACCCTACTGTCCCGAGCCGGCACCGACTGGGACATGGCCGGCCTGCGGTACGCGACGGGTCAGGCGCTGCCGCAGCCAACCGGCCCGCTCCCCCGTACCCGACAACCGGCAGGAACGGCTCACGCAGCCGGGCCACCGTGCGGGGTGAAGCGCTGCCGCGCGAGCGCCGGCCGGAACGCCCGGTCCCGCAGCAGCGTGATGAGCGATCCGACGGCGTACGCGGTGATTTTCTGGCGCGGCTGGGCCGGCACGACGAGGCGCGCCCATCCGACCACCATGGCCCGCAGCCGCCGGGCCCCGGTGAACGGCGCCGGCGCCTCAGGCTTGGCCGGCCGGCTCGGGTTCGCGCTGGTGGTTGGCGTCGCGGCGGGAGGCGATCACGTCGGTGACCGCCGCGGCCAAGGCGACCAGCACGAAGCCGATCGCCACGAGCAGGGAGGACCGCAGGGCCCGGCCCCAGTCGTTGCCGGAGCTGGCCAGCTGGGCGAAGAACACCGTCCCGGCCGCCGCGATGCCGACCGCGGTGCCGATGCGCTGGCCGATCTGCAGGACGGCGCCCGCGCTGCCGGCCCGCCGGACCGGGACCTCGGACAAGGTCAGGGTCTGGTTGGGCGAGATGACCAGGCCGCTGCCCAGGCCGGCGATCAGCAGGGGCGCCGCGGCCAACCAGGGGCCGTTGTCGCCGGGCGCGGCCGCCAGCACCAGCACCGTGGCGGCCAGCCCGGCGGCGACCGTGATCAGCCCGGCCATCACCAGCGGCCGGCCGAACCGGGCCACCACCCGGCCGCCCAGCGCCGACGCGACCGCCGCGCCGACCGCGAACGGGGTGACGGCCAGGCCGGCCGCGAGCGCGCTGAACCGGTGGCCGTTCTGCAGGTAGAGGGTGTAGACGAAGAACAGCGCCGGGAAGCCGGCGAAGTAGAGCATGCCGATCAGGGCGCCCAGCGCGTACGAGCGGACCTGGAACAACCCCAGCTCGATCACCGGTGTCGAGTGCCGGCCATGGCGGCGTTCCCACAGCACGAAGCCGGCCAGGATGGCCAGTGACAGCGGGATCAGCAGCCACTTGGCCGGGCCGTGCCACTCGCGCTCCTGCACCAGGGGAAGCAGCAGCACCAGCACGCCCACGCCGAGCAGGACGACGCCGAACGGGTCGAGGCTGTCGCGTTCCTTGGTCTCGGCCTTGGGGATCCAGCGCAGCGCCAGGATGATCGCGAGGATGCCGATGGGCACGTTGATGTAGAAGATCCAGCGCCAGCCGTCGGACGGGCCGAACGCGGCGATCAGCACGCCGCCGAGCAGCGGGCCGACCGCGGTGGAGACGCCGATGGTGGCGCCCAGCAGGCCGAACGGGCGGCCCCGCTCGCGCGGCTCGAACAGCTGCTGGATCAGGCCGGACACCTGCGGGTTGACCAGGCCGGCGGCGGCGCCCTGGATCAGCCGGGCGACGACCAGCCAGGTGGCGCTCCGCGCGAGCCCGGCCCCGGCGCTGGCCAGCGTGAACAGGGCGACGCCGGTGACGAACATGGGACCGCGGCCGCGGGCGTCACCGATGCGGCCGGCCGGCACCAGCAGCAGGCCGAAGGTCAGGGCGTAGCCGGACAACACCCATTGCAGCTCACCAGCGGTCAGGTGCAGGTCGGAGCGGATGGCGGGCAGGGCGACGTTGACGATGCTCACGTCGAGCAGGGTCATGAAGCCCGCCACCAGGGCGACGGACATCGCCTTCCAACGGTTTCGGTCGGTCACCCTCGCCACCTGCCCCAGCCCGCTCGTCACAAACCGCGACGGCGGTCACGGCCGCCGATAGAGTCGCACGTCGGCGACGCTCCACCAGTTGGGTGCCGACGCCGTGGTGGTGACGCGTAGCCAGCGGGCCTTGGTCCGGGGGACGTCGATGTCGGTGAGCTGGCCGGAGCCGGTGCCCGACGCGACCGGGCGGAAGGTGGTGCCGTCGGTGGAGACCGAGAGCGACCAGCCGCGGGCGTAGTCGCCCAGGTTGCCGCCGCTGTCCAGGGCGACCCGGTCGAAGATGGCCGGCCGGGCCAGGTCGACGGTCAGCGACTGGCCGGGCTGCTGGGCCGCCGCGGTGGTCCAGCGGGTGGCGGCGTCACCGTCGACCGCCTCCGCGGCGTCCGAGGAGATGCCGGGTGTACGCACGGGAAGGTACCGGTCGTCGAGGCGGCGGTCGCGGGGCCAGACGAAGGTGGCCAGCGCCCCGCCCGGCAGCGTGTACTCGAACTGCCGGTCGCCGGAGCGCACCGCGAACGTACGCGGGTCGTCGTTCTCGTTGTGCGCGATCAGCGACGTCGACCCGTCGGGGTTCCGGAACGCCACGTCCATGAACTGCCCGTTCCACCCGGTGGTGCCGAACGAGGTGCTGCCGATCCGGACCGCCCCGGGCGGCACGAACCTGGCCGCGTGACCGATCGTGAAGTACTCGGCGTCACGGGTGACGCTGCCGTCCGGTTGCAGGGTGAGCAGGCCGGTGCAGGTGCCGCAGCCGCCCAGGTGCGGGCCGCCGGTCGAGTCGAGGGCGATGTTCCAGTTCACCGCCGACCGCGCCCAGTTGCGCGTGGTGCCGATGATGATGTTGCGGGCGTGCCAGGTGAGGGTGCCGCGGAAGATCTGCTCGGGGGTGTCCCCGGCGCCGTGCGAGCCGGAGCACTCGGTGAACCAGATGCCCTTGCGCGGGAATGCCTGGTGCAGGGCGGTCATCGCCGACGGGTCGCCCGAATAGCAGTGGTACGCGGTCCCGGCCAGCCACTTCGCCGCCTTGGTGCGCAACAGCCGGTAGGGGTAGTCGGTCTCCGGGTCCTCGCCGGGCGGGGTGGTGCCGACGTCGCCGGGGTGGGTGGTCCAGTTGTGGTCGTACCCGAGAATCTTGGTCGCGAGGCCGGCTGCCTGGAGCTTCGGGCCGAGCGCGGCGATCACCGCGGCCTCCTGCCGCACGGGCATGTCGGTGCCGGGGTAGCCGCCGTCGTGCCGGTTCTGTGGCTCGTTCTGCACGGTCAGATAGTCGACGGGTACGCCCGCCCGCCGGTATGCCAAGACGAACCTGACCAGGTATCGCGCGTAGGCGTCGTAGTATCGCGGCTCGTCGATCAACCGGCCGCCGACCAGCGAGTCGGTGGTCTTCATCCAGGCCGGCGGGCTCCACGGCGTGGCCAGCACGGACAGCCGCGGGTTGAGCTGCCGGGCCCGGCGCAGCAGCGGCAGCACCAGTGCCTCGTCGTGGGCCACGCTGAAGTGCCGCAGCGCGAAGTCCTTCTCCCCCGGTGCGACGTCGTCGTACGTGTAGTGCCGGGCCGCCGCGGTGAAGTCGGACGACCCGATCGGTTGGCGCAGGAAGCTCACCCCGATGCCCTCGGCCGGGCTGAACAGCGACTCGAGCGTGCCCGGCGGCATCTGGGCCAGCACCGACGCGGAGGAGTCGGTGATCGACGCCCCGAAGCCGTCCATGGTCTGGAACCGCTGCGAAGCGTCGAGCACGATCGTCGGCGCGGTCGACCCGGTCGTCCCGAAGGTGACCGGCGCGCGCTCGTGCAGCTGCTCGGCGCGGTCGGGGGTGGTGACCCAGACCCGTGCCTGTGGCTCGGCCGCCTCGTGCCGCTGCTCGGCGCGGTCGGGGGGCTCGGCCGCCTGGACGGGGGCGGCCTGGGGCAGAACCAGGAGCGCGGCGAGCAGGATTCGCATGACCGTCAATCTAGTCTCGCCCTATGACATCTTTCGTGGTCGTCGGCGCCGCCTGGCGCGCCGAGATGTTCTGGCGGATCGCCGGGCTGATCCCGGGACTGGAGTGCCTGGGCGCGGTCGTACGCACGCCGCGCGAGCTGCCGGTGCCGAGCCTGAGCTCACTGGACGACGGCCCGCGCCCGGACTTCGTGGTCACCGCCGTCCCGTGGGACACCAATCCGGAGGTGGTCCGCGCGGCGGTCGAGCGCGGCCTCCCCGTGTTGTCCGAGACCCCGCCCGCCCCGGACGCCGACGGGATGCGCTCGCTCTGGGCCGACGTCGGCGCGAGCGGCCTGGTCCAGGTGGCCGAGCAGTACCTGATGGTCCCGGCGCACGCCGCCCGGCTGGCCGCGGTCCGGGCCGGGGTGATCGGCACGCCGACCCAGGTCCAGGTGTCGTCGACGCACATGTATCACGCGATCTCGATGATGCGCGGATTCCTCGGCGTGCAGGACGGCCCGGTCACGGTACGGGCCACCCGCACCACCGCACCGCTGGTCGACCCGCTGACCCGGGACGGCTGGACCGGCGACGACCGGCCCCGACCGGCGACCACCACGTTCGGCGTGCTCGACTTCGGCGACGGACGGTCCGGGGTGTACGACTTCACCGACAACCAGTGGCACAACCAGCTGCGGTTCCGGCGGCTGCTGGTCCGCGGCACGCACGGCGAGCTGCGCGACGACGAGGTGGTGCGGCTGCTCGGCCCGGAGACCGTCGCGCGGACCCCGATCACGCGCCGGCAGACCGGCTACGACCTGGACCTGGACGGCTTCGACACCGACCACATCACGCTGGGCGACCGGGTGCTTTTCCGCAATCCGTTCCCCGGGCGCCGGTTCATGGACGAGGAGATCGCGATCGGCACGCTGCTGACCCGGATGGCGGCGTGGGTGCGCGGCGAGGGCTCCCCTCCGTACCCGCTGGCCCTCGGTTTGCAAGATCATCTGTTGGCGCTGGCGGTCGAGGAGGCGGCCCGGACCGACCGGACGGTCGTCACGTCGAGGGAGGCGTGGGCTCAGGAATGAGCGACGCCGTCCGATCTTTCCGGTGAACGGGGTGGTCGCCGGATCGGAGTGACGGATGCGGGCGCGGGTGGCGCAGTGGTGCTTCGCGGCCTGGATGGTGCTGCTCACCGCCGTGTACTACGCGTGGCCCGAGGGACACGTGTTCACCTGGAGCTCGATCGCGGCGTCGAGCGCGGCCGCCATCGTGGCCGGCATCTGCTGGCACCGGCCCCGGCGCTGGATCGCGTGGGCGCTGGTCGCGGGGTCGGTGGCCTGCTTCGCCGCCGGTGACACGATCTACTACGTCCAGCAGCTGAGCGGCACGCCGCCCTTCCCCGGCCCGGCCGACCTGCTCTACCTGGTCGTCTACGTGCTCCTCGCGGCCGGGTTGCTGATCTTCGTACGCGCTCAGGCCGGCGCCGGCAGCAACCGCGCCGCCCTGCTCGACGCCCTCGTGCCCACCGTCGGCCTCGGCCTGCTCTCCTGGGTCTACCTGATCGCGCCGTACACCCGGGCCGACAACCTGTCGCTGATCGAGAAGGTCGTCTCGGTCGGCTACCCCCTCGGCGACGTGCTGGCCCTGGCCATTCTGCTGCGCCTGCTCGTGGCCCCGGGCCGCAACCCGCGCTCGCTCACCCTGCTGTCGCTGAGCGTCATCGGCCTGTTCGGCTCGGACGTCGTCTACGGCCTGGCCCGGCTGGACACGGCCTGGGACACCGGCGGGCCGACCGAGATCGGCTGGGTGCTCTACTACCTGTTCCTCGGCCTGGCCGGCCTGAACCCGTCGATGACCACGCTGGGCACCCGCCGCGAGGTCGCCGGGGACGTCGAGGCGGGCGGCCGCCGGCTCGCCTTCATGACCGTCGCCGCGCTGGTCGCCCCGGCCGTGCTCTACATCGAGTACCTGCAGGACAAGCTGGCCGACGCCCCGGTCATCTCCGGCGCCGCGGCACTGATGTTCCTGCTGGTGCTGTCCCGGGTCGGCGGGCTGATCACCGCGCAGCGGCAGGCCGCGGCGCGGGAACGGGCACTGCGCGAGGCGAGCGCGACGCTGTTCTCGGCGGCCACGTTCGACGACGTACGGGGTGCGCTGCGGGCCGCCATCGACAAGCTGATGCCGTCCGGCCGGCCGTACGAGCTGGTGATCACCGAACGGGAGGCCGGCGAGTCACCCGCGGAGGCCGTCTTCGGGCTGGTCCCGGCGGCCGAGGTGCCACCCGACGTGCCGACCGACGGCTACCAGACCGTCCTCTACGGCGTGGTGCCGCTGCCCGGGACGCCGCCCCGGCTCGGAGTCGCCGCGCTGGGCGCCCCGGTCGCCGTGCTGCGCATGGTCCAGCCGTCCTTCGAGACGCTGTTCCAGCAGATGTCCGTGGTGCTGGAACGGATACGGCTGACCCGGGAGGTGCACCAGCGCGACAGCGAGGCCTATTTCCGTACGCTGATCCAGAGCGCCTCGGACGTCATCCTGATCGTCGGCGACGACCAGACCATCACGTACGCCAGCCCGTCCGCCGCCACCACCTTCGGCCACACCGAGCTCACCGGCCGGCCGCTGTCCACCATCGTCGCCGACACCCACGCCACCGAGCTGGCCGACCTGCTGGCCCAGGTCCGGGTGGGCGGCGGCGCCACCATCGACGGCGCCGACCTGACCGCGGTGTGCGCCGACCGCCGCCTCCTGCAGGTCGAATGCGACGCCCGCGACCTGCGCGACGACCGGACCGTCGGCGGCGTGGTCCTCACCCTGCGGGACGTCACCGAACGCCGCCGCCTCGAGAACGACCTGGCCCACCAGGCCTTCCACGACGGGCTGACCGGGCTGGCCAACCGGGTGCTGTTCCGCAACCGGCTGGAACACGCCTTCGCGCTGGCCGAACGGGACGGCTCGGCCATCGGCGTGCTCTTCGTCGACCTCGACGACTTCAAGGAGGTCAACGACACGCTCGGGCACGCGGTCGGCGACCAGCTGCTGGTCGCCGCGGCCAAGCGGATCGCCTCGACCATCGGGGCCGGCAACACCGCGGCGCGGATGGGCGGCGACGAGTTCGCGATCCTGATCGAGCACAACGACGACCCCGGCGCGGCCGAGGACGTGGCCGCCCGGATCGTGTCCGCCCTGTCCGTGCCGGTCGACCTCAGCGACGGCCTCGGCGGCCTGTACGTGGTCAGCGCCGCGGCCAGCGTCGGCGTGGCCGTCAGCCGGGACGCGAGCAGCGCCACCGAGTTGCTGCGCCACGCCGACATGGCGCTCTACCTGGCCAAGGGCGCGGGCAAGGCGACCTGGCAGCCGTACCGCAGCGACCTGCACTCGGCCATGAAGGAACGGCTGGAGATGCGGACCGCGCTGCACGAGGCCGTCGACGCCGAACAGTTCGTGGTGCAGTACCAGCCGATCGTCGACCTGTCCGGGCGCACCCTGGCCGGGGTCGAGGCGCTGGTCCGCTGGCAGCACCCGGTCCGGGGCCTGCTCGGGCCGCAGCACTTCATCGAGCTGGCCGAGGAGAACGGCGCGATCACCGGCATCGGCGCGTGGGTCATGCGCGAGTCGCTGCGCCAGCTGGTCGAGTGGAGCCCCGCCGGCGGCGACGCGCCCGGCTATGTCAGCGTGAACGTGTCGGCCCGGCAGTTCCGCTCGGCCGGGTTCGTCGGGCAGGTGCGCGAGGCGCTGACCGAGACCGGCGCCAAGCCCCGGCAGCTGCTGCTGGAGATCACCGAGAGCCTGGTGCTGCGCGACGCCGAGCAGGTGTGGGAGGACCTGCGCGAGTTGCGGGCCCTGGGCGTTCGCATCGCCATCGACGACTTCGGCACCGGCTACTCGTCGCTGAGCTACCTGCGGCAGATGCCCGTCGACGTACTGAAGATCGACAAGTCCTTCATCGACGACATCCTCGGCAGCGCGCAGCAGCGAGCCCTGGTCAACGCGATAGTCACGCTGGCCCGCAACCTTGACCTGGCCGTGGTCGCCGAAGGCATCGAGGATGCGGAGCAGCACGCCCTGCTCGAGCGCATGGGTTGCCCATACGGTCAGGGCTATCTGTTCGCCAGGCCGGTCTGGCCGGACGTCGTCACCGGGTGGATCAGCTCCAGTCCCGCCATCTTCGGCGGATGAGGACCCGCGACAGGGCGGGTCGGTGCTCCCCGCTCGGCGTCAGGCGGACACGACGAGCGAGCGTCCCGGACGCTTCGGGCGATGTCCCTAACGGACGGCGGGGCGTGCCGGATCGCCGACGTCCAGGAGCAGCTCGTGCAGCTCGGCCGAGGCGGCCGCGACCTGGTCCATGTGGGCGTTGTGCCCGAACGAGCGCGGCCGCGGGATCGGCACGTCGACGACCTTGTTGAGCCGGCCGGGCCGGGCGCTGAGCACGGCGACCCGGTCAGCCAGCAGCACGGCCTCGGGGATCGAGTGGGTCACGAAGACGATCGTGGTGCCGAGCTCGATGTGGATGCGCTGGAGTTCGACCGCCAGTTCCTCGCGGGTCAGCGCGTCCAGCGCCGAGAACGGCTCGTCCATGAGCATGACCTTGGGGTTCTGGATCAGGGCCCGGCACAGTGCGACGCGTTGCTGCATGCCGCCGGAGAGCTCGTGGGGCAGCTTGCCGGCGAACCCGGTCAGGCCGGTCATCTCCAGCAGCCGTTGGGCGTGCTCGCGGTGTTCCGAGCGCCGCCGGCGGAAGATCTCGATCGGCAGGAGCACGTTGTCCAGCACCGAGCGCCAGGGCAGCAGGGCGGGCCGCTGGAAGACCATGGCGACGTCGCGGCGCGGGGCGGTGACCTGTTCGCCGGCCACGGTGACCGCGCCGGCGCTGGACTTGAGCAGGCCGCCGATCAGCCGCAGCAGGGTCGACTTGCCGCAGCCGGAGCGGCCGATGACGGCCAGGAACTCGCCGGGCGCGATGGTCAGGTCGATGTCCTTGAGTGCCTCGACTCGGCCCCGGCGGCCGCGGAAGGTCTGCGACACGGCGTCAATGTGGATCACTGGATGCTCCCGATGCCGGAGGTGGCCGTCACGACGCGATCGCCCGGGCCCAGGGCGCGAGCAGCCGCTCCACGGCGGCGACGAGGTAGAACAGCAGGACCCCGGCGATGGCCAGCAGCACCAGGGCGGCGAAGGCCAGCGGGGTGTCGGAGTTGGCGCCGGAGCCGACGATGACCGAGCCGAGCCCGGTGTCGGGGCTGACCACTTCGCCGATGACGGCGCCGATGATGGCGAGCGGGGTGGCCACCTTGATTCCGACGAACATCTGGGGCAGCGCCCAGATCAGCCGGATCTTGACGAAGGTCTGCCACCACGACGCCTTGAGCGAGCGGGCCAGTTCGGCCAGGTCGGCGGGGGTGGAGGTGAGGCCGGCCATGGTCGACACGATCACCGGGAAGAAGCTGACCAGCACGACCATGACGATCTTGGGGGCGTTGCCGAAGCCCATCCAGACCAGCAGCAGCGGGGCCAGCGCGACCTTGGGGATGGCGTTCACGGCGGCCAGCAGCGGCATGGTCATCCGCTCGACGGTGCGGGAGGCGGCCAGGATCACGGCCAGCAGCAGGCCGCCGGCGACCGCGATGCCGAACCCGATGAGCACCCGCTGGAAGGTCCGCCAGGTCTCGTTGAGCAGGTACCCGGGGTCGCGCAGGAACGCGTCGAGCACGTCCGGCGGCGACGGCACGTAGAACGGGTCGATGTGCAGGGCGCGGGTGAGCGCCCACCACAGCGCGACCGCGATGACGGCGCCGAGGACCGGGAGGAAGCCGTTCCGCCAGGTCTGGGTGAGGCGGGATTCGGCGGCCGAGTCTGTCATGTGTTCCGCTCCGTCTGGGAGGTGCGTGTCCGGGCGCGTGGGGGGGGGGGGGGGGGGGGCCCCCCCCCCCCCCCCCCCCCCCCCCCCGCCGCCGGGGGGGGGGGGGCCGCGGCCCCCCCCCCCCGGGGGGGGGGGCGGCCGCGCCCCCCCCCCCCCCCCCCGCCGCCGCCCCCCCGNNNNTACGCGCGGGGCGGGGGGGGGGGGGGGGGGGGGGGGGGGGGGGGGGGGGGGGGGGGGGGGGGGGGGGGGGGGGGGGGGGGGGGGGGGGGGGGGGGGGGGGGGGCGCCCCCCCCCCCCCCCCCACTGCGAGCCACCGAGGTCAGGACTTCGGGATGAAGCTGAAGTCAGCCACCTTGTCGGGGGTCAGGCCGGCCGGCATCAGCCCGGCGGCCTGGACGGCCGCGATGCTACGGGTCACCCGCTGCTCGTCCATCAGGCCGGTCGCCCCGGCGTTGGGCGGGGTCACGTACGGCTTCATCGCGTTGATCTCGCCCATGGCGGCCGGGATCGCGGCGGTCGGCTCGGCCTTGTTCAGGATCTGCGCCGCCTCGTCGGGGTGCTGGATGGTGTAGTCCAGGCCCTTCATGGCCGCGTTGACGAACTTCTGGACCAGCTCGCGGTCCGACGAGATCAGCGCCGGCTTGGTGATGATCGCGTTGCCGAAGAGGTCGGCCAGGTAGTCGCTGTAGGGCATCACGACCACCTCCTTCTTGGACACGTTGGCCAGCGCCGTCTTGCTGAGCAGGAAGGTGCTGAGCGCGTCGACCTGACGCTTGGCCATCAGGCCGTTCAGGGCGGTCGGCTGGGCGCCCTGCATGGTGACGCTCTTGGGGTCGAGACCGGCCGCCTTGGCGTACGCCGGGAAGAGCAGCTCGCTCACCGAGCCTTTACCGGTGGCGATCTTCTTGCCGGCCAGATCGGTCGGCTTGGTGATCTTGGTGTCGGCCGTGGTCATGATCGACACCAGGGTGCGCTGGTGCACCGCGGCCACCGCGCGCCAGTCGGGGAACTTGCCGGTGCCGGCCTGGATCTCGGCGCCGGTGAAGTCGAGCGCCGCGAACTGGACCTTGTCCGCCTTGAGCAGCGTCAGGTTCTGGACGTTGCCGGCGCCCTTCTGGATGTCGACGTCGATGCCGGCTTCCTTGAAGTAACCCTTCTCCTTCGCGACCCAGATGAAGGAGTCCCGGCCGACGGCGCCGAAGGCGGTCACGTAGCCGACCTTCTTCAGCGCCCCGCCTGAGGACCCGGGGTCGCCGCTGTCCTTGTCGTCCGAAGAGGAACACCCCGCGACGGCAACCGCCAGGACGGCCGCTAAGACGACCGCCGACGACGCGCGGAACTTTTTGATCATGTCAAGCCTTTCAAGGGGAAGCCCAAGCTCGGTCCGGCGCCCGCCACGTTCGAGGTCGTGGGCAAATCGACCCCTTATCGCCCCGTTCACACGAAACGCCCCGCGAAGGATAGATCATCACGGATTTGGGTCTCGATCGGGTCTGGTGTCGACAAGATCGTAGATAAGATCGTTGACAATCGCTAGATCCCAATACATGCGGAAAGGCCGCCGCCCACGAGTTCGTGGACGGCGGCCTCCCGGCCGGACGGTCAGGAAACGGTGGGCTCGATCCACACGTTGCGGTACTGGACCTTGTTGCCGTGGTCCTGCAGGCGGATCGCACCCGTCGAGGGTCCCTCGGGGATGTTGCCGCCGGTGCCGCGCGGAAGCTCGATGTTGTCCTGCACCTTGACGCCGTTCCAGATCACGGTGATCCGGGCGTTCTCGGTCTTGGTGCCGGACGCGTCGTAACGGGCCGCACGGTAGGTGACGTCGTAGGTCTGCCACGTCTCGGGCGCGGTCGCCGCGTTCACGTCCGGTGCCTTGATCGTGTACATCGCGCCGGCCTCGTTGTTGTCCAGCGTGGTGTCACCGTACGAGTCGAGGATCTGCAGTTCGTAACGCTCCTGCTGGTAGACGCCGCTGTTGCCACGGTTCTGGCCGGTGACGTCCGGGGGCAGCAGCGGGACCTTGAACTCGACGTGCAGCTTGTAGTCCTGGAACCCCTCCTTGGTGCGCAGGTCACCGCAGCACACCTCGTAGGCGCCGCCGCCGGCCGACGGCCACTCCGGGTACCGGCCGTCGGTGTGCTGCCAGTTGTCCAGGCCGGTGCCGTCGATCAGGTTGATCCGCTCGCCGGGCTTGCGGATGCTGAGCGCGTCGAGGTTGACGTGGCCGGTGTCCTCGAAGTCGACCCGGTAGGTGATCGTGTTGTCACCCCGCTGCAGCGGGAGCGTCTCGGTCGCGGTGGCCCAGTCGTCCCACGTGATGGTGGTCGGCAACGACACCTGCTTGATCTTCTTGCCGTTCACGTAGACGCTGACCGTCTTGGTGCCGCTGAACGGGTTGGGGCCGTTGGAGTAGCGCAGGCCGACCGCGTAGTCGCCCTTCGCCTTCACGTTGACCTTGGTGTTGACCTGGGCGTTCATCGTGCCGAAGTTGGCCACGAAGCCGGTGCCGGTGTAGGCGCGGTGGTCGTTGGCGTAGACCGCCCCGCCCTTCTTCTCGCCCGACTCGACGTCGTAGAAGACCTCCTGCTGCGGGGTCACGCCGGGAATCTCGTTGAGCGTGTACCAGGCTTCGGTGCTCCACAGCGACTCACCGTTGCGGGCCGCGAACGGCCGAGGCGAGCGCAGGTGCACCACGCGGTTGCGCTTGAGGCCGGCCACGGTCAGCTTGACCGTCTTCTTGTCGGCCGAGATCTCGGCCCCGGTGACCCGCAGCTGCTCCTCGTCGACCTTCGGGCCGCCGTACTGCTCGGTCGGGACGTAGCGCCACTGCGACAGCTGGTACGCGCTGGGCAGCTTGGCGATCGTCTCGTCGTTCAGCGGCCGGGTGTACTCGATCTTGAAGCCGTCGGCCGTGGCGCTCATCGTCTTCATGTCGAACACGTTGGTGCCGTTGGGTGTGAGCTTCTGCAGGCCGAACTTGAGCTTGCCCTCCTGGCCCCAGTTGCCGACGTCGCCGATGCCGCCGACGTAGAGGTCGCCGTCCGGGCCCATCGAGACCTCGTTGATGCCGGCCTCGAGGCCCTGGGTGTGCCGGAACAATGCGCCCTGCTCCTGGCCGCGCACCGTTTCGAGGTACGCCCGCTGCAGGCCGCCGTAGGTGACGTCGCCGATCACCATTTGCCCGGCGTACGGGCCCTTCTTGAGCAGCACGGGGGTGCTGGGCGAGTTGGCGATCTCGTTCTGCGGCATCCACAGGACCGGCCGGGTCACCGGGTTGGCGTCGAACTCGCCGTCCGGGTTGGTGTAGTGGCCGTAGAAGTCGCCCTGCTCGATCTTCACCAGCTTGGACGACGGCAGCCAGCCACCCTGGTTGTCGGTGACGTAGACCGCGCCGTCGGAGCCCCAGCCGATGCCGTTGGGCGTACGCAGACCGCCCGCGACCCGGGTCACCTTGCCGGTCTTGCGGTTCACGACCAGGCTGACGCCCCGCCCGGGCGAGCCCTGCGGATCGGTCGTGGCGCCACCCAGATTGATCGACACCGAGAGGTTGAGGTAGAAGTTGCCGCCCTTGTAGAGCAGGCCGAACGCGAACTCGTGGAAGTTCCCGTCGTAGGGGAAGGTCGCGACCGTGCGGTGGGTGTCCAGCACCTCGTCGCCGTTGGTGTCGGACATCTCGGTCAACTCGTGCTTCTGTGTCACGTAGGTCAGGCCGTCGACGTACGCGATGCCCATCGGCTCGTTCAGACCGTCGGCGATCTTGGTGTACGTGACCTGCTCCGGCGAGGTGGCGCCGGTGACGTGGTCGAGCAGGTAGACCGCACCCTGGCGCTTGTCCGAGCCGCCCCAGGTGGAGACCAGCAGCTTGCCGTCCGGCCGCCAGGCCATGCCGCTGACGGTCGGCTCGAAGCCGGCCGGGCGCAGGTTGGTCAGCGTGTAGCCGGGGAACACGTCGGTCAGGGGCAGCCCGTCACCGGGCGAGTCGGCGCCGGTGCCGCACTCCTTGTGGCCGGGCGCGGTCACCCGGACCACGTCGGCGTCGGTGCTGAGCACGGTGTTCGGCACCAGCGTGAAGTCGGACGCGCCGGGCGGCTGCCAGGCCAGGGTCAACTGCTGCCCGCCGCCGCGCTCGAAGTGCTCGATGCGCAGCGAGTGCAGGCCCTCGGTGAGCCGGACGGTGCCGTCCTTGGGCTCGGCGCCGTGCAGCCCGTCGTGGTCGATCACCAGCTTGTCGTCGATGTACAGCTTCGAGCCGTCGTCGCTGGTCATCCGGAAGACGTACGACCCCTCGGGCACCGTCAGGTTGGCCAGGACGTGGGTGAGGAAGTTGTCCTCGAACCCGAACTGGTCGGCGGTGGTCCAGTCGATGCTCTGCATCAGCTTGTCGACGTTGGGCGTCTGGCTCGGCTTCAGCGTGCAGATGTTGTTCAGGGGACCGACGTCGTAGGTCCGCATCGTGACGCCTGGTTGCTGGGGTGGTAAGTCATCGGCGTACGCGGGCGCCGCGAGGGCCAGCGACCCCACGACGGCGGTGACGAGCAGAGGACGGATCATCGGCGCTCCCCGGTTGTTACACGAGAGATTCGGATTGATGAACATGTTGGTCCACTAACGACGCCACGTCCATATCTTTCCGCGTATGTAAAAGAACTTTTCTCTCCGCAGCCGAAAGTCGCGCCATATGAGGGTTTCGCGTTGAATGCACAGACCTGGTCAGCTCCCGACCGGGCCGCCGTCCAGCCGCCAGGAGACCACCACACCGGGCTTGGCGAAGTCGCCGTCCGGCCAGGTCGAGGCCGGATTGTCCACGGTCGCGCCGGTGATCTCCCCGGGGTGCTGGACGGCCACGAAGACCGAACGGTCGTCCGCGGTGAGGAACGGGCCACACGTCTCGGCGCCCGGCGGCACGGTCAGGAACTGCTTCAGATGGCCGCGTTCGGCGCCCTCCAGCGGGGTCGCGAACAGGCCGTCGTTGCTGCCCAGCGCGTTGCCGTCGGTGGCGATCCAGAGGTTGCCGACCGAGTCGAAGGCCACGTTGTCCGGGCACGAGATCGGAGAGACCTTGGTCTTGTCGTAACCGGCGAAGTACGTCGCCGGGTCGGTCGGGTCACCGCACACGATGGGCAGCGCCCAGGTGAACGTCGTACCCGTGTGGTCGCCGTTGTCCTCGGTGATCTCGAAGATGTGGCCGTGCTTGTTGGCGACGCGCGGGTTGGCCTCGTCCACCCCGGGGTTCGTACCCACGCCGCGGTTGGAGTTGTTGGTCATCGCGGCATAGATCTTGCCGGTACGCGGGTTGGGCTGGACGTCCTCGGGCCGGTCCATCCGGGTCGCGCCGACCGCGTCGCCGGCCAGCCGGGCGTACGTCAGCACCTCCGGCAGGCTCATCCCGGGCACGTGCGACCGGCCGGGCGACGCCAGCGGGATCCACCGGCCGGTCCCGTCGAAGGCGCCGTCCGACGGCAGCCGCCCCGACCCGTCGATCTCGGCCGGCGGACTGTCGCCGGTGACCTTGGCGACGTAGAGGGTGCCCGACTCCAGCAGGGTCAGGTTGTGCCGGCGGTCGCCCGGGCGATACCGCCCGGCGCTGACGAACTTGTACAGGTAGTCGAACCGCTCGTCGTCGCCCATGTAGGCCACGACCTGACCGGACCGGGCCACGATCACGTTGGCGCCCTCGTGCTTGAAGCGGCCCATCGCGGTGTGCTTGCGCGGCGTGGAGTGCGGCTCGTACGGGTCGACCTCGACGATCCACCCGAAGCGGTGCGCCTCGTTCGGGTGCCGGGCCAGGTCGAACCGCTCCTGAGCGCGCTCCCAGCGCCGCGACCCGCTCGGATAGCGGGCCGTCGTGGTGATGCCGTAGCGGGCCATCGACGGCTTCAGGGCGGCCGGCACCGCGTCGCCGCCGACGAAGTACTGGTTGAAGTTCTCCTCGCCGGACAACACCGTGCCCCACGGGGTGACGCCGCCGGAGCAGTTGTTGAGCGTGCCGATCGCAGTCGTGCCCCGGGGGTCGGCCGCGGTCCGCAGCAGCGGCGACCCGGCCACCGGCCCGTCGAACCGGAACGGGGTCTCCAGCATGCTGAAGCGCCGGTTGTAGGAGCGGCGGCCCCGGGTCACCACCCGCCACTCCCCCGTCCGAGCGACGCGCTCCAACTCGACCACCGACATGCCGTGTGCCGCCATCGCCACGCGCACCTGCTCGACGGTCAGCGCCTCCTGCGTGGTGAAGCCCGGGAACATCAGCTCCTCGTTGGTGTACTCGTGGTTGGACACCAGCAGCGCCCGGGTGCGGTCGAGCGGCAACACGGCGAGGAAGTCGTTGTTGAAGCCGAACTGCTGGAGCTGCCGCTCGGCGGTCTGGTGGTGCACGTCGAGGGCGGGGGCGCCGGGCCGGATGGGGTCACCCCAGCGGATCACCACGGCGTGGTCGTAGCCGTTGGGCACGATCACGGTATCGATCTCGTTCGGCGGGATGGGCTTGAAGGTGAGGTCGCCGGCCGCCGGGGGCGCGGCGGTGGCCGGCTCCGAGGTGGCGCTCTCGACCGTCACCCCGGCGCCGAGGACGACCGCGCCGGCCGCACTCGCCCGCAGCAGGCCTCGGCGGGAGACCAGATCGCCGAGGTACGGGTTGCCCGAATTGTTGGGCACGGGATGGTCGCAGGCGTTGCCGCAGCGGTAGAGGCAGGTCATCGGATCGCGGCCGGGAGAGCCGAGCAGGGGCAGGAACCGTCGGTCAGCCATGGACCGACGTTAATGCCCCGTTCACTCTGGCGAAACCTCAACGCCGGACTCCGTTGCCTCCCCACACGGCGATTCCCTCGACGACCCGGCGGAAACGGTGTCGAACACGATCCGCACCTGGCCCTGGAACGCGCCAATCGGCTGGTGCCACCTCGACGTCCCCGTGCGGCTGAGCTAGCCGGTGACGGCGTCGAACAGGGACGCGGCGTCGGTGCGGACCACAGGGTCGCCGGGCCGGGTCGTGCTGCGCAGCGGGTCGGGCCGCACCGGCACGGCGTGCAGGTCGGTCAGCAGCCAGGCCCAGATGCCCTTGGTGGTCCAGGCCGGTACGAAGTCGAGCTCCACATCGGTGGTGCCCCGCACGAGCGCACCGACCGGCGCCTCGGTGCCGGTGACACAGGACGGTGCCACCTCGACGACCCGGACGGCGATCAGGGTGTGCTTGTCGTTCGACTCGATGATGCGGGACTTCTGGTGGCGGAGCTGGACCCCGTTCACCGCCTGGCAGTCGTGGACCTTCTGGTTGAGGGCGATGATGCCGGCCGCGGCACGGCCGCCCAGGTGGATCTCGCCGACCCGGATGCCGGGCTTCTCCGAGGTGAGCAGGCGCTGGTAGCGGTCGAGGTAGGCGATGGACAGGTCCGGCCCGGGCTTCAGGGTGTCCACGGGCAGGTCGGCGGCGGGCCCGGTGGCGGCGGGCGGGCTCGGGACCGCGGCGACGCCGGGCGCCTCGCCGCCACCAGAAACGTCGGAGCCGTCGGACTCGTCGGCGCCGGCCTGGTTCTCAGGGCAGAGGTCGCCGTCCGGCTCGGCGCACAGACGGTCGAGCAGTCCCGGCGGGGCCTGCGGTTGGTCCCGGGCGACGGTGGAGATCATGCTGGATGCCGCGATCCCCCCGAAGCCCAGCACGGCCAGAATGCCGACGACGACCACGATGATGCCGCCGACGCTGAAGCCGTTCTTGGCCGCCTCGGGCGCACGGGGTCCAATGGAGACCGCCGGGGGCGGCGGCGAAGACGCGGGATGATCGGGCTCCGTGGACACGGGCGGTTCGGGATGAGACACGGCAGAGCATTATGCACGGCCGTGCGCCGGCGCGGATGTCAGCCGTCCTGGGGACACTTCGGGTCGCCGGCGGGCGCGGTCTGGATAGTTCCGCAGAGCAGGCGCAGCTCGGTCGTTCCGGCCGGGGTGAGGCCGATGACGAGCATGGCCTTGTCGCGCGGCAGTTGCGGGTCGGCGCCGGAGCTGAAGTCGATGGTCCCGGTCACGCCGGCCACCGCGTCGCCGCCGGCGAGCAGGCCGATGCCCTGCAGGACGGCGTCGGGGCGGACGGGGGTGTCGGGGTGCAGGCCGTGCACCCGGATGACAGCCTGGCGCAGGGTGGTGAACGCGTCGTAGCCGAACATCGCGCGGGACTGGTCCTGGCCGCAGACGCCGCCGTACTCGCGCTCGTAGGCGTCGAAGAAATGCACCCGGTCTCTCACCGCCCGGCAGTCCGGGCCCCAGGCCAAGCTGCTGGCCGGGGTCAGGTAGTCGAGCGGCAGGCCGGGGAACTGGGCCAGTTGACCGGACAGGACCGACTCGGTGATCGCGTCGCCGGCCAGGATCCGGGGGTAGGCGGCCGGGCAGGTGATGGCCATGCCCTGCAGGAAGCGCGCGAACTCGTCGGGGCGGCCGGAGAAGAACACCAGGCCGGCGCGTCCGACCGCGCAGGCCCGGCGGCCCAGGGTGGTGACGTCGCCGCCGGGGGTGCCGGGCCGGGTGCGGTACGCGGTGACCTCGCGCACCCGGATGCCGCGGGCGGTGAACTGCGCCCGGGCGTCCTCGGCGAGGTTGCCGCTGTAGAGGTCGGCCGGGTCGCCGGCGTAGTAGATCGACACCTCGGACGCGTTGAGCTCGGCCTTGGCGTAGTAGGCGCCGACCACGGCCTCGCGCAGGTTGGCCGGGCCGATCTGGTGGTAGTAGAACGACGTCGTGGTCAGCGAGTCGGCGGTCAGCAGCGTCCCCAGCGTCGGGATGCCCGCGCCGGCCAGCTCCAGGATCGCCTCGCGGACGCCGTCCCGGCTGACCCCGAGCCCGGTCACGGCGACGATGCGCTCACGGTCCTTGGCCCGCGCGATCAGCCGTGCCGCCTGCCGCCCGTGGTCGACCTGGTCGCCCGCGTTGGCCAGCAGCAGCCGGATCGGCACCTGGTCGCCGACCGCGTCGCGCTGGGCCAGGGCGAGCCCGCGCAGTTCCTCCAGGGCCGCGTCGTAGCCGCCGACGGTGGTGTTGGTCAGGGCGCTGAGAAAGACCACGGTGACGTACGCCGGATTGCGGCGCACCTGTTCGTTGGTGGCGGCGATGTCCTCCTCGACGTCGCGGAAGGCGGCCGCCGTCTCGGGTTTGACGAACGGCAGGTTGCCGGCGACGGAGAACCGGTCGCCGGCCAGGCCGACGCACTGGGTCGCCGCCGGGCCCAGGTCTTCGCGGGTCAGCGCCCGGCGCAGGCCCGGCCACCACAGCGGCTCGCACCGGCTGTGGTTGTAGACCGGCACCGCGATCAGCGTGGCCAGCAGCAGCAGCGGGGCGACCAGGGTCATCCACGGGCGGCGCCGTTTGGGCAGGCGTAACTGGCCGAGTTCGGCCCAGATGCGCGCGTCGCCGTGCTGGGCGGGCACGGTGAAGTCGAGGTAGTTGGATTGTTCGCCGTCGAACTTCCACAGCGCTCCGCGCCAGCGCCGGTACGCCACCCGGGCCGCGACCGGCGCGACCGGGTGCACCGGCGGCGGGTCGACCGGTGCGACCGCGTCGGCCACCACCAGCAGCGGGTCGTGCAGCAACTTGGGCAGCCGTTCGCCGCGGACCTGCACCGCGTCGGTGCGGTGCCGGTCGACCAGCTGGAGCAGCCGACGGCCCGGCCCCGGCTCGGCGCTGAGCAGGACCACCGGGTAGCGGGTCCGCCGCCGGCCGGCGCCGAGCGGCCGGCCGCGCCGGTAGGCCACCCGCAGGTCTTGCAGGAACGCGTCGACCAGGAGCTCGTCCACCTCGTCGCGGTGCTCGGCGACGTAGTCGGGGCGGGCGAAGTCGCGGGCCAGCTCGTAGAAGCTGTTGCGGGTGGCGAGCTTGGCCCGGGCGAAGAAGCGGGGCGGCCGCCACGTCGACCGCATCAGGGCCAGCCCGACCGGCGGCAGGATCCGGGCGGTCAACCGGACCCACCAGGGGAAGTCGCCGACCGCCTCGGCCAGGTCGGCGCCGAACTTGGTGTCGCCCAGCCGCTGCCGCAGGTGGGTCTGCAGCCGGGCCGCCAGCACCCGTTTGACCTGTTCGGCCGGGGTGGCGTCGACCGGTTCGAGGTGGACCAGCCAGAGCGCGAGGCCGTAGTGCGGGAAACGCAGCCGTGGCCCGGGGACGACGTCGCCGGCCAGCTCGGTGACGGCCAGGTCGAGCAGGTCTTCGACGGAGGCGGGGGTGGTGTGGCTGGCCTTGGCCGACACCTGGGCGTGCGGGATGACCTTGCCGTCGGTCAGCCACTGCCGCAGGCCGGTGAGCGGGTCGGGCCGGCTCGCGTCGGCCCGGATCAGCCGGATGATCGGCAGCAAGTTTTCCCGGCCCCACCGGCGCGGGCGCCGGGTCCGTTCCTCGATGAGGGTGATCAGCTCGGTCGCGCCCTCGAACTGGACGCCTCGCGTCTCCGCCTCACCGGCGTCCCACTGTGCACGGTCGCTCAACGACTCTCCCCCGTCCGCGAGGATCCATTGTGGCATCGGCGGGCGTGCACGGCCTGCGACGGCATGAACCGGCCGGGGGCGGGCGGGACGGGAGGGGGTGGCCCGGCAGCCAAGCCCGGCGCGGGCGGCACCGGAGCCCCACCACCGATCAGGTCGCCGAGACGGCGGGACGGGGCTGTGCCCGTACCCTCAGAAGTGTTCCTTGATCTTGGAGAGGTTGACCCGCGCGCTGTCCTCGGCGCGCTCCTCCCAGGCGAAGACGCACACCGTCGCGATGCCGTCGAAGCCGATCTCCTTCAGCGTGCCGAAGAAGAGGTCCCAGTCGACCTCGCCCTGGCCGATGTCCAGGTGCTGGTGGACGCGCGCGGTCGAGCCGGGCGGGTTGACGATGTAGCGCAGGCCGGACGAGCCGCGGAAGTCGAAGCTGTCGGCGATGTGCACCTGGGTCAGCAGCGGCCCGGCGTGGCGCATGATCTCGACCAGGTTGCCGCCCTGATGGAACGTGTGGGGCGCGCAGTAGAGGAACGTGACCAGGTCGGAGTTGATGGCCCGGACCAGGTTGACGCCCTCGACGCCGTCCTCGATGAAGTCGTCCGGGTGCGGCTCCAGGACCAGGCGCACGCCCTCGCGCTCGAAGATCGGCAGCAGCTCCTCCATCGAGCGCCAGAACTGGGCCTCGCTGTGCTCCCGTTGTGAAGGCCGCCCGTTGAACTCGGAGTTCATCACATTGACGCCGAGGTCGACGGTGATCTCGATGGCCCGCTTCCAGTAGCGGACGGCCGCCTGCCGCTCGTCCTCGCCGGGGCCGCTCCAGCGATAGAGCGGCAGCACCGACGCCACCTCGACGTCGGCCTCGGCCAGCGCCTTGCGGAACGCGGCGACCGTGCCGTTGTCGGCCCGTGGGTGCACGAAGAACGGCAGGAAGTCGTCGCGCGGGGACAGCTCGATGTGCCGGTAGCCGAGGTCGGCCACCTTGCGCGGCAGCTCCAGCAGCGGAACCTCGCGCAGCATGTAGGGGTCGAGCGCGATCTTCATGCGGGCACCCCGTCGTACAGCTTCGGCTTTTCGGTCAGTGTGACCGGGGCCCGCTCTCCGGAGTGCAGCGCGGCCAGGGCCGCGTCCGAGGACACCGCGGCCGCGTAGCCGTCCCAGGCGCTCGGCCCGGCCGGCGCACCGGTCCGCGTGATCGCGTCGATCCACTCCTGGAACTCGACGTCGTACGCGGCCAGGAACCGTTCCCGCCAGTCGGCCGGCACCGGGTCGGCGGCCCGCAGCGAGGTCTTCACGTGCACCGGGGACAGGGTGCCGAGCGACGCCGTGCCGTGCTCGCCGACGATCTCGCCGCGGATGTCGTAGCCGTACCGGATGTTGACCGAGATCTCGACGTCGACCAGCACCTCGTTGTCCATCTCGAGGATGAGGAACAGCGGGTCCCGCAGGTCGCCCCCGTTGCGGCTCTTCCGGGGTACGAGCACCCGGGCGGCCTTGATCTCGGTGCCGAACATCCAGCGCACCATGTCGATCTCGTGCACCGCGGTGTCGGTGATCGCCATCTCCTTCTCGTAGTGGGAGGGCACCGACGCGTTCCGGTGGGCGCAGTGCATCATCAGCGGCGCGCCGATCTCGCCCGCGTCCAGGACCTTCTTCAGTTCCCGGTACGCGGTGTCGTACCGCCGCATGTATCCGACCTGCACCAGCCGGCTGCCGTGGGCGGCCTCGGCCCCGACGATCCGCAGGCAGGCCTCGGCCGTGGTCGCGAGGGGCTTCTCGCAGAACACCGGCTTGCCGGCGGCGATGGACGCCAGCACGTACTGCTCGTGGGTCGGTCCCCAGGAGGTGACGACGACCGCGTCGACGTCCGGGTCGGCGATCACGGCCTCGCCGGTCGGGTGCACGGTCGCCCCGATCGAGGCGCCGACCTGGGCGGCGACGCCGGCGTTGACGTCGGTCACCGCGGTGACCGTCACCCCGGCCAGGACCTGGGTCATGCGCCGGATGTGGTCCTGGCCGATCATGCCGGTGCCGATGACGCCGATGCGGAGCATGGTCACCTCTTCAACTCGTGGGACAACTCGGCCAGCTCGTCGCCGCCGGCCATCTGCGCGGTCAGCTCGTCCAGCGTCACCTCGTCGCGGTTGCGGTCGAGCACCGCGCTGCCCAGCTTGAGGATCACGAAGTGGTCCCCGACCAGGTAGGCGTGATGCGGGTTGTGGGTGATGAAGACGACGCCGAGGCCCGCGTCCCGGGCGGCGGCGACATACTTGAGGACCACGCCGGACTGCTTCACGCCGAGCGCGGCGGTCGGCTCGTCGAGGATCAGCACCCGGGCGCCGAAATAGACGGCCCGGGCGATGGCGACGCACTGGCGCTGGCCACCGGAGAGCGTGCCGATCGGCTGGTTGATGTCCTTGACGACGATCCCCATCTTGCGGAGCTCGTTGTCGGCGATCTCCTTCATCTCCTTGACCTTGAGCTTGGCCAGCGGGTACCGGCCGGCGGTGAGCTCGGAGCCGAGGAAGAAGTTGCGCCAGACCTCCATCAGGGGCACCACGGCGAGGTCCTGGTACACGGTGGCGATGCCGTGGTCCAGGGCCTCGCGTGGGGAGGAGAAGGAGACCTCTTTGCCGTCGACCAGCAGCTTGCCCTCGTTGTGCGGGTGCAGGCCCGACATGATCTTGATGAGGGTGGACTTGCCGGCGCCGTTGTCGCCCAGCACGCAGGTGACGGCGCCCGCGTTGACCCGCATGTTGATGCCGCGCAGGGCCCGGATCGCGCCATAGGACTTGCCGACGTCGGTCATCTCGATCAGGGTCTCGCCCCGGACCAGGTTGCTGTCGGCGTGGTCGGTGAGGGTGTCGGTCATGTTGTCAGCCCACCTTCCGGGTGGTGGAGAGCCGCTTCACGTACAGGTTGACCAGCACGGCGAGCAGCAGCATGACGCCGAGGAAGGCCTTGAACCAGTTGGGGTCCCAGCCCGCGTAGACGATGCCGAGGCTGGTCATGCCGAAGATGAACGCGCCGATGGCCACGCCCCAGGCGTTGCCGAAGCCGCCGGTGAGCAGGGTGCCGCCGACGACCGCGGCGATGATGTAGAGGAACTCGTTGCCGACGCCGTTGCCGGCCTGCAGCGTGTTGAAGCGGTAGAGGATGTGCATGCCGACGAACCAGCCCAGGAACGACACCGACATGAACAGGCCGATCTTGGTCTTGAACACGGGCACACCGACCGCGCGGGCGCTGTCCGGGGCGCCGCCCACCGCGTAGATCCAGTTGCCGATCCGGGTCCGGGTGAGGATCCAGGCGGCCAGGGCCACGAACAGGATCCAGTAGATGACCGTGCCCCAGACCGTGGCGCCGCCGACCTTGACGTTGAACGAGAAGACGGCGGCCAGCGAGTCGAAGCCGTCGATCTGCGAGATGTCGGTCGACGAGACCTGGTTGGTGACCAGCTTGGTGACGCCCAGGTTGGCCCCCTGGAGCACGAAGAACGTACCGAGGGTGATCAGGAAGCTGGGGATGCCGGTCCGCATCACCAGGTAGCCGTTGAGGAAGCCGACGGCCAGGCAGAAGACCAGGGAGAGGATGGCGCCGGCCCACAGGTTGACTCCGAGGTACCAGCAGAACATCGAGTTGACCAGGCCGGCCGTGGTGACGATGACGCCGGCCGACAGGTCGAACTCGCCGCCGATCATCAGCAGGCCGACCGCGACCGCCACGATGCCGATGGTGGACGCCTGGTAGAGCACGGTCAGGAAGGACTCGGCCGAGCGGAACGCCGGCGCGGCCACCATGAAGAAGATGAAGATGATGATCGCCGCGACCAGGGCGCCCACCTCGGGGCGGGCCAGGACACGGTTGGACAGGCCGAGTTTGACCCGGTTGGACGGCTCCGAGGGGGCTGTCGCCGGAGCCGACTGGACGGTTTGGCTCATGGCTGGACTCCGTTCCGCCCGGCCGGCCCAGCGGTGGACCGGCCGGGCGTCAGCATTACCGGGTGTTGTTCTTGGTGAACGGCAGGATGGTGGCGATGTTGGACGAGTCGACGAACGAGGGGCCGGTCAGCACGGGCTTGCCGCCGCCGATGTCGTTGCCGTTCTTCAGTTTCAGGTAGAGCGAGGTGACGGCCATGTAGCCCTGCACGTAGGGCTGCTGGTCGATCGAGAACTCGATCTTGGAGTCGCTGATGTCCTGCGCGACCTCCTGGTTGAGGTCGAAGGTGACCACCTTGGCCTTGCTGCCGGCCTGCTCGATGGCCTTGAGCGCGTCGACCGCCTGCGGGGCGCCCAGGGTGACGATGTAGTCGATCGACTTGTCCTGCGCCAGCTTGGCCTGCAGGGTCGAGGTGACGGCCGCGTCGTCGGCCCCGTTGACCTGCACGTTCTCGGTGGCCGAGGCGGACTTCTTGACGCCGGCGCAGCGGGCCTCGAGCGCGACCGAGCCGGCCTGCTGGATGACGCACAGCGGCTTCTTGCCGCCGGCCTGGGTGATCCGCTGACCGGCGGTCTCGCCGGCCAGGGACTCGTCCGAGCCGAAGTACATCAGCGCGCCCAGCTGCTTGTACTGGTCGATGCCGGAGTTGAAGCCGACCAGCGGGATCTTCGCGTCGGTGGCGGCCTTGACCGCGCCGGCCAGCGCGTCCGGCGTGACCAGGGTGGTGGCGATGCCACTGACCTTGGAGTCGACCGCGCTCTGGATCAGCTGGGCCTGCTTGGTGGCATCCGGGTCGTTCGAGTACTTCAGGGTGACACCGGTGTCCTTGGCCGCCTGCTGGGCGCCGTTCTTCACCTTGTCCCAGAACGTGTCACCCGGTGTCTCGTGGGTGATGAAGGCGATCGTGTAGCCCGAGCTGCCCGCGGCGTTGCCGCCGGAGGTGTCGGAGTCGTCGGTCTTCTCACGACCGCCGCCGCTGCAGCCGGCGACCGCGAGGGCCACCACTGCGGCAACCGCGAGGGGACGGAACAATTTCATGGGGGAATTCCCTTCGGTGGTTATCGCTGCCGCGCGGGCCGCGAGTGCAGGCCGGCGGAGTTGAGATACGAGCGGGTACGCGTGGCGATCGGCAGGGGCAGGTCGAAGTCGACCGGGTACATGTCCTGCTCCACGACGACGAACAGTTCGGCGTCGAGCTCGCTCAGCGCCTCGAGCACAGCGGGCACGTCCGGCCGGCCGGCCGGCGGTTCGACGCTGGCGCCCTGGGCGACGGCCTGCCCGAACGGCAGGTCCTCGGCCTTGGCGCGGGCGGCGACGGCCGGGTCCATCTGCTTGATGTGTACGTATCCGATGCGCTCCGGATATTTGCGGATGATCGCCGGGACGTCGGCCTGCCGGTAGGCGAGGTGGCCGGTGTCCAGGCACAGCGAGACGAACGCCGGATCGGTGTCCTCCAGATACCGTTCGGTCTGCGCCTGCGTTTCGACGTGGTAGTCGGCGTGCGGATGGAACCGCATCGCCAGGCCGTACTCCTCGGCCAGCATCCGGCCCAGTGTGTTGCTGTTGACGGTCAGTCGCTTCCAGGCGTCGGCGTCGAGCTCGGCCGCCTCGTGATAGGCGCCCGTGACGTCGTCGCGGTAGCCGGGCACCGGCACGAAGATCAGATTCCTGGCGCCCAGCGCGGCCGTCAGCGCGGCGACCTTCCGGGTCTCGGCCATGACCGCGTCGAAGTCCTTGTGCGGGCCGCCCACCCCGGCGACGGTCCCGCCGGCGCAGGTCAGGTCGCGCCGGGCGAGCTCGTCGTTCAACACGGACGGGTCGGTCGGCAGGTAGCCGTACGGGCCCAGCTCCAGCCAGTGGTAGCCGGCCCCGGACAGCTCGTCGAGGAACCGGCGCCACGGGGTCTGCCGGGGGTCGTCGGCGAACCAGACCCCCCACGAGTCGGGGCAGCTGCCCAGCTGTAAGTGCCGCATCACGAGGCCGTCGGGAAATGCAGGCTGGCGGCGGCCTGCGGCCAGCGGGAGGTGACCACCTTGGCTCGGGTGTAGAACGACACGCCCTCGGGGCCGTGCACGTGCTTGTCGCCGAACAGCGAGTCCTTCCAACCGCCGAACGAGTAGTAGGCCATCGGCACCGGGATCGGCACGTTGATGCCGATCATGCCGACGTTGACGCCGCGCTGGAACCTGCGGGCTGCCTCGCCGCTGCTGGTGAAGATGGCCGTGCCGTTGCCATACGGGTTGGCGTTGATCAGGTCGATCGCCGCGTCCACGGTGTCGGCCCGCACCACCGACAGCACCGGGCCGAAGATCTCCTCGGTGTACACGTCCATCTCGGTGCTGACCTGGTCGATCACCGTCGGGCCGACGAAGAAGCCGCCCTCGTACCCGGGCACCTCGAGCCCGCGCCCGTCCACCGTGATCTTCGCGCCCTGCTGTTCGCCGGTGCCGATCAGGCGCTCGATGCGCTCCTTGGCCGCGGCCGTGACGACCGGGCCCATCTCCGACTTCGGGTCCCGCCCGGAGCCGACCACGACCTCGCCGGCCTTGCGGCTGACCAGATCGACGAGCGCGTCACCGGCCTCGCCGACCGCCACCGCGGCCGAGATGGCCATGCACCGCTCTCCGGCCGACCCGAACGCGGCCGCCGACAGGTGACCGGCGGCGTAGTCCAGGTCGGCGTCGGGCAGGATGATCGCGTGGTTCTTGGCGCCGCCGAGCGCCTGCACCCGCTTGCCGTTCGCGGTGGCCCGGGTGTGGATGTACTTCGCGATCGGGGTCGAGCCGACGAACGAGACGGCGGCGATGTCCGGGTGGTCGAGAATCGCGTCGACGGCCACCTTGTCGCCGTGCACGACGGTGAAGACGCCGTCGGGCAGACCGGCCCGCTGCCACAGCCTGGCGACGAAGTTGGAGGCCGACGGGTCGCGCTCGCTCGGCTTCAGCACGAACGTGTTGCCGCAGGCGATGGCGACCGGATGCATCCACATCGGCACCATGGCCGGGAAGTTGAACGGGGTGATCCCGGCGACCACGCCGAGCGGCTCGCGGAAGCTGAACACGTCCACGCCGGACGACGCCTGATCGCTGTAGTCGCCCTTGAGCAGCTGCGGGATGCCGCACGCGAACTCGATCACCTCGAGGCCGCGCTGGACCTCGCCGGCCGCGTCCGACAGCACCTTGCCGTGCTCGTCCGAGACGATCTCGGCCAGCTCCTTGACGTGGGCGTTGACCAGCTCGCGGAAGTTGAAGAGGATCTTCGTACGCTTGCTCAGCGACGAGTCGCCCCACTCGCGGAAGGCCTCCTTGGCGGCCGCCACCGCCCGGTCGACGTCGGCGGTCTCGGCCAGCACCACCTCGTGCTGCCCGTGGCCGGTCGCCGGGTTGTAGACGGTCGCGCGCCGGGAACCCTCGCCGGGCGTCTCGCCGCCGCCGATCCAGTGCTCGATGGTTGCCACTGTTGTTCAGACCCTTCGCTACAGGTGATCGCGCTGGTCGCGCTTGGCTTCGGTGTACGCGGCGTACGCCGCCCGGGTGCTGTCCAGCTCCGACACCTCGGAGACCGGCACGTCCCACCAGCTCCCGCTGGACGGGACCGAGCTGAGCGGATCGGTTTCGATGTGTACGACGGTCAGCCGCCCGGCCTCCCGCGCCCGCTTCAGGCCCTCGGTGAGGTCGGCGACCGTCCGGCACCGGATCACGCTCGCGCCCAGGCTCTCGGCGTTGGCGGCCAGGTCGACCGGGAGCTTGCCGCCGTCGTAGTCGTCGTGCTCGCCCCGGTAGCGGTAGCTGGTGCCGAACCGCTGCGAGCCGAGCGACTCGGACAGCGCGCCGATCGACGCGAACCCGTGGTTCTGCACCAGCACGACGATCAGTTTGATGTGCTCCGCCACCGCGGTGACGATCTCCTGCGCCATCATCAGGTAGGAGCCGTCGCCGACCAGCGCGAACACCTCGCGGCTCGGGTCGGCCAGCTTGATGCCGAGCGCGCCGGCCACCTCGAAGCCCATGCACGAGTAGCCGTACTCGACGTGGTACTGCTTCGGGTCGCGGGCCCGCCACAGCAGCTGGAGGTCGCCGGGCATGCTCCCGGCCGCCTGGACCACCACGTCCCGCTGCCCGGCGGCGTCGTTGACGGCCCCGATCACCTCGGCCTGCGAGGGCAGGTCACCCTGCGGATGCGTGTACGCCTCGTCCACGCGCTGGTGCCAGGCCGCCACATCGTCGGCGTAGGTCCGCGGCCACTCCTTTCCGATGTGTTCGGTCAGTGCGATCAAGGACGAACGGGCGTCCGCCACCACCGAGACCGCCGACTGCTTGGCCGCGTCGAAGGCCGCCACGTTGATGTTCACGAACCTCACGTCCGGGTTCTGGAACTGCGTCCGCGACGCCGTGGTGAAGTCGCTGTAGCGGGTGCCGATGCCGATCACGACGTCGGCTTCCCGGGCCAGCCCGTTGGCCACCGGCGTGCCCGTCGAGCCCACACCACCGACGGAGTTGGGGTGGTCCCACGACACGGCGCCCTTACCCGCGTGGGTATCGGCCACCGGGATACCCGTCGCCCGCGCGAAAGCATCCAGTTCGGCACTCGCCTCGGAGTAGGTGACGCCACCGCCGGCGATGATCAGCGGCTTCTCTGCCGTCCGAATCGTCGCGATGGCTCGGTCCAGGGCCGCGGGCTCGGGCACCGGACGCGCCACGTGCCACACGCGCTTGCGGAACAACGCGTCCGGGAAGTCGTACGCCTCAGCCTGAACGTCCTGCGGCAGACAGAGCGTGACCGCGCCCGTCTCGGCCGGATCGGTCAGCACCCGCATCGCCGCCAGCAACGCCGACGGCAGCTGCTCGGGTCGCCAGATCCGGTCGAAGAACCTCGACAGCGGCCGGAACGCGTCGTTCACGCTCACGTCGTACGACCGCGGATCCTCCAGCTCCTGCAGCACCGGCGCGGCCACCCGGGTGGCGAACACGTCGCTGGGCAGCAGCAGGACCGGCAGCCGGTTGACCGTGGCCAGGGCGGCTCCGGTGAGCATGTTGGTCGAACCGGGGCCGATCGAGGCGGTGCACGCCATCGTCGAGAGGCGGTTCTTCATCCGGGCGTACCCGGCGGCCGCGTGCACCATCGCCTGCTCGTTGCGGGCCAGGTGGTACGGCATCCCATCGGCCCCCGTGCGCTGGGCCTGCAACAGCGCCTGGCCCAGCCCGGCCACGTTGCCGTGCCCGAAGATGCCGAAGCAGCCGGCGATCGTGCGCTGCTCCACGCCGTCACGTTCGGTCCACTGGTTGGCCAGGAACTTCACGACGGCCTGGGCGACGGTGAGTCTCACGACGATCGCGTCCTTTCCGTGGTCGAGGTCAGCGGCAGGCGCGGGTCCGTCTCCTGCCCGGTCCACAACCCGCGGACCCAGCCGTGCGCCGGGTCGTCGCGGATCAGCCACTCCCGCTCCCCCGGGCCGGCCATGACATTGAGGTAGTAGAGGTCGTAGCCGGGCGCGGCCATTGAGGGCCCGTGCCACCCGTACGGGATCAACACGACATCCCCGGAGCGCACCTCGGCGCACACGTCGATCGGGCGGTCCTCGTGCCCGTACACCCGCTGGTAGCCGGAACCGGGCGACCCGGACGGCGCCGCCGCGACCTCGAAGTAGTAGATCTCCTCCAGCACCGACTCGCCGTCGCCGGCCTCGTCGTGCTTGTGCGGCGGGTACGACGACCAGTTGCCACCTGGGGTGAGCACCTCGCAGGCGATCAGCCGGTCGCAGTCGAACGTCCCGGGCGTGCAGAAGTTGTTGACCTGGCGGCTGGCCTGTCCGGCCCCACGCAGCTCGACCGGCACCTCGTCGGCCGGCCCGTAGCGGAACGGCAGGCGCCGGCCGGCCTTGGCCGAGGGCAGCGCGAACCGGCCGCCGCTGGGCGCGCGCACGGTCACCGTCGCGTCCCGGGGCACGTACGCGAAGTCGGTCACCCGGCTGAACACCGAACGCCGCCCGGTCAGCGTCACCCGCTCGTCGTCGCAGGTCACGTCGCAGCCCCCGGCCAACGGCAGGACCAGCATCTCCTCGCCGCCGGTGCGGAAGGTGGCCCGGGTGCCGACCGGCAGGTCGAGGATCCGCAGCCCACTGAAGCCCCAGCCGGCCGTCTCCGGGGTGATGACCAGCTCGAACGGCTTCTCGGCGGTGCTGCCCCGGGGCACCACCGGATTGACGCGCGCGTCGCTCACAGCAGGCTCACCGCCCGGTCGACCGCACCGGCCACGTCCCCGCCCTGCGGGTAGAGCAGGCTCCGGCCGATCACCAGCCCCTGCACGGTCGGCAGATCAAGGGCCTTCTTCCACTGCGCGTAAGCCGCGTCGGCGTCGGCCGCGACCTCGCCGCCGAGGATCAGGGCGGGCAGCGTGGTCGCCGCCATCACCCGTTCCATGTCCTGCACGACCGGAACCTTCAACCAGGTGTAGGCCGAGGTCCGGCCCAGCCCCGCGGCCACCGTCTGGGCCCGGATCATCGCCTCGGCGCTCAGCTCGTTGCGGACCCGCCCGTCGACCCGGTGCGAGATGAACGGCTCGACCATGGCCATCAGCTGCCGGCCGGCCAGCTCGCCGACCGCGCGCCCGCAGGACTCCAGGGTGGCCACCGTGCCGGGGTCGTCGGGGTCGATCCGGAGCAGCATCTTGCCGCCCTCGAAGCCCGCCGCGGCGATCGAGTCGGCGTCGTACGCGGTGAACCGGTCGTCGATCTCGAACGAGGTGCCGGCCAGCCCGCCGCGGTTCATCGAGCCGATCACCACCTTGTCGTCGAGGACGCCGAGCAGCAGCAGGTCCTCGAGGATGTCCGGGGTGCCGAGCACGCCGTTGACGCCCGGGCGGGACAGCGCGGTGCAGATCCGCGTCAGCAGATCGGCCCGGTTGCCCATGGCCAGCCCGTCGGCGCCGGCCCGCAGCGCGCCCCGGGCCGGGTGATCGGCCGCGATGATCATCATCTTGCCGTGCTCGGCCAGGAACGACGACGGCCGGCGCCGGTTGGCCGCGGCCTCGGCGATCGCGCGGGGTCGCTGGATCCGGGCCTCGACGAGGTCCGCGATGTCAGGCACGGGTGGCTCCTTCCAGCAGCTCGCGTACCTCGGTCTCGGTCGGCATGGCGTCGGCGCAGGACAGCCGGCCGGCGACGATGGCGCCGGCGGCGTTGGCGAAGCGCATCAGCGTCTCCAGGTCCCAGCCGCTCAGCAGCCCGTGGCACAGCGCCCCGCCGAACGCGTCGCCCGCGCCCAGCCCGTTGACCACCTCGACCAGGTTCGGCGGAACCTCGACCTGCTGGTCTTTCGTGGCGGCGAGGACGCCCTTCGGGCCCTGCTTGATGACGGCCAGCTCGACGCCGGCGGCGTGCAGCTTCTCGGCGGCCTCGCGGGGCTCGGTCGCGCCGACCGCGGTGTTCACCTCGTCGAGGTTGCCGACCGCGACCGTCGCGTACGGCAAGGCCTGCTCGTACCAGCCGCGCGCTTCCTCTCGGCTCGCCCAGAACATCGGCCGGTAGTCTAGGTCGAACACTGTTATGCCGGACTTATCGCGATGTCTCAGGGCGGTGATGGTGGCTCCGCGGGAGGGCTCCTGACACAGGCCGGTGCCGGTGACCCAGAAGATGCCCGCGTTCTTGACCGCGTCCAGGTCCAGCTCGTGCTCGTGGATCTCGAGGTCCGGGGCCTTGGGGAAGCGGTAGAAGTAGAGCGGGAAGTCGTCCGGCGGGAAGATCTCGCAGAACGTGACCGGGGTCGGGTAGGCGCTGACCGGGGTGACGAACCGGTCGTCGACCCCGAAGCCGCGCAGCGCGTCGTGCAGGAACTCACCGAACGGGTCGGCGCCGGTACGTGAGATGAGCGTCGCGCGGCGGCCGTAGCGGGCGGCGGCGACCGAGACGTTGGCCGCGCTGCCGCCGAGGAACTTGGCGAAGGTACGCACCTCACGCAACGAGACGCCGATCTGTTCGGGATACAGGTCGACGCCGAGGCGCCCCATGGTCAGTACCTCATCCGCAGGCATGCGGTTCCCTCCCGGAGGGGGTCAGGTGACGGTGCGGAGAATTCGTTTCGATGTAATAACGTGAGGGCTTCCACGTCAATACTTTGTCATGACAAACTGTCGAGCGAGGAGGTGTCATGACCAGTCCGATCCGCCCGGCCGAGGTCGACCGCAGCAGCCCGGTTCCCTTGTATTTTCAGGTCGCCACGCGCCTTCAGCAGCTCATCGAGAAGGGCGAGATCGGCGTCGGCGACCGCATCGAAAACGAGGTCGACCTGGCCGAACGGCTCGGCGTGTCGCGGCCGACCACCCGCCGTGCCATCCAGTACCTGGTCGAGCGGGGCATGCTGATCCGCAAGCGCGGAGTCGGCACCCAGGTCGTGCACCCCAAGGTGCGTCGCCCGGTCGAGCTCTCCAGCCTGTACGACGACCTGCGCACGGCCGACCGCGCCCCCCGCACCGACGTGCTCAAACTCGAGGTCGTCCCGGCCGACGGCGAGGTCGCCGCGGCCCTGGAGATCGACCTCGGCACCGAGGTCACCTGGATCGAGCGCCTCCGCTACGCCGGCGGCGAGCCGCTGGCCATCATGCACAACGCGATCCCGGTCGACCTGCTCCGCCTGTCCGACCGCGACCTGGCCGAGCACGGCCTGTACGAATTGTTACGCCGAGCAGGCTTCGTGCCCCGAATTGCGACACAGGTGATCGGCGCCCGCTCGGCCGGCGCCACCGAGGCCCGCATCCTCGCCGAGAAACGCGGCGCCTCCCTGCTCACCATGACCCGCACCGCCTGGGACGCCGGTGGCCGCGCCCTCGAGTACGGCAGCCACGTCTACCGTGCCTCCCGCTACTCGTTCGAGCTCAACCTCTCGGCCGGCTGACCACCTTCGGGTGATCGTGCCGGCCTCTCGCCGTCGCTAGGCTCTCGTGATGCCGACCGAAGTCTCAGCCCTGGCTCGGAACGTCGTGCGGGCCGTCGACCCCGACGCGCTGCGATATTTCGATGCCGACGCGCAGGCGTACTTCGAGCGAGGTTTCCCGCGCGACCGCGGTGACACACCGCTCGGCAGCGGCCTGGAGAGCGCGCTCGTCGCCTTGACGCCGGTGGCCCTCTACGTGGCCCAAAAGGTGGCCGACCACGTGCTGGACGAGGCGATCGAGCAGGGCCGGCGGAAGATCGCCAGGAGCTGGCCGCGACGCCGGAACCGGGACTCGGCTCTGCGGGACCTGAAGCCGTTGGACGATCAGCAGGCCGAGCGGATCCGCCGATTGGTGGTCGAGGCGGCCACCAGGCGCGGCGTGGAGGCCGATGTCGCCACCGGGATGGCCGACGCCGTGCTGGCCCACCTGCCACGACACGACGCCTGAGCGCCTACAGCACGGCCTCCAGGTAGGCACCGGCGAGCAGGACGGAGACCGTCAGCACGGTCATCGACGTCACGCCCAGGACCCCTCGCGCCGCCTTCCGGTCCGGGCTGCCGCTCGTGGCCGCGCCGGTCGCACCCACCTCGCGCACCGGCACGGCCCGCCGCCGGCCGATCGTGAGCCGGAGCCGGTTCAACGCCAGCGCCACCCCGGTGAGAAGCATGCTCGTCACGATGGACTTGACCGGCTGACCGGTTCCGGTCAGCGAGAACATCGTTCCGTAATAGGTGGCGGCCGCCGGGGACGTGAAGACCGCCATCGCATGCGGTCCGGAGCTGGCCACCGCCATCAGGGCCGGGCTGATCACCCCACCGAAACACGACACCGTCAGCGCCGCGACCAGGCCGAAGGTGACGCTGTCCCGGCCGTGGGACAGGGCCGACAGCACCGCCGTCGCGGCCGCCACGATCACGGTCAGCGCGTCCGCCGCGGCCATCAGGTAGTGCAACCGGGCCGCGAAGTCGGCCTGCGCGAACCAACCGGCCCGGCCGATCAGCGGGTACGCGGCGACGGCGGCGGCCACCCCGGCGACCAGCAGGGCGCCACATCCGCGGGCCGCGGCACGTGCGAGCCTCCCGGCCGATTCGGGATGGCCACGCAGATGCCCCACCGCCGTGACGACGATCGGCAGGGCCAGCAGGACCGCGACCCCGGGCGCCCAGCTCAGCATGGCCAGGGGGAAGTAGGTGATCTGAAGCCACTGCGCTCCGGGCGCGCCGAGGTACCGCATCTTCATCACGTCGGCGAAGTCCGGCGTCCACAGGTACGAACGCCCGATCAGCGGTGTGTCGTGCATGGCCCACCACGTCGCGTACCAGGGAAGCGCCGCCACCGTGGCCACCGCGGGGCCCCAGCGGGCCGATCGGGCGGACGGCATCCACGCCCCGGCGTTGTCCCACGACCACCGTACGACCGCGGCGATCACGGCCACCAGGACCAGCGCGGCCACCAGCGCGGCGGCCACCGTCCCGTCGCCCACGCCGTCGAACACGCCCCAGCGGCTGACATTGGCCGACGACACCGCGGCCGGCTCGCCGACAACCATCCCGAGCCCGAGGACCACGGCGATGGCCAGCAACGGCGGACGGCGCGCCCGCAAGCGTGCCCTCCGTGCCTCCGCCCCGATCAGCCAGGCCAGGGCGCCGATCGGACCGAGGTTCGCCACCATGATCGCGACTACCAGGACCAACGTCGTCATCGGGCTCGGTACCGGATCGAATCCCGCCGTCAGCAGCAGCTGCCAGGCGATGATGCCGGCGTCCTGGCTGAGCACGGAGAGGCCGACGCCGGCGCCGAACAGGCCGGCGAGCGAGAGCGCCGACACCATCGACGGATCGGCGACGGCCCGCCGGCGTTGCTCGATCGGCGGATGGGATCGCAGGATGACCGGGCGGCGGCCGGGCGCCTCGTCCGTGTCCCGCAGGGTCCTCGCCAGCAGGCCGTCCTCGTCGTACCGGCCGGCGGTGGCATCGGCGTGCAGTTCACGGCTTCGCAGCAACGCGAGCCGGGCCAGCACGACGAAGGTCACCATCGACCCGATCGCCACCGTCGTGTGCAGATCTTCGTGGGCGGAGGCCAGCGCGGCCGGGCGCCAGGCCGGTGGGCCGAGACCTTCGACGATCAGGAGCACCAGGTACGGCGTGAGGGCGAGCGCGAGAAAGCTCCACCAGAGGGTGGTGGCCAGATGCGTCTCCCGGTTGTCCCGGTTCCTCAGGTGGGCGAGCTCGTGCCGGACGATCGCGGTGAAGCGGCCCGGCCGGGAGAGCCGGTCACGCACCGTGGCCCGGGAGACGAAGAGCACCGGGTGGCGACCGGTCCCGTGCACGTAGGAGGAATCGCGCCGGCTGAGCCGGATGGTGGGCGTGGGCGCGAGCCCGTACTCGGCGGCCAGCCCCCGTATCTCGGCGGCGGCGTCGCTGTCGTATCCGTCCAGGTGCGCGAAACCTCGCCGGCGCAGCCACCACGGCGTCACGCGGTACGCGGCCAGGGCCGTTCCCACCACCAGCAGCAGACCGGCGACCTCCGACCACAGGATGGTGCCGAGGTTTCCCTGGCCGCACCGCAGGACCGGCGTGGTGTCGCCGATCATCCCGGCCAGACCGCCGGGAGCGATGTGCGTGATCTTGTTCAACTCGGTCCGGGCGAGGCACTCCGCCACCGGCGACTCCGAGCGGCGACCGGCCTCGAGGCCGAGGTAGCCCCAGATCGACGCCGTGGCCGCGAGGACCAGGACGAGCAGGATCAGGAACCGGATCGCGAGGGTGCCGGGCTCCTTGGCCGTCACCACACCTGTTCCGTCTTCCGTACCGCGCGGGAGATCGCGGCGCTGGTCAGCCGGTCGTCGATCGATGACACTGCGGTGTGGGTCAGCAGGATCAGCGTGCCGCCCCGGCGTACCGCCACCAGATTCTCGATGATCGCGATCGAGGCGAGCCGCGGCCGCATGACGATCCGGACCGCGGCCGACCCGTCACCGAGGCCGGGCGCACCGAGCGACCGAACCGTGACGGCGACCTCACCCAGACCGTTGACCGACGTCGTGTACCTGGCGCATTTCCTCGGCACGCCCCGGATCCGGTCCAGTGCGGCCTTCGCCTCGCCCGGCGTGTGCTGGCGGAGCCGTTCACGGATGAACGCCGTCGTGGACCCGTTGTAGAGCAGCACGTCGGCCCGGGCGGTGGCGCCGCCGGAGAAGTCGGTGTCCAGGGCCGGGCAGGCACCCTCGCCACCGGCGGCGCTGTCCTTGCCGGAGTCGGCCTCGAACCCGGAGAGCTCCCCCGGGTCGAGCAGGGCGGCACGAAGGTCCGCGCTGGTCGGCACCACCGGGTGCTCCTCCGCCGGTGTCACCGGCCGGTCGGCCGGAGCCGGCCGGACCGTGGGCGCCCCGGTGCGGGCCGGCCGGGAAGGCTTACTCGTGGTCCGGGGCCGGGCCGGCGCCGGGCTCACCGCCGGCGACGCGATGATCAGGGGTGGAAGGCTCGTCGCCAACGACGGCTCCGGATCAGCCGCCGACCCCGGGTCCGTCGTCCTGGTGACACATCCGGCCACCAGGACGACGGTCAGTGCGGCCACCGCCGCGGCGACCGGACGTTTCACGCCCGGGACCGCCGACGTGCCAGCAGGACCGTCAGCGCACCGAGCGCCGCGAGGCTGAGTCCGGCGAGGGTGATGGTCTGGACCGGGCTGCCGGTCACCGGGAGACCACCCGCCGCCCCTCCGGAGTCCGGTTTCACCTCGGTGACGACGTGGACCGGCGTGCTCGGCGAAGCGCTCGGCTCGGCGTCCGGCTGCTCCCCACCCGGCTCCTCGTCGTCATCCGGTGCGCCGCTCGCCGGCGGCGGCAACGCCGGTAGGCAGACCGCGGAGAGTCCGAAGGTCTTCGGTACCGCGCCGGTCGCTCCGGTCACCCGCAGCGCGCCCGGGGCGAGCCGCCAGTCGGCCGGCGTACGCAGCCAGGCGCCGTCCGCCCCCTCGTCGAGGAGGCCGCCACCGACACCCTCCGGCACCGGCACGGCCTCCTGTTGTCCGCCGTCCGTCGTGATCCGCCAGATTCCCTCGGCGGTGACGCCGATGACGATCGCGCCGGGCTTGCCGTCGACCGTGCCGATGTAGCCGATCGAGTAGGCGAGAACCGAGGCGTCGGTGGCCGGCTGGCCGAACCGCCATCCGGCGGATCCGGCGTCGATCTCGTCGGGTATCGCGGCGCAGTCGCTCAGGTCGGCCGCCTGTTCGGCCGCGGTCTTGCCGAGGGCTCCGACGAAGGCCGGATCGAGGGTGAGCGTCGCCTCACCGGAATCGGCGTACGCCGCCGACGAGGCGGAAAGAATTACCAGGACGGTGCTCATGGCGAGCGCCGCCCCACGCCAAACCCTCATGGTCACGTGTTCCTCCACAGTCGCTGCCGATCGTTGCCAGAACGATCGCAGCCGTAGCGGAAAACGTCTTTCCATGAATCGGAGCGGACCCGCCGACGATCATCGAGAGCGGGTCCCGCAACGACGAGGCGGGCGCCCGGACGGGCGAACCCGATCAGGCGACGATCGCCGGGCGGGCCGTGATGCGTATTTGTGCTCAGAGCTGTCATTGCCTCAGCCTGATCGGGGCCTTACACATCCCGAACGTTCGATCAATAGCTTGGCCGTCATGACGGATCGCCGAGCCGTGTCCCACCTCCTGCGCCGCCTGACCTTCGGGCCGACCGCGGCCGAGGTCGACGCCGCGATGAAGGACAGCACGGACGTGCTGCTCGACCGCCTGCTGCGACCGGTCGCGTTGCCGGCGCCGCCCGAGCTGGGCATCGACCCGTTCGCCGCGGACCTCACGCGGGAACAGCGGGCGGCCGCCCGGCAGGACGTGCGCGAGCAGACCGTCGACGCGACCGTCTGGTGGCTGAAGCGGATGGCCGCCGCCGAGACCAGCGCGGCCGAGAAGCTCACCTTCTTCTGGCACGGGCACTGGGCGACCAGCGTGCAGAAGGTCCGCTCGGCCCGGCTGATGGTGGCCCAGCAGCAGACCTTCCGGAAGTACGGCGTCGGGGACACCTCGGCGCTGGTCCGGGCCATGCTGCGCGACCCGGCCCTGATCCTCTGGCTGGACGGGCAGAAGAACACCCGGAAGGCGCCCAACGAGAACCTCGCCCGCGAGCTGATGGAGCTGTTCACGCTCGGGGTCGGCAACTACACCGAGAACGACGTCAAGGCCGGGGCCAAGGTGCTCACCGGCTGGAAGGTCGACCGGGCCACCGGCCGGGCCGCCCTGGCCGAGGCGCGGCACGACGCCACGCCGGTCACCCTGCTCGGTAAGGGCGGCGTCAGCGGTGTGGACGCGTACGCCGATCTGCTCGTGCGGCACCCGGCCCACCTGCCTTTCCTCACCGCCCGGCTGTGGCTCCGCTACGGCGCGACCGATCGGCCCGCACCCAGGCCGGCCGGGACGCGCGACGTCACCGCGATGCTGCGCGCGCTGGTCACTTCGCCGGAGTTCAACCAGGCCAACGGCCACCTGGTCAAGCAGCCGGTGGAGTGGCTGGCCGGTGCGGTCCGGCAGCTCGGGATCGAACCCCAGGCCAAGCTCGGCGGGATCCTCCGGTCACTCGGGCAGGTGCCGTTGCGGCCGCCCAGCGTCGGTGGGTGGCCGGCCGGCCCGGCCTGGCTGACCACCTCGTCGACGCAGGCGCGGCTCAAGGCCGGGCAGCAGCTGGTGGAGCTGGCTCCCGGGGCGGCCGACCAGCTGAAGGGCCCGGACCGGCTGGACGCCCTGGCCCGCCTGCTCGTGGTCGACGCCTGGACCGATCGCACCCGCGCTGCTCTGACCGCGGTGCCGGACCCGCGCAAACTGCTCGCGCTCGCCCTGGCCACCCCCGAGTACACCGTCCACTGAGGAGGACCGATGGACACCATCACCCGGCGCCGGTTCCTGACCACCAGCGGCGTGGTGGCCGGCGGGGCGCTCGCGCTCGGCGCCACCGCGTACGGCCTGAGCGACATCCTCGGCTTCCGCGACCCGGACCGGCCGACCGGCGCGAAGACGCTCGTGCTGGTCACCCTCTACGGCGGCAACGACGGCCTCAACACCGTGATCCCGTACGCCGACCCGGCCTACGCCGCCAACCGCCCGGGCCTGACCTACGACCCGGCCGAGGTGCTCCGGCTGGACGACGCGTTCGGGCTCAACCCGGGCCTGGCCGGGCTGCACCGCCTCTACGGTGAGAAGCGACTCGCCATCGTCCGCGGTGTCGGTTACCCGAAGCCGGACCGCAGCCACTTCCGCTCGATGGACATCTGGCAGACAGCCCAGCCCGACCGTCCGGGCAACACCGGCTGGCTCGGCCGGTGGCTGGACGGCGCCGGGGGTGACCCCAGGCTCGCGGTGAGCTTCGAGCCGGTCCTGCCGCCCCTGCTGGCCGGGGCCAGGAGCGCGGGCGCGACGGTGCCCGGCGGCGCGCTCCGATTGCCCCGGATCGCGACGCCACAGGTGCTCGAAGCGCTCGCCGGCACGTCGCCGGACGAGTCGCCGGCGCAGGCGAGGGCGGCGGCGTGTTTCGCCGACCTGATCCGGGTCCAGGATCTGATGGCCGACGTCGACGCGGCCGACACGGCCGGGGACGACACGGCCGGCACGGCCACCGGTGGCGCCGCTCCCCCGCTGGACACGCAGCTCGCGCTGGTCGCCAGATGCATCGAGGCGGGCGCGGCGACCCGAATCTATTCGGTGTCACTGGGCGGCTTCGACCTGCACGCCGACGAGAAGGAGGCGCAGGAGGCGCTGCTGACCAAGCTGGACAAGCCGCTGGCCGCGTTCGCCGACCGGATGAAGGACCGGGACGTCGTCACGGTCGTCTACTCGGAGTTCGGACGCCGGGTCAAGGCCAACGCCTCGGACGGGACCGACCACGGCACCGCGTCGTCGATGTTCGTGGTCGGCGCGGGCGTGACCGGTGGGATGTACGGCGATCCGCCCAGCCTCACCGACCTCGACGACGGCGACCTGGTGCACACCGTCGACTTCCGGGACGTCTACGCGACGGTGCTCGACGACGTTCTGGGCGCCGACGCCGGGAAGGTGCTGGACGGGTGGCGGGGGCGACTCAGTTTTAGTTGACGCAACAACCATTCCGGCGTACCCTGGGATCAGTTTGTTGAAGCGTCAACCAGGAGGCCTCTGCCATGCCCACGATGCCCGCCCTCTTCCTCAGCCACGGAGCGCCGCCGCTGGTCGACAACCAGGTGTGGGTCGCGCAGTTGCGGCAACTGGCCGCCGGCTTACCCCGGCCCGAGGCCATCCTGATGGCCTCGGCACACTGGGAGTCGGCGCCGCTGATGCTCGGCGCGACCGAGACCGTTCCGCTGGTGTACGACTTCGGCGGCTTCGCCCAGCGCTACTACGAGACCCGGTACCCCGCCCCCGGCGCGCCCGAACTGGCCGACCGCGTCGAGAAGCTGATGCCCGACACCGAAACCGTGGCCCGCACCGACCGAGGCCTCGACCACGGCGCCTACGTGCCGCTGACCGTGATGTATCCGGACGCGGACATCCCGGTGCTGCAGATGTCGCTGCCCTCCCTCGAACCCGACGCGCTGCTCGGCCTGGGCCGCCGGCTGGCCCCGCTGCGCGAGGAAGGTGTGCTGATCGTCGGCTCCGGCTTCACCACCCACGGGCTGCCGTTCCTGCGCGACTGGAGCGAGGACGCCGCCGCACCGGGCTGGTCGCGCGAGTTCGACGCCTGGGCGGCCGAGACGCTGGCCCGCGGTGCGGTGGACGAGCTGGCCGACTTCCGCCGCCGGGCGCCGGGCATGCCGTACGCGCACCCGACCATCGAGCACTTCGCCCCGATGTTCCTGACCCTGGGCGCCTCCGGCAACCCGGAACAGTCCCCCGACCAGTCGATCGAGGGCTACTGGATGGGCCTGTCGAAACGCTCCTTCCAAGCGGTCTGACCTTTGCGTATTCAGGCTTCTTTCAGCGTGACCATGGACTCTTGACGGGAATGTCGCAGCAATCCCGTGGGAAGGTTCCCTGTTGATGCTTGAGGTCACCGCGCTCGGCTGGACGCTGACGATCGGAGTCATCGTCGCCCTGCTCGCCCTCGACCTGGCCCTCGGCGTGTTCCGGCCACACGCTGTCGGCTTCCGTGAAGCCGCCCTCTGGTCCGTCTTCTACATCGGCGTCGCCGTCGCATTCGGCCTGGTCTTCGCCTCGGTCGTGGGCTGGGACCTCGGCGCCGAGTACTTCGCCGGCTACATCGTCGAGAAGAGCCTGTCGGTCGACAACCTCTTCGTCTTCGTGATCATCATGAGCACCTTCGCGGTGCCGGAGAAATACCAGCAGGAGGTGCTGACCTTCGGCATCATCATCGCGCTGGTGCTGCGGGTCGTCTTCATCGCCCTCGGCGCGACCCTGCTGTCCCTGTTCTCGTTCATGTTCCTGGTCTTCGGGCTGCTCCTGATCTTCACCGCGATCCAGCTGTTCCGGCATCGCGACGAGGACCCCGACATCGAGGACAACGCTCTGGTACGCGCCAGCCGGCGCCTGCTGCCGGTGACCGACGACTACGTCAAGGGCAAGCTGATCACCCGCATCGGCGGGCGGCGCATGGTCACCCCGATGTTTATCGTGCTCATCGCCATCGGCAGCTCCGACCTGCTGTTCGCCCTCGACTCGATCCCGGCCGTGTTCGGCGTGACCTCGGAGGCGTACATCGTCTTCGTCGCCAACGCCTTCGCCCTGCTCGGCCTGCGCGCGCTGTTCTTCCTGGTCAAGGGACTGCTCGATCGGCTCGTCTACCTGAGCACGGGGCTGTCGATCATCCTGGCCTTCATCGGCGTCAAGCTGGTGCTGCACTGGCTGCACGAGGACATCTGGCACGGCGCGCCCGAGATCAGCACCCCGGTCTCGCTCGGCGTCATCCTGGTCGTGCTGACCGTCACCACCGTCGCCAGCCTGATCAAGTCGCGCAACGACCCGTCGATCAAGGCCAAGGCCGGCTCACTGCGAGCCCACCGCGACGACGCGCGATAGAGACGGCGCGGGGCCCGCCAACGGCGCCGGGCTCCGCGCGCCCTCACGTCTCGTTCCCGGCCTCACGGAAGCGTCCCGGGGCGACGCCGTAACGGCGGCGGAAGGCGCTCGCGAAGGCGAACTCGGACGAGTAGCCGGCGCCACGCGCGATGGTGGCCAGCGGCGCGCCCGTCTCCCGCAGGGCCCGCGCGGCCAGGCCCAGGCGCACGCCCGTGACGAACGCGACCGGTGTCTCGCCCACGACCGCCTTGAAGTCCCGGGCGAAGGCGGTCCTGGACATGCCGGCCGCCCGGCTCAGCCGAAGCAGGCCCCAGTCCGCGCCCGGGTCGTCGTGGACCATCGAGAGCACGGCGGCGATGGCGGGATGGCGCAGCGCGAAGCGGGCCTGCTCGCTCTCCTGGTCGTCCCAGCGGCGCAGCACCGTCACCACGATGAGATCGATGAGCGCGACCAGGCTGGCGTCCGAGCCTGGGCCGCGGCCGTCGATGTCGTCGGCGAGCAGGTCGGCCAGCAGCTTCTCGGTGCCCGCGCCGGGCAGGACGAGGATCTCCGGCAACGTACGGAGAAAGTGGTGCGGCACGCCCCGGGTCAGCCGGTACGACCCGCAGAGGATGTCCACCTCGCCGGGCGGCGCGGGCTCGGCCCACCGGTGCGTAGGGAGGCCCGGGACGTCGCTCAGCGGGCGCGGGCGCCGGCTGAACGCGTGCGACGCGCCGTGCGGGGCCAGCGCCACGTCGCCGGCCGAGACGCGCTGAGGTGCGGTGCCCGGGGCGGTGACCCAGCCCTCGCCGCGCAGCACGACGTGAAAGCCGAGACCGCTGAACGCGTCGTAGTTCCACCCCCAGTCGCCGGCCTCACCGAACCGTCGTGCACAGGGGAGACCGGCATGCAGGCCTCCGATCGCCTGGGAAACGGTGTCCACGCGGGGAACTGTACCGACGAGCATCACCCGTGGACTTTCGAGCATGTCCGGTCGCCCGCGGCACCCGCACCATGGTCCGGTGGAAACAACTCAACCCGACCAGCTCCCCACCGCACTTCGCACCCTGCTCACCATCGTGTCGATGGACGCTCTGCGGGGCCGGGCGCCGATCCCCGGCCTGCCGGGCATGTGGTCGCCGCGTCCTGATGGTGTTCCCGGCGCACGCGTCGAACTCGCGCCGGCTGAACGACTGCTGGTCGACGGCGTACCCACCGGTGGGGTGGTGGACATCGACTCCAGCGGTCAGAGCCTGGAGCCATCACCCACCGTGGCACTCGACGCGACCCACGGCATTGTCGTGATCACGCTGGCCGACGCCGTGTCCGGGGACATGATCTGGGTCGGTGCGACGTCGGAGGCGGCGCCACGGCTACGAACGTTCAGGGGCGTCTCGGCCTACCCGTACGACGATCGATGGCGGATCCCGGTGTCGTTCTCCCCGGCCGGCGAGAACGAGCGCGTCTCCTCGGTCCAGATGTGGCGCCACGACGATCCGCGGCACGACATGGAACGCGCCGGCTGGTACGCCGCGACGATCGACGGCCGGCAATACCGATTCAGCGTCGACCGCACGACCGACTACGCCTACGTCAACTTCCGCGACGCCGGCTCGGGCACCGAATCGACCGAGGCGGGCCGGGTCATCCGGATCCTCGGGGATCCGGCCGGTCTCGACGCCCTCGACTTCAACCAGGCCATGGTCGCGCCCTGCGCGTTGAATCCCCTGATGAACTGCCAGCTGCCACCCGCGAGCAATGTCATCGGCACCGTGGTCCGGGCCGGGCAGCAGGACGTCCTGTTCGACAAGCCGGCCTGACGGTCGTCGACCGCCAGGCCGGGCTCCTCGTTCCCACGCTCGGTCAGGCGGCGCGGCGGCCACCGATGCCCTGCGTCATGCGTGCGCGCTCGTGGTCCTGCTGGTCCAGGATGGCCCGGATCAGCCGGGTCTCCTCGGTGCTGTGCCGGGCGATCAGTTCGTCGAGCTCGGCCCTCTCGGCCGGCGACTGGAACGCGGCAAGCTCGGCGCTGAGCTTCCGGATCTCCCGCCGCTGCTGCATCGCGGTGCGGATCCTGTTGGCGAACGCCATTGTCGTACTCCCCCTACAACTACGTTCGGTTACCTGCATCCACCATCCGCGCCGAGCGTTGAATCAACAAATCAAGCAGGTAAAACTCTCGCGCAGGAAGTGACCCGCGCCACCGGGAAGCAGTAGCGCGGGTCACTCTCCGTCGACAAAGGCCAGGTCAACAGGCCGATGTTCGTTCGATCACACGGTCAGCGTCCAGGTGTTGATGTAGCCGGTGTCCTGACTGGCCACGTCCTGCACCTTCAGCTTCCAGGCGCCGTCGGCCGCCTCGCTCGACACGTTGGTCGTGTACGTGGTGACGACGTTGTCGGCGCTGTCCGAGCTGCTGCTGTTCTTCAGCCGGTACGCCGTACCGTCCGGCGCCACCAGGTCGATCACCAGGTCACCGCGCCAGGTGTGCACGATGTTGACGTCCACCTTCGACGACGACGAGGCGCTGCGGCCGCACCCGCTGATCGTGATCGTGCTGGTCACCGCGGCTCCGTTGTCCGGGATGGACACGTCGGTGCCGTTGGTGCCGGCGCAACCGGTCGGGTCCGGCGGCGTGGTGCCGCCACAGGTCGGCTCACCGCTCTGCGCCGGGACGCTGATCGCGTTCCAGGCGGCCTTGACCGTGTCGAAGTTGGTGCAGCTGTTCGGGTAGAGGTTCTTGGCCGCGTTCAGCGTGGCCACCCGGATGTTCGCGTACTTCCAGGTCGAGGTCTTGGCCTGCAACGCGTTGTAGTAGATCTCGCCCGCGGTGCGGGTGCTGATCCCGGTGACCGAGCTGCTGTTGCAGGTCGGGCTGGCCGGGCCACCGGACGGGCTGGAGCCCTGCGCGACCAGGTAGAACCAGTGGTTCAGCGGACCGGCGGCGGCGTGCACCTCGGTGCTCGGGATCGACGACGACCAGCAGTTCGGGTCGCCGGCCAGCGACGGGTTGTACATGTAGCGGATCGGGCCGTCGCCGACCAGGTCCACCTCCTCGCCGACCTGGAAGTCCGGCGGATCCAGGGGGCTGTTGGCGTACGCCTCGGTCAGCGCGCCGAAGATGTCACCGGTCGACTCGTTGATGCCGCCGTTCTCGTTGCCGCTGCCCGCGCCGCCCGGCGTGGACTGGAAGATGGCGTGACCGTTCTCGTGCGCCACCACGTCGATCGGCGTGGCCTGGCGGGTGTTGGCCTGGTTGTGGCCGAAGTTGGTGTACGTGCCGTTCCAGTACGCGTTCACGTCGGCCAGCCCGACCCGGACCGGCGGGGTGTTGCCGTTGCCCAGGATGCCGCTGCGGCCGAACCAGTCGCGGACCATGTCGGCCTCACGCTGCACCGACCACAGCGCGTCGACGCAGGCCGTCTCCAGGTTGGTGCCGGAGCCGTTGCCCCACGCGTCGTCGGTGCCGGTGTACGCCGACCCGTTCTGCCCGCCGCACTTCAGGCCCGGACGGGTGGTGTCGGTCATCGAGTACGACGAGCCCGAGCCCGACGTGTTGATGGTGACATTGCCGTAGTAGTAGCCGTTGCCGGTGCCCTCACGCACCAGCTCGACCGAGTCGGCGACCTTGCCGGAGGTCGCGTCCACGAAGATGTGCTGGTTGCTGGGCTTGCCGCCGCCGATGATGCCGGCCACGTCGACCTGGTAGACCAGCTTCGGGCTGCCCCAGGCGAGCACCTTGAGCGTGGCGCCGGACGCGCTCTCGACCTTGGTCAGCTGCGCCCGCGCGGTCGCCACGGCCTGCTCGGCGGTGACCTTGGCGCTGGTGGCGACGTTGCTGATCTCGGCCGACTGGGCCACCGCGGTGTCCTTCACGGCACCGGCCGCGTCGGTGGTCACCACGACGTCGCCGCCGACCACCGGCAGGCCCTGGTGGGTGCGCTGGTAGGTGACGTACTGCAGGCCGCGGGTACCGGCCACCACGCCGGTACGCCGCAGCGCGTCGCCGGTGGCGAGGTGCAGGGACGCGTCGGCGGACGGGCTGCTGACGAGCCGGTCGGCCGCGGTGGCGGCCAGGGTGGGAGCAGGGGTGGGGCTCGGCGCCTGGGCCGGGGCGGCACCGGCGCTGGTCGGCGCGGCCGCCAGCGTCAGGGCCGCGCCCGCGGCCAGAGCCATCGAGGCTCGGAACAGGTGGGTTGGTCGCACGCTCGTACTCCGTTCTGCGCGGCCCGGGGGTCTGGGGCCAGTGAGCAGAACGCTAGGCATCGATGAGCGTCAACGAATCAGGGAAAACCCTTGCAGGCGGGAGGCGAGCTGGGTCCGCGAGCGTACGCCGAGCTTGCGGTATACCCGGGTCAGCGTGGCCTCAATCGTTTTGACGCTCAGATACAACCGGGTGGCGATCTCCCGGTTGCTCGCGCCGTCCCGCACCAGCCCCGCGATCAGCGCCTCGGTCGAGGTCAGACCGAACTCGCTCTCCGTCCGCGCGCTCTCGGTACGCGTCAGGGCCCTCTCGGTCTGCTCGGTCCACGGCCGGGCCTCGGCCGCCAGGAAGATCGCCATCGCCGCGCTGATCGCCACCCGGGCCGCCGCGTACCGGCGCCGCCGCCGCTCCGCGCCGCCCTGGACGAGCAGCGCGTGGGCCTGCTCGATGGGCTGCCGCAGCTGCTCGAAGTGCAGCGCCGCGGCGGCCGACAGGATCACCGCCGAGTCGGCCTGCCCCTTCTCCGACAGCACCACGGCCGACGCCCGGTCCAGATAGCCCATCATCCCCGGCGTGCTGCCCAGCCGGTGGGCCGCCGTCCGGGCCGCGGACAGGGTCTCGGCCGCCTCGTCGTGCTGGCCCAGCGCCGCCAGCCCGCCGGCCAGGTCGCCGTGCCAGCGGACGATCATCGGGTCCTCGACGCCGCCCTCCAGATCGCGCAGCTTCCTCAGCGCGGTCACGCCGGCCCGGGTGTCGCCCATACGCAACGCCGCCTGACCCAGGGCGTGCAGGTTGCGGCGCAGATAGATGCGGTCACCCTCCTGTTCCGAGGCGCGTACGCCCCGGCTCGCGTACCCCGCCGCCGCGGACAGGCTGCCACCGGCCAGTTCCGCCACCGCGGCCGTGTACCAGGTCGGGCCCGGGCTCAGCCCCGCACGCTGGGCCGCGTCGACCGCGCGGTGGGCGTACCGCAGCGCATCCCGGCAGCGCGCCGCCCGGGTCGCCACCTCGGACAGGCTGCGCAGCACCTCGACCAGCGCCTCGCCGCTGCGATCCTGCTCGGCCACCGCCAGCAGCCGCAGCAGCTCGTCGCGGGCCTCGTCCAGCCGGTCGTCGATCATCGCGAACCGCGCCGCCATGTATCGAGGCCCCATGTGCAGCCACCCCGGCACCTCGTCGGCCGGCAGTTCCAACGCCGTTCGCAGGGTACGCGGCCAGCCCGCCTCGCCCCGCATCCGCTGCACCTGGGCCAGCGCCCCCAGCGCCATCGCCTCGATGGTCGGATCACCGGCCCGCCGCGCGTCGGCGACGGTGCGCTCCGCCTCGTCGGCCGCGGCGTCCGGATCCCCGCCGATCATCGCCGCCCACGTCCGCCGCAACCGCACCGGCGCCCGCAGCCCCGGATCGTCCCCCGCCTCGACCAGCGCGGCGGCGAACATCTCGGCCATGTCGGACATCGCCTGCCCGGCCAGATCGATCAGCACCAGCCGGGCGCGAACCCGATGACCGGGCGGGGCGTCCGCCTCGAGAATCGCCTCGGCGGCCCGGCCGGCCGGCTCCGGGGCGCCGCAGGAGGCCGCGGTGGTGGCCGCCGCGAGCAGCCAGTCGCGGCGCTCGGTCGCCAGCTCGGCCGGGCACCGGGCCGCCGCGAGCAGATAGAGCTCGGCCGCCGCCCGTCCCCCACCCGCCGCACCCGGACCGGCCGCCGCCCGTCCCCCACCCGCCATACCCGGACCGGCCACCGCCCGTCCCCCACCCGCCGGCCCCGGTCCGGCCACCGCCCGTCCCCCACCCGCCGGCCCCGGTCCGGCCGGCGTGGACGGTGAGCGGGCCGCGCGGGCGGCCGCGTCCGCCAGGGACCGCGCGACCTCGGCGTCCGGGCGGCCGCTGCGCAGGGCGCGATGCCACAGGACGCCGATCGGCTCAATCGCGGCGGCGGCGAGGTCGTCGTGGACGCCCGTGCGGGTGCCGGCGTCGAGGTCGCCGGCGAGCACCTCGACCAGGACCGGCGGAGTGAAACGCACTCGCTCGCCGTCGAAGGCGACCAGGCCGGCGGCTTCGGCCTGACGGAGTTCGCGCGGTGCGTCCTCGCGACCGGCCCGGATCAGCAGCGTGCTGGTGGGATCGCGCGCGAGCGCGGCCACCGCCAGCGTCGCGGCGACCCCGCACGGCAAGGCGGCGAGTCGTTCGCGGAGCAGCGCGCGGGCCGGCTCGGGCAGAGGCGCCGGCCGCCACTGCGGCCCCGACGGTACGGCCGCGCCCAGAACCAGCGCGAGGAAGGGGTTGCCACCACTCGCTTCGTGCAGGCGGCTGGCCGTCCGGCAGGGCAGCCCCCGCGACTCCAGCAATGCGGTCAGGTCGTCGGCGTCGAGGGGCGGCACGGCCAGCTCGAGCACCGGTGAGGGGCAGAGACGCACGGCCCGAGGCCCGCCACCCACCGCTCGGACGCCACCCACCGCCCGGACGCCACCCGCCGCCGGGACGTCGCCCGCGAACGAACCCGCCACCACCCGGTCGAGCCAACCCGCCCGGGACACCGGACCGGGGGCAGGATGACGTTCAGCGGCAAACGAACGCGCCACCGCACCGGCACCGGACTTGCCGGACACCACACCCTCAGCAGGACGACCTTCGGCGGCAAACGGACGCGTTGCCGCCCCGGCGCCGGGTGCGCGGAGGTCACGGCCAGCGCGTGCGGGAACGGTGAGATCAAGGGTGGGGCGGCGTTCGGCGGCCAGGACCCGGACGCGGGGGCCGGGCCGGCGGCGCATCGCGAAGGCGATCAGGGCCGCCGACTGCTGGTCGAGCCACTGCGTGTCGTCGAGGACGAGCAGCACAGGGCGGAGGCGGGCGCAGGCCGCCAGGAGCAGCGGCAGGACCAGGCGGCGGGCCAGGCTGGGACGGCCGGCCCGGGGCGGGAGGGCCTGGCGGAGCGCGGACAGCGCCGCGCGCTGAGCCGGTGGGAGCGCGGCGGCCGCCTCCGGGGGAAGCTGGGCGACCAGGTCGGCCACGGCGGCATAGGGCACGTGCCGGTCGGCGCGTTCCGGGCGGAGCCGGATCACCAGGTCGCCGCGGGCGGTCGCGTCGTCGGCGACCGCGTCGAGCAGGGCGCTGCGGCCGATGCCGGGCGGGCCGTGCAGGGCGACTCCCCCGCCGGCGGCGAGGCGCGCGGCGATCGCGGCGCGCAGTTCGGTCCGGCCGAACAGGGTGCCGCCGGACCACATTCGCCCAGCTTAGGGACCAGAACCCGGATCCATCAACACAAATGAATGTAACGTTCTCGATCGGATCCGTCGCGCTGCGTGCACAAGGATCGGCCGACTCGGGCGCGCGGGCGGGCCGACGTTGCGCAGAGCGCGAAGACAGGACGCCCCGGGCGCGAGGGTGGGCCGGCGTCGCGTACGCGTGACAGGACGCCCCGGGCGCGAGGGGTGGGCCGGCGTCGAGCGCGGCAGGCCGGCGCGGGCGGAGGGTGGGCCGGCGGTCAGCCGACGACGTTGCGCAGCGTGGACCAGCGGTCGGCGAGCTGGCGCCGGCGGCAGGCGACCAGGTGGCCGGCCAGGATCGCGGGCGTGCCCCCGCGGACGCAGACGTCGGCACCCTCGGTCAGCACCCCGGCCACCACGTCGGCGGGGGCGTGGGCGTCGACCAGGGCGACCACCGCGACCCGGCGCGGCAGCACCGACCGGGCGGCCCGGACGTCACGCTCGGTCGCCCCGGCCAGCAGGACGATCTCGTCGGGCCGGATGTCGTCGAGGGCCCGGGCCGCGCGCAGCGTCCAGCCGTTCGGCAGGTGCGCGCCGAGCGTGGCGACCCGCGAGTGCTGGCCGAGCACGGCGACCACCGGCTTGAGCGACTTGGTGTAGGCCGGGTTGACCGGCACATCGGTGGCGAGCATCTCGTTTCCCCTCATCGGCTCCGTTGGCGTGCAGGAACCACTGTGGGTGAGGTGACTGAGGCCCGGTTGTGGGCTTCCTGTGTATTCGTTGGCAGCCCGCCCGGTCGTGACCGGAAACACGGCGGCCGGGTGCAACCGCCTCGCCAACCCTCAACCTCGACCTCTACTTGAGGTTGAGGATCAGGCGGATTCCCGGCGTACGACGCGGACCACCTCGGCCGGCGCCGGATCGGGGGCCGGGCGCCCGGCGATGGCCGCGACGACCGTGCCGGCCAGATGCGCGGCGACCGCCGACTGGTCGGTCGTGACAGTGGTCAGCGGCGGCTCGGCCAGACGCGCGGCCGGGATGTCGTCGACCCCGATCACCGCGAGGTCGACCGGCGCGATCAGTCCGGCCCGGCGCACCCCGGCCAGCACGGCCATCGCGACCTCGTCGTTGTACGCGCACACCGCGCTCACCCGCCCGGCCCGCCACCCCCGCACCGCCTCGGCCGCACTGGCCGGGTCGAGCGCCACGACCCGCACGTCCGGCGCGGCCAGCCCCTGTTCCAGGCAGCCTTCGTGGACGCCGGCCAGCCGCGGGTCGGCGAAGTAGCGGAGGCGATCGTCGTCCGGGTACGCGTACCCCAGCCGGGTGTGTCCGAGCCGGGCCAGATGCTCGGCCTGGAGCCGCCCGACCAGCTGTTGCGAAACGTGCAGCTCGCGGGGTTCGGGCCGGGCCGGGCCGACCAGCGCGACCACCAGCGCCACCCCGGCCGCGCGCATGGCCGCGATCTCGGCCGCCGAGAAGTCCTCGAAGGCGAGCACCGCGGCCGGTGTGAGCGCCTTCCACAGTTCGCTGATCGGCCGGTCCTCGCGGCTGGCCGGGTGCACCGCGAGGGTGAGGCCGCGCCGGGCCAACGCCCCGGACAGGTAGGTGAGCAGCGCCCCGACCTCGGAGCCGATCGGCCAGTCGGGCAGCAGGCAGAGCACCACGTCGGAGCGGCCGGTACGCAGCGTGCGGGCGGCGGCCGAGGGCGCGTACCCGAGTGCGGCGGCCGCGTCGAGCACCCGGCCGCGCGTACCCGCCGAAATGGTCTGGTGTGGGGTGTCGTTGAGGACGTAACTGACCGTGGCCCGGGAGACGCCGGCCATCCGGGCGACGTCCGCGCTGGTCACACGCCTGGTGTTGCGCTCGACCATGCCCGCCGCCTCCTCTGCCGCATCCGGCGCTTGCTGTCCTCGCGACGGAACCGTACGTTACGACAAGCGCAACTTACACGTTTAACTCGCAGGGAGCGACCGGTGCCGGAGCACGACGAGTTGATCAGAAAGCTGGACCTGCCGGCCAAGGTGGCGCTGCTGACCGGCGCGACCACCTTCACGCTGGCCCCGGAACCCGCGATCGGGCTGCGCGAGCTGCGGCTCTCGGACGGGCCGACCGGCGTGCGCGGGCTGCGCTTCCACGGCGGCGCCACGGTTTCGCTGTTCCCCAACGCGACCCTGCTCGCCGCGGCCTGGAGCGACGCGACGGCGTACGAGGTCGGCACCCTGCTGGCCGAGGAGGCGATGGCCCAGCGGATCCACGTGGTGCTCGGCCCGACCATCAACCTGCACCGCAGCCCGCTCGGCGGCCGCCTGTTCGAGCAGTACTCGGAGGATCCGCTGCTGACCGGCCGGATCGCCGCCGCCTACGTGCGTGGCCTGCAGGACCGCGGTGTGGCCGCCTGCCTCAAGCATCTGGTGGCCAACGAGTCGGAGACCGACCGCAACACCGTGGACGCGGTGATCGACGAGGCCACCCTGCGCGAGCTGTACCTGCTGCCGTTCGAGATCGCCACCAGCGACGCCGGCGCCTGGTCGATCATGGCCGCGTACAACGACGTCAACGGGCAGGCCGCCACCGAGCAGGTGCACGTCAACAACGAGATCGTCAAGGGCGAGTGGGGCTACCCGGGCCTGATCATGTCCGACTGGTTCGCCACCAAGACCGTCGCACCGGCCGCGAACGGCGGGCTCGACCTGGTCATGCCCGGCCCCGGCGGCCCCTGGGGCGACGCACTGGTCGAGGCCGTGCGGGCCGGCGAGGTGGACGAGTCGACAGTCGACGACCACCTGGCCCGGCTGCTGCGGCTGGCCGGGCTGACCGGCGCGCTCGGCGACGAGAAGGAGTACGGCACCTACCCCGCGCCGGACAGCGCCGAGCGCCGCGAGCAGCTGACCCGGCTGGCCGCGCAGGGCATGACCGTGCTGACCAACGAGGCCGGCGCGCTGCCGCTGGCCGAGGAGCAGACGGTCGCGCTGATCGGCCGGCACGCGGTGCAGACCGTGAGCATGGGCGGCGGCTCGGCCACGGTACGCCCGCCGCACCAGGTCAGCCTGGCCGAGGGCCTGACCGAGCGGCTCGGCGCCGACCGGGTGACACTGGTCGACGGCGTGCCGATGCGCTCGCGGCCGGCGCCGGCCCGCGACGGCTTCCTCGTACACCCTGAGACCGGTGAGCCCGGCGTCGCGGTCACCGTCCTCGACGCCGACGGCACCGTCCTGGCCACCCGCCACGAGCCCGACGCCACCAGCATGGTCGGCCTGGACGACGATCTCCCCCGGCCCGCCGCGAGCGTCCGCCTGCGGGGCACCATCACCCGGGGCGGCCCGGTCCAGCTCGGCACCATCGGTGTCGGTTCGTGGTCGGTCACCGCCGGGAGCCACACCTTCGCGTACGACCTGAGCGTCACCGGCGGCAACATGGGCGAGGAGATCCTCAGCCCGCCCAACCACACCGAGGTCGTCGAGGTCACCGACGGCACTCTGATCGACGCGACCGCCACCCTGGCCGAGGGCCGCGGCCCGGCCGGGCAGCTGTTCACCGGCGTGGGCCTGTTCGGCCTGATCGCCCAGGCGGCCGAGCGCGACGCCGGCGACGTGATCGACGACGCGGTCCGCGCCGCGGCCGCCGCCGACGTGGCCGTGGTGGTGGTCGGCCTGACCGAGGAGCAGGAGACCGAGTCGGTCGACAAGACCACGCTGCACCTGCCCGGCGCCCAGGACGCCCTGGTCGAGGCCGTGGCCGGCGCGGCCCGGCGGACGATCGTGGTGGTCAACGCGGCCACGCCGGTGGTGATGCCGTGGCGACTGCGCGTCGACGGCATCCTCTGGGCCGGGCTGCCCGGCCAGGAGGGTGGCCACGCGGTGGCGGCGGCCCTGCTCGGCGACATCGAACCGGCCGGCCGCCTGGTCACCACCTTCCCCGACGAGGATGGCAAGACGCCGGCCTGGAACGTCACCCCGAACGGCGGGAAGCTGGAGTACACCGAGGGCACCTACATCGGCTACCGGGGCCACTACGCCGGCCACGCGCCCACTCCGGCGTTCTGGCTCGGCCACGGCCTCGGCTACGCCACCTGGGAATACGCGGACGCGCGGGTGGTCACCGGCGACTCACCCGGCGTCACGGTCACGATCGCCAACACGGGCACCCGGATCAGCCGCGAGGTCGTCCAGGTCTACTTCCGTCCCGCCGAACGCGACGAGCCGATCCGCCTGGTCGGCTGGGCGGCGGCGACGGTCGCGGCGGGCGAGTCGGCCCGGGTGGTCGTCGGCACCGACCGCCGTATGTGGCGCCGCTGGTCGTCAGACGGCTGGGAGACCTTGGGCGCGGGCGGCGAGCTGATCATCGCCCGCGGCCTGGGCGACATCCGGGCGACTCTGCCGCTCGGCTAGCATTCGGCGTTCCAGCGGTCGATGACCGGGTCGACGCCGTGTTCGAAGCCGAGTGCGGACACGGTGGCGGTGTCCAGTTTGAGCAGCCCGCCCGCGGCGGTCGGCAGCCCCACCCAACGGGCGCCGACCGCCCGCAGGCAGTGCCCGTGGGCCACGAACGCCACGTCACCGCGTTCCAGCAGTTGCCGGGCGCGGGCCAGGACCCGGTCGATCCGCTCGCCGACCTGCGACGGTGACTCGCCGCCCGGGCAGCCGTCGGTCCACAGCGACCACGCCGGCCGGGTCTGGTGGATCTCCTTGGTGGTGACGCCTTCGTATTCGCCGTAGTTCCACTCGCCCAGGTCCTCGGTCACCTCGGTGACGTCGAGCCCCGCGAGCTCGGCCGTGCGCAGCGCCCGCTTGCGCGGACTGGAGATCACGGCCGCGAAGGTGCGACCGGCCAGCTTGGCCCCGGCGGCTCGCGCCTGCCGCTCCCCCTCGGCGGTCAGATCCAGATCGGTGTACGACGTGTGCTTCCCGTTCGCACTCCACTCGGTCTGCCCATGCCGGACCAGCACGATCTCCGCCATTCCCCCACCCTAACCAGCCACCCGAAAGTGGGAGCGTTCCCATGCGAACCTGATCAACTAGCGGTAGCGTCGCGGCACATCGACGAAGGGACATGTCGGCATGATCATGGCGTTGCTGCTCGACCTGGCCAACATCGTGGGCGGCCTGCTGCTGGCCATCCCCCTGCTCGCGCAGATCCCGTCGGCCGGCCCCGGCCTCTCCCGCTTCACCACCAAGGTCGCGCCCTGGGCCTGGATCGTCGGCGTGATCGCCCTGGTCGCCGCCGGCTACTACCTGCTGGTCCACATCTTCGACGGCCCGCACGTCTTCCACTTCGAGGTGGTCGGCATCCTGGTCGGCCTGGCCCTGCTCTGGAACCGCCTCCGTGGCCGCGACCGCCCCGCCCCCGGCCCCCTCGGCGCCGGCCTCCTGCTGGCCGTCTTCGGCCTGATCGCGATCGTCGTCGGCATCCAGGGGCTGTTCACCCCCGACTAAGGCGAGTCTGACAACCGGCCAGGGCCGCGGCGTGGCCGGGTCATGAAACACCCCTCAGGTGCCGTGTTTCGCAGTCCAGCCGGGGGGCTGCGAACCACACCCAGAACATTCCACGGGTACGGGCACACCACAGTCCCGCCCCCTCGGCGACCTAGCTGCCCGGTCCGGCCTGTGCCGCCCGTTCCGGGCGGAGCTCGGTGGTCACCCCGTCTCAGTGGTGGGGGCGGGGGGGGGGGGGGGGGCGGCGGCCCCCCCCGGGCCCCCCCCCCCCCGGGCGCCGCCCCCCCGCGCCCCCCCGCCGGGGGGGGGGGCGGGCCCGGCGGGGTGGGGGGCCGCGCGGGGGGGCCC
>NZ_JBICSP010000001.1:925551-1015284 GCF_043197135.1 Actinoplanes sp. NPDC049265 | reverse complement strand
GCCGCGGCGGGCCCCCCCGGGGCGGGGGGGGGGGGGGGGCCCCCCGCGCCCGGGGGGGGCCCCGGGGGGGGCGCGGGGCCCCGCCCCCCCCCGGGCCCCACCACTGAACCGTGGCCGCTCAGCCCTTGCCGCCAGACATTGATGGACGTCACTATGTCATGCATGGGCATCGCCGCTGTCGTCACCGCCGTGACCCTCGTCCTCAATCCCAGCCCGTCGGCGCCGCCTGCCGACAACGTTGTCAACGCCGCCACGGTCTGTTCGGTCTACTGCGACACCCGTGATCCGTCGCAGGCGCGGCAGGACACTTTTCCCGTACCCGACAAGATCCAGAATGGGCGACGGATCTCGCTGCACCTCTCCGAGGCCGACGCGATGGCCTGGGGCAGCATCGACAACGGCACCGCGGGCGACTCGGTCTGGCTGGACCGCAGCTGGGACGGCGGGCCGACCTGGGACGGCCTGCTCGGCAAGGCCGGCGTCCCCGGCTCGTGGACCGGCACCCGGACACTGATGTACAACCTGGCCGACCCGGCCGGCCACCGCCGCGGCCTGGTCCGGGCCTGCGGCGACGCCGGCGGCATCCAGTGCACCGACTGGTTCAGGGTCCGCGCCTGTGACGCCGCCTGCGACCGCGACACCGGGCCGCAGGGCGACCGCCAGCCGGTCCCCTCGGCCGGCCTCTCCGGACGGACGATCGCGCTGCACGTCGACGACCGCGGCATGGCCTGGGGCACCATCACCGGCGGCGCCCAGGGCGACGAGATCTGGCTTGACCGCTCCTGGGACGAAGGAGCGAGCTGGCCGGGCGGGTCGTCGCTGGGGCGGGTGAGCACGCCGGCGGGTTCGACGGGTACGGCCACCGCCCTGTTCGCCACCCGTGACCCGAAGTCCTACCTCTACGGCGCCGCGGTCCGCGCGTGCGGCCGGGCGGTGTCGGGCAGCAACGGCAGCTGCACCCAGTGGGCCCGCCCGGAACGCGACCGGGCCGCCGCCGCGGCCGACGCGCTGATGTGGGCGTACCGACCGGACACCGCGTGGTGGCCGTCGAGCTGGTGGAACACGGCGGCGACGGTCACCACCCTGATGGACTGGATGCGCAGGACCGGCCGCACCGACTACCGCTGGGCCGTCGACCAGACCTTCGAGGTCAACAAGGGCGTCTTCCCGGCCGGCGTGAAGTCGTCGGACCCGATCGAGGGGCACTTCATCAGCCGGGCGATCGACGACGCGGGCTGGTGGGGACTGGCCTGGGTGCAGGCGTACGACCTGACCGGCAACCGCAAGTACCTCGACGAGGCCGTGATCATCGGCAACTACCTGCAGTCGCACTACGACACGTCGACCTGCGGCGGCGGCATCTGGTGGAACCGCGAGCACACCTACAAGAACGCCGTGACCATCGGCCTCTACCTGCGGCTGACCGCGTCCCTGCACAACCGGCTGCCCGGCGACACGACCTGGCTCAACCGGGCCACGACCGGCTGGTCCTGGTTCACCCGCAGTGGCCTGATCAACTCGTCCGGCCTGGTCAACGACGGTCTCACCAGCGCCTGCGGGAACAACGGCCAGACCGTGTGGACCTACAACCAGGGGCTGGCGATCGGCGCGGCGGCCGAGATCTACCGGGCCACCGGCGACGCGTCGGTGCTCGACACCGGGCGGCGCCTGGCCGACGCCGCGGTCAACGGCACCGTGCTGACCAAGGGCGGCATCCTGACCGAGTCCTGTGACGCCGCCGGCCAGTCCTGTGACGACAACCAGAAGCAGTTCAAGGGCATCTTCATGCGCTACCTGGGCGATCTGGCCGCGGTCGCCGGCGACGCCACCTACCGCGGGTACGCGACGACGCAGGCCAACCGGATCTGGAGCAGCGACCGGGATTCCCTGAACCGGCTGGGTCAGCGCTGGACGGGCGGGGACGGCAACGCGCGTGACTGGCGTACCCAGGCGAGTGCCCTGGGAGCACTGGTCGCCGCCCCTTAGGAATACGCGTGGCCCATGAGATGCTTGACGTGTCAAAGACTTAAGGAGACACGTCATGCAGTTCGGCATCTTCACCGTAGGTGACGTCACACCCGACCCCACCACCGGCCGGACGCCGACCGAGCACGAGCGCATCCAGGCCATGACCACCATCGCGGTGAAGGCGGAGGAGGTCGGCCTGGACGTGTTCGCCACCGGCGAGCACCACAACGAGCCCTTCGTACCGTCGTCGCCGACCACGATGCTCGGCTGGATCGCCGCCAAGACCGAGAAGCTGCTGCTCAGCACGGCCACCACGCTGATCACCACGAACGACCCGGTGAAGATCGCCGAGGACTACGCGATGCTCCAGCACCTGTCCGGCGGGCGGGTCGACCTGATGATGGGCCGCGGCAACACCGGTCCGGTCTACCCCTGGTTCGGCCAGGACATCAGGACCGGCATTCCGCTCGCCATCGAGAATTACGCGCTGCTGCACCGGCTGTGGCGCGAGCGGACGGTCGACTGGTCGGGCAAGTTCCGTACCCCCCTGCAGTCCTTCACCTCGACCCCCCGCCCGCTGGACGGAATCCCCCCGTTCGTCTGGCACGGCTCGATCCGCTCACCCGAGATCGCCGAGCAGGCCGCGTACTACGGCGACGGCTACTTCGCCAACCACATCTTCTGGCCGCCCTCGCACACCCAGCGCATGGTCGGCCTGTACCGCGAGCGGTTCGCCCACTACGGCCACGGCGACCCCGACCAGGCCATCGTCGGGCTCGGCGGGCAAGTCTTCATCCGCCCGAACAGCCAGGACGCGGTCAACGAGTTCCGGCCGTACTTCGACAAGGCGCCGGTCTACGGCAACGGCCCGTCGCTGGAGGACTTCAGCCGGGAGACGCCGCTCACGGTCGGCAGCCCGCAACAGGTCATCGACCGTACGCTGGGCTTCCGCGAATACGTCGGCGACTACCAGCGGCAGCTGTTCCTGATCGACCACGCCGGCCTGCCGCTGAAGACCGTGCTGGAGCAGCTGGATCTGCTCGGTGAGGAGGTCCTACCCGTGCTGCGCAGGGAGTTCGCGTCGCTCAAACCGGCCCACGTCCCCGAGGCGCCGACGCACGAGTCGCTGCGGACGGCGGCGGTGCCGGCATGAGGAAACTCGTGGTGATCTCGGCCGGCCTGCGAACGCCGTCGTCGACCCGGATGCTGGCCGACCGGCTGGCCACCGCCACGGCCGGCCGGCTCGAGGTGGAGACGACAGTCGTGGAGCTGCGTGAGGTGGCCCACGAGATCACCGACCACCTGCTGACCGGCTTCGCGCCGGCGAAACTCCAGACGGTGCTGGACGCGGTGGCCGCCGCCGACGGGCTGATCCTGGTGACGCCGATCTTCCAGGCCTCGTACAGCGGCCTCTTCAAGTCCTTCGCCGACCTGATCGGGAAGGGCGCCGTGGACGGCAAACCGGTGCTGCTGGCCGCGACCGGGGGCAGCATCCGGCACTCGCTGGCCGTCGACCACGCGCTCCGGCCGCTGTTCGCCCACCTGCGGGCGGTGCCGGTGCCGACCGGAGTCTTCGCCGCCACCGAGGACTGGGGCAACGACAGCTCCCTGCGGACCCGCATCGACCAGGCCGCGGGTGAGCTGGCAGCCGAGATGGACCGTCGCGATCCGGCCGTCGTCACCGATCCGTTCCTGCTGACCACCTCCTTCGACGACCTGCTGCGGGGGTAGGGTCTGCACCACTGTGGACCGGCGTGCTGACCGCACTCCCCCGCCGGGGCCGGGGGTGACACGCTCAGGCGGACCTGTCGCGCTCGTTCTCCGGGGGAGAGATCATGCCGAACGTCAGCCGTCGCACCGTGCTCGCCGGCGCTGCCGCGAGTTTCGCCGGTGCCCTTCCCGCGCCACGCCTGCCCCGTCCGCTCGACGACCTGATCGCCCTGCGGCGCGACCTGCACGCCCATCCCGAGCCGGCCGGCCAGGAACGGCGGACCGCCGCGGTCGTCGCGGCGCGGCTGCGGCACGCCGGTCTGGCCGTCACCACTGGCGTCGGGGGCTACGGCGTGGTCGGTGTCCTCACCGGCGCGCGCCACGGCCGGACGGTCGCCTACCGCGCCGACCTGGACGCGGTGCCGCCGAGCGACCAGGGCGGCGGTGAGATGGTCGCTCACCTGTGCGGCCACGACATCCACACCACGGTCGGCGTCGGCGTGGCCGAGACCCTGGCCCGCCACCGTGACCGGCTCGCCGGCACCGTCGCGTTCGTGTTCCAGCCGGCCGAGGAGGCACTGTCCGGGGCGGCCGCGATGCTCGCCGGCGGGCTGCTCGACCGGATCCGGCCGGTCGAGATCCACGCCCTGCACTGCGGGCCGTTCCCGGTCGGCGAGTTCGTCGTCAACCCCGGGTTCGGCCTGCCCGGCCTCGACCGTGGCCGCGTCACGCTGACCGGCGCCGACGCGGCGGCCCGGGCCCAGGGGCTGGCCGCCGAGATCAACCAGCTCGGCACCGTCGCCCCGCCCCGCACGACCGAGGACTACGACCGGCTCGTCACCGCCCTCCTGACCCCCGGCAGCCCGCTGGCCCGGTCCGTCTTCATGGCCGCGAGCGCCGAGGGCGGCCAGGTGCGAGTGTTCTACCGGTGCTGGCCGGCGGAACGACACGCCGAGATCCGGCAGTCCGTCGACCGGATCGCGCGGTCGTGGGGTGCGGCCGGCGCCGAGTTCCCCGACGACCCGTTCCCGGCCATGGTCGTCCCCGAACGCGACGGCCTGGCGCTGCGCCGGCACCTCCGACGGGCGGGCGAGCGGGTCCGTACCGCGTACGCCGCCGTACCGTTCAACGGTGAGGACTTCGCACTGTTCCTCAACCGGATGCCCGGCACCTTCACCTGGCTCGGCGTCCGGACACCGGGCCGGCCGGTGGAGTCGGCCGCCCCGCACAACCCCGCCTTCGATCCCGACGAGCGGGCCATCGGCCACGGCGTCCGCGCGATGTCGTCCTGGCTGATCCACCGGGCCGCGGCGGCGGGCAGATGACCCGGGTTCGCGATGCCGGCCCGGCCCGCCCGCGGCGGCCAGACGACCCGGGTCGGCGCGATGCCGGCCCGCCGCGGTGAGCTGACCTGGATTCGCGCGATGCCGGCCGCGGCGGTCAGCTGACCAGGGTTCGCGCGATGCCGGCCGCGGCGGTCAGCTGACCTGGATTCGCACGATGCCGGGCGCGGCGGTCAGCTGACCAGGGTTCGCGCGATGCCGGCCGCGGCGGTCAGCTGACCTGGATTCGCACGATGCCGGCCGCGGCGGTCAGACGATCTGGTAGAGAATCGGGCCGTAGTGGTTCTCGATCTCGTCGGCACTCGCGTCCCGGTCCGGCCAGGTGTCCGGCTTCCACAGCCCGGAGCGCAGGAACGCCTTCGGGCAGTGGAAGTAGATCTGCTCGACGCTCACCTCGAGGGCCAGGATCGGCCGGTGGTCGCGGACCACCATCCGGTCGAAGTAGGGCGCGTCCCGGATCAACCGGGCCCGGCCGTTGATCCGCAGCGTCTCCGGGCGGCCGGGAATCACGTAGAGCAGGCCGACGTGCGGGTTGCCGAGCACGTTGAGGTATCCGTCGGCCCGCCGGTTGCCCGGCCGTTCCGGGATCGCGATCGTGGTGTCGTCCAGCACCAGCGTGAAGCCGGGCGGGTCGCCCTTGGGCGACGCGTCGCAGGTGCCGTCGGCGGCCGAGGTCGAGATCACGCAGAACGGCGACGCGGCCAGCCACTGCCGGTGCTGCTCGTCCAGGGCGTACCGGTCCTTGGTCGCGGCCCGCTCATGCGGCGGACCCAGCAACTCCCGCAGTTCCTCGGCCGACCCGATGCCCACCGTTGCGTCCCTGACGTCCATCGCGTTCCTCCCCCGGTCCCATCCGAATCTAGGGCGTGTTCGCTAATCCGGCCAAGTGCGAGGCGAGGTCCAGAGTGTGGCCGGCGTCGGCCGGGAAACGCCGTCATACCGGTGTTGTACGTCGGCGCTTCCCGGACGCCGTCAGGCGCGCTCCGGGCCACGCCGCGGCCCTGGTCGGATCAGCGAACACGCCTTAGCCGGCACGGAGGCGTTTGACGATGGCGCCGACCGCCTCGCGGCCCGCGCGGTTGGCGCCGACCGTGGACTGCGACGGGCCGAAGCCGATCAGGTGGACGCGCGGCTCGGCCACCACCTGGGTGCCGGTCAGCCGGATGCCGCCCAGCTCGTTGCGCAGGCCCAGCGGGTCGAGATGGGTCAGGGCGGCCCGGAAGCCGGTGGCCCAGAGGATCGCGTTGACCGAGGTGAAGGTGCCGTCGGCCTCGCGTACCCCATAGGGTTCGATCGCGGTGAACATCGGGCGCCGTTCCAGTGCGCCGCGCTCCTTGGCCGCCAGCGCGTACGGCGTCCAGAGCAGGCCGGTGTACGAGACGATGCTGCCGCTCGGCCGGCCCGCCTCGACGTCGGCGGTCACCTTGGCGATCACCTCGCGGCCGGTGACCTCCGGCTCGAAGGCGCCGTCCCGGAAGACCGGCTCGCGCCGCGTGTACCAGAACGTCCTGGCCACCCGGGAGATCTCCTCGAGCTGCTGGATCGCCGAGATGCCGCCCCCGACCACGGCGACCCGCATCCCGGCGAACCGCTCGGCCGACACGTACTCGCTGGTGTGCAGCTGCACGCCCGCGAACGTCGCCTGACCCGGGTAGTGCGGCCGGACCGGGTTGGTCCAGGTGCCGGTGGCGTTGATCACCGCCCGGACCCGCCACGTCCCGGCACTGGTCTCGACGATCAGCTCGCCGGCCGGATCGTCGTCGGCCCGGCGGACCGCGCTGACCCGCACCGGCCGCAGGACCGTCAGCCCGGTGACCCGCTCGAACTCCGCGAAGTAGTGCGGCACCGCCGTCCGGCTGGGCTCGGCCGGGTCGAGCGGCGGCTTGGGAAAGCCCGGCAGGTCGAAGATCCCGTTCACGGTGGCCATCCGCAGCGACTCCCACCGGTGCTGCCAGGCCCCACCCGGTCCGTCCTCGGCGTCGAACACCACGAAGTCCACGCCCCGCCGCCGCAGGTGGTACGCGGCCGACAGGCCGGACTGCCCGGCGCCGATGACCGCCACCGTCGTGATCACGGGACAAGCGTACGGCTCTAGCCGGCGGTGACGTGCCGGAGCGGCTCGGCCAGGAACCGGAACCGGATGCGGATCACAGCGCGCCGGCGGTGTGACGGTCCGGATTGAGGCCGTGGGACGGCGCGCGATCGCCGTCCGGGCGGACCGCCGTCACCATCTGATCATCGATGGTGCCGTTCGGGCTGGGCCGCCACGGTGGAGATCTTGCCGGCCAGCCACTCCTCCAGGAAGGCCAGGAAACGATCCGAGCCGCCGCGCCGGGCCAGATCCGCCAGGACGGCGGCGCGCCGGAGGCCGTGGCGGCGGGCCCGGACGAGCTCGTGTTGGAGCAGTGACGCCGTGGTCTCGATCCGCAGGACGGAGCGCCGTTCGGAGATGACCACCCATTCCAGGTACGGCAGGCTCAGCAAGGTCTTCACCGCCAGCTCGGCCGGGCTCGCCGGGGCGGGGGTGTCGCGGACCAGAGCGCTCGACGCCCGGGCGAAGGACGCCGGCGGGATCAGGTCGAGCCAGGGCAACGGCGCGCCGGTCAGCAGGTCGGCCACGGCCTCGGCGTCGGGCTCCTCGGGCGGGGACCAGCCGTCGCGGCCGAGAAGGCCGACCGACGGTGACGGGTGAGCCGCGGCCCGGAGCCGGATGGACGAGTACAGGTCCTCGACCCCGCCCGACTCGAGCAGTTCGCGTACGGCGCCGAGGTCGCGCTGAGCCTGCCAGGTCAGCAGGGTACGCCGGGACCGGTCCGGGGCCGCCACGTCGAACCGGGGAAGGGCGGCCAGCACCCCGTCGGCGAACCGCTTCCAGAAGAACCGCCGGCTGCGCGACGACTCGCCGGTGAGCACGTCCAACTCGGCCGCGAAGATCAGGACCTCGGACGGGCGGTGCTTCTGTTCCTGTTCCAGGGCTTCGAGGAGGGCGCGGCGGACCATCTCCAGGTTCTCCGGCGACGATTCACAGAGGATCGCGCGTACCGGATGGGCCTCCAGCGCCTGCGTCGAGTGGGCCGGCCCCTCCTGGCTGTCGAGGCACATCGCCGTGGCCCGGCGCACCACCGATCGCAGGAGCGCGGGCTGGAAACCGGTGTACGACAGCATGCGGCTGACGAAGGTCAGCGCGTTCACCCGCTGGGCCGGTGGGGTGTCGTCCCTCAACAGGAGGCGGGCGAAGTCGTCGGCGCCGTACTTGGCCAGCACGTGCAGCTGGACGGCCAGATGAGTGACCTCGGGCCACTCCCCGGAATGGATGCGGTCGCCGATCTCACCGAGCAGATCGGCGACCGTCGGGCAGCGCACCGAAACGTATTCCGCGGCGAAATACTCGAGAAAGCTGCGGTGTACGAAGGCATAGATCGGTTCCGAGGTGGTCGAGCCGACCTCGGCCAGCACCCAGCTGCGACCCGCGCAGACCTCGAGGAACTTCTCCGCCTTGCTGTACGCGATGTCCTCGTCGGCCCGTTCCCCGAAATGCCTTCGCAGGTGCGCGAACAGGGCGGCCCGGCCGATCTGGCCGTCCGTGGTCTCCCGGAAGATGGTCCATGCGGCGTACTGCAACGCGGTTCGCGCGGCCAGCACGCTCTGCTCGTGGTCAACGATTTCGCGCATCGTGTCCCACTGGGCGAACATCAATTCGGCGCAGCGCCGGTACACGTCCGCGCGATTGGACGGAATGAAGTGCTCGGCCACGTAGAGGCCGCACAGCAGCGACAACATCAACGGATTGCTGCGGACGTCGCGGATGGGCTCGCTCTCGCGCAGAAATCCGGCACAGCGGTCGGCGCTGTGGCCCTCCTCGGGACTCCGGCCGCTCGACGCGTCGAGGGTGAACCATTTGCCGGCGTACGTCCGCACCCGCTCGTCGTCGAACGACGACAGTTCCCAGCGGCTGAACATGGCGGTGGAGAGGGGTGCGTACTCGTAGCCGACCTTGCGTGAGGTGACGAGGATGCTGGCGCCCGGGTAGTTGAAGGCGAAACCCTCGATGAGCTCGGCGACGCGTCGCCTCATGGTCACCCGGGTGAGCTCGTCCAGTCCGTCGAGAATGACCACGGCACGGCCGTTCTGCAGCAGATATCTGATCGCGTGGTCCGGCGGCCGGAGTCCGTACGGTTCGGCGCACTGCATCGCGATGAAGTCCTCGATGGTGTTCCCGACGCTGGTCAGCTTGTCGGCGAAGTTCCGCAGCACCACGAGGAAGGGGACCAGCCCGGAGTGTTCGTCCTCGGCCCGGGCGATGTCGTACGCCACCTTCCGGGCCATTGTCGACTTGCCGGCACCGGGCGCGCCCAGCAGCACGTGCCGGCCGTCGAAGAAGGGGCGGGCGGTGCTCGGCTCGTCCGGGTGCTGGCCGGCGCTGGCCAGCTCGCGGCACTCCGGTGCCACCCAGAGGTCGGAGTAGGGAACGTTGCGCGCTCCCCGGACGTGCGGCAACGGCATCGCGTTGAGCACGTTGCGCACCTGCGCGCGCATCCGGACGCTGAACTCGTGGACCTGGCCGAGGCTGGAGATCTCCCCCAGCATCTTCCCGTTCCGGACGCCCACGGCGACGGCCTGGGCCGCGGCGGCGACCTCGGTCTCGTCCGGGAGGGTACGCAGCGCCGGGACCACTTCCTCGGCGGCGGTGACGATGTCGCGCAGCAGCAGATCGGCGGTCGCCGTGCGCTGATACCCATCCAGCCCGGTGAAGTGCCGCAGGCCCTCGACGATCTGGTGGCGGACGCTCGACCTGATCTCATCGGTGTCCCCATGCGTGGCGCTCCGGTTCAACCGGCGGTGCAGGGAATACTCGAAACAGATCTGATCGAAGTCCGGTGACGAGACGTAATGCAGAAGGTCGCGCCCATTGCCGGGGGTCAGATCCTCGATCAGGGAAACGGCGACCCGGTCGGCGCTCAATGCCGCCGCGGTGCCCCGGACGTGTTCCTTCCGTACGCGCGATCTGATCTTTCTGGCCACCGTTCCGGACAGCGCCGAGACAGGTTTGATACCGCCACTCAGACTGAACAGCACGACACCGATCGTCGCATCAAAAATTGATCAAATGCCACGTCCGGCCGGGCCGGTCCACGGGATTTCCGGGTCCGGCCAGAAGGTGATGCCCGCGGCCCGCAGCTGGGTACCGAACCGGGCCAGGCGGCGGGCGTGGTCGTCGAAGGTGGCCGGCGGGCTCCACGCCTTTTCCATCAGGCCGGCCAGGCGGGGCCAGATGGCACGTTCCACGTCGGGCCGGCCGCGGCGCATGGTCTCGCCCCAGACGGCGGCCTCGATGCCCTGGGTCTGCGCCTCGGTCAGGCCGTAGCCGGTGGTCAGGTCGCAACCGGTGGTCTCGTCGCGGACGGCGGCCGGATCCCAGTCGTAGGCGGCCCGGCAGGTGCGGTCGGTGTACTTGATGCCGATGCTCTCGCCGGGGGCGAAGCCGTAGTCGAGGTAGGCGTGCAAGGTGGGCGACAGGATCACCGGGCGGTCGCCGGCGAACCAGGCCGGGCTCATGTCGCCGGCCCGGTCGGCCCAGTAGTGGTGGACGACGGACGGGTCGAGCCCGGTGCGCGGGGCGGGAGTCCAGGCGATCATGGTTTTGCCGTACGCGGTGACGATCCGCCGGGCGCGGTGCAGGAACGTCGTGTACTGCTCGTCGCTCAGGCCGGTCACCTCGTCGCCGCCCAGGTGCAGGTACGGGCCGGGGGTCAGCTCGGCCACCTCGCGGACGACATCGTCGAGGAAGGTGTAGGTCAGGTCGCTGCCGACGTCGAGGGACACCGTGCCGACGCCGTCCGAGGTCATCAGGGGCACGGGCCGTTGGCCGAGACCGAGACGGGGGTACGCGGAGACGGCTGCCGTGGTGTGGCCCGGCACGTCGATCTCGGGGACCACGGTGATGTAGCGGTCGGCGGCGTAGCGGACGATCTCGGCGTAGTCGGCCTGGGAGTAGACGCCGGAGGGGCATCCGGCGACCGCCCCGGCGCGGCTGTGCTCGGCCAGCCGGGGCCACGAGCGGATCTCCAGGCGCCAGCTCTGGTCGTCGGTGAGGTGCAGGTGCAGGCGGTTGGCCTTGACCATGACCAGGCCGTCGATGACGCGCTCGACGTCGGCGACGGTCAGGAAGCTGCGGGCCGGGTCGAGCATCAGGCCGCGTTCGGCCAGGCGGGGATGGTCGGTGATCTCGGTGGCGGCGATCGGCCCGGGCAGCAGCTGCAGCAGGGTCTGGGTGCCGCGGAAGACGCCGGCGGCGGTCGCACCGACGATCGTCACCGCGTCGGAGGTCACCGACAGCCGGTAGGCCTCGCGCCGCGCGAAGCCGGTCGTCGCGCCGGTGTCCGGGTCGCCCAGGCGGAGCCGGATGTCGCCCGGCCGCTCGGTGGCGCCGACCGGGGCGTGGAGCCGGTCGGCCAGCAGCTCGGCCGGGCCGCGCAGGTGTTCGTCGCCGGCGACGACCCGGGCGGTGGTGTCGAGGACGAAGGGCGCAGCGCCGGTTGCCCGGCAGTGCAACGGTTTCGGGATCACGGGCACGGTGGACTCCGGTGATGGGCTCCGGCGGTGGTCGAAAGACCCGGCAGCTCCGCCCGGAACGGGCGGCAAAGGCGGGACCCACCAGCGGCCTCGCCGAGTGGGCGGGACGCTGGTGGGCCCGTACCGTCAACGGTTCTGCAAGGTTTTGACGTTGTTGCCGAAGGTCCAGTTCTTCGAGCCGTCCCAGTTGGCCGACCAGGTCATCAGGCCCTTGAGCTGGCCGTTGAACGAGTTCCAGGCCTGGCCGACCAGTGCCGTCGACATGTATCCGCCGCCCGCACCCGGCTGCGCGGGAAGGCCGGGGACCTGCTTGTCGTAGGGGACGCGGATCGTCACACCCTGGATGACCAGGCCGGCGTTGAGGCACTGGGTCTGTTTGACGAAGCCGTCGACCGTGCCGGCGCTGTACGAGTCGCCGGAGCAGCCGTACATCGAGCCGTTGTAGTACTGCATGTTCAGCCACCACAGGCGGCCGTTGTCGGCGTACTTCTTGATGATCGGCAGGTACGCGCCCCAGATCGAGCCGTAGGTGACGCTGCCGCCGGTGACGTAGGCGGTCTCGGGCGCCATGGTCAGGCCGAACCCGGACGGCATGCGGGCCAGGACCCCGTCGATGATGCGGATCAGGTTGGCCTGCGACGCCGACAGTGTGCCGATGCTGCCACTGCCGGTGAGGCCGGTCTCGATATCGATGTCGATGCCGTCGAAGTGGTAGGTCTGCAGGATCGGCACGATGGTGTTGACGAACCGGTCGGCGACGGTGCTCGAGTTCAGGTCGATGCCCGCGGTGGCGCCGCCGATCGACAGCAGCAGCGTCTTGCCCGAGGCCTTGGCCGCGCACATCTCGGCCGGGGTGGCGACCTTGACGCCGGCGTCCATGCCGTCCTGCCACAGGGCCGTGCCGTCCGAGCGGATCACCGGGAAGGCCGCGTTGATCACGTTGTAGCCGTGCTGGCCCAGCCGCGTGTCGGTGATCGGGATCCAGCCCAGGCCGGGGTGCACGCCGTTGGCCGCGCCGTCCCAGTTCTCCCAGTACCCCTGCAGCACCTTGCCGGCCGGCCGGGGCTTCTGGCCGCAGTCACCGCCGGGTGGCGGGTCGCTGGGTGGCGGGTCGCTCGGAGGTGGGTCGCTGGGCGGCGGGTCACTCGGCCCCGGTGTGCAGGCGCCCAGGTCGCGCCACAGGGTCGGGGTGGCGGCCGGGTTCCAGCCGGTGCCCGGATAAGCGGTGTGCGTGACGAGCGCCTGGTATTGACGGCTCTGGTAGGTCACCTGGGAACCGGCGGTGTAGGTGTTGCCCTCGGCCCACGCCGGGGCGGTACAGGTAACGGCGGCCGAGGCGGGGGTGTACGCCATCACCGTCGTCGCGGCCGCGGTCATCGCCGCGGCCGCCAGCAGAGCCATCCATCGACGTCGCATATCGACATCGTCATACTGATGACAATAAATATCAAGGGTTCTTAACAGTACGGATGAGCCGGGCCGTCTCCTCGACCGGGATGTCGTGGTTGACGCCGCCCGCGACCTCGACGTGCTCGCCGAACGGAAGCAGACCGGCCGACTCCTTCAACTTCGGCATCGTGCCGGCCCCGACCATGACCAGGGTCGGCATCGTCACCGCGGTCATCTCCGGCGTGGGCCGGGCCAGGGTGGTGGTGATGATCGCGTCGTAGACCGTCGCCTGGGCCATCGCCACCAGGCCAGGCCACATCGGCGACTGCCTGATCTGCTCGATCACCGCCGGCGGCAACCCGATGGCCTCCCGCTGGAACAGGGCCACCGCCTCGCCGGGCGCACCCCGGTCGACCAGCTCCTGCAGCCGGGCCGGGAGATCCGGCGCGCCCGCGACGAACGGCGCCTCGAACAGGAAGAGGCGGTCGATCGGCAACTCGGTGGCGGCCCGCAGGGCGAGCACGGCGCCCGAGCTGAACCCGAACACCGAGGCGTGCCCGCCCAGCATCTCGAGCAGCGCGGCCAGATCCTCGACCTCGCGCTCGATGGCGTACGCCGGACCGTCGCCGCTCTGGCCGCGGGCGCGGCGATCGTAGGTCACGACCGTGTGGTCGCCGGCCAGGACCGCGGCGAGCGGCGCCAGCCGGGTGTGATCGTTGAACGCGCCGCCGACGAACACGATCGCCGGACCCGACCCGTCCTTCAGGTATGCGATCGAGGTGCCGTCGGCTGAGGTGATCTTCTCCATGCCCTCTAGACGAACAAGCGGCGGGCCGCAGGACAACTGTCCGCGCCGGTGTCGCCCGTTCGTCCTGATGCTGAACCAGAAAGGAGGACCCCATGCGCTCCTGCTGCTGATTAGCGCCGACGAGAACATCGCACCGACCGGCGCCGACTTCCCGGCCGGGCGCCGCGGCCGATCGCGAGGCGCGGGCGACCCCCGACGCCGCTACTTCCTACGCCGCCTCGGGTAGCACCAGCTCCCGCGCTGACCGCACGAACTCCGGGACCAGCGGGTTGGTGTCGGCGGCACGGGTGGCCACGACGACCTGGCACGGCTCGATGCCGTCGAGGGTCACGGTGACCAGGTCGGGGCGCAGGGTGTGGCGGCGGTCGCCGGCCGGGACGACGGCGATGGCGGTGCCGTCGGCGATGGCCTCGAGCTTGTCCTCGTACGTCTCGGCCAGGGCCGGCCCCAGACGGGCGGGTTCGCCGTCCGGCCGAGGTTCGAGGCGCCAGAAAGTGGTCCATTCCGGGCCCATCCCGGTGCAGCCCACCAGCGGTTCGGCGGCGATGTCGCCGGCCGTCACCGTGTCCTTCCCGGCGAACGGGTGCGACGCGGACACGAGCAGGACCCTTTCCTCCTCGTAGAGGACGGTGACCCGCAGGTCGTCGGCCGGGACGGGCAGCGGGGTGCGGGTGACCAGGGCGTCGACCCGCCGGTCGAGCAGGGTGGCGGCGTCCTGCGCGGCGAGGTGACGGGTGCGGACGTGCGCGTCCGGAAAGCGGTGGCGCAGGTTGCGTACGGCCGGTGTGACGACCAGGTCGTCGGCGTACCCGACGGTGATCGTGCGGGCCGGCGCCGCCGCCACCGCGGCCCGGACGGCCTGCTGGGCGCCGTGCAGCAGGCGCTGGGCCTGGGGCAGGAACGCCGCGCCGGCCGCGGTGAGGCGGCTGCCCTGGGTGGTGCGCTCCAGCAGACGCACGCCGAGCGAGTTCTCCAGACGCTGGATCTGCCGGCTCAGCGAGGGCTGGGCGACACGCAGTTCCTCGGCCGCGCGGGCGAAGTTGAGCTGCTCGGCGACGACCGTGAAGTACCGCACCAGTCGCAGATCCAGATCGGGAAGCATCACCCCACACTAGTCCCGCGTTATGCGTTTCCGACATGACGGGGTGCGAGACTGGTCTTGGACGGCGGCACCGACCCGTTGCTGTCATTGCCGGTATGACCATTGTCTTCGTCCACGGCGTCCCGGTGACCTCCGCGGTCTGGGCGCCCCTGATCGGCGAGCTGCCCGCGTCCCTGAGGCCGGAGGTGGTCCGGCTCTCACCGCCGGGCTTCGGCGCACCCCTCCCCGCCGGCTTCGGCGCCACCTTCCTCGGCTACCGGGACTGGCTCATCGGCGAGCTGGCCCGGCTGGACACCCCGGCCGACCTGGTCGGGCACGACTTCGGCGGCGGGTACGTGCTGGAGGCCGCGATGGCCCGCCCCGACCTGGTGCGCAGCTGGGTCAGCGACACCATCGGCGGGTACGAGCCGGACTTCACCTGGCACGAGATCGCCAAGCTCTGGCAGACGCCGGGCGCCGGTGAACGCCACATCGAGGAGACCTTCGCGGGCGACGCGGCGCAACGCACGGCGCGGATGATCGCGTGGGGCATCCCGGCGCCGGCGGCCGGTGAGGTGGCCCTCGGGCAGGGCCCCGAGATGGGCCGGGCCATCCTGTCGCTGTACCGCTCGGTGCCCGAGAACACGCTGGCCGAACGGGGACGCGACCTGGCGGCGGCCGCGGCCCGGCCCGGTCTGGTCCCGGTCGCCACCGGCGATCTCACCGTCGGCAGCGTCGCCCTCCGCCACCGCGCCGCCCGCCGGGCCGGTGCCCACGCCGCCGACCTGGACGGGCTCGGCCACTGGTGGATGCTCGAGGACCCGGCCCGGGCCGCCCGCATGCTCACGGACTTCTGGGCCGGGCGATGACCATGCACATCCCGGATCAGACCGGCCGCACCGCCATCGTCACCGGCGGCAGCAGCGGCATCGGCAAGGCCACCGCGGCCGCCCTGGCCGCCAACGGCGCGCGGGTCATCCTCGCGGTACGCGACCAGGCCCGCGGCCGCGCGGCCGCCGCCGAGATCGGCCCCCACGCCGAGTCCCGCCCGCTCGACCTCGGGTCGCTGGACTCGGTACGCGACTTCGCCGCCGCGGTCGACGGCCCGATCGACTACCTGATCAACAACGCCGGCTTCATGACTGCCACCCGGCGGCTCACCACCGACGGCTTCGAGAGCCAGTTCGGCGTCAACCATCTCGGGCACTTCGCCCTCACCAACCGGCTGCTGGCCCGGATCACCGGGCGGGTCGTCACGGTGTCCTCCCGCAACCATCGCACGCCCATCGACTTCGACGACCTGCGGTGGGAACGGCAGCCCTACCGGCCGTTCGACGCCTACCGCCGGACGAAGCTGGCCAACCTGCTGTTCACCCGGGAACTCCAGCGCCGCCTGACCGCCGCCGGTTCACCGGTCCTGGCCACGGCCGCGGATCCGGGCTGGGCCGCCACCGGATTCACCATGACCACCGGCCGGCCGGTCCTCGACCGCGCCCTCGCGGCCGGAACGCGGCTGCTGGCCCAGAGCGCGGAGGACGGAGCCCGGCCGACCCTGCTGGCCACCCTGGGCGACGTGCCCGGCGCCAGCTTCTCGGGTCCCGGCCGGTTCGGCGTACGCGGACCGGCGACTCTCGAGAAGCCGTCCCGCGACGCGCTCGACGACGATGCCGCGAAACGGCTCTGGGAGGTGTCCGAGGCCCTCACCCACACCACGTTTTCCCTAGACTCCGCGGGATGATCGTGCCGATGGGCGGCATCGCGACGTCACGGCGCTCGCGGATCTGCGGGAGGTCACGACCGAGGCACGAGCGGCCTTCCCGGCCGGGCCGAGGCGCGTGCTCGTGGTCTGCTGCACGTGACGGTCCGTTCCGGCCGCCGCGCGGTCGACTTCTACCTGCGCAACGGCTTCGGCGACCACCGGCAGATCCTGCTCCGGGAGCCTGGCCCCGACGTTTAGGACATAGGCGTACGGGAATGCTCTGAGTTCGTCCTCCACCTGGAGTGATCATGAGCGTTTCCAGCGAATCCAGCAACGTCCCCCGCCGGGGAGCGGCGGCTACCCCGGCCGGCGGCGACGACACCAGCGCCGCCGCGGTGCCCGCCGACCGCACCGCCAACGACCGCACCGCGACAGACCGAAGCGCCACCGATCGCCTCGCGACCGACCACCCGGTGGCCGACCGCACCGCCTCCGACCACCCGGTGGCCGACCGCGCCGCGACCGACCGTGCCGGGCACGGCCGCCACACGCTCGATACCGACCGGACCGATCGGCCGGCCGACGCTGATCGGGTCGCGCCGGTCGACCGGGCCTCCGTCGTGGCGCGGGAGAAGGAACGGTACGGCGGCATCAAGTGGGGTTCCGCGTTCTTCGGGTGGCTGACCGCCACCGGCACCGCGGTCATCCTCACCGCCCTGCTGCTCGCCGCCGGCGCCGCCGTCGGGGTGGCCACCCGCACCAACCTGACCGAGGCGCGGACCGAGGTCGGTCAGAACGCCGGCGAGCTCGGTGTCGCCGGCGGCCTGACGCTGCTGATCGTGCTGCTGATCTCGTACTACTGCGGCGGCTACGTGGCCGGGCGGATGGCCCGGTTCAACGGTGCCCGGCAGGGCGTGGCCGTGTGGATCTGGGCCATCGTGATCGCGGTTCTGGTGGCGGTGGCCGTGGCCGTGCTCGGCGACCAGTACGACGTGCTGGACCGGGTCGGCGGCTTCCCCCGCCTGCCGGTCGGCGGTGACGATGCCACCGCCGGGAGCGTCGTCGCGCTGGTCATCGGCCTGATCGCGGCGCTCGTCGGCGCCATCCTGGGCGGGCTGGCCGGGATGCGCTTCCACCGCAAGGTCGACCGGGCCGGGCTCGAGCGCTGACCGGCTCGCGTCCAGAACACGGAACAGCCCGGCCCACACAGTGCCGGGCTGTTCCGTGACCACGCCGGGTCAGCCGTAGACCTCGAACTCGTAGATGCGGGCGGCGCCGTTGCCGGACTGCTCGGCGGTCACGATGTCGAGCCGGACGTAGCGGCCCGTCGCGGCATTGATGTGGCTGGTCACGTCGGCGGTGCTGCCGCGGGCCTGCACCACCGTCGTCCAGGTGGTGCCGTCGGCCGAGACCTTGATGTCGTAGTCGCGGGTGTTCCAGGCGGCGGACTCGCCACCGGCGCCGGCGTGCCGGACCACGAAGCCGGTCAGGGATCGGCTCGAGCCCAGGTCGATCTGGAGCTGCCTGGTCGCGGCGAGCGTGCAGAACTTGTCGGCGTTGCCGCCGGACACGCTGCCGTTGACGGCTTTCGCGGGGGTCTCGGTGGAACCACACGGCGCCGAGCCGGTGGCCGTGCGGTTCAGCGCCACGTTGGTGCCGGACGGCAGCGGCACCGAGCCCGAGCTGGTGCCGTTGTTGACCGCGGCCGCGTACTGGGCCGGGGTGCCCTGTGCGGAACAGGCCTGCATGTCGTCGTAGAGCCACATGAAGCCGCCCCGGATGCCGGCCGAGGTGACCCAGCCGCGCATCCGGCTCTCGACCGTGGCGGGGCTGTCGCCGCTCGCGCAGCCGCCGCCGTGCCGGCTCCACAGGCCGGGGTCGACCGGCAGGCCCAGCTGCTGGGTCCAGGTGGCCGGGTCGTTGCCGGCCCCGCCCGCGTACGCCTGCAGGTAGACGCGGTCGACGGCCGCACCGAGGTTGGTCTTGAGGCTGCGCCAGAAGGCCATGTTGGTGTACGGGACGAAGGTGAACTTGAATCCCTGCCCGATGACCATGTTGGCGAAGGCGGTCGTCGTGGTCAGGTCGTACTGCTGCTCGTCGTCGTCGTTGATGGCGTCGGCGCCGGTGATCGTGCGCAGCACCTGGAAGTTGCGGTAGAGCACGCTGCCCGACCCGGTGCCGTCCCGTTCGATCAGGGTCTTGATCGCACCCCAGTCGTTGGGGCCGGCCGACCCGACCGAGACCTCGATGCGGTTGACCGACGTGGGCGCCTGTTTCAGGGTGGCGAGCCGGGACGCCCAGGCCGGGTCGCCGACGTACTGGCCGTTGGCGATGATCCGGATGTCGTTGAGCCACAGGTCTCCGGTGTCGGCCCGGACGTGGATGGCCCACAGGACGACGGTGGTGAAGCCGGAGGACCGCAGGTTGTCCATGACCGCCTGGCCGCCGCTGTAGAAGGGGCCGCCACCGTAGATCGCCGACCGTCCGGCGGCCAGTGCCGGTGCGGCCGAGGCTGGGGCGGGCGCACCCGCGATCACCAGCACCGCCGCCATGACCAGGAGAAACACACGCTTGAGCATCGCCCACCCCATCCTATTGATGGCTATCGATCCCCATCGTGGATGGCGCACGTGTCAACGGTCAAGGGGCGGTGATCAGGATCGCGGTGGCGTTGTCAGCGGTTGCCGGTCACGCTGCCGGCCGCCGCGGTCAGGGTCCGGCCGGGAAGGTGCCACGTGGCGTCAGGGCCATCGGACATCGAGGGTCAGCTCCTGGAAGTCGGCGTACGGCTGGAGAGCAGCGGCCACGTGTTTGCGGTCGCCGGCCTTGATGCGGTCGAGCGGCTGAACCTCGACCACGACGGACGAGGAGCGGAGGGTACGTTTCCACGTCGCCACGACCACGCCCGCCCGCACGACGGTGGCCTGGAAGACGCCGTTGCCGCCGGGGACGACCGCGTTCAGGTGATCGGGGTCGGACAGCATCAGCGAGCGGTCCTTGTAGCCCAGCATGTACTCATCGAAGCCGGGCAGCGCCAGCCAGTCGTCGACCACCGGCGGCGAGAAGTCACGCAACGCCGCGTCGACGGTCAGGCCGTCGGCGGTGGCCAGCGCGTCCCCGGCCGCGGCGACACCCGCGCGGCAGTCGCGGACGGTCAGGCCCGTCCACCGGGCCAGGTCGGCGACCGTGGCCGGACCGTGCGAGCGGAAGTACCGCAGCGCGATGATGCCCAGCGCCTCCGCGCGGTCCGGCGTGGCGGACGACGGCGCCCAGTCGGAGAGGAGCACGAACGTCTGCTCCTTGCCGACGTGCGGGGCGATGGCCGTCACGCCTTGCTGGCTGGCGTACCAGAGCATGTGGTAGCCCCGCTGACCGCTCACGTCGACGCCCGCCTCGGTGAGCGTGCGCAGACACTCGGCCCGCGTCATCCGGCCGCCACCGGCGAGCGCCTCGCCCAGGACGGCGACCCCGCGCTCGGCCGCGGCCTCGGACAGGCCGATGATCTCGCGGCGTTTGGCCACCCCGGCCAGCGCCCGCACCCCCATCAGGGCGAGCATCCACTGTGCGTCGGCCGACGGGACGAGGTGGACGGTGCCGCGCATCGGCCACGTGCGGACCACCGAACGGTCCTCCAGCGCGGCCGAGACCGCGACCGACGTCCAGCCGGGCAAGCGCGCACCCAGCGACCAGAGCGCGGACGCCATGTCCTGTGCCTGCATCGCTCCGAACCAGCGGACCACCCCGGCGACGTCGGTCGGACGTACACCGGGGTGGTCCCGGAGCAGCAGGCTGTGCAGGCGTAACGCTAGCGAATCAACGGCCACGCGCCGCACGATAGCGGGTGATCAGCGCGTTGGTGGAGCTGTCGCGGTCGGCCGCCGGCGTGGCGGAGTCGGTCAGCTTGGGCGCGAGCTGGTTGGCCATCACCTTGCCGAGCTCGACACCCCACTGGTCGAACGAGTTGATCTGCCAGACCGTCCCCTGGGTGAAGGTGATGTGCTCGTACAGGGCGATCAGCTGGCCGAGCACGCTGGGCGTGAGCTTGTCGGCGACGATCGTGGTGGTCGGGTGGTTGCCCGCCATCACCCGGTGCGGGGCGACGGCCGGGTCCGTGCCCTCGGCCTGCACCTGCTCCAGCGTGCGGCCGAAGGCCAGCGCCGCGGTCTGGGCGAAGAAGTTGGACATGAACAGGTCGTGCATGCCGCCGATGTCGTGGTTGGGCTGGCTGAATCCGATGAAATCGGCCGGGATCAGCTTGGTGCCCTGGTGGATCAGCTGGTAGAAGGCGTGCTGACCGTTGGTGCCGGGCTCGCCCCAGAAGACCTCGCCGGTCTGGAAGCTGGCCGGCGAGCCGTCGAGCCGGACCGACTTGCCGTTGCTCTCCATGGTGAGCTGCTGCAGGTAGGCGGCGAAGCGGTGCAGATATTGCGAGTACGGCAGGATCGCGTGCGACTGGGCGCCGAGGAACGTGTCGTACCAGACGTTGAGCAGGCCGAGCAGCGCCGGCACGTTGCGCTCGATCGGCTCGCTCTTGAAGTGCTCGTCGACGGCGTGGTAGCCGCCGAGCAGGTCGGCGAACTGCTCGCGGCCGATGGAGATCATCACCGACAGGCCGACCGCCGAGGGCAGCGAGTATCGGCCGCCGACCCAGTCCCAGAAGCCGAACATGTTGGCCGTGTCGATGCCGAACGCGGACACCTTGTCGGCGTTGGTGCTGACCGCGACGAAGTGCTTGGCCACCGACGACTGGTCGCCGCCGAGCTGGCCGAGCAGCCAGTTGCGGGCCTCGGTGGCGTTGGTCAGCGTCTCCTGCGTGCCGAAGGTCTTGGACACGATCACGAACAGGGTGGTGGCCGGGTCGAGGTCGTGGGTCTTGGCGTAGAGGTCGGTGGGGTCGATGTTCGACACGAACCGGCACTCGATCTCGGGCGTGGCGTAGGCCCGCAACGCTTCGTAGGCCATCACGGGCCCGAGGTCGGAACCGCCGATGCCGATGTTGACCACGGTGCGGATGCGCTGGCCGGTGGCACCGAGCCACTCGCCCGAGCGCACCTTGTCGCTGAAGTCACCCATCCGGTCGAGGACCTCGTGCACCTCGGCCACCACATCCTGCCCGTCGACCACCAGCGTGGCGTCACGCGGCAGGCGCAGAGCGGTATGCAGCACGGCGCGGTCCTCGGTGACGTTGATGTGCTCGCCGGCGAACATAGCGGCGGTCCGTTCGCGCAGCTGGGCCTTCTCGCCCAGCGCGACCAGGGCGGTGAGCACCTCGTCGGTGATTAGGTTCTTGCTGTAGTCCACATACAGATCGGCGACCTGGCCGGTGAGCTTTTCACCGCGCGCCGGATCGCTGTCGAACAGCTCACGCAGGTGCACCGCGGAGAATTTTTCCGCGAGGGCCTGGACTGCGTGCCACTCGGCGCTGTCGGAAACGTGATCGCTCATTGTGCTTTGACACTCCCGCGTTGGAACCCGGACTCTCGCGCCCATCGTGGCACGAATCCGAGCGGGCCGCCCTCAGGACCTGTCTCAAATTCCGTCGCGGTTGATGCGCCCGGGGACTTGATTCGAGACGGGTCCTAGCTGTGGATAACGGCGGGTATCCCGGCAGCCAAGATTTCCCCGGCGGCCGGGGCCGGTAGCGGACGGGACAGGTAGTACCCCTGTGCGAAGTCACACTGCATCTCGCAGAGCGAAGACAGCTGCACGGCGTTCTCGATGCCCTCGGCCACCGTCTGCATGCCGAGGCTCTGGCCCAGCCGCACGATGGTCCGCACCAGGGCGACATCCTCGTCATCGCCGCCCAGCCGGTCGACGAACGAACGGTCGATCTTGAGGACGTCCATCGGGAACCGCCGCAGGTACGCCAGCGACGAGTACCCGGTGCCGAAGTCGTCCATCGCCAGGGTGACACCGAGCGCCTTGACCCGCTGCAGCTGGGCCAGGTTCTCGTCGGTCTCGGTCAGCACCACGCTCTCGGTCATCTCCAGGCACAGCTGGTCGGCCGGCAGCCCGGTCTCGGCCAGCACCCCGGCCACCAGTTCGGCCAGGTCGCAGTGGTCGAACTGGCGAACCGAGACGTTCACCGCCATCTTCAGCCGGCGGGTGGTACCCGCGCCCCAGGCCACCGCCTGGCGGCAGGCCTCGGCCATCACCCAGCGGCCGAGCGGCGCGATCAGGCCGGTGGCCTCGGCGATCCCGATGAATTCGAGCGGTGACACGATCCCCCGCTCGGGGTGCTGCCAGCGGACCAGCGCCTCGAAGCCGGTGATCTCGCCGGTGGCCAGCTCGACGGTCGGCTGGTAGTGCAGGGTGAGTTCGTCGCGTTCCAGGGCACGACGCAGGTCGGCCTCCAGCTGCAGGCGCTCGACGAGCTGGTCGTGCATGGCCGGGTCGTACACCGCGAACCCGCTGCCACCGGCCGCCTTGGCCTTGTACATGGCCAGGTCGGCGTTGCGTTGCAGCTGCGAGACGTCGCCCGCGTCGGCGGCCGAGGCGATCCCGACGCTGGCGCCGACGTGCAGGTCGCGCCCGCCGACCAGGAACGGCTCGGCCAGCGCGGCGATGATCCGCTCGGCCAGCGCCACGGCGTCGGCCGTCGCGGTCACCGAGTCGACCAGCACCGCGAACTCGTCGCCGCCGAACCGGGCCACGGTGTCGCCGTCGCGCACCGAGCCGCGCAGCCGGCCGGCCACCTGGACCAGCAGCTGGTCGCCGGCGGCGTGCCCGAGGCTGTCGTTGACCTCCTTGAAGCCGTCCAGGTCGAGGAAGAGGATGGCCACGTCGTCGACCGCGGCGTCCAGTTCCTCGCGGAACAGCGCGCGGCTGGCCAGCCCGGTCAGGGTGTCGTGGTACGCCTCGTGGACCAGCTGGTCCTGCAGTTCCTTGGCCTCGTGGATGTTGCGGGTGTTGAGCACCAGCCCATTGACCGTGGGGTCGTGCAGCAGGTTGGTGATGGTGACCTCGGCATGCCGCCGGCCGCCCTCGGCGTGCGGCAGCATCGTCTCGACCACCACGGTGGCCAGCGGCCGGTCCAGAACCACGGCGATCGCGGCTTCGAGCTGCGCCGCCGTACGCCGCCCGACGACCTCGGCGAGCCGGACGCCGAGGAGGGAGGCGGCGGTGAACCCGAAGATCCGTTCGACCGACTCGCTCTGGTACCGGATCGTGGTGTCCCGATCGATCACCGCCACCGAGTCGGAGCTCTGCTGCACCAGGGCCCGGAACCGGTTCTCCCGCGCCTGCAGTTCGGCGGTGCGCCTGGCCACGCGGTCCTCGAGGCGCTTCTGCAACGCCCGGTTCTCCAGCAACGTGAGGATCTGCCGACACACGATGAGCAGGATCAGCGCCGAACGGGTCCAGGTGACGAACGCGTCCGGCCCGGTCAGGGCGTACTCGACCACGCTGATCAGCAGGGCGACGACGACCGCGGCGTACGGGACGACCATCGCGAACGGCTGCTGGTCGGCCTGGTCGTCGCCGTGCTCGGCGGTGGCCGGCTGCGCGGGGCGGCGCGCGGCCAGCAGGATCAGCACGAACCCGCCCAGCCAGCCGAGATCGACAACCCCGCCGGTGCGGTACGAGTCGTCCAGGCTGAAGAAGGTGAACAGGCTGTCCGCCACCCCGAGGAGCGCGGCCGCCGCCCCGATCAGCGTGAACGGCACCCAGTCCTGGCCGCCGCGGCGCAGCATCGCCAGCATGTAGAGAACCACGGTGATCAGGACGATGTCGCTGACCGGGTAGGCCAGCAGCACGAACAGCTCGGCGCCGGGGTCGACGCCCGAGCGCAGCAGCGGGTGCAGCACGAAGATCCAGCTGATCAGCAGCAGCGACGCGGCGATCATCAGGCCGTCGACGATGCTGCGGAACCGGTTGGCGACGCTCTGCCGGGTGACCGGGACGAGCAGCAGCCCGGCCGCGGTCAGCGGGACCATGCCGAGGTAGAACAGGTCGGCCCAGGACGGGACCGGCACCGCGGCGCCGCGGATGGTCTCGCCGTACGTCCAGATCGCCTCGCCGCAGGCGTACGACAGCGATCCGAGGCTGATCCCGATCCAGGCCCACCGCATCCGCCCGGGCCGGGTGACCGCGTTGTGCAGGCACGCGAGCCCGGCCGCGGTGGCGGCGAGCACGGTGGCGACGTTCGAGAGGTCGCGGGTGAAGGTCTCCCCGCCCAGGCCCGAGATCAGGCAGACGGCGACGGCCGCGAAGAGGGCCAGGATCGACATGGTTGCGGTACGCCGGACCGTCATCCCACCCCTCCCCAAGCGCGCGCTCGACCTGCTCGTCATCACCCGAGATCGGGCATGACCGGGGTCACTTGAGGATTACCGGGCGAACAGGGGCGGCGACTCGCGCCCGAGCCGGCGCACTCCCGGGCACGTACGCCGGCGGAGACCGCCGCCGCGTCCGGGTGCGTCTCCGTCTACCATAGGAACCGGAGGACCCTCCGGTACGCCCGCCCTGCGAAGACTTGCCAGCTCTGTGAAGAAGGGAACACCGATGACCCGGCCGCTGCGGGCCGACGCGCGACGCAACCGCGACAAGGTGCTCGCGGCGGCCGTCCGGGCCTTCGCCACGGACGGTGCCGACGTGTCGCTGGAGGCGATCGCCAAGGCCGCCGGGGTCGGCATCGGCACCCTGTACCGACACTTCCCCACCCGCGACGCGCTGGTCGCGGCCGCGTACCAGCACGAGCTGGACCGCATCGTCGGCGCCGTGCCCGAATTGCTCGCGGCCGGCCCGCCGGACGCGGCCCTGCGCGCCTGGATGGACCGCTACGTCACCTACATGAGCACCAAGCGCGACCTCGGCGACGCGCTGCGGGCCCTGATCGCCTCGGGCGGCAATCCCTTCGCCCACAGCCGGGAACGCCTGGTTGGCGCGCTGGCCGAGCTGATCGGCGCGGGCGTGGCCGCGGGCACCATCCGCGACGACATGCCGCCACTGGACGTGCTGGTCGGCCTGGGCGGCATCACCGGCTCGGCCGACCCGGCCCAGGCGTCGCGCCTGCTCGACCTGCTGATGGACGGGCTCCGGCACGGCACGAGCCGCCCGGCAGGCCCGCCGGGCGGCTCGTGAGCTCGGTGCTGTTCCTTACTTGAGGTTGAGCTTCACGTTGAAGATCGGGTCCGCGGCCAGCTTCCGGAACGCCGCCAGCCCGGTCTTGGTGCTGGTGACGCTGATGTCGCGGTCACCCTCGTCGTCGTGCTCGGTGTCGAAGTGCACGATCGCCTTGATCTGCGGGCGCTTGGCCAGCTCGGGGCGGACGCTGTTGTACTGCGGCGCCTTGTCGGCCGGCTTGCCGATCCGGTGGTAGGCACCCCACTCGGCGACCATCAGCGGCTTGCCGGCGTGCTTGGTGGTCGCCCAGTCGTAGAAGCCCGGGCCGTTGTTGCCCTTGCGGTCCAGCAGATCGGCGAACATGCCGTAGTGGTAGTAGCCCTTCTCGGCCGAGACGTACGAGTCCAGGCCCATCCAGTCCACCACGTCGTCGCCCGGGTACAGGTCCTTCCACCAGGACTGCGACATCCACTTCTCGTTGCCCATGTAGGCCATGACGTTGATGGCGTTGGTGAGGCCCTTGCTGCGCAGGCGCAGGATGGTGTGCCGGTACATCGCCGCGAAGTCCTTGGCCTCGTAGCCCGAGCCGCCCTTGGCGACCACGTCGTTCTCCGGCTCGTGGTTCAGGGCCAGGAAGAACTTCTCGGGGTACGTCGCCTTCACGCGCGCCGCGAACGCGTCGATGCGCTTGTCCTGCTCGCCGGCCGCGACCTTGGCCCAGGTGGTGCCGTACGCGATCTTCCAGTTGAGCAGCAGCACGCGCGGCTTGTCGGCGTCGCGCGTCATGGCGATTTCCATCTTGGTCGGGAACGGCTCGTCACCCTTGTGGTACTGGTGGAAGATGGTGGCCGTGCGACCGGTGGTCTTCTCCCAGTCGATCAGGGCCTGGTCGCGCGGCGCGTCGGTGAACCCGCCGGCCGCCCCGCCCCACATCACGCCGCAGCTGGGCACCAGCTTGGCGTCGGTCTGGCAGTCCTTCGACGGCTTGGTCGGCACCGGCGTGGGCCCCGGGGCCGGGGTCGGGTCGACGGTCGGCTCCTGAGAAGGCTCCTCGGCCGGCTCGCCCGTGGTGATCGTCAGCTCCGGCGCGCCCGGGCCGCTCTCCGACGAGCGGAAGCGGGTCACGTCGGAAGTCGAGGACGACTGCACGGCCAGCGAGTAGGTGCCCGGGCCGGTGATCTCGGCGCCCAGGTCGAAGTTCATGTCGTCGCCCGCGGCGGTCGCCACGGCCAGGCCCAGCTTGGGCGCGCTGCCCGAGGTCAGGGTCTTCTCGGCCCAGTCGTTGGTCAGCACGCGGCTGACCGTGACCTTGCCGGTGACTCCGCCGACCGGGGTCAGCTCGAGGCGGGCGCCGGTGACGCTCGTGCCGGCCGGGACGACGAACTTCAGGTAGGAAACCTTCACGTCGTTGTCCAGCTTGCCGATCACCAGCTTGTCCTCGTCGCCGAAGCTGGTGTTCCTGCGGCCGCTCGAGGTGTAGGTGTCCTCGGCCGCACCGATCTTCAGGTCGTCACCGGTGGCGGCCCCCGCCACCGACGGAACGCCCAGCGCGACCCCGGCGCCGCCCACGACGGCAGCCAGGACGGACATCGACTTTCGAAGCTGGAACCGCAATTTCATATCCCCCCGCCTTGTCCGGCCGTGTGTTCGGCCGGGCATGCAGAAGAGATTCCGGTGCGGGCGGTGCACCGTAAGTGCCCGTGGCGGTGCCAGCCGGTTGCAGCCTCAAGGGGAGGTCGTGCGAAGCTGCGATCACACCGCAAAGACCGCGAGGAGTACGCATGAATCCACTGGTCCCCGACGTTCTACGGGCCGCACCGGTGATCGACGGGCACAACGACCTGCCGATGCAACTGCGGGCCCAGCGCTCATACTCGGTCGAAGGGCTGGACCAGGAACTGCCGGGCGTGCAGACCGACCTGCCCCGGCTGCGCGCGGGCGGGGTGGGCGCACAGTTCTGGTCCGTGTACGTGCCCTCCGTCCTGCCTGAGCCCGAGGCCGTGGTGGCGACCATGGAGCAGGTCGACGCGGTCTACCGGATGGTCGCGGCGTACCCGTCCGACCTGGCCATCGCGTGCACCGCGGGGGATGTGCGCCGGGCCTGGGCCGACGGGCGGATCGCCTCGCTGATCGGCATCGAGGGCGGGCACAGCCTGGCCACCTCGATGGGCGTGCTCCGCTCGTTCGCCCGCCTCGGCGTCCGGTACGTCACCCTGACCCACAACAACAACACATCCTGGGCCGACTCGGCCGCCGAGGAGCCGGCCGTGGGCGGGCTGACCGACGCCGGCCGGGCCATCGTCGGCGAGATGCAGCGGGTGGGCGTGCTGGCCGACCTGTCCCACGTCGCGCCGGTGACCATGCACGCCGCCCTCGACGTGGCCTTCGCGCCGGTCATCTTCAGCCACTCGTCGGCCCGCGCGCTCAACGACCACCGCCGCAACGTGCCCGACGACGTGCTGGCCCGGCTGCGCGACAACGGTGGTGTGGTGCAGGTGACGTTCGTGCCGATCTTCGTGTCGCAGGAGGTCATGGCCTGGTACGCGGCCCGGACCGAGGAGGCCGAACGGCTGGGCCTGCCGGCCGGCGAGGAAGCCTGGCCGGCCGCGCCCGCGCCCGGGACGAGGCCCGAGTTCGCCGGGCCGTCGCAGCCCCGGCCGCAACCCGAGCTGGCCGGCTGGCTGGCCGCCAACCCGCAGCCGAGGGCGACGATCGCGCAGGTCGCCGACCACATCGAGCACGCCCGCGACGTCGCCGGCGTCGACCACATCGGGCTGGGCGGCGACTACGACGGGACCGACGCGCTGCCGGAGGGGCTGGAGGACGTGACCGGCTACCCGCGGCTGCTGTCCGAGCTGGCCGACCGGGGCTGGAGCCGGGACGACCTGGAGAAGCTCACCGGCAACAACATGCTGCGGGTGTTGCAGGTGAGCGAGGACGTCGCGGAGGAGCCGCTCTGGCCGGCTAGGACACCGTGAGGGTGTATGGGGCGTACTGGGTCACCGTTTCGGTGGGTTCGTCGTACGCCACCACGGCCACGACCTTGTCGTAGTCGCGCACCTTCGCGTAGTCGGTCACCGGGACCTGCACGAACCGGGTCCCGGTGATCCCGATCAGCCTGACCTCCCAGTGGTGCACCGCGACCGGCCGGATCTGCGTGTATGAACGAAACAGTTTCGTTTCGCTCGCGATGCTCCGGGTGCCGACCAGGATGTCCTTGACGTACCAGCCGCCCTCGTTCACCGCACCGTCGCTGACGTAGCGGAAACCGAGAAGAACCCTCTTGCCCGCGTACGCCGACAGATCGTACGAATGCGCGACGAACGCGCCACCGGTGTCCCCCGTGACGCCCGGGCCCAGCGGGCCGGCCGTGGTGTTGTCGCCCTGCACGGCGGCATAGGTGCGGCCGCCGTCGGCCGAGACGGTCACGTACCCGAAGTCGTAGTCCTTCTCGGCGCCGTACCTGGTGCTGATCCGCAACCGCGGGTCGGCCGCCGGCACGTTGACCGCGATCACCGCCGTGGCGTCGGTCTTGCTCGCGTCGCCCGAGAAGAGCGCGCCGTCCTTGACCGTCCACGCCATCTTCCGCGGCGGCAGGGTCTTGGCGCCGGTGAAGGTGACGGCGTTGAGCGGCTTCCGGAGCTGGATGTAGTCGGCGCCGTTGGGGGCGGCGCCGGGCCGCTCGTACGCCGACGGGTTCCTGAGGTTGACCGTCGACCGCAGCGACACCGACGTGAACCTCGGGTCGCCGTCGCCGACCGGCTTGTCGACCAGGGTCATGATCTGGAAGTCGTGCAGCACGTCGTAGAACGGCACCGGCAGGGCCGCGGCGACGCCGGTGATGCCCTGGTTCTTCCCGTCGCGGTGGATGTGGGACAGCACCTCCGGGCCGAACCGGTCCTTCAGGTAGAGCATGAACTGGTAGGCGATGCCGTAGTCGGCCAGCACCTCGGCCGGCTTGCCCTCGTTCCACAGGTTGAGGGAGTTCTGCGGGCCGCCGCACTCGCGGGGTGTGGTGTTGTAGGCGGTCTTGACGTTGCCGAATCCCTGGAAACAGGTCAGGTGCGTGTCGGCGCCGCGCCGGTAGACGCCCCTGGTGGCATCGACGTAGCCGACCAGGCTCTGGGCGTAGTCGGAGAGTCCCTCGTTGACCCACAGTTCCTCGGCCGGGTCGGTGTAGCCCTGCAGCAGGTGCTGCCACTCGTGGGCGAAGGTGCCCTCGTACATGTGTGGCTTGGCCGGCCGGCTGGTGCACAGGTCGCCGGTGGCGTCGTCGGGCGGGCCGGCACCGGTGCGGTGCTTCCAGTCGTACGCGTCGATGGTCATGACGTTCCGGTCGACCAGGGCATTGAGCTGGCTGGAGAAGAAGCCCGCGATGTAGGTGTACGCGGTGGGGAAGTCGAGGTAGTTGTCGTCCCGGATGTTGTCGACCAGCGTGACGGTCTTCCCGCCGTCCCCGGTGAAGTCGCCGTCCAGCAGCGGATCGGTGCCGTCCCGGTCGCCCGGGACGCTGAACGCGCCCGTCTCGCGCGGGTAGATCACCGTGTCGAACTCGTGGACCAGGCCCGCGACCTGTTCGTCGGTGACCGCGACGGGATCCTTGCGGCAGTCCCCGGCCGGGAACGCCAGGTCCTCGGCGACCCAGACCTCGATGTGCTCGCCGACCGCCCGCAGCGTGTAGGTCTTCCGGTAGAAGCGGCCCTCCACGTCGTTGAGCCCCAGCCACTCCCGGCTGGCCCCGACCGCCTGGGTGCCGGCCCTCACCCGCGGGGCCGGCGCCTTCCGGCCCGATTCGGGGACGGCGTAGACCTTGCGCGAGGGCTCCCGCGTGTCGTCGGCGACGATGACGGCGCCCGGCCCGGCGGGCACGGCGAGCAGCGGCGCGACCAGCGACAGCACGATCCCAGCACCAACCGGCATGGCGTCACGCTACCCGGATATCTGCCGCGAATCAGTCATATGGTGCGGCGCCCCTTGACCTTGACGCAGCGTCAACCCGGCATGGTGGCGCCATGATTCAGGTACGGCAGCTGGAGAAGTCATTCCGGGACCTGCACGTGTTGCGCGGCGTGGACTTCGAGGTGGCGCGCGGAAGCGTCTTCGCGCTGCTCGGTTCGAACGGGGCCGGCAAGACCACGATCGTGCGGATCCTGTCCACGCTGGTGAAACCGGACGCGGGCACGGCCACGGTCAACGGCTTCGACGCTGTCCGGCAGGCCGCCGGCGTCCGGGAGTCGATCAGCCTGACCGGACAGTTCGCCGCGGTCGACGAGATCCTCACCGGACGGGAGAACCTGGCGCTGGTCGCCCGGTTGCGCCACCAGCCCCGACCCGGCCGGATCGCCGACGACCTGCTGGCCCGGTTCGGGCTGACCGAGGCGGCCGGGCGGCGGGTGTCGGCGTACTCCGGTGGCCTGCGCCGTCGCCTCGACCTCGCGATGAGCCTGATCGGGGACCCGCCGGTGATCCTCCTCGACGAGCCGACGACCGGGCTCGACCCGCGGGCCCGGGTCGAGGTCTGGCTGGCCGTCCGGGAGCTCGCCGGGCGCGGCACGACCGTGCTGCTGGCCACGCAGTACCTCGACGAGGCGGAACAGCTCGCCGACCGGATCGCGATCCTCCACCACGGGCGCCTCATCGCCGACGGCACCCTGGCCGAGCTCCGGAAGCTGCTGCCGCCGGCCCGGGTCGAGTACGTCGAGAAGCAGCCCACCCTCGAGGAGATCTTCCTCGCCGTCGTCGGCGACCAGCGGGAGGACATCCGATGATCACCGACACCGTCACCCTGCTCGGCCGCTCCCTGCGGCACATCGTCCGCAGCCCCGACACCGTCATCACCACCGCGGTCATGCCGATCGCCATCATGGTGCTGTTCGTCTACGTGCTCGGCGGCGCGATCGAGACCGGCACCGCCGCGTACGTGGACTATCTCCTGCCCGGCATCCTGCCGATCACCGTCGCGTCAGGCGTCTCGTACACCGCGTACCGGCTCTTCCTCGACCTGCGCGGCGGCATCTTCGAGCGGTTCCAGTCGATGCCGATCGCCCGCTCGGCCGTGCTGTGGGCGCACGTGCTGACCTCGCTCGTGGCCAACCTGATCTCGCTGGTCGTGGTCGTGCTGGTCGCGCTGTTGATGGGCTTCCGATCCGGAGCCGGGGTGCCGGCCTGGTGCGCCGTGACCGGCCTCATGCTGCTGTTCACCCTGGCGTTGACCTGGCTCGCGGTGATTCCCGGGCTGACGGCGAGGACGATCGACGGCGCCAACGCGTTCGCGTACCCGCTGATCGTCCTGCCGTTCGTCAGCTCGGCCTTCGTCCCGACCGGGACCATGCCCGGCCCGGTCCGCGTCTTCGCCGAGAACCAGCCGGTCACCGCCGTCGTCGACACCACCCGCGACCTGCTCGCCGGGCAGCCGGTCGGTGGCCGCCTGTGGATCGCCCTGGCCTGGTGCCTGGGCCTGCTCGGGATCGCCTACGCCCTGGCCCATGTCGTGCACCGCCGGCGTCGGGCAGGCTGAACCCATGCTGACGATCGGACAGCTGGCGGCGTACGCCGGGGTGACCATCCGCGCCGTGCGCCACTACCACCAGATCGGGCTGCTCCCCGAGCCCGGGCGCGACACTTCCGGCTACCGGTCGTACGACGCCGCCGCGGTCGTGCGTCTGGTCCGGATCCGCACCCTGGCCGAGGCCGGAGTCCCGCTGGTCCGGGTCCGCGGGCTGCTCGACGCCGACCCGGAGACGTTCGCCGCGGCGATCGCCGACATCGATCGCGGGTTACGGGACCGGATCCGCGCCCTGCGGGACAACCGCCGCCGGATCGCGCTGCTCCCCCGGGCCGACACTCTGGCCGTTCCCCCGGAGGTGGTCGACTACCTGGGCCGGCTGCGGGGGCTGGGCGTGCCCGAGACGGTCATCGGGGCCGAGCGCGACGCCTACATCCTGATGGCGGCGCGCTGGCCCGACTCGATCCCGGCGATCCTGGCCGACAAGGTGGCACAGCTCGCCGACCCCGACATCGTCAGCCTCTACCGGCTCGCCGCCCGCGCCGGCGACGACTGGGAGAACGACGAGTTCGTGCTGGAAGCGGCCGATCTGATGACCCGGCTGTTCGAGAAGGCCGAGGCCCTGGGGGAGCTCGACGGTCAGGACGAGCTGATGCCCGACCAGATGTTCATCGCTCTGATGGACTCGTTCGCCGACGCCGCCCACCCGGCCGTCGTGCGGATCCGCAAGCTGATCGCCGAACGCGGCTGGACCGGCTGGACCAAGGTCGAGAAGCGCCACGCCTAGCGTGTCTGCGGGCCGCACACCAGAAGCAGGTCGTCGACCGACGCGTCGTGTCCTAGCGTGTCTGCAGGCCGCACACCAGAAGCAGGTCGTCGACCGACGCGTCGTGATCAACCCGGGCTGGAGACGAAGTTCGCCTCCTGGCCCGCCGGCCGCGACCAGGTTTCGACCGGCTAGACCAGGCCGGCGTCGTGGACGAGCAGCGCGACCTGCACGCGGTTGTTCATGTCGAGCTTGGTCAGCAGGCGCGACACGTGCGCCTTGACGGTGGCCACGCTCATGAACAGCTCGGCCGAGATCTCCGCGTTGGACTTGCCGTGCCCGACCGCCAGGGCGACCTCACGCTCCCGTTCGGACAGCTCGTCGAGGCGGCGCCGGGCCAGCTCTTCGCGGCCGGCGCCGTTGGCCGGGCCGGCCACATGCGCGATCAGCCGCCGGGTGACCTGTGGTGACAGCGTGGCCTCGCCGGCCGCCACCCGCCGCACGGCCTGGTGGATCTCGGCCGGCGGGGTGTCCTTGAGCAGGAAACCGCTGGCGCCGGCCCGGAGCGCCCGGAGCACGTACTCGTCGGCGTCGAACGTCGTCAGCACGATCACCTCGGGCGCCTCGGGCCGGCCGCGCAGCGCCTCGGTGGCGGCCAGGCCGTCGACGCGCGGCATGCGGATGTCCATCAGCACCACGTCGGGCCGGTGGGCGGCGACGGCACCGGGCACGTCGGCGCCGTCGGCCGCCTCGCCCACGACCGTGACCCCGGCGGCGCCGTTCAGGATCATCGTGAGCCCGGCGCGGACCAGGGCATCGTCATCCACGATGAGGACGCGAACCGACTCGCTCACCGAACCTCCGTCATGCGTCAACCACCGGCCAGGGCAACCATGCTGTCAGGACGAACTCGCCGGTCGGCTCGCGCCCGTGGGTCAGCCGGCCACCGGCCAGCGTGGCCCGTTCGGCCAGCCCGACCAGGCCGGTGCCGGCGCCCGGGATCGCGGCCGGTGTGCCGCCGGCCGGCCACGGATTGCGCACCGAGACGGTCAGGCCCTCACCCGGCCCACCCCTGATGGCGACCGTGACCGTGGCGCCCGGCGCGTGCTTGCGGGCATTGGTGAGACCCTCCTGCACGATCCGGTACGCCGTCCGCCCGGCCCCCTCCGGCACGCTGTCGGCCGCCGCGTCGAGCTCCAGGCGCACCCGGGAGCCGGCCGCCCTCGACTCGTCGGCCAGGGCGGGCAGTTCCGCGATCGTGGGCTGGGGCCGCTCGGGTGCCGACGAGGCGTCGGTGTCGGTACGCAGCACCCCGATCACCTCGCGCAGGTCCTGCAACGCCTGGTGAGCGCTGGCCCGGATCACCCCAGCGGCCGTGGCGACCTCTTCCGGTGAGGCGTCACCGCGGATCTCGAGGGCGCCGGCGTGCAGGCTGACCAGGGAGATCCGGTGGGCCAGGACGTCGTGCATCTCACGGGCGATCCTGGTCCGTTCCAGCGTCCGGGCCTGGGCGACGCGCAGCTGCTGCTCGCTTTCCGCACGCTCGGCCCGGTCACGCAATGAGAGCACCAGCTGCCGCCGGGACCGCACCACGGAACCCCACAGCACGATGATCAGGACGACCACGACACTCCAGCCCATGCTCTCCCAGAACGAGCTGCCGTGGTCGGGTCGCAACAGAGTGAACGGCGCGCTGACCAGCACCGTCCCGGCGGCCATGGCGGCCGTCACGGCGAACTTCCGGTGCACCGCGACCGTGAACAGCATGATCATGCCGGTAACGGCGCCGGTCACCGTGAAGACGCCGGTCACCAGCATCGCCAGACCCAGCCGCACCGGCCAGCGCCGTCGCCACCACAGGCCGGCCGCGGCCAGCGTGCCGACCACGAAGTCGACCCAGACCAGCCAGAGGGGGGTGTCCGCATACTCCGGGACGACGGTCGCGTGGCTGCTGAGCAGGTCGGCCGTGATCAGGACGGTGAACCCGAACCCGAGCAGGAAGCAGAGCGTGTCGACGACCCAGTCGCGGGTCGACCGGCGCCGTGACCCGCCCAGCGCCGACGGCAGCAGGAGCCATCGGTTCTCGGTCGGCACGGTCGTCATGGGTCAGAGCCTAGGCGGGCGGCCGGAACGGCGGATACCGACCAAAGTCGGGGGTGCCCGTCGACCTCCGGCAGTGGCGAGTGGCCAGGTGGCCCCGGCACCGTCATGCTCATGATTACGGTCGAACACCTCAGCAAACGGTACGGGTCACATCCGGCCGTCTCCGACGTGTCGTTCACCTGTCCGCCCGGCACGGTCACCGGCTTTCTCGGCCCGAACGGCGCCGGCAAGTCCACCACCATGCGCATGATCACCGGGCTGACCCCGCCCACCGCGGGCACCGCCACCGTCGACGGGGTGCCGTTCGCCAAGCTCGGCAACCCCGGCCGCCGGGTCGGTGTACTGCTCGACGCCTCGGCCCAGCACGCCGGGCGCACCGGGCGCGAGGTGCTGTCGCTGGCCGCGTCGACGATGGGCCTCGACAACCGGCGGGTGAACGAGAGCCTGGAGCGGGTCGGGCTCAACCAGGTGGCGGCGAAACGGCGGGTGCGAGCCTACTCGCTGGGCATGCGGCAACGGCTCGGGCTGGCGTACGCGATGATCGGCGATCCCAAGATCCTGATCCTGGACGAGCCGGCCAACGGCCTGGACCCGGAGGGCATCTTCTGGATGCGCGGGTTGCTGCGCGACTTCGCCGACGCGGGCGGCACCGTGCTGCTCTCCTCGCACCTGCTGCGCGAGGTCGAGGCGGTCGCCGATCAACTGGTCGTCATCGGCGGGGGCAAGATCGTCGCGCAGGGTGACAAGGCCGAGCTGCTGTCCGCCTCCGGCATGGTGGTCCGCGCCCTCGACCGCGCCGCCCTCGACATGGTCCTGCGCCGGGCCGGCCTGAGCGGCACCCCCACCGCCGACGGCGCCACGATCGTCCAGTCCGACGCCGAGACGATCGGCCGGGCCGCCGCCGACGCCGGCCTGGTCCTGCTGGAGCTGCGTCCGGCCGGTGGCGGCGGCCTCGAGCAGATGTTCCTCACCCTGACCGCCGGCGATTCCGTGCAGGAGGCTGTGAAGTGACCGCGACCCTCGTCGACAGTGAGGTGCCGGCGACCACCGCCTCGCACCGGAACCGGACGATCCCGATCGGCCGCCTGGTCGGTGTCGAGCTACGCAAGCTGGCCGACACTCGGGCCGGCCTGTGGCTGCTCGTCGTCATCGCCCTGGCCTCGGTCGCCACCGGGCTGATCCTGCTGTTCGCGGCGCCCGACGACGCCCACACGTTCATGTCGTACCTGACCTTCGCGCAGCTCCCGGCGGGCATCCTGCTGCCGGTGCTGGGCATCCTGTCGATGACCAGCGAGTGGTCGCAACGCACCGCGCTGACCACGTTCACCCTGGTCCCGCAGCGCGGCCGCGTTCTCGCCGCCAAGCTGCTGGCCGCCGCCGCGATCGCCGTCCTGGCCGCCGCGTCCACGTTCGTCTTCGCCGCCGTGTTCAACCTGGTGAGCGCGGGCAGCTGGAGCATGAACGGGCAGGTGATCGCCCAGTGTGTGCTGCTGCAGGTGCTGTACGTGCTGATGGGCACCGCGTTCGGTGGCCTGCTGATGAACACGCCGCTGGCCATCGTCGGCTTCTTCGCCCTGCCGATGGTCTGGACGCTCCTCGGCTCGGTGATCAGTTCGCTGCAGAAGGCGGCCGGGTGGCTGGACATCAACCTGACCACGGCCCCTCTGACCGAGCACGCGATGACCGGCGGCGAGTGGTCGAGGCTGGCGGTGTCGTCCGCGGTGTGGGTGCTGGTCCCGCTGGTGGCGGGCGCGTTCCGGATGCTGCGGCGCGAGGTCAATTAGAACGGCATCGGGGGTACGGCCGGGAAGCGCGCTTCCCGGCCCTACTGTTGCGCGGCGCGGACCGCCGCCTCGGCGTGCAGGCGGGTCGTCGGGAACACCGGCACCGGGCTGTCCTTGGGCCCGACCAGCAGCTCGATCTCGGTGCAGCCCAGGATCACGCCCTCCGCGCCGGCCGCGACCAGGTTCTCGATGATCCGCCGATATTCCTTACGGGACCGGTCGTCGACGACGCCCAGGCACAGCTCGTCGTAGATCACCCGGTGCACCAGGGCGCGGTCCTCGGGCTCCGGCACCAGCACGTCGAGCCCGTGGCCGGCGAGCCGCCCACGATAGAAGTCCTGTTCCATGGTGAAGGCGGTCCCGAGCAGGCCGACCCGGGTGACGCCGGCCGCGCGTACCGCGTCGGCGGTGGCGTCGGCCAGATGCAGCAACGGGATCGGCACGGCCGCGGCGACCTGATCGGCCACCTTGTGCATGGTGTTGGTGCCGATCAGCAGCAGATCGGCACCGGCCGCGGCCAGCGCGCGGGCCGCGTCGGCCAGGATCTCCCCGGCCTCGGCCCACCGCCCCTGAACCTGGAGTTGTTCGATTTCGGCGAAGTCGACCGAGTAGACCACGCACCGGGCCGAGTGCAGGCCGCCGAGCCGGTCCCGGGTCAACTCGTTCAGCAGGCGGTAGTACTCGGCGGTGGACTCCCAGCTCATGCCGCCGATCAGACCGATGGTTCGCATACGGTCGGATGATATCCGCGCCGCCTATGATGCGGCGATGGCGGCGGTCTTCGGTTACGGGTCGCTGATCGCGCCGGCCACCATCGCCGAGCTCGTGGGGCGGCCGGCGGTCGCGGGCCGCGACTACTCCCGCGCGCGGCTCACCGGCTGGTCGCTCACCTGGAACGTGTGCACCGACAACGGCGTGAACCGGTCGGTCGCCTACCTGGACCCGGCCGACGGCAGCCGCCCGTCGGTCCAGGTCCTGTTCCTGACCGTCGAACCGGGCGGCGCGGCCGAGGGCGTCGTCATCCACGTCCCGGACGACGGCCTGCCGGCGCTCGACGCTCGGGAGGGCAACTATCGACGGACCAGCGTCGACGTCGACGGCTTCGGACCGGCCTGGACCTATGTCGCCGAGCCGGGAAGTGCCGAGCGGGCCCGGCGGGGCATCGCCGCGGGCACGGCCCGGATCCGCCGTGACTACCTGGACACCGTGCTCGCGGCGTACGCGTCGCATGAGGGCCTGTCGCTGCCGCGGCCGTTGCCCGCGCCGGTGGCCGACCTGAGGCGCATCCGCCTGTGACGTAGATCGGCAGGGTGTCGGTGGCCACGCCGGCCACCACGTCGGCGATGCTGAGCGCGCCCAGTTCCTCGAGCTCGACGGGCGGTTGACAGTGTCACCATGACAGTGTCAGAGTGGTCGGCATGTGGACGCTGGATGAGCTGGTTGATCGGGTGGGCCGTGCGCTGGCCGCCGAGTATGCCGGCGCACCCAATGGGCGGGTCCGCGACGTCCCCGACCGCCGGGCCATCCGGTGGTACCGCACGATCGGGCTGATCGACCGGCCGCTGGGCATGAGCGGGCGCACCGCGCTGTACGGGCCCCGGCACCTGCTCCAGCTGGTCGCGGTCAAGCGGCGGCAGGCCGCCGGGTTGTCGATCGCACAGATCCAGGCCGAGCTGACCGGCGCGGGCGACGAGACGCTCGCGGCCATCGCCCGGGTGCCGGCCGACCTGCTGGTCGCCGATGGTCCCGAGCCCGATCCGGTGGCCCGGCCGCGGTTCTGGGCGGCCCGCCCGGCGGTGGCCACCCAGGTCGGCCCGCCAGTGGGCCCGGGTGCGCCGGCCCAGATGGGTCCGGCGGCGGCCGCCCAGGTGGGCCCGGGTGCGGCCGCCCAAGTCGGCCCGGTCGAGCGTGACGTTGACAGTGTTGCCGGGGCGGTGCGGCTCGGGGGCGGGGCGATTCTCGTGCTCCCGGGCGTACCCACCGAGGCCGACCGGGACGCGATCAGCGTCGCCGCCGCGCCTTTGCTTGCGTTGCTGGCCGATCGCGGCCTGATCGAGACCGCCGAGAACGGGAGACTGCCATGACCCTGTCCGTATCCCCCATGGAGCCCGGCGAGATCGGCCGCATCCGCATCCTGCCCGAGGCCGGTTTCGGGTCACTGGCGACCGAGCGCGGCAACCTGCCACTCGATCGGCTCGCGGTCCGGTCCAGCGTTTCCGGGCTCACCGCGCGGACAATAGTCGCGGCCGAGTTCGTCAACGTGCACGACGTCCCGCTCGAGGCGACCTACGTCTTCCCGCTGCCCGACCGGGCCGCGGTGACCGGCATGACGATGACCGCCGACGGGCATACCGTCGAGGCCGAACTTCAGGAACGCGGAGCCGCCCGGGAGGCCTACGACCAGGCGATCGCCGAGGGCAAGCGGGCCTCGATCGCCGAGGAGGAGCGACCGGACGTCTTCACCATGCGGGTCGGCAACCTGGTGCCGGGCGAGCGGGTGACCGTCGAACTGCGGCTGGTCGGGCCACTGCCGTACGAGGACGGAGCCGCGACGTTCCGGTTCCCGCTCGTGGTGGCGCCCCGGTACGTGCCGGGCACGCCGTTGCCGGGCACACCGGTGGGTGCCGGGCACGAGACCGACACCGACGCGGTACCGGACGCGTCGCGCATCTCCCCGCCCGTGCTGCTGCCCGGTTTCCCCAATCCGCTGCGGCTCTCCATCGACGTCGACATCGACCCGGCCGGTCTCGAGCTCGGCGGCGTCACCTCCAGCCTGCACGCGATCGTGGAGGACGGGCGGCGGATCAGCATCAGGCCGGGCGAGCGGGCCGACCGCGACTTCATCCTGCGGCTGGCGTACGCACCGGGCGGGCAGACCGCCGTGGCCGTACCGGACGAGGAAGCCGACCCGGACGACGCCGAGCAGGGGACCTTCGCGGTGACGGTGCTGCCGCCGGCGGCGGAGGCGAGCGCCCGGCCCAAGGACGTGGTGCTGCTGCTGGACCGGTCGGGCAGCATGGGCGGCTGGAAGATGGTCGCCGCCCGCCGCGCCGCCGGCCGGGTGGTCGACACGCTGACGTCGGCCGACCGGTTCGCGGTGCTGACCTTCGACCACGCCGTGGAATACCCGGCCGGGCTCGACAGGGGCCTGTCCGAGGCGTCCGACCGGCATCGGTTCCGGGCGGTCGAGCACCTGTCGCGAGCCGACGCGCGGGGTGGCACCGAGTTGTTGTCGCCGCTGCGCGAGGGGTTGAAGCTTCTCCGGGACGAGGCCCGCGACCGGGTGCTGGTGCTGGTCACCGACGGCCAGGTCGGCAACGAGGACCAGATCCTCGAAGAGATCACGCCGCTGATCGGCGGCATCCGGGTGCACACGATCGGCATCGACCGGGCGGTGAACGCGGGCTTCCTGGGGCGGCTGGCGTCGATCGGCGGCGGGCGTACCGAGTTGGTGGAGAGCGAGGACCGGCTGGACGAGGCGATGGAGCACATCCATCGCCGGATCGGCGCGCCGCTGGTCACCGACCTGACTGTCACGTCCGCGGGCCTGACACTGGTGGACGGCACGCGGAGCCCGCACCGGCTGCCGGCGCTCTATCCGGGGGTGCCGCTGGTGATCGCCGGGCGGTACGCCGGCCGCGCCGAGGGCAGCATCACGGTCGCCGGTAAGCGGCGGGACGGCGGGACCTTCGAGGCCACGGTGCCGGTCGTACGCAGGGACGAGCCCGCGGTGACGGCCCAGTGGGCGCGGGCGCGGCTGCGGGACCTGGAGGATCGGTACGCGGCCGGCGATCATGGCCTGGAGCACACGATCACGACCACGTCGCTACGGTTCGGGGTGTTGTGCCGGTTCACCGCGTTCGTGGCGGTGGACAGCCGGGTGGTGAACGAGAACGGCGATACCCGCCGCGTGGTGCAGCCGGTCGAGACGCCGTCCGGGTGGGAGGCGCCGGTGGCCGCGGGCGCGACCCCGTTCATCGCCATGGCGTCGGCGTCGATGACGCTGGCCGCCCCGATGCCGCCGGCGCCAGGCACGACGCCGAGGTTCGCGCCGACGATGATGCGGCGGGGTGCGGCGCCGGGCGGGCGGGGCAAGATGGGCGCCCCGGCGCTTCTGGGCGGCCGGGCTCAGTCCACGGTGGATCTGACCGCGATCGTCAAGATCGAGCTGGAACGGCTACGCGCGGCCGAGGGCCGGCCCGACCACGAGCGGGCCGAGCTGCTGGACGACCTGGCCAGCCGCCTCGACGTGCTGGCGCCCGGGGTTTCGGAGCTACGCGATCTCGTCGCGGTGCTGCGTGGCGACACGGGCCTGCCCGACAAGTGGGCCGAGGCGCTGCGGGTGCTCGCCGGGCTCGGAAAGGATGAGCCCGGCGAGCGTAAGGCGTTCTGGAAGCGCTGATCAGCGACGACCGGCGATCGGGGGCAGCTGCTTGGCCGCTCCCGGCGCCGGGCGGCCCTGGGCGACCAGGGCGTTGACCGAAGCGGTGCTCAGCTCTATGCCCGGGATGAGATTCGCCCCGGTGAACGGCTGCGGCGCCGTGCAGACCGTGCCCTTGGCCGGGAGCCGCTTGGTCAGCAGGTAGGTGTCCATCGCGCCGGTCGCGCAGGCCGACGTACCGTACGCCGTGTGCCCCCAGTTGTTACTGGACAACAGCCTGCTGTTGGGCAGCTTGCGGGCCGTCTGCACCGCGTCCCGATAGTTGGTCGCCGGGTCCCAGAAGCTACCGACCACGAGCACCGGGTTCCTGGTGCGCGTGTTGAACGGCCCGGTGTACGCGTCCTCGTCGCGCACGGTCCAGGTGTCACGGGCGCACGGCACGCTGGCCCAGGTCCAGGCCCGGCCGAAGTACGGCGCCTTCTTGTCGGCGGCGGCGGCCGCGGCCGGCCACGAGGAGGCGTTCGCCGGGTGCCGGCCGTCGGTGCACATGACCGAGGCGTACGCGTCCAGGCTGTTGTCGTACGGGAAGCCGCGCCGCATCCGGTCCGCGAACCGCGTCTGCGCGGCCGTGACGCCGGCGCCGGTCGCCCCGGACTGCAACAGCTGCAGGTCGGCGGCGAGCGCGGCCACGTCCTCCCCCGCGCTCGGCGAGTAGAGCGCGTCGAGCACCTCACCGATGAAGTCGGCGTAGGTGATCCGCACCGTGATGCCGAGAACCGGGACCGGCACCACGATCGGGTTCCGCTTCAGGTGCTCGGTGATGTTGTGGAACCGGGTCAGCGTGTTGCCGCCGGCGAACTCGCACTTCTCCGGCCCGGCCTGGGCACAGCGGTTCATGAGCTCGGCGAACGCCCGGTACGCGCCGCCGGCCGAGTCGAGCCGCACGTCCTGCACGATGTTCCGGGTCTGCTTGGTCCCGGCCCACGCCCGCGGGTTGATCACGCCGTCGATGGCGATCGTCCGGAACCGGTCCGGGAACATGTTGGCGTAGTAGGACCCGAGCACCGACCCGTAACTGAAACCGAGGTAATTGAGCCGCTTGTCGCCGACCGCCCGCCGCATGACGTCCATGTCGCGCGCGACCTCGGCCGTGGACATCGCCCCGGTCAGCGGCCGGCCGGTGGTCGAGCACGCCCGGCCCAGCCGCACGGCCGACGCGACATAGGCCTTCTCTTCCTTCTTCCCGTACGGAAACCGCGGTGTCATGCCCTTCAGCGCGTTCGCCTGCTGCCGGGGCGAGTCGAAGCAGGTGACGTTGTCGCTGAAACCGACGCCCCGGGGATCCATCCCGACGATGTCGAACCGGGCGAGCAGCTTGTCACTCAGGAACAGCGGCGAGAGCAGCGCGAACTGGGTGGCCGAGCCGCCCGGGCCGCCGGGGTTGACGAAGAGGCTGCCGACCCGGTGCTTGCGGTCGGTGGCGCGCAGGCGTACCAGCGCGATCTCGGTCTTGGCCCCACCCGGCCGGTCGTAGTCGAGGGGCACCGTGGCGGTGGCGCACTCGGCGTAGACGTAACACTTGTACCACTTGAGCTTGGGCGTCCGCACCGCGTCGACGCGGTGCTTCTCCCGCGCGCTGGTGCGCGCGGCGGCCACGTCCGCGGGGGTGGACAGCGGGCCCGCCGGCAGCGTGGCGGCCGCGTCCGCGGGGGTGGACAGCGGGCCGGCCAGCAGCGTGGCGGCGAGCCCGGCGACGGCCAGGCGGCGGATGAGGGACATCGGGGGGTGACCTCTCGCGATCCGGAGCGCGGTATGCCCGGGATGCACCGAAGATAGTCACTCGCCGTACCCGCGAATATTGTCCCCGGCGGCCGTCTGACCTGGCCGAACAGAGGATTGGCGTCATCGCGACTTGCAATGGCGCCATGGTGGTGCCATATTGGTGCCATGGAAATCACGCCGTACGTCGAACAGCTCCGCAGCGAGCTCGCCAACGCCGCCGAGCTGGGTGGCGCCGAGGCTCGCGCGCTCGCCGAGCGGCTCACCGCGCCGATGGAGTCGGCGTTCCGCCTGGCCCTGCTCGACGCGCTCGGCGCCGCCACCGACGAGATCACCACCGAGATGGCGCCCGGCTCGGTCCAGGTCCGCCTGCGCGACCGCGAGCCGACCTTCGTCGTCACGTTGCCACCCAGCGACGAACCCCTGGCCGAGGCCGCCCCTCCCCCGCTGATCACGGAAAGCGACGACGCCGTCTCGCGCATCAATCTCCGCCTGCCCGACCAGCTCAAGACCCGGATCGAGGAGGCCGCCACCCGCGAGGGCCTGTCCGTGAACGCGTGGCTGGTCCGCGCGGCCGCGGCCGCCGTCAGCCGCCCGCCCGGCGGCGCCCAGCAACACCCCCGCCGCTCGGTCGTGGGCTCCGACCGGCTGACCGGCTGGGCCCGCTAACACCTCTGCCATCCTCCGACCAGCCACCCAGAAGGGGGCTCGTACCGCCATGCCCGAATTCGACACCACCGGCCCGATCGCGGCCACCATCACCCTGGCCGCCGGCGACGTCCGCGTCACCGCCGGCGACACCCCCGGCACCACCGTCGAGGTTCGGCCGGCCAACCCCGGCAGCGAACGCGACCGCACCTGGGCCGAGCAGACCGTCGTCGAGTACGCCAACGGCCGCCTGCTCGTGAAGGGCCCCAAGCAGCGCAACTTCGGCATCTTCGCCAAGACCGGCGTGATCGACGTCGCGATCACGTTGCCCGCCGGATCGGGCGTCGACGCCGACGGTGGGGTCCTGAACCTGACCGGCACCGGGCCGCTCGGCGAGGTCCGGGCCAAGAGCGGCGTCGGTGACATCCAGCTCGACCGGGTCGCCGCACTGGAGGCCAAGTCGGGCGCCGGGAACATCAGCGTTCGGGCCGTCGACGGCGACGCCACGGCTACCACCGGCGCCGGCGACCTGCGCCTGGGCGACACCGGCGGCAAGGCGCAGCTGAAGACCGGGACCGGCCAGACCCGGCTGGACAGCGCCGGCGGCCACGTGCGGATCCGGTCGTCCAACGGCGAGGTGCTGGTCGGCCGGGCCGGCGGCGACGTCGACGCCTCCACCGCCAACGGCGCCATCCGGATCGGCGAGGTCAGCCCGGGCACGGTGACGCTCAAGACCGCGCTGGGCGAGCTCGAGATCGGCGTGCCCGAGGGGCTGCCCGCCTACCTGGACGTGCACACGTCGTTCGGGACCGTGCACAGCCGGCTGAGCGCGTCCGAGGCGCCGGCCGGCGGCGGGTCGCACGTGGAGGTGAACGCCCGGACCTCGTACGGCGACATCGTCATCCGCCGCCCGTGACCAGAGGTCAGGGACGCTCGCCGGTGATGTAGCCGGCCAGCTCGCTGCGTTCGCTCTCCAGCTCGTCGATGCGGTTCTTGACCACGTCGCCGATGCTGACCACCCCGCCGAGCGCACCGTTCACCAGCACCGGCACGTGCCGGAAGCGGCCGTCGGTCATCAGCCGCTCGACGTCCTCCAGGGACACCTCGGGCGTGACCGTACGCACGCTCGAGGTGGCGATCCGGGTCACCGGCTCGGTCAGCACGTCGGCGCCCCGCGCGGCGATCGCCCGCACCACGTCGCGCTCGCTGACGATCCCGGCGATCGCCGTGCCGTCCGGCGACACCACCACGGCACCGATCCCGTGCTCGGCCAGGACCCGGAGCAGGCCGGCCACGTCGGTGTCCGGTGTGACGGTGACGACCCGGTCACCCTTGATCCGCAGAACATCGGAGATACGCATGATTCCTCCCGAACCCAGACGGCGCTGTCGTGGTGCGTACCCCTCAGCATTGTCAATGCGTGGCCGGACCGCCAGCCCGGATCAACCGAATGGCTCGCTAACGCACCCCCGCGGCCCTTGATCGGACGGTCCGTCGCGTGATGTCTGGAACATGCCTCACACAGGCTGTTTGTCCAAGATCATGCCGGGGGCCCTCAACAAGGAGTGAGTGTGCGCAAAATCCTGATCACCGTCCTCATCGCCGCGGGCCTGACCGCCGGCGGCGCACCGGCCTCCGCCATCGCGCCCGCACCGGGCGACATCGTTTCCCGCACCGCCGCCAGCCTGCCCGCCCCGCTGCAGGGCAAGGGCACGGCGCTGCGCATCGAGTACCGCACCACCGACATCAAGGGCGCCTCGATCACCGCCACCGGTCTGGTCATCACGCCCAAGAGCAACAAGCGGAACCAGGTCGTCGTCTGGGCGCACGGCACCACCGGGCTGGCCGACCAGTGCACGCCGTCGCTCAACCAGAACGTGTTCTGGCCCGAGGCCCGGGCCGCCGTGCTCGAGCTGCTCAACCGCGGCTACACCGTGGTCGCGCCGGACTACCCCGGCCTGGGTACGCCGCAGGCCCACCCGTACCTGATCGGCGAGAGCGAGGCCCGCTCGATCATCGACATCGTCAAGTCGTCCCGCATCGTCGACCCGCTGCTGTCCACCAAGTACGTCATCGACGGGCACTCGCAGGGCGGCCAGGGCGCGCTGTTCGCCGGGGAGATCGCCCCCGGCTACGACGGCAACCTGGTGCTCAAGGGCGTCGCGGCCATCGCGCCGGCCTCGAACCTCGACCTGATCGCGCCGGACATCCCGGACGCGCCGGGCAAGGGTTACCTGGTGATGGCCATCTACGGGCTGTCCGCGGTGGACTCGGCCGTCAAACCCGACCAGGTCCTGGCCACGCCGGCCAAGCAGAAGACCAGCGTGCTGCAGACCGGCTGCCTCAACGAGATCCTGGACGCGTACGAGCCGCTCACCCGCGAGCAGCTGGTGCCCGGGGGCACCGTCCCCAACATCGTGATCACCAAGCTGGCGCAGTACGGCAACCCGGCCAAGCGCCCGTCCTCAGCGCCGATCCTGATCGTGCACGGGACGGCCGACGAGGCGGTCCCTTACCAGATCACGTCGGACGTGCTGGTGCCCCAGCTGCAGCAGTACAGCCAGCCGGTCCAGCTGATCACGCTGGAGGGCCGGACCCACGAGGGTGCGGTGTTCGACTCGACGACGACCGTGGCGAACTGGATCACGCAGCGGTTCGCGAGCTGAGCCTGATTGCGGGGGCGCGGTCCGAGCCGCGCCCCCGCCCGCCCGTTCCGGGAGATGATCTCGCCCGAACGGCCGGTTGATCAAGGGTGGCACCGGGTGGGTAGGTTGATCGGCGCGATGACTGACCAGGCCCAGGGCGACCCCGGCGCACCGCTGCTGGTTCGCCGATATCTGCATTCTCCGGTACGCGGCGGTGCCGCGACGCGGACCGACGTGCGCTGGCCCGCCGGCGAGTACCCCTCGGCCGCCGCCACCGCCGAGGCGCCGCTGACCCCGTCCACCCCGACCGTCTACGGCACCCCGCGCAGGCGGCGCCATCCGGTCGCTCTCGCCGCCGCCGGCGCGGTCGCCGCCGCCGGCCTGGCCGCGGCGGGTTACGTCGTCTTCGCCCCGGACGATTCGAGCGAACGGGCGCCGGCCCAGGCTGGTGCGTTGCCGCTGGTCGCGCCGTCCGCGTCCCCGTCGGCCGGCTCGGTGGCCGAGCCGGAGAACGCGTTCGGCGGCGAGCCGACGGCCGCGCCCACCTCCACCTCGACGTCCACCCCGGCCGGGCGGCGGACCGCCACCCCGGCGGGCGAGAAACCGGCCCGGAAGGCCACGCGGGTTCCGGCACCGGAAAAGGCGGCCACCACGTCCGCGCCGGCCGGGGCGCGCAGCCCGCTGCTGCTGGCACCGCCGGCCCCGCAGCGGGTGGCCAGCCGGACCGGACGGATCACCGCCGACGACGGCCGCTGCCTCGACCTGTTCGCCAACAACCCGGCCGACGGCAACCGCATCCAGGTCTTCACCTGCAACAACACGCCGGCCCAGAGTTTCACCCTGGCCACCGACGGGACGCTGCGGGTACGCGACAAGTGTGCCGACGTCAGCCGGATGGCCACGGTCCGGGTCACCGGCTGCGGCGACCGTGGCGTGACACGCTGGCAGGTCGGCGGGAACGGCACGCTGACCAGCGCGTCCTCCGGCAACTGCCTGACCCGGCCGCCGGCCGGACGCTCCTCGGTCTGGGTCGTCCGCTGTTCCGGCAGCGCGGCTCAGCGCTGGCAGCTGCCCGGCTAGAGCCAGTGGGAGCCCCGGGCGGTGTCAGGCTCTCGGACACCGCCCGGGGCTACCGCTTTGGTCACGCTCTGGGCCACGGCGCAGCGCTGGGTGATCCATCAGATGCGCCCTAGGCGCGCATCACTGTCGCGATCGGAATGCCGGCCGCGCGCAGGGCCGGGACGCCACCGCCGAGGATGCCCGCGACGAGTCCCGCGATGATCCCGGCGACGCCCGCCTCCCACGGGAAGGCCACGTTGGCCAGGAACGGTTCCTGATCGCCGAACAGCATGCTGACCAGCCGCAGCGCGCCGGCGCTGGCCCCGATGGCCGCGGCCGCGGTGAACATGCCGGTCAGCAGGGTCTCGGTGAGCACGATGCCGGCCAGCAGGAGGCGTGGCGTGCCGACCGCCCGGCGCAACGCGAACTCCTCGACCCGCTCGCCGACGCTGGCCAGGCCGACGTTCAGGATGCCGGCCACGCCGATCAGCAGGACCAGCCCGGCCAGGCCGAGGAAGATCAGCCGGATGAGCTTGAGCTCCTTCTCCATGTCCTCGCGGGAGCGGACCGTCTCCACGCTCGAATCGGAGCCGGCCGCCTTGAGCCGCTTCTGCAGGACCGGGGTGACCGGGGTCGACCCGGTCATCAGCACCTGCAGGTCGCCGCTCGGGTTGCCCTGCGCGTTGGCCGCCTGGTCGCCGCCGGTCCAGCGGTCCAGCTCGTCCAGGCGTACATAGGCCTGGGGTGCGTTGTCACCGTCGTCGACCACGCCCACGAACTGCGGCGTGACCGTCTGGTCCTTGCCGTTCAGGCGCATCTGGGCCGGCACGTGGTATTGCCGGAAAGCCTTGGCGGCGGCCTCGTTGAGGACCAGCCGGGGCGCCAGGGCGGGCACGCTGCCGAAGGAGAGCCAGTGGCCGGCCCGGTGGCGGAACGGGCGGAAGACGCGTACGTCCCCGGTCAGCGCGCTGAGATGCACCTCCACCGCCTGACCGGCCGGGTCACCGCCCGCCTCCGGGCCGGGGCCGCCGCCCCAGTTCTCACCGATCGGGGCGCCGCCCTCGTTGACCGGCCGGACCCCGGGTTCACCGATGACGGCCCGCATGCCGACCATGGCGACGGCGTCGCTGCGGTGACCGACGACGTCCAGCACGATCTGGGTCTGCCGGCCCTCGGCGCCGACGTACATGACCCTGGTGCCCTCGACTCCCATCTGCAGATCGGTGTCGGCGAACATGGCCTTCTCGGCGATGCTGGCGCCGGCCTGCACCACGACGACCGCGAGCACGCCCAGGAACAGGCTGACCATCGACAGCAGGGTGCGCAGCTTGCGGGCGCGGATGCCCTGCAGGCCGATGATCAGCGCGGATCGGGAGCGACCGGAGAGCCGCCTCACGCCGGCACCCGCTCGGTCAGGACCCCGTCCCGCAGATCGAGGGTACGGCCCATCCGCGCGGCGTGATCGCGGTCGTGGGTGACCAGCACCAGGCCACAGCCGCGGTCGGTGGCGGCGTGCAGCGCGTCGATCACCAGCGTGCCGGTTTCCAGGTCGAGGGCACCGGTCGGCTCGTCGGCCAGCAGCACCTTCGGCTCACGGACCAGCGCCCGGGCGATCGCCACCCGCTGCTGCTCGCCACCGGACATCTTGGCCGGCTTGCTCTTGGCCAGCTGGGCGATGCCGACCTGCTCGAGCGCGGTCATCACCCGTCGCCGCCGTTCCCGCCGCGGCTGCCAGCCCTGACCGTTGACCAGCGCCATCGCCACGTTCTGAGCCGCCGTCAGGTGCTTGAGCAGGAAGAACCGCTGGAACACGAAGCCGAACTCGGCGCTGCGCAGCCGGGCCGCCCGCCGCTCGGGCACGCGGCTGATGTCCTGCCCGTGCAGTAGGTAGGCGCCCTGGTCGGGCCGGTCGAACAGGCCCAGCACACTGAGCAGGGTGCTCTTGCCCGAGCCGGACCGGCCGACGATGGCGACGCTCTCCCCCGGGTCGACCCGCAGCTCGACACCGTCCAGAATGGTGCGTGGTTCCTTCTGACCCTTGAGCGTCTTGACGATCCCGGACAGCTCGATCAGCGGGGTCATCCGGTCGGCCCGGACGGGTTGGCGTTCGGGTCACCCGCGGGCGGCGCGTCGGGCAGGTCGGGGCCGGGCACCGCCACGGTTTCGCCACCCTTGAGCCCGCTCTTGATCTCGATGAACCGCCCGTCGGTCAGGCCCAGAACCACGTCGACGGTCTTGCGGGTATGCCCGTCGGCGACCAGGTCGACCTTGCCCTTGCCCTGGCTGCCGGCGACCGCCTCGATCGGCAGCACCAGCGCCTTCTTGGCCTTGCCGGTGATCACCTCGAGGGTGACCTCGGCCCCGTTGATCAGCTTGATGTTCTTCGGCGCCGTGCACACCAGCCGCAGGCCGGTCGGCTCGGAGCCGCCGGCCGGTGTCTCGGGCTGCGTCTGGTCGCCGCCGGTCTGGGCCTGCGGCGGCGCGGAGGCGCCGGGCTGCCCGGCCGGCGGGGTGGTCGGATCGGGCTTGGGCTCGGGCACGGTGCCCTCGGGCAGCGCGGCCACCGTGCCCAGCGGCTTGCAGTCGAACGGGCCCGGACCGTTCTTGATCTGCCCGCGGATGGACTGGGCGGCGCCGTTGAGCCGGTACGCCTGGGCGCTGTCGATCTCGGCGACGATCCCGTACCCGGCGTGCTTGGCCGAGACGATCGGCATGCCCTCGGTCACCCGGGCCTTGTCCGGCATCAGTCGCCCGGCCAGCATCGAGCCCTTCGGGATCTCGACCTCGGTCCGCTCGCCGTCCCACCAGACCGAGGCCACCCAGGTGTCCTCGTCGACCGGGGTGGCTGTCGGCTTCTTGTCGAGGTAGCGCACCTCCCCGTTGTGGGGCGAGACGATGCCGAACACCGGGTCGATGCCGACCTTGCCGGTGAGGCTGATCTTGTTGACCACGTCCTGCCGGACCGGCTTGACCGTGGTGAGCACGGTGCCGGGGGCGTCCAGCCCTGGCGTCTCGACACCCTCGGCGGAGCCGCCGCATCCGCCGAGGGCCACGAGCGCCGCGACGGCGATGGCCGCCCGTCCTGTACCCAACTGAGTCTCCTTGTCGTCCGGGCGCAGAGGGTACAGAAGCGGGTCAAGCCGTGTTTGCCCGATTACGCGGGGTTGTTCGCGTGCGTGAGCGTCTCCCACGCGACGAACAGATTGTTCGAGCCCTGGGGCCGGTGCGACTCGGTGTACTGCTGGGTGTTGGCCATGGCGATGCCCATCCGGTTGTGCAGGGCGTTGAAGCCGACCTCGGTCACCGGCCCGAGGCCGAGCGTCACGCTGCCGCCGCAGACACTCGACGGCACGGCGGTGCCGTTCTCGAACTTGGTGTGGAAGCCGAGCGAGTGGCGGAGCCGGTCCTGCAACTCGGGATAGAGGTCGCCGCCCTGGATCCGGGTCGTCTCGGCGATGTGCGAAATGGCCGAGATGCCGTAGCCGGTGTGGGTGAAGTCGCGGCACGTCTCCTGGGCGTGGCCGTCGGTCCAGGTCGATTGGTTGTGCCAGAAGCCGACCAGCTCGGCCGGGGTGTCGACGCTGCTGGCGGGCGGGTACTTCGGCCGCACTCCGTCGGCGGTCACGTAGACGAAGGCGGCGGCCGCGGCCCGGAACCGGGCGATGGCGCGGTCGTAGCTCGCCCGGTCCTCGAGGAAGACCGCGATGCCGATGGAGGCCTCGGCCAGGGTCAGGTCCCAGTTGCCGGTCCGCGAGTCGCCGGCGATGACCACCGGCAGGTAGACGTTGCGGAGCATGGTGGCGAACCGGGCCTGATCGGGCCAGTCGCCATAGGTGTACCGGATGATCTCGGCCGCCCTCGGCCACACCGAGCCGGCCCAGCCCGTCTGCAGGGGTGCGTTGCTGTTGGTGTGCCGCTGGATGGTGGCCGACCAGGCGTCCATCAGATCAACGGCCTTCTGGGCGTACGCGGAGTCGCCCGTGATGAACCACGCCAGCGCGTCGGTGTACGCGGCGATGGCGTCCTCCCGTTCGTCCGTACACCCGTAGTTGGGGTTGGAGGTCGGACCGCACTCGACCGTGGCGCGCGGGGCGGGCACCCGCGACAGCGAGGCGTACCGGCTGCCCATCATCTGGTTGTAGGCGCTCAGCCACGGCTGCTGGCCGGCCTGGATCCTGGCCTTGACGAAGTCGAGCTGGGGACGGCTGACCAGGACGCCGGGGTGGGCGAAGGTGGCGGGGGCGGCTCCGGCGGGGGCGGCTTCGGGGGCGACGGGGACGGCTTCGGGGGCGCCGAGGGTCGCCACCACGGCGGCGACCGCGGCCGCGGCGGCAAGGAGGACGCGCATCGGGGATCTCCTCGGGTCGGGGATAACCGGCAAGTCACTTAACAATCCGGGTCCCCGACCCGGAAATCAAGGGTTGTCTATGGAGCGACCATCACCTCGCGCACCTCGACCGGCTGCTGGATCGGGCGGCCGGCCCGGGCCGGCGCGGCGCTGCAGCGGGCGGCGATCTCCACCGCGCGATCCGCCGACACCACGTCGACCAGGCGGAACCCGGCCAGCCGGCCCTCCACCGCCGCCGGCGTGGCCTCGGTCGTGGCACCGTCCGAGACGACCACGGTCACGGCCTGGCCGACACCCTGGGAATCGATCAGCTCCCCGGCCGCGGTCAGCTCGGCGTCCAGCGCCACCTGGAAGTCGATGTGCGCGCGGATGTCGGCCGGATCCCATTCGCCCATCGGCGTATCGCAGCCGCGGCCACCCTCGTAGTTCTGGATCAGCAGGTATTTCGGCATGTCAGCTCCTCGGTCGGGGTCCCTCGGCCAAGGGTCGGAGCCGGTGGCGCGTTCTCGACACGGAATGGGAAGTTGCCGACCCGGGGTTCTTCCAGAACCGTCGAACCGGCACGATGGGTGACGGTCGTCGATGACGGGGAGGGAGGCGACTTGTTCGGCCATGCACTGCGGACCGCCCGCCGCAGGTGCGGACTGACCCAGGAGGAGCTCGCCGCCCACAGCGGCGTCAGCGTGCGCAACATTCGCGACCTGGAGACCGGCCGCATCGCCCGGCCGCGCCCCGCCACCGTCCGGCGGCTCGCCGACGCCCTCGGGCTGTCCGGCGACGACCGGACCGCGTTCCTCACCGCCGCCGGTGGACTCGGCGACGAACCCCAGCCGGTCCGGCTGCGGCCGCGCCCGGCCCAGCTGCCCGCCGACACCGCGGTCTTCGTCGGCCGCGATACCGAGCTCGCCCAGCTCGACGACTCGGACACCACGTCGCCGCTGCCGGTGGTCTGGACCGTGACCGGCCCCGCCGGCGTCGGCAAGACCTGCTTCGCGGTGCACTGGGCCCACCGGGCCGTCGACCAGTTCCCGGACGGCCAGCTCTACGTCAACCTGCGCGGGTACGGGCCCGGCGAGATGGTGCCGACCAGCGAGGCGGTACGCGGCTTCCTGGACGCGTTCGGCGTACCCCCCAACTCCGTGCCCACCGACCCGTCCGCCCAGCTCAGCCTGTTCCGCAGCGTGCTGGCCGGCAAACAGATCCTGATCCTGCTCGACAACGCCCGCGACGCCGCCCAGGTCCGCCCGCTGCTGCCCGGCACGGCCGGCTGCGTCGTCGTGGTGACCAGCCGCAACCCGCTGCACGGGCTGGTCGCCACGGCCGGTGCCCGCCCGGTCCGCCTCGAGATGCTCAGCACCGCCGACGCGGCCGGGCTGCTCACCCGGCGGGTCGGCGCGGACAGGCTGGACGGCGACACCGACGCGGTCCGCGCGATCATCGACCGGTGTCAGCGGCTGCCGCTCGCCCTCGCCGTGGTGGCCGGGCGGCTGGTGTCCGAGCCGATGCTGACCGCCGCCCGGGTCGCCGGCGACCTGACCGCCGGGATGTCGGCGTTCGCCAGCGACGACGAGCACACCGACCTGCGCAGCGTGTTCTCCTGGTCGTACCGCATCCTCTCGCCCGCCGCGGCCCGGCTGTTCCGGCTGCTCAGCCTCAACCCCGGCCCCGACTGGTCGGCGATCGCGGCCGAAGCGCTGACCGGTGGGCCCGCCACCGAGTTGCTGGCCGAACTGCTGCGCACCCAGCTGCTGTCCGAACGGACACCCGGGCGGTACACCATGCACGACCTGCTCCGGGCGTACGCGGCCGAGCAGTGCGCACGCACCGACGACCCGGTGGAGATCCGCGCCGCCCAGGCCCGGCTCCTGGACGCGCACCTGCTCTGGTCCTCGGCCGCCGCCCAGACCCTCGAACCGCACCGCGAGCCGGTCGACGAGCGGCCGCCGCCCCTGTTCGGCGACGACGACGAGATGGCCACATCGTGGCTGACGACCGAGCGCGCCAACCTTTTGGCGCTGGTCAAGATGGCCGCCGACCAGGGCTTCCCCGGCCTGTGCTGGCGGCTGGCGTGGCAGCTGACCACGTTCATCCAGCGCCGCGGCAACTGGTACGACCTGCTGCGCGCGCACGAGATCGCACTGGACACCGCGCACCGGGCCGGCGACCTGCGCGGCGAGAGCCATGCGCACCGAGGCCTGTCCCGGGCGCTGTTCCGGCTGGAACGGTTCGACGAGGCCCGCGGGCACCTGGACATCGCGCTGGAGCAGGCCACCCGCCTCGGCGACGTGCTCGGGCAGGCCCGCACGCTGCACGGTCTCGCCTACGCGGCGCAGCGGCAGGCGCGGTTCACCGAGGCGTTCGCGCGGCTGACCGAGTCGCGCGGGCTCTTCGAGGACGCCGGCAGCACCGAGGGCGTCGCGAGCTCGCTCAACAGCCAGGCCTGGTGCCTCACCCTGGTCGGCCAGGCGGCGGAGGCGCGGGCCGCCGCGGAACAGGCGGTCGAACTGTACGCGCGGGTCGCCAACCGGCACGGGCAGGCGACGTCGCTGGACACGTTGGGGCGCGCGTACGCCGGGCTGGGCGACCATCGGCAGGCGGTCAGCTACTACGAGCAGGCGCGCCAGGTGTTCCGTGGCCTCGGCGATCGGTATTCCGAGGCCGAGACGCTACGGCACCTGGCCGACGCGCACGAGCAGGCGGGCGACGCGGCGGCGGCCCGGTCGGCGCGGCGGCGGTCGGATTCGATCCTGGCCCGGGTTGATCGGCCGCGTTCCCGAGCTTCCTGACTCCCTCTTTGCCGCCTACCTGTCCCTCGCGGCCATTTCTCGGCGACCCCTTTCGCCTTGGTCGGCGTGTGGCCGGCCGCCCGTCGCTTCGCCGTCGCTTATCGCTTGTCGCTTCGCCGGGCACTTGTCGCTTCGCCGGGCGCTCGGTGGCGGGTTTGTCACCGGCGGTGGAGCCGGAGCGGACTCACCGAGCCCACTGACCGGCCGCCCGTCCACCGCCGGCGAGATCATGAGCGGCGGCCCCGGAGGGCAGGGCCGCCGCACTCGCGCCGGAATCGTCCCCGTACCCCCGCGCGGCCCCCGTTGCGGTGCCACCTGCGGTTCCATCCCGGCGTGGTGTCCACTCTGGTCCACCGGAGGCGGCGGCAACAGGCGAGCGACCGGCGATTGACCGGCGATTAGGGTGCGGGCGGGTCGCCGCTCGCTCTTTCCCGCGCCGGGTGGGCGGCTCCGCGCGTACCCCCCGGATCTGACCTTGACCTTGTGGTCTTCCGCCCGGTCGATCGGATTCGGCCACAGGATGCTGGAGACGGCTGCCGTTCGCCCTGAACCGCGCGAATCGGCCCTGAGCCGGGGACGCGGAGGCGACAATTGGCGGTATGACCCGGTTCCTCCCGGCTGCCTTCCGGCCTGATCACCTTGTGCCCGCGTGTGCGGTGGCGATCGTGCTCATCGTGGTGGCCGAGTCGGGTGGGGCGGGGCTCGACGCGGTCACGGCGCCCGGGGCGGTGGCGGGAACCGGGGCACGGTGGGCGGCGCTCGGGTTGCTGGCGGCGCCGGCGGTGATGATCTACATCCATCGGGAGGCGGCGGGGCTGGCCGCGGTGGTGTGCGCGTTCGGGTGGGTGCTGCTGGGGCCCGGGTACGGGTGGCGCGAGTTTCTGCCGTTCGCGTACGCCCTGCTGACCGTGCTCGTGGCCCGGCGTGCGGCCGCCGTCGTGATGCCGGTCCGGTTGCCGCCGCTCGAGCTGCCGCACCACGAGGAGGCGGCCCTCTTCGCCGACGCCCCGCACGAGGTGCTGGTCGACGTCCCCCTCCCCGCGACCACCCTCGGCTCGCCCCCCGGCCTGGACTCCGCCGCGGATGTCGACGCCGCGCCGACCATTGACCCAGCCGCCGGTTACGCCGCCGCGCCCATCCCGGGCCTGTCCGCGGACCTCATCTCCTCGGCCGGCTCGCCGATCGCGGCGGACGAAGAGCCTGACGAGTTGGCGTCCGGCCACCGGCCGCCCGCCGGACGCTTCTCGCAGCCACCCTTCCCGGTCTCCTGGCCGGTGATCGCGAGAGCCGCCGGTGCCGCCGGAGTCGTTCTCGTCGCCGTCGCGGTCGCGCTGGTCGTGTGGTGGCAGATCGTCGCGCAGCCGGTGTGGATCGGCGCGGCGCTGCTCGCCGGGGGGATCGGGGTGGCGCTGGTCGCACGGGCGCGGGGGCGGCGGCGGGAGTTGCGGCGGTTCTTCGGGTCGGTGCAGCCGCTGCGCCGGGCGCGGGTCGTCGACCAGCTCGGCTACCTGCACGTGCTGGTACCGGCGGCGGACGGGCGCAGCGCCGTCGAGTTCGGCATCAACACCGCCGACGACTGGTCCACCGACGACGAGTCGGGCGATCCGCGTACGGTTCCGGCGCTGCTCTACGGCGATCCGGCGCCCGGCGAGTGGTGCGCGGTGGTGGCCGAGGGGCGGCTGCACGTGCCGGTCGAGCCGGTCGGGGGCGTGACCGTCGTACCGTACGACGCCGACCACGGCCTGCCCCGGGAGATCTCCGACGACGAGGAGCAACTGGTCGACCCGGACGCCCTGCGCGCCGACGACCACCTGGCCCCGCCGGACGCCGTGCACGAGCACCGCGTCTCCCCCGCCCGGGCCTGGTGCACGGTGGCGGCGATCGGGCTGGGGGCGGCGTTCGGGGCGGCGGAGGTCATGCACCTGGCCGGGCACGCCGGCGACTGGCTCGCGGTTGGCGTGGTGGCGGTCGCGTCGCTGGTGGCGGTCGAGTTCGGGTGGCGGTCGCAGGTCCGGATGCGGCTGCTCTGGAACCTGGGCGGTGTCACGTCGATCGGATTCCGGGGCACCGTCTCGGAGCCGTGGACGGTCGACACCGCGGCGGTCCACGACGACGAGGGGGCGGTCACCCTGGCCGTCGGCGACTCGGTGCTGACCGTGCCGGTGCCGCCGCCGTGGCCGCGTACCTCCTCGCAGCGCACCCGCGACCAGCTCGTGGCCGCCCTGCGCGACGCACGCTGGCAGGCCTTCGCCACCGCCCACCTGCCGCCGCCCCCGCCGGCGACCGTGCCCCGCCGGCCCCTGCTGCTCGTGGCGGCCTGGGCAGTAACGGTCACCGCCGCCGTAGCCCTCTTCGCGTCCTGACCTCACCGGCCCCCGCCCCCGAGATGCCGCCTCAGGTCGAGGCGGGCGACGGAACCTCGGGTGGCGCTGGCGCCCCGGAACGGAGAGACGAGGCCCGGACGGAATCGGAAGCGGGAGCAGAGGACGCGGCGCGACCGCGGTCCGGCGCGGAAGACAAGACGGCACCGCGGTCAGGCGCGGAAGACCGCGCGGCACCGTGATCGGGAACGGGTGCGGAAGAGGTCGACGCGACGGCACCCGGGGCGGGGGTGGAGGCCTTGCGGGCCGGGGCCGAGCGGATCGCGCCGATGCTGGCCGCGACCACGAGCAGGATCGCCGCCGCTTCGGTCCAGCTGAGCGCCTGGCCCAGGATCACCCAGCCGGCACACGCGGCGATCGCCGGCCCCAGGCTCATCAGCACGGCGAACGTCGCGGTCGGCAGCCGGCGCAGGGCGATGAGCTCCAGCGAGTACGGCAGGACCGACGACAACACCGCGACGGCCGAGCCGAGCGCGATCACCCGCGGCGACCACAGCCCGGGACCGGCGCCGGCGATCCCGAGCGGCAGCGACAGCGCCGCCGCGACGCCCATCGCCAGGGCGAGCCCGTCGGCCTTGGGGAAGCGGGCGCCGGCCCTCGAGGACAGCACGATGTACGACGCCCAGAACACGCCGGCCGCGAGGACGAGGAGCACGCCGACCCAGTTCAGCCGGTCGAAGCCGCCGCGGCCGAGCAGGGCGACGCCGGCCAGGGCCAGGCCGGCCCACAGCCAGGCCGAGCGGCGCCGCGCCGCCACCACGGACAGGGTCAGCGGGCCGAGCACCTCGATGGTGACCGCCGGGCCGAGCGGGATGCGTTCGATCGCCTCGTAGAAGACCGTGTTCATCGCGGCCAGGGCCAGGCCGAACGCGCCGATGACCGCCCAGTCGCCGCGGCTGCGTCCGCGGACGGCCGGGCGGCACCAGGCCAGCAGCAGGATCGCGGCGACGGTGAGCCGGAGCGCGACGACCGCACCGATGCCCGCCTGCGCGAAGAGGGTGGTCGCCACGGCGGCGCCGGAGTGCACCGACAGGCCGCTGGCGAGGACGAGCCCCACCCCGACCGACCGTGATCGCGTATCGGGGGAAAGGCTCACGGGTCCTTACGCTACGGCCGCCCGCCGGGCCGCCGCACGCGATGGTTACCCAGCTCACCCCGAGGCCAGCGTCAGCCCTACCACACCAAAGGCCAGTGGTGGACCCGGGCGGTATGCGCGCCGGACACCGCCCGGGTCCACCACATCGGAAGCCAGTGGTAGCCGGGAGCGGTACCGGCGCGGGTCTACCACATCAAGAGCCGGTGGTAGGCGGGAGCGGGATCGGGGACCCGGACCCCGCCCAGGGCCACCACCGGTCAGGAGGCTCGGGCGACGGCGGCGGGGACGCTCGGGTCGAAGAGCAGGGTGAGGTGGTTGGCGTCGGCGCGTTCGATGGTGAGGCGCGGCAGCTGGGCGCGACCGGCCTCCAGCGCGGCGTCGGTCAGGAAGGGCGCCGCGTTGTCGTCCGCGCCGCGGGTCGCCGCGATCAGGTGCGCGGGCTGCGTGGTCCGGGCCAGCGCGCCCAGGGTCGCCGGGCCGGACAGCGAGTCGGCGGCGTCGTCGACGAGGCGGTCCCGGCTGATCCGGGGGCGTAGCGCGCCGGGCGGGCCGGCCAGCATGTACGCGCTCCACGCCAGCATCGTCTGGTGCAGGTCGGGACGGTTGGCGACGGCCTTCCCCTCGGTCGCCCGGGCGTATTTCTCCACGCTGGACCACTTGCGGCCGAGGCGGCGGGTGGCGGCGCCGAAGACGAGGCGGACGATCGGCCGGCGGAGCAGGAAGGCTCGTGCGGGCGCGACGCCCCCGTCGAGCATGATCACGCTGCGGGCGCGGTCGCCGAGTTTGGCCGCCACCAGCGGCGCCAGGAACGCGCCCATCGAGTGCCCGACCACTATCACGTCGTGCAGTTGCAGCTCGTCGGCCAGCCGCAGCACCGCCTGGGCGTGACCGGGCAGACCGGGGCCGGTCGGCACGTCGGTCGACCCGCCCCGCCCGGGCAGGTCGGGAGCGACGACGCGCATCGCCGGCAGTGCGCCGGCCATCGCGCTCCACACCTCCGATGTGCTGGTCAGCCCGTGCAGCGCGAGGACCACCGGCGATCCGGTGACCGGTCCCCAATCCGCCATCGCGAGGCCGGCCACCACCCGCCGTTCGTACATCTGAACCCCCACTGTCCGGCCCGCCTGAACCGGATCATCTTAGGCCGCGGCACGGCCCGGGTTCACGTACCGGAAAAACAGCGTTACGGCGCGCTTCATGACCCGGCCAGGAGTGCGGCGAGGTCCCGAGTGTGGCTGGCGGCGGCCCCGGCGGGTCACGGGACGCGCCTCAACCTCAACCCCAGAGCCCCCGGCTCACGTACACCGACCGCAGCGCCTCGAGGTTGTCGGTCATGATGCCGTCCACGCCGAGGTCGAGCAGCCGGCCGATCTCGGCCGGGTCGTCGACGGTCCAGACGTGCACCTGCAGCCCGAGCCGGTGGGCGTGGGTGAGGAAGGCCGCGTCGACCACCCGGACCGGGCCGGAACGCACCGGCACCTGGGCCGCCACCACCGACTCGGGCCAGCCGCGCGGACGCGACGTGCGGCCGGGACGCGACAGCGAACCGAGCCGGAGACGGACCACCGCGCGCTGCCCCATCGACGTGGCCACGGACGGTCCGGCCAGGGCTCGGGCGGCGGCCAGCCGGGCGTCGCTGAACGAGGCCAGCAGCACCCGATCGGCGGCGGCGCAGCGTTTGACGACCTCGACCGCCGGCGCGACGACGCCGGTGGACTTCAGATCGATGTTGAAGCGGACGCCGGGCCAGGCGGCGAGCACCTCGTCGAGGCGGGGCACCGCGCCCGCGCCGCCGACCCGGACGGTGGCCAGGTCGGCCCAGGTCATCGACGCCACCGTGCCCCGGGAACCGGTGACCCGGGCCAGGGTGGCGTCGTGGAAGATCACCGGCACGCCGTCGGCGGTGGCGTGGACGTCGGTCTCCACGTACCGGTAGCCGAGCGCGACCGCGCGTCCGAAGGCCTCCGCCGTGTTCTCGTCCCCGGCCGCCGCCCCGCCCCGGTGGGCGAACGCCAGCGGGGCCGGTGCGTCGAGATATGCGCTCACAAGGACAAGATCTAACAGGACGAGGTTGCTACCAGGTGACGGCGATGTACTTCGACTCGAGGTATTCGAGCATGCCCTCGTGGCCGCCCTCGCGCCCGATGCCGCTCTGCTTCACCCCGCCGAACGGCGCCGCCGGGTCGCTGACCAGGCCCCGGTTGAGACCGACCATGCCGGCCTCGAGGGCTTCGCTCACCCGCAGACCACGGGCCAGGTCGCCGGTGTAGACGTACGCGACCAGCCCGAACTCGGTGTCGTTGGCCAGCCGGACCGCCTCCTCCTCGCTCTCGAAGGTGACGATCGGCGCGACCGGCCCGAAGATCTCCTCGCGCAGGATCGGCGCGTCCGGTGCGACCCCGGTCAGCACGGTCGGCGGGTAGTAGAACCCGGGCCCGTCCGGTCGCGAGCCGCCGGTGACGACGGAGGCACCGCCGGAGACCGCAGCGGTGACCAGTTTGTCGACCTTGTCGACGGTGTCCTCGTTGACCAGCGGTCCCACCTGCGTGGAGGGGTCGGTTCCGGGCCCGACCCGAAGAGCGGCCATCCGTGCCGCCAGACCCGCCGAGAACTCGGAGGCGATGGACGACTCGACGTAGAAGCGGTTGGCCGCCGTGCACGCCTCCCCGCCGTTGCGCATCTTCGCGATCATGGCGCCGTCCAGGGCGGCGGACAGGTCGGCGTCGGCGAAGACCACGAACGGGGCGTTCCCGCCGAGCTCCATCGACGTGTTCACCACGTTCTCCGCGGCCTGGGCGAGCAGGATGCGGCCGACCTCGGTGCTGCCGGTGAAAGACACCTTGCGTACGCGCGGATCCTTGAGCATGGCCGAGACCACCTGGCCGGAGCTCCGCGACGGCAGCACGTTGACCACCCCCTCGGGCACCCCGGCCTCGGCCAGGATCGCGGCCATGGCCAGCGCGGTCAGCGGGGTGTCGCTGGCCGGCTTGAGGATGACCGTGCACCCGGCGGCCAGCGCCGGCCCGATCTTGCGGGTGGCCATCGCGGCCGGGAAGTTCCACGGCGTCACGAGCACGCACACGCCGACCGGCTGCCGGACGACCACGATGCGGTTGGCCCCGGACGGCGCGATGGTCACCTGCCCCTCGGCCCGGACCGCCTCCTCGGCGTACCAGCGGAAGAACTCGGCCGCGTACGTCACCTCGCCCTTGGCGTCCACCAGGGCCTTGCCGTTCTCCAGGCTGACCAGCTTGGCCAGCTCGTCGGCCCGGTCGGTCATCAGCTCGAAGGCGCGGCGGAGGATCTCGGACCGCTCCCGCGGCGGGGTCTTGGACCAGGCGTGCAGGGCGGCCGCGGCGGCGTCGACCGCGGCACCGGCGTCGGCCACGCTGCCGTCGGCCACGGAGGCGAGCACGTCGCCGGTGGCGGGGTCGAGGACGTCGAACCGGGCTTCCGAGGACACCCACTTGCCGCCGATGAACAGGTCAGTTTCCACAGCTAATCCCCCTAGTACGGGTCGTCCGTCCCACCCTAGGCCGGTCCGCGCCGAGCCGCCCCCGTACGGCCGGGGCATGATGGCGTGGTGATCGAGAGAGCGCCGGGCGCGCGGCTGCTCCAGGTGACCACGTTCGTCAGCACACTCGACCGGTTCGCGATGCCGCCGATGCTGCTGGTGATGGCGGCGGCGCTGCATCAGCCGCTGTCGGCCATGGTGCACGTGGCCGGGTTCTACTTTCTCGCGTACGGCCTGATGCAACCGGTCTGGGGCGTCGTCTCGGACCGTCTGGGCCGGGTCCGCACGCTGCGCCTGTCACTGCTGCTGGCCGCGATCGCCACCGCCGCCTCGGCCGGCGTGGCCGACACGGTCCAGCTCGGTGTGGCCCGGGCCGTGGCCGGCGCCTGTTTCGCCGCCGCGATCCCGGCCAGCCTGATCTACGTGGGCGACACGGTTCCGGCCGAACGCCGGCAGCCGGAGATCGCCGCCCTGATGACCGGCGTCGCGGCGGGCACCGCTCTGGCCTCCGGTGCCGCCGGCGCCCTGGCCCAGGCGGTCAGCTGGCGGCTGGTGTTCCTGATCTCGGCCGGCTGCGCGCTGGTGCTGGTGGTTCTGCTGCGGCGGCTGCCCGAACCCGCCGTGGAGCGCGCCGACGAGCCGATCCTGGCCCCCGCGGGGCGGGTGGCGCGGTCCCCGTACACCCTGATGGTCCTGCTCATCGCCCTGGTCGAGGGCGGAATCCTGCTCGGCGCGCTCACCCTGCTGCCCGCCGCGGCCGAGCGGGCCGGCGCCGGGCCGACGCTGGCCGGGCTGGTCACGGCCGTCTATGGGGTGGCGGTGTTCGGGTTCGCGCGGGTGGCCGGCCGGCTGTCCCGGACCCGCCCGGTGTGGCAGCTGATCGCCGGCGGCGCCACCGCGTGCGCGCTGGCCTGCGCGGTCGCGGCGGTTTCGCGTACGCCGGGGCCGGCCGCCGTCGCCGCGGTCCTGCTCGGCGTCGGCTGGTCCTCGATGCACTCGTCGCTGCAGACGTGGGCGACCCAGGTGCTGCCGTCGGCCCGGGCGATCGTGGTGTCGTTGTTCGCTGGTTCCCTGTTCGCGGGCAGCTCGGTGTCGGCCGCGCTGCTCGCCGGCCCGGCCGACGCGGGCCGTTTCGACCTCGTCTACGCGGCCCTCGCGGTCGCCTGCGTCCCCCTCGGAGTCCTGGCCACTGTCGCCCGCGCCCGCTGGCGAGAACCCGTTGCGGCCACCGGCCCGGCCGCGCCGCCCAGCGTGGGCTAGGACCGCTCGGCCGGTGTCGCACGGTGCTGATCGCCGGGGCCGGTGCCGCGCGGCTTCCCCCACTGATCGCCGGACGCCACGTGTGTCGGCGGGGGCGTGCCTAGATCACGGCGGTTCGGGGTACGGCCACCGCATGACAGTGACGGATGTTGATGCCCGGGACCGCGCGTTCTTCGGGCAACCCCGCGCGCTCGCTCATCTGTTCGGCGTCGAGCTGTGGGAACGGTTCTCGTTCTACGGCATGCAGGGGATTCTGCTGATCTATCTGTACTACACGGCCGCGCAGGGCGGGCTCGGGATCGACCAGGGCACGGCGACCAGCATCGTCGGGGCGTACGGCGGCAGTGTCTATCTGGCCACGGTGGTCGGGGCGTGGATCGCCGACCGGCTCTTCGGGCCGGAGCGGGTGCTGTTCGGCGCGGCCGTCCTGGTCATGATCGGGCACATCGGCCTGGCCGTCGTCCCGGGTGTCGCCGGTGTCGCGTTCGGCCTGATCTGCATCGCGCTCGGCTCGGGCGGGGTCAAGGCGACCGCCACCGCGCTGGTCGGCTCGCTCTACACGGCCGGTGACGAGCGCCGCGACGCCGGGTTCTCGCTGTTCTACCTCGGCATCAACCTCGGTGCGCTGGTCGGTCCGCTGCTGACCGGGCTGCTGCAGAAGGAGGCGGGCTTCCATTGGGGCTTCGGCCTGGCCGCCGTGGGCATGGCGCTGGGGCTCGCGCAGTACGCGTACGGCCGCAAGGGTCTGACCAACGAGGTGGCCAACCCGCTCCCCCGCGAGCGACGCCCCCTGGTGATCGCGTTCGCCGTGGCCGTGGTCGTCGTGGTGGCGGCGCTGGCGTTCACCGGCCTGATCCCGGCGGCCCGGCTGTCGACGATCGTCGTGGTGCTGAGCATTCTGGCCGCGGTCGCCTACTTCGCGGTGATCCTGTCCAGCCACCGGATCGACGCCACCGAGCGGCGCCGGGTCCTCGCGTTCATCCCGATGTTCCTGGTCAGCGCCGTCTTCTGGAGCCTCTACCAGCAGCAGTTCACGGTCGTCACGGTGTATTCGGACCAGCGGCTGGACCGGAACCTGTTCGGCTGGGAGATGCCGGTGTCCTGGGTGCAGTCGATCAACCCGGTGTTCATCATCATCCTGTCCGGCGTGTTCACCGTGCTGTGGACGCGCCTGGGCTCGCGGCAGCCGTCGACTCCGATCAAGTTCGGCCTGGGCACCGCGCTGATGGGCGTCGCTTTCCTGCTCTTCCTGCCGCTGGCCGGCGGTGGGCCGAACTCGGCGCCGCTGCTCGGCCTGGCCGGAATCCTGTTCGTCTTCACGGTGGCCGAGCTGCTGCTGTCGCCGGTCGGGCTGTCGCTGGCCACGAAGCTGGCGCCGGAGGCGTTCCGGACCCAGATGGTGGCGCTGTTCTTCCTGTCGGTGGCGCTGGGCACGGCGATGTCGGGCACGCTGGCCAACTACTACAGCGAGGACCACGAGGTTCCGTACTTCGGCATTCTGGGCGCGATCGCCATCGTCGCCGGCCTGGTCATGGTCGCGCTGACCCGGCCGTTGAAGCGGCTGATGGCCGGGGTCAACTGACGCTCAGGCCTCGTCGGCGACGGTGGTCTCCATCCGGCCCAGCCCGGTGATCTCCATCCGGACCACGTCGCCGGCGGTCAGCCAGATCGGCTCCGGCTTCTGGAAGGCGCCGCAGCCGGTCGTGGTCCCGGTCATGATGACGTCGCCGGGTGAGAGTTCGAGGATCTGGCTGAAGTCCTCGATCAGGTGCGGGATGTCGACGATCATCTCGTCGCTGGCGCCATCCTGGCGGAGTTCGCCGTTGACCCAGCAGCGCAGCCGGAGCCGGTGCGGGTCGGGGATTTCGTCCCGGGTGGCCAGCCACGGTCCGAGGGGCGCGCCGGTCGGTATTCCCTTGGCCCGGGTCATCTGGGCGAAGGCGGGACTGATGTGGATGTCCTTGAAGGCCAGGTCGCGGGCTGTGACGTCGTTGGCGATGAGGTAGCCGGCCACGTGGTCGTAGGCCCGTTCGGCCGGGATGCGCCGGCCGCCCCGCCCGATCACCACGCCGATCTCGGTCTCGTAGTCGAGCTGATCGCTCTGCGCCGGCCGTACCAGGGTGTCGTAGGGGCCGATCACGGTGTTCGACGGCTTGAAGATGATGATCGGCTCGGACGGCGACGGCGCGTTCTCGCGACCCATCGCCTCGTCCACATGGGACTGGTAGTTGCCGCCGGCGACCAGGATCTTGTCGGGGAACGGCACCGGCGGCCCGAGGCGGGTGGTCGTCTCGTCCAGCCACGCGACTCCGCCGCCGGTCAGCGTCGTCTCGATCACCGGCTGCAGGTGGTCCAACAGGGCCAGCACGCTGTTGGTGTCCAGGCTGGTCAGACCGAGCGAGCGCAGCAGCGGGTCGAGCGGGGCGATTCCCTGCCCGGGTACGAGTATTCCGGGCCGCTCGGCGCGGGGCGGTCCGTAGCTGACGATTTTCATGCCGTCACCGTGACACAGCTCCGAGACATTTGGAAGGGGGCTTCCAGTTATGCTACGTTAAACCGGAAGAGCACTTCCAGTTATGTCATGGAGGCCGTCATGGAGATCGGCGTGTCGACTCTGACCGACCTGCCGTCGGGCGCGTCGCCCGAGGCCCGGATGCGGCAGATCGTCGAGCTCGGCGTACGCGCCGACGAGCTCGGCCTGGACGTGTTCGGGGTCGGCGAGCACCACAGCGCCGACTTCCTGGTCTCGTCACCGGTGCCGGTGCTGTCGGCGGTGGCCGCGCGCACCAACAGGATCCGGCTGACCAGCGGCGTCACCGTGCTGAGCGTGCACGACCCGGTGCGGGTCTATCAGGACTTCGCGACGCTCGACCTGATCAGCGGCGGCCGGGCCGAGATCGCCGCCGGGCGCAGCGCCTATCCCGACCCGTTCGAGCTGTTCGGGGTGGACATCGCCGGCTACGACGAGGCGTTCGCCGAGCGGCTGGAGTTGCTGCTGCGGCTCCGCGACGGCGACCCGGAACGCTGGTCCGGCCGGCACCGGCCGAGCCTGGTGCCCGCGCACGTGACGCCCCGGGCCGTGCAACAGCCGTTGCCGGTGTGGATCGGCGCCGGCGGCAGCCCGGGCAGTGTCATCCGGGCGGCCACCGCCGGGCTGCCGCTGGTCCTCGGCTACATCGGCGGCACACCGGACTACCTGCGGCAGCTCGCCGACCTCTACCGCGCGACCGGCGAACGGGCCGGTCACGCCGATCGCCTGCGGCTCGGGGTGGCGGCCCACTACCTGGCCGGCGACACCGCCGCCGGCTCCTATCCGTACTACCGCGACTTCCTGCGGCCGAAGCGGCCCGGCGCGGCCGGCATCCGGGTCTCGCCCGAGGACTTCGCCGAGGGGCTCCGGCCCGACCGGCACCTCATGGTCGGCCCGGCCGGTCCGGTCACCGAGAAGCTGCTCCGGCTGCACAAGAGCGTCGGCTTCGACCGCGTTCAGTTGCTGGCCGACTGGGGCGGGCTGCCGGCCGAGCTGGTCGACGAGTCGCTGCATCTGCTGGGCACCGAGATCGCACCCGCACTCCGCAACGCCTGAAGGGACCCGTCATGAACCTCGAACCCCTATCCCCCGACAACGCGGCCGTCGTCCTGGTCGACTACGCGATCGGATTCGCCAACCTGCTCCGCTCGCACGACCTGCGCGAGCACATCACCAACGCGGTCGGCCTGGCCACGACGGCCAAGCTCTACGGCGCTCCGCTGGTGGTGACCAACGGCGAGGCGTCGAAGCCCTCCGGCCCGCTCTATCCGGAGCTGATGGCCGCGATCGGCGACGAGCCGGTGATCGAGCGGACGACCGCCTTCAACTCGTTCCTCGACCCGGACTTCGCCGCCGCGGTCAAGGCCACCGGCCGGCGCCGGCTGATCGTCGGCGGCATCGCCACCGACGGCTGCGTCCTGCAGACGGTGCTGGGCGCGCTACGCGAGGGGTACGAGGTGAGCGTCGTCGTCGACGCCAGCGCGAGCACCAGCGAGGAGGCGCATGACATGGCCGTCCAGCGCATGATCCAGGCCGGGGTGACACCGGTGACCTGGTGGTCGCTGGCGGCGGAGTTCCAGCTCGAGCCGCGCTTCGCCGACTCACCGATCCGGATGCGGCTGATGAGCGAGTTCCAACCGGCCATGGCCATGGGCGGCCGGGTGTTCTTCGCCGGCGTCGACCAGGGAAAGCTCACGGCCCGGTCCTGAATGGACCGGGCCGCGGCCAGCAGGCTGTACAGCTAGGAGAGGACGACCTCGGCGAAGCGCTCGACCTCGTCGGGGTCGTCGGTCGTCGGGTTGAGGATGAGCTCGTCGATCCCCAGCGCGGCGAACGCCTTGACCGTCTCGCGGAGCTGATCGGCCGACGTCGAGACCGAGCTCATCACGATGTCCAGGAACTGCGGGGAGATGCTGTAGTAGTCGTACACGTTGGCCTTGCCCTTCTCCGGGTCGCCGAGCGCGACGTAGGCGATCCCGACCATCCGCGGGTCGCCCTCCCGGCCGGCGGCCTTCCACGCGCCGCGGGCGGCCTCGAAGCCCTGCGCGGCCATCGCGACCGGCACGCTCGGCGCCACCCAGCCCTGGCCCCACTTGGCCAGCCGGGCGAACGAGGCCGGGGCCATGCCACCGAACAACAGCGGGACCGCCCGGGTGCCGGTGGGCACGGCCGCGTTGTCGCCGCCGCCGACCGGCTCGCCCTTCCACACGCGGTGGTAGACCTCGAGGTCGGCGTCGATCCGCTTGCCCAGCCCCTTGGCCGGGTAGCCCTCGGCGACGAAGTCGTCCGGCCGCGCGCCGATGCCGAGGCCGAGGGTGAGCCGGCCGCCGGAGACCGCGTCGATCCCGGCCGCCTCCTTGGCCAGCAGCACCGGCGGCCAGACCGTAGCGAGCAGGACGTTGGTCAAGAGCCCGATGCGACTGGTCGCACCGGCCGCGGCGGCGAGCGCCACGGTGTCGTTGAGACCGGGGTACGCCAGCCGCCCGACCGTGCCGAGCGTGCTGAAGCCGGCCTCCTCGGCCCGCTTGGCCCAGCCCGGGATGACCGCCGGGTTCATCTCCCGCACCTGATTCGGAAGTCCAATACCGATCTTCACGTCTGCCTCGCCTCGTCGTGGAATGTCCAAACCCCATCGACGCTAGCGATACTTTCCGTGTCAAACTTCCCGCCGACACACGTGTGGAGGTTCACAAAGTTCGGTTGAACTATCCGCCCGCGACGGCCAACGGATTGAAACCGAAGGGAAGTTCGAGGCGATGCGCGGCGAGCAGGTTCGCGTCGGTGAGGACGTCCCGGGTCGGGCCGTCGGCCTCGACACGGCCGTTGTCCAGGATCAGGGCGCGGGAGCAGAGTTCCAGCGCGTACGGCAGGTCGTGGGTCACCATCAGGACGGTCACGGGCAGGGATCGGACGATCTCGGCCAGTTCGCGGCGGCTGGCCGGGTCCAGATTGGACGACGGCTCGTCCAGGACCAGCAGCGACGGTCGCATGGCCAGCACCGTAGCCACGGCCACCCGGCGGCGCTGGCCGAACGACAGGTGCTGCGGGACCTGGTCGCGGTGCGCGCTCATGCCGACGGCGGCCAGCGCCTCGTCCACCCGGGCGTCCAGCTCGGCGCCGCGCAGGCCGAGGTTGGCCGGGCCGAACGCCACGTCCTCGGCCACCGACGGCATGAACAGCTGATCGTCGGGGTCCTGGAAGACGATGCCGACGCGGCGGCGGATCTCGGTGATGCGGGTACGGTCCCGCGGGTCGACGTCGGCCCCGGCCACCGTCACCCGGCCCGCGCCGCCGTGCAGGATGCCGTTGAGGTGCAGCACCAGCGTGGTCTTGCCGGCTCCGTTGGGGCCGAGCAGCGCCACCCGTTCGCCCTCCGGGACGGTCAGGTCGACGCCGCGCAGCGCGGCCGTCCCGTCCGGGTAGGCGTAATGCAGGCCATGAACCTCGAGCGCGGCCGTCACGTCAGCACCGCCAGCCCGGCCGCCGCCAGCGGAAGCGTCGCCGACGCCGCCCACTGCGCGACCGACGCCCGCCGGTGCGACAGCAGGGGCAGCCGGCCGGTGTAACCACGCGACCGCATCGCCAGATAGACCCGCTCACCCCGCTCGAACGACCGCAGGAACAGCGCGCCGACACCGACCGCGAACGCCTTGACCTGCCACAGGAACCGCTGGTTGTAGCCGCGGGACAGCCGCGCGATCCGCATCCGCCGCGCGTCCTCGGCCAGGATGTCCAGGTAGCGCAGCATGAACGTGGCGATCTGGGTGAAGACCGACGGCACCCGCAGCCGGTCCAGGCCGATGATCAGGTCGCGCATCGAGGTGGTCGCGGCGAGCAGCAGCGACGCGAGTACGCCCAGCGTCCCCTTGGCCAGGATGTTCCAGGCGCCGTAGAGCCCGTCCACCGACAGCGACAGGCCCAGCCAGATGATCCGCTCCCCGTGCCCGGCGAACGGGAGCCACAGGGCGAGGAGTACGAACGGCAGCTCGATGCTGGCCCGCCGGGCCAGCCAGCCGGGCCGGACCCGGGCGACCGCCGCCACGATCACGATGAGCGCGGCGTAACCGGCGAACGCCCGGAAGTGCTCGCGCGGCGTCACCACCACGACGATGGTGAACAGCAGGGTGGCGGCGATCTTCACCTCGGGCGGCAGCCGGTGCAGGGGGCTGTCGTGTTCGAGGTGCAGGGGATGCGCGTGTCCGGCGCCCATCTCAGTGCGCGACCGGCTTGCGCCGCCGGACCAGCCAGAACACTCCCCCGCCGAGCCCGAACGTGAGGAGCACGCCGAGGACGCCGGACAGGCCGGTGCCGAGCGGGCCGTCCAGGCCCTTCATGCCGTAGTCGGCCAGCGGACTGCCGTTCAGCTGGTGCCGTTGCTCCCGCTGGGCCATGCACGTGCCGCCGGTGATCTCGCCCTGGGCGTCGAACGTGCAGCCCTGCCGGGCGGTGGCGTCCAGGCCGTCGGGGCTGCCGGAGGCGAAGTTGCTGACCACGCCGGCCAGGAGCAGCGCCACGAGCAGTCCACCGGCCAGGAACCAGCCGAGCTTCTTGGTCATAGTTGAGCCTCCACGGGCTGGGGCTTGCGGGCGCGGCGCAGGGCGTACACCAGATCGGGCCGGACCTTGGCCACCGTGGCGACGGTGGTGGCGGCGATCAGGCCCTCGCCGATGCCGATGAGGACGTGCACGCCGGCCATGGTGGCCGAGACGGTGCTGAGGTCGAGGTCGGTGGTGCCGCCCAGCGCGTATTCCAGAACGAAGCCCTGCGACGCGATCACGACGCTGAGAACCGAGGCCACGAAGGTCGCGACCCAGACCCGCGGGATCAGCCGGAGCACGGCGACGGCCACCAGATAGCCGGCCGCGGTGCCGAGCAGGGCCATGTTGAAGATGTTCAGGCCCAGCGCGGTCAGGCCGCCGTCGGCGAACAGCAGGCACTGCACGATCAGCACGGTCGACACGCACAGCGCGCCGACCCACGGGCCGACCAGCATGGCCGCGAGCGCACCGCCGAGCAGGTGCCCGGAGACGCCCGGCAGGACCTGGAAGTTGAGCATCTGCACGGCGAAGATGAAGGCGGCGACCAGGCCGGCCATCGGGGCCAGCCGGTCGTCGAGGTCGAGCCGGCCGCGCATCACGCAGAAACCGAGCGCGACCAGGGAGACGATCGCGAATGCGGCGGAGATCCGCGCGTCCACGATGCCGTTCGCGATGTGCATCGCCACGGAACGGTCCATGCCCGCAGCATATTTGGAAGAACTGGCTGTTGCACAGACCTGGCAACAAGCAAGATCAGGGCAGGCCGACCACTTTGCCGGGATTGAACAGGTTCCGCGGGTCGAGCGTCTGCTTCACCGCCGACTGCATGGCCAGCACCTCGGGCGACAGCTCCCGGCGCATGCCGCCACGCTTCAACAGGCCCACGCCGTGCTCCCCGGTGACCGTCCCACCTGCGGCGATGGCCTCGGCCAGGATCTCCTCGAAAGCCTGCTGAGCGGCCCCGCGCGCGACGTCGTCACCGGTCGGCGTGATGATCAGCGGATGCAGGTTGCCGTCGCCGGCGTGGGCGATGGTGGCGATCGTCACGCCGTGCCGGGCTCCGATCGCCTCGATCGTCGCCAGCATCCCCGGGATCGCCGAGCGGGGCACGCACACATCCTCGGACAACACCGACCCCAGCCGCTCCAGCGCCGGGTACGCCAGCCGCCGCGCCGCCAGCAGCTGCTCGGCCTCGAACTCGTCGGTCGACGACTCCGCCCACAACGCCCCCGCGGCGGTGAACGCGTCGGCCATGGCCATCGCCTCGGCCTCCCCGGCCGCACCCGGGGTGTCGATCTCGGCCAGCAGCAGCGCCTCGGCGTCGGCCGACAGGCCCAGGTGCTTCCACTCCTCGACCGCGGTCAGGGTGGCCTTGTCCATCAGTTCCAGCGCGGCCGGGAGCAGGCCGCGGCGGGTGCACTCGGCCACCGCCTCACCGGCCGCCACCAGGCTGCCGAACGCGCCGACGGCCGTGCGGGTCGGCTCCGTGCGAGCCGGGCGCAGGCGCAGCGTCACCTCGGTGACCACGCCGAACGTCCCCTCCGAGCCGACGAACAGGCTGGTCAGGTCGTACCCGGCGACGCCCTTGGTGGTGCGGCGGCCGAGCCGGACCACGGTGCCGTAGTCCCCGGCTGGGCCGCCCGCGACGGCCGTCAGGCCGAGCACGTAATCGCGGGTCACGCCGTACTTGAGGCAGCACATGCCGCCCGCGTTGGTGGCGACGTTCCCGCCGATCGTGGACCACGGCGCGCTGGCCGGGTCGGGTGGATACCAGAGGCCGTGCTCGGCCACCGCGGCCTTGAGATCGTTGTTGACCACGCCGGCCTGCACGACGCACAGCATGTTGCCGGGGTCGATCTCCAGGATCGTGTTCATCTTCGACAGGTCGAGAATCACGCAGTCGTCGACCGCGTTGGCACCGCCGGACAGCCCGGTCCCGGCGCCTCGCGGCACGACGGCCAGCCCCTGCCGGGCGCACTCGGCCACGATCGCGGCGACCTCGTCGGTCGAGCGGGGACGGACTGCGGCGACCGCCCGCCCCACCGGCGCCCACTCGGCCTCGTCATGCGACAGGCTCGCCAGCACGTCGGGGTCGGTGATCTCGTCGATGCCCGGGACCAGACTCATCGCAGGAACTCCACGATCGCGGCGCTGACCGCCTCGGGCTGGTCGACGGCCATGGCGTGACCGCAGCCGTCCAGGGTCACCACACCTGCCCGCTCGTTGACGGAGGCGGCCCAGGCCGCGTGTCCGGCCGGCCACAGTTGCGAGTCGCGCGGGGCGAGGAACAGCGACGGCACGGACAGTCGTGCCACCACGTCGCGCCAGTCCTGTGCCGCGTGGTCGCGCAGCAGCGCCCGCAGCGGTGGGTCGGCCGACCGGCCGTGCGACCGCCGGTCCAGGGCGATCACCCGGTGACCGGCGTCGATCAGGGCCCGGCGCTGGAACTCCCAGCTCTCGGCGGGGCCGCAGAAGCCGGCCAGCAACAGCACCGGCGGCCCGTCACCGTCATCGGTGTAGTGCAGATCGACCCCGTCGCCGGTGGTGAATGTCGCCATGAGCCGACCCTAGCTTTTCACGCGAAACGGGTCGTGTCGCCGGCGCCGGCGCGCAGAACCTCTGCCTCGCCATCCGAGAAGTCGATCACGGTGGTCGGCTCGGTGCCGCACTCCCCCGAGTCGACCACGGCGTCGACCTGGTGGTCGAGGGCCTCTTTGATCTCCCAGCCCTGGGTCATCGGCTCGTCCTCGCCGGGCAGCAGCAGGGTGCTCGACACCAGCGGCTCGCCCAGCTCGGCCAAGATGGCCTGGGCCACGACGTGGTCGGGGATGCGTACCCCCACTGTCTTCTTCTTGGGGTGCAGCAGCCGCCGCGGGACCTCGCGGGTGGCGGGCAGGATGAAGGTGTACGGGCCCGGGGTGGCCGCCTTGATCGACCGGAACAGCGCGTTGTTGATCGTCACGAACTGCCCCAGCTGCGCGAAGTCCCGGCACATCAGCGTGAAATGGTGCCGCTCGTCGAGGTGGCGGATCTCGCGGATCCGGTCCAGCCCGTCCTTGTCACCCATCCGCACACCGAGCGCGAAACACGAATCCGTCGGGTACGCCACCACGCCGCCGTCCCGGATGACGCCGACCACCTGCCCGATCGCCCTGGCCTGCGGATTGACCGGATGCACGTCGAAATACCTCGCCACGCGAAGAGCCTAGTCGGCCGGCCACCGGTCGAGTTCGGCGAGGATGTTCTCCACCTTCGGCCGCAGCGTGCCGGCGATCTCGGGGCCCGTCCGCCCCGCGCGGATCAGCCGGCCCGACTCGCCGATGACGAAGTGGAAGACGCCGGCCAGCGCGGCCCCTCGCAGCCGGGCGATCTCGGGCGGCACGGGGCTGGTCGCGCCGATCGCCTCGGCCAGCGCGGTGGCCTGCCGGTCGGTCAGTTCGAGGACGATCCGGTGGACCGCCGGGCTGATCGTCGCCAGGTGGCCGATCGTGCCGGCGGCGAGTTCCGGCGGCATGTCCCCGATGCCGGACACCGACTCGAGCACGAAGTCGCGGATGGCGGCGGCCGGGCTGGTGCCGGCCGGCCGGGCCCGGACCAGCTCGACCAGGCGCTGCTGAACCTCCTCTTCCCGATCGGTGACCAGCTGCTCCTTGGACGGGAAGTAGTTGTAGAGGGTCTGCTCGGCCACCTCGGCCGCCCGTGCGATCTCGCCCACGGTCACCTGCTCGTACCCCCGCTCGGCGAACAGCCGGGCCGCGGTCTCGGCGATGAGTTGCCGGGTGCGCGCCTTCTTGAGATCCCGAAGTCCCATACTTGGAGTACACCCTAAAGAAGGGGTACGGTCCAGGAATGCGAGCAGCGCGGTTCAGCCGCTTCGGCGGCCCCGAGGTCCTGGAGATCGTCGACCTCCCCGACCCGCACCCCGGCCCCGGCCAGGTCCGCATCGTCGTGCGCGCGGCCGGCCTCAACGCGACCGAGTGGAAGATTCGCAGCGGCGAGATCGACTTCGGCGACCCGCTGCCGCAGACCACCGGCCGCGACGTCGCCGGCGTCGTCGACGAGCTGGGCGAGGGGGTGACCGACGTCCGCGTCGGCGACCGCGTGTTCGGCGTCTCCGACGATGGCGCCGGCGCGGCCGAACTGGCCCTGATCACCGTCCGCGCGCCCATCCCGGAGCAACTCGGCTTCGTCGACGCGGCCGGCCTGCCGGTCGCCCTCGAGACGGCCACCCGGGCCATCGACCAGCTCGGAGTCGAGAGTGGACGCTCGCTGTTCGTCAACGGCGCTACCGGCGGCATCGGCAGCACGGCCGTCCAGCTCGCGGTCGCCCGCGGCGCCCGGGTGATCGGCGCCGCCGGCCCCGCCAACCAGCACTACCTGCGCCTGCTCGGCGCCGAGCCGGTCACCTACGGCGACGGCATGGCCGGCCGGGTCCGCGACCTGGCCCCCGGCGGAGTCGACGTCGCCCTCGACGTGGCCGGCAACGGCGTCCTGCCCGACCTCATCGACCTGGCCGGCGGCGCGCCCAACGTGATCACCCTGGCCGACTTCGCCGGCGCCGAGAAGCACGGCGTGCACTTCAGCAACGGCCACACTGACGGCCTCGCCGTCCACGCCATCGGCCAGATCGGCGACCTGATCGCGGCCGGCCGCTTCTGGCTCCCGGTCGACCGGACCTTCCCACTCGCCGACATCGCCGAGGCCCACCGCCGCGGCGAGCAGGGCCACCTGCGCGGCCGCCTGGTTCTAGTGGTCTGAGCCGGCGGCGAGGACGCGGCGGCGGGCGCGCCAGGCCATGACCGAACCGACCGAGACGGCCGAGAGGATCGAGCCGACCGCCACGAAGGAGCCGATCGAGGCGATCGAGGCGACGGAACCGACCGAGCCGATGGACGCGATCGAACCGGTCGAGCCGATCGACAGGATCGAGCCCTTCGACCACAGGCTGAGAATGGAACCCTCGGAGCGGTAGGAAAGCATCCACCCATCATTGACTAATCTGGCTCGATGGCGTGGTTCCGGGGCGACTGTCACACCCATTCGGCGCGATCGAGCGGCGGCGAGCTGACGCCGGCGCAGGTGGTGGCCGCGGCCCGGGAGTTCGGGCTGGACTTCCTGGCCGCCACCGAGCACGGCACCGACGAGAACTTCGCCGACTGGGCCGCGACCGGGTTCCCGGTCCTGCGGGGGCGCGAGAACATCACGCCGGACGGGCACTGGCTTGACATCGAGGGACGGCTGCGCGTGGTGGCACACCCGCACGCCCCCTACCCGGGCGGGACGTTCACCCTTCCACCGGACGGCTTCGACCTGGTCGAGGTGTGGAACGGGGCGTGGCGCTCGGACGTGCCGTGGCAGGCCGACAACGAGGCGGCGCTGGCCGGCTGGCTGCTCGACCCGCTGACCCGGCCGGCCGTCGGAGACAGCGACATCCACCGGGCCGGGCAGATCGGAGTGGCACACACCGTGGTCCGCGCCGACCGGTGCACTCCCGGCGCGATCCTGGACGGGCTCGCGGCCGGCCGCAGCTGGATCACCGACTCCGCCTCCACCGAGCTGACCTTCGAGGCCCGCCGGGGCGATCACGTGGCCCAGATCGGTGACACCCTGCCGCCGGGTGATGGCGAACCCGAGCTGACCGTCGACGTCCGCGGCGTACCCGGCGCCCGGGTCGAGCTCCACCGCACCGACGCGTACGCGCTGGTCGAGGTCCGCCACCCGGACGGCCGGATGGCGGCCCTGACCAACGCGATACGGCTCAGTGAGACTCGCGGGTGACCTTGTCGCCGCTGCCGCCGAGCAGGAACGAGCAGTCGGCGCCGGTGTCCGCGCCGGTCACCGTGTCGACGTAGAGCTTCTCCCAGCCCCGGGCCGGGCGGGCCAGCGCCTCGAGCATCGCCGGCGCGGGCTCGCGGGCCTCCAGTTCGCCCTCGGGCAGGTCGACGTCGATGCGCCGGGCCGGCACGTCGAGCGTGATCCAGTCGCCGGTCCGCACCTTGGCCAGCGGGCCGCCGGACGCGCCCTCGGGGGCCACGTGCAGCACCACCGTGCCGTAGGCGGTGCCGCTCATCCGGCCGTCGCAGATCCGGACCATGTCGCGGACGCCCTTCTGCAGCAGCTTCGCCGGCAGCGGCATGTTCGACACCTCGGGCATGCCCGGGTAGCCGCGCGGCCCGCAGCCCCGCAGGACCAGCACGGTGTTCTCGTCGACGTCGAGTTCCGGATCGTCCACGCGGGCGTGGAAGTCCTCGATCGAGTCGAAGACCAGCGCCTTGCCCCGGTGCTGGAGCAGATGCGGAGAGGCGGCGGCCGGCTTGATGATCGCGCCGTCGGGGGCCAGGTTGCCGCGGAGCCGCGCGATGCCGCCGCTGGGCAGCAGCGGGGCGTCGCGCGTACGGATCACCTCTTTGTCCCAGATCTGCGCCTCGCCCAGCGACTCCACGAACGGCTCGCCGGTGACCGTGATCGCCGACGGGTCGAGCAGATCTTCGACCTGCTTGAGCACGGCCGCCAGCCCGCCCGCACGGAACAGGTCCTCCATCAGGAAGCGGCCGGAGGGCTGCAGGTCGACCAGGAACGGCACCTCGGCGGCGATGCGATCGAAATCGTCGAGCGTGAGGGGTACGCCCAACCGCCCGGCAATGGCCAGCAGGTGCACCACCGCATTGGTCGACCCGCCGATCGCCGCCAGTGCCACGATCGCGTTGTGGAACGACGCCGCGGTGATCACCTGGCTGGGGCGGCGGTCGGCGTTGACCATGTCGACGATCAACCGGCCGGTGTCGTGCGAGCGGGCCAGCAGCCGGCTGTCCGGGGCCGGGGTGCCGGCGGTGCCCGGGATCGTCGTACCCAGAGCCTCGGCCAGCAGGCCCATCGTGCTGGCCGTACCCATCGTGTTGCAGTGCCCCCGGCTGCGGATCATCGACGACTCGGACTCCAGGAACGCGGCCTCCGACAGCGTCCCCGCGCGCACCTCCTCGGACAGCCGCCACACGTCGGTGCCGCAACCCAGCGGCGTGCCCCGGAACGTGCCGGTGAGCATCGGCCCGCCCGGCACCACCACCGCGGGCAGGTCGACCGAGGCGGCCGCCATCAGCAGCGACGGGATCGTCTTGTCGCAGCCGCCGAGCAGCACCACGCCGTCGATCGGGTTGGCCCGTAGCATCTCCTCGATGGCCATCGCGGCCATGTTGCGCCAGAGCATCGCGGTCGGCCGGACGTTCGTCTCACCGAGCGAGACAACGGGCAGGTTCAGGGGCACGCCACCCGCGGCCCACACGCCCTGCTTGACGCTGTCGGCGACCTCGTTGAGATGCGCGTTGCACGGAGTCAGATCGGACGCGGTGTTGGCGATGGCGATCTGCGGCTTGCCCATGAACGACGTGCCCGGGGTGCCGCGGCGCATCCAGGCCCGATGAATGTAGGAGTTCCGGTCGTCCCCGCCGTACCACTGGTTGCTGCGCAACTCCGCCACTTCCGACCACCTCTCGATACCCTTCCTGGACCCTACCTTTGGATTTCCGGCAAGCTAGGGGTCAGTTCGAGAAGGGGGCTTCATGGTCGAGCGGTGGGTTGCGACGCGGGCGTCGGACCGAAAGTTCCGGCTGGCCGAGGGACCGATCTGGGACGGGCCGCGCGCTCTGGTGCACTGGGTCGAGATCGAGGCCGGCGCCCTGCACAGCGGGCGGCTGACCGACTCGGGCGTGGAGCTGACCGAGACCCGCGAACTCGACCGGATGGTCACGGCGGTGGCGCGCGGGCGTACCGGAGACCTGCTCGTCGCCGGCCTGGAAACCCTGCTCGTGGTGACCGCCGACGGTGAGGTCACGCCCGGCCCGCGGATCCTGCCCGAGGGCAGCGGCCGCCGCCTCAACGACGGCAAGTGCGACCCCGACGGCGCCTTCCTGGTCGGGACCATGCAACTGAACGAGCAGCCCGGGACCGACGAGGTGCTGGTCCGGGTCGGCGCCGACCGCTCGGTCACCACCGTCGAATCGGGGGCCGGCCTGAGTAACGGGCTGGCCTGGAGCCCCGACGGAAGCCTCCGCTACTGGGTCGACACCGTGCCCGGCGTGATCCATCGGCGGTCGTCCACGTCGTCCGAGGTCTTCCTGCGCGACGATTGGGACCCCGACGGGATCTGCGCCGACGCCGACGGCAATGTCTGGGTGGCCGTCTACGGCACGGGTGAGGTTCGGCGGTTCAGCCCGGCCGGCGACCTGACCGGCGTCGTCGCGGTGGCCAGCGCCGAGGTGACCTGCCCGGCGTTCGTGGGGCCCGGGCTCGACCGGCTGATGATCACCGCGCGGGACGCCGTCTACCTGGCCGACGTCGGCGCGACCGGGCTGCCCGCCTACGAGTGGGCCGGGTTCCACTAGTGCGCGCGTTCGTCATCACCGGGCCCGGCCAGGGCGTGGTGCGCGACGTCCCGCCGCCGGCGGCGCGGGCCGGCGAGGTCGTCGTGGACGTCGACCGGGCCGGGGTGTGCGGCACCGACCTCGAGTTCTTCAGCGGCGAGATGGCCTACCTGCACTCCGGCGAGGCCTCCTACCCGATGCGCATCGGGCACGAGTGGAGCGGCGTCGTCACCGCGGTCGGCTCGGCCGGGGACGAGGCCTGGCTCGGCCGTCGCGTCACCGGTGACACGATGCTCGGCTGCGGGCACTGTGCCCGGTGCACGTCCGGCCGGCAGCACCTGTGCGCCGACCGGCACGAGATCGGGGTCCGGCGCGGCTGGCCCGGCGCGCTGGCGGCCCAACTCCCGGTGCCCGTGTCGGCGCTGCACGAGCTGCCGCCCGAGGTCGACGCCACCCTGGGCGCCCTGGTCGAACCCGGGGCCAACGCGCTCCGGGCCGTCCTGGCCGCCCAGCTGGTGCCCGGCGCCCGGGTGCTGATCATGGGTCCCGGCACGATCGGGCTGCTGGCGGCGTCGTTCGCGGCGGCGGCCGGCGCCGAGGTGCACGTGCTCGGGTTGTCACTCGACTTCACCCGCTCGCTCGGCTTCACCCACGCGTGGACCGCCGACACGTTGCCCGAACTGCCGTTCGACGCGGTCGTCGACTGCTCGACGGCGTCGACGCTGCCGGCCCGGGCCATCGACCTGGTCGAGCCCGGCGGCCGGGTGGTGTTCATCGGGATCGCCGAGCAGCCGTCGCTCGCCGACACCCGGCGGCTGGCGCTCAAGGACGTGACCGCGGTGGGCGTGCTGAGCGGTTCGGGCGCGCTGGCTCAGACCATTTCCGCGTACGCCGCCGGCGCCGTCGACCCCCGCCCACTGGTAGCGGCCACCGTCACCCTCGACGACGCGGTCGCCGTCCTCTCCGGCCGCCGTGCCCCGGCCTGGGGCCCCGCCCCAAAGATCCACATCACCCCCGCCTCCTGACGCCCCAGGGCCTACCACCGGTCTGGACAGTGGTAGCACCGGGCGGCCCTCACGCCCGAACACCGCCCACGCCCACCATCTGCCTCAACAGTGGTAGGGCCGTCGGCGAGGAGGCTCAGACCTGGCGGTCGCGGCCGGCCTGCGCTCCGCCGATGATCTGTGGGATCGTCAAGGCCACCATCAGGGCCAGCGGAACCCGCCAGCCGCCGGACGCGTCGTGCAGGACGCCGACCAGGATCGGGCCGGGGATGGCGATCAGGTAGCCGATGCCCTGGCCGAAGGCGGACAGCCGGACGACCGACGCGGGCGTGCGGCCGCGCAGTGTGATCATGGTCAGGACCAGGGGGAACGCGCAGTTGGCGACGCCCAGCAGGACGGCCCAGAGCCAGGGGGCCGCGGCCGGGTCGAGCCACAGGCCGCCATAGCCGAAGATGCCGGCCACGCCCAGCCCGAGAGCGATCAGGCTCTGGCTGCGGACACGTCCGGCGTACGTGGTCACCAGAAAGCCCAGCGGCACGCCGAGGAAGGATGTCACCGCGAAGAGCACGCCGGCCGTCGAGGCCGAGATCCCGGCGTCGCGGTAGATCTGCGGAAGCCAGCCGATCATCACGTAGGCCGAGGTCGACTGCATGCCGAAGTACACCGCCAAGGCCCACGCCACCGGCTCGCGGACCACCCGCAACGGCGGCGGGGCGGCCCGGCCGGTCGGCGGCGCCGGCGTGTGGTCGCGGCTGAGGGCCAGCCACGGTGGCACCGCCAGCACCGCCACCACCGCCCAGGCGGCCAGCCCGAGCCGCCAGTCGTCGCCGAGCGCGCCGGTCAGCGGCACGGTGGCGCCGGCGGCGGCCGCGGCGCCCAGGTTGAGCGACAAGGAGTAGAGGCCGGTGAGCACGCCCGCACGCCCGGCGAAACGCTCCTTGACGATCATCGGGAGGAGCACGTTGACGACCGCGATGCCGGCCAGGGCCACGCCGCTGAGCAGGATGAACAGCGGCGGGCTGCCGGCGTACGGGCGGATCGTGAGACCGAGCGCGAGGACCACCAGGCCGGCGGCGACGACGGCGGCCGCGCCGAACCGGCGGGCGAGCCGCGGAGCGGTGAAGCCGAACAGCGCGAAACACACGACCGGCAGCGAGGTGAGCAGCCCGGCGACCGTGCCGCTCATGCCGAGGCCGTCGCGGATCTCGGCCAGCACAGGGCCCACGCTGGTCACGGCGAGGCGCAGGTTCACCGCGGCGAGCAGGATGGCCACCACGGCGACCACGCCGCCGGACCGGGCCCGCGTCTTCTCCTCGGTGACCACGGACCCCATCATGTGCCTCCGGCGACGTCGCCGCCCGGTGTTGTGGTCGTGGTCACGAGGGACTCCGGCGGTGGTATGACTGACGCCATGACCCCCGAGAACATCAGCGTGCTGGAGGCCCTGCACTCCACGCCGGCGCGCCGCTACCTGTCCACCGACCCGATCCCGGACGAGATCATCTGGGAGCTGCTGGACGCCGCCGTGCGCGGGCCGTCCGGCGGCAACTCGCAGCTGTGGGCGTGGATCGTGCTGCGCGACCCGGAGAAGAAGCGGCAGATCGCGCAGTGGTACCGCGAGGGCTGGCAGGCGGTGTACGGGCCCCGCCGGGAGAAGGAACTCAACGGCGACGCGACCGGCCGGCGCACCTACCTCTCGGCCGAGCACCTGGCCGAGCACCTGGAGGACGCGCCCGTCTGGATCATCCCGGCGCTGCTGGGGCCGGGCGAGTCGAAGAACCCGCGGCTGGGCTCGTCCATCTACGGCGCGGTGCAGCAGCTGATGCTGGCGGCCCGGGCCTACGGGATCGGTGCGACCTTGACCACGCTCTACTCGGGCCACGACAAGGAGACCTGCGAGCTGCTCGGGCTGCCGGAGAAGTCGATCACGATGGCGCTGGTGCCGCTCGGCTACCCGGTCAAGGGGCGCTGGGCGCAACCGAAGCGGCGGCCGCTGGAGGAGGTCGTGCACTGGGACGCGTACGGCGCGAACCGCCCCCGGTCAGCCGAACAGTAGAGCGTGGGCGCCCGGGGGGGGTACGCCGAAGGCTCGCGAAATACGACGGCTTCTGCGCCTACCGGGAGCGGGCCCTGCTGCCCGAGGCTGAGGCGGTGATCACAGCCGGGCCGCCGGTGATCTCCTAGGGTCTGGGGATGGAGCGGTCGGGGTGGCGCGGTCTGACCCCGGTGGCCAAGCTGCTCATCGCCAACCAGTTCGGGATCACGCTGGGCTTCTTCATGGTGGTGCCGTTCCTGGCCACCTATCTGCGCGAGGATCTGGGCTTCGCCGCCGCGCTGATCGGCACCGTGCTCGGCGTCCGCACGCTCTGCCAGCAGGGTCTCTACGTGGTCGGTGGGGTGGGAGCCGACCGGCTCAGCCCCCGCCTCATGATCATGCTGGGTGCGCCCTGCGGGTGGTCGCCTTCGGCATGTTCGCCCTGTTCACCACCCCGGCCCTGATCATCGCCGCGACCGCGCTGACCGGGGTCGCCGGTGCGATCTTCAACCCGGCCGTGCAGACCTATCTGATGCACGAGTCGCCGACCCGCCGGGCCGAGACGTTCACGCTGCTTAACGTCGTCGGCAACTCGGGCTCCCTGGTCGGCCCGGTGCTCGGCGCGCTGCTGCTGGGCGTCGACTTCCGCATCGTCTGCGCGGTCGCTTGCGGCATCTTCGCGGTGCTGACCGTCGTGCAGGCGTTCGTGCTGCCGTCGACCTTGCGGCCGCCACCGGAGGCGGGCGTGTGGCGGGCCTGGGCGACCATGCTGGCCAATCGCCGCTTCCTGGCCTTCACCCTGGCCGGCGCGGCCTACTGGGCCCTGTTCAACCAGCTCTACCTCGCCCTGCCGCTCGAGGCGCAGCGGGTGACCGGCCGCCCGGGCGCGGTCAGCGCGGTCTTCGTGGTGTCGACCGGCGTGGGCCTGCTGACCGGCGTACGGCTGGTCGCCCTGTGCCGCCGCCGGTGGTCCCCGGGCACCTCGATGGCGGTCGGGCTGGCCCTGATCGCCGCCGGTTTCGTGGCCCCGGCCCTGGCGGCCCCGCTGACCGGCACGGCCGCGTCCCCGCTGGCCCCAGCGGACGCCCTGGCCGCGGCGGGGCCGGTTCTCCTCGGCACGATGGTGTTCAGCGTCGGCATCACGATCACCAACCCGTTCATGATGGAGCTGATCCCGATGGTCGGCAGCGAACGCCTCGTCGGCACCTACTACGGCTACTTCTACCTGATCTCGGCCCTGCTCACGGCCGTGGTCAGCACGGTCACCGGCGCCCTGCTCGACCTGAACGGCCACCTGTGGATCCCGTTCGCCTTCCTGTGCCTGGTCGGCCTGCTCGGCGCGGCGGGCATCGCCGTCATGCAGCGGGCCAGGTTTCTTGCCCCGGTGATGGGCAAATAAACTGCACGTTCCGGCTGATCGTGGGTAAGACCCGGGGCATGAGTGAGCGGGTCGTGGTGATCACGGGAGCGTCGAGCGGCATCGGGAGGGCGGCCGCGCGTGCGTTCGCCGCGCGCGGGGACAGGCTGGTGCTGGTCGCGCGGGGCGAGGCCGACCTGCACAAGGTGGCCGAGGAGTGTGGCGGGACACCGCTGATCGTGCCGGCCGACGTGACCCGCCGGGCCGAGGTCGACGCGGTTCGGGACGCGGCGGTCGAGCGGTTCGGGCGGATCGACATCTGGTCCGACTCGGCCGCCGTGATGGCGTACGGACGCTTCGAGGATCTTCCGGCCGAGGTCTTCGACCGGGTCATCGCCACCGACCTGATCGGCACCGCGAACGTCGCCCGGGTCGCGTTGCGGCAGTTCCGGCACCAGCAGCGGGGCACGCTGATCCTCTGCAGCTCGCTGCTCGCGCACATCACCGCGCCGTACATGTCGGCCTACGTCACGGCCAAGTGGGGGCTGCGGGGTCTGGCCCGTACGCTCGCCCAGGAGGTCCGCGACGCGCCCGGCGTGCGGGTCTGCACAGTGTCGCTGGGCAGCGTCGACACACCGATCTACACCAGCGCGGCGAACTACGCCGGTTTCGTCGGCCGGCCGCCACCCCCGGTCGACCGGCCCGAGCGGGTGGCCGCGGCGATCCTGCGGCAGGCCGACCGGCCGGGGCGGGAGATCTCGGTCGGCCCGGCCAACCGGTTGATCGAGTTGGGGTTCACGACCATGCCATGGGTGTACGACGCCCTGGTCACGCCGCTGATGCGACGCTTCGGGCTGTCGCGGGAACCGATCTCGCGGCATCCGGGCAACGTCTTCGGGCCGGCGGCGCGCAGCGAGGGCGGCCCATTGCGGCCGACGTGGCGGCAGGTCACCGCGGTCGCGACCGGCGGGGTGGCCGCGGCGGTCGGCGCGGCGGCACTCCACCAGGCGTTCCGCCGCGCGACACGTTGATCAGGCGGGCCCGGCGTCGCGGCTGAGCCGGGTGGCGCGCCGGAGCTCGCGGGGCGGTACGCCGAACCAGCGGCGGCAGGCGCGGGTCAGCGCCGACTGCTCGGCCAGGCTGACCATGGCCGTGACCTGGGACAACGGCAGGTCGGTGGAGGTGATCAGGCGGTGGGCGGCGGAGCGGCGTACATCGTCGAGCAGTTCTTCGAAGGTCACCTGCTCGTCGGCCAGCCGGCGCTGCAGGGTTCGTGGATGCGTCCGCAGCTGGCGGGCCACCGCGGCCAGGTGGACCGGCGCCGACCCGAGCCCACGCGCCAGCAGGTGCCGGACCCGGGCGCTGGTGAACGACCCGGGGGCGGGAAAGTGGCCACGCATGTAGTCCAGCGCGACCTCGCGCAGCATCTCGTTGCCACCGCCGGCCACCGGCGTCGCGGCCAGCGTCTGCGGCACCCGCAGGACGGCGGCGGGCTGGTCGAAGCGGACGTCGGCGCCGAAGAACGCGGTGTAGCGGGCGACCGGCGCGAGGGGCGGATGCGGCAGGTGCACCGAGCGCAGCCCGTAGCCGCCGGAGAGCAGGTCGGTGACCCGGTGCAGCAGGCCGAGCCCGAGGTCGGCGACCTGCGGCGGCAGCGGGGACGTGGCGCCGGCGTAGCGGATGCCGGACACGCCGGGGCGGTGCTCGGGGTCGGGCACCTCGGCGACGGTCAGGCCGGGACTGTGAACGAACAGGAACCGCCGGGCACAGTCCAGGGCCTCGCCCAGGGTCGGTGAGTTCTCGATGGCGATCGCGAGCGGGCCGAGCACCGAGGCGTTCTGCTGCCCGGCCAGGCGCAGACCCAGGTCGCCGCAGTCGCAGGCGGTGGCGGCGGACTCCAGGACGCGGGCCGCGGCGGTCGACGGGATGACGGCGTCGTCGCTGTTCAGCGCCGTGGGCGGGATGCCGTGGGCGGCCAGCAGCGCGTCGCCGTCCCGGCCGAGCGCGGTCACCAGGTCGGGCAGGCCACGCAGACCGGCGGCCCGGACAACGTCAGCCATGTCGTACGAGGGTAAATACTTGTCGCCGAAAGACAAGTACTGACGGTAGAAGTACAGAAAGCTGGGCGTCATGGCCGAACATCTGGACGTGCTGATCGTCGGCGCCGGGCTCTCCGGGGTCGGGGCGGCCTGGCGGCTGACCCGCGAGCATCCGGAACGCAGCTTCGCCGTGCTGGAGGCCCGGGCCGCGCTCGGCGGCACCTGGGATCTGTTCCGCTATCCGGGCGTGCGTTCCGACTCGGACATGTTCACGATGAGCTATCCGTTCAAGCCGTGGCGCAGCGACCGGTCGCTGGCCGACGGCGAGTCGATCCGCACGTACATCCGCCAGATCGCCGAGGACGGCCCGATCCTGCCGCGGATCCGCTTCGACACCAAGGTGCTGACCGCCGCGTGGTCGTCGGAGGAGCAGCGGTGGACGGTCGAGACGACCGGCGGCACGTACGTCTGCCGGTTTCTGTACTGCTGCACCGGCTACTACGACTACGACCGCGGGTACGAGCCGGAGTTCCCCGGCCGCGAGGACTTCGCCGGCGATTTCGTGCACCCGCAGTTCTGGCCGGCCGATCTGGACACCCGGGGCAAGCGGATCGTGGTCATCGGCAGTGGTGCCACCGCGGTCACCCTCGTTCCGACGCTGGCCGGGACGGCCGGGCACGTGACGATGCTGCAGCGCTCCCCCACGTACATGGCGATCCTGCCCGCGCGGGACAAGATGGCCGCGGCGATGATGCGCAAGCTGCCCGCCGGCGTGGTGCACCGGGTCATCCGGGCCCGCAACGTGGCCGTGTCGCAGGGTTTCTACCAGCTCGCGCGCCGCCGGCCCGAGCGGGCACGCGCGATCCTGCGCAAGTTCGCGGTCGGGCGGCTGGGCGACGAGGCCTACGTGGACACCCACTTCAAGCCGGCCTACGACCCTTGGGACCAGCGCCTGTGCGTGATCCCGGACGGCGACCTGTACGACGTGATCCGCTCCGGCCGGGCGTCGGTGGTCACCGACACGATCGACCGGTTGGTGCCCGAGGGCGTCCGGCTGAGCTCGGGCACGACGATCCCGGCCGACGTGGTGGTGTCGGCGACCGGGCTGCGCCTGCTGGCCGTCGGCGGCATCAGGGTCACTGTCGACGGCACGGCGGTCAACCCGGGTGAGCAGGTCGCGTACCGGGGCATGATGTTCAGCGGCGTACCCAACCTGGCCTTTTGCATCGGTTACACGAACGCCTCGTGGACGCTGCGCGCCGACCTCAGCCACCGCTACGTGATGCGGCTGCTGACCTTCATGAACCGCAACGGGTACACAGTGGCCAGACCGGACGCCAAGCCTCCGGGGCCGCGACGGCCGCTGCTGGACTTCACCTCGGGGTACGTCCAGCGCGCGCTGAGCCTGTTCCCGCAGCAGGGCACGCGCGACCCGTGGACGATCAAGCAGAACTACGTCTACGACCTGATCCGGTCCCCGCGGGCCGACCTGCGCCGCAACATGACGTTCAGCCGCGAACGCACCCGGGTAGGAGCCGCCGCATGAAGCCGTTCGTCTTCCGGGGCAAGACCGCGGTGCTCACCGGGGCCGCGTCGGGCATCGGTGAACAGCTGGCCTACGGGCTCGCCCAGCGCGGCTGCGACCTGGTGCTGGTGGACAAGGACGCGGTCGGCCTCAAGGCGGTGGCCGGTCGGATCAACGGGGCTGTGCGGACGCACGTCGCCGACCTGTCCGACCCGTCCGCCGCGACCGAGCTCGGCCGGCTCCTGCGCGAGCGCCACCCACGACTGGGTCTGCTGGTCAACAACGCCGGGATGGCCCTGGGCGGGCTGTTCGAGCAGGTGACGATCGAAGAGTTCGAGACCGTGCTCAACGTCAACCTGCGGGCTCCGGTCCGGCTCACCCACGAGCTGCTGCCCAGCCTGCTCGCGTCCGAGGGCAGCCACCTGGTCAACGTGTCCAGCCTGTACGGGCTGATCGCGCCGGCCGGGCAGGCCGCGTACAGCACCAGCAAGTTCGGGTTGCGCGGGTTCAGCGAGGTGCTGCGGTCGGAGCTCGACGGGCGGGTCGGTGTCACCACCATCCATCCGGGCGGGATCCGGACCAGGATCGCCGCGAACGCCCCGGTCGGCAGCAACGTGCCGAAGGGCGGCGAGGACGGCGAGCAGGAGCGCTTCGACCGGCTGCTCTCGTACCCGCCGGAAAAGGCCGCGGCCGAGATCCTGGACGGCGTGGCCCGCCGCCGGGCGCGGGTTCTGATCGCGTCGAGCGCGAAGGTCCCGGCCGCGCTGTCCCGGCTGATGCCGGTGTCGCACATGAAGGTGATCGGCCGGCTGGTGCGGCTGGCGTCCCGATGACGGTACGCGAGGTCGAGGTGCACGGCGCCCGGATCCGCGCGCACGTCACCGGCGACCCGGACGCGCCACCGGTGGTCCTGCTGCACGGCATCGCCCGGAGCCTGGAGGACTGGGCCCCGCAGCACGAGCGGCTCGACGACGACTACCGGGTGATCAGCGTCGACCTGCCCGGCTTCGGGCTGAGCGACCCGCTGCCGGGACCGCCCAGCCTGGACAGTCTGGCCGCCGGGGTCGAGGACACCCTCGTCGTTCTCGGCGCCGGGCGGCCGGCCCACCTGATGGGCAACTCGCTCGGCGGCGCGGTGGCCATGCGCATGCTCTGCCGCGACCCGGGGGCCGCCCGGTCACTGACGCTGGTGGCCAGCGCCGGCTTCGGGCGTGAAGTGACGATGGCGCTGCGCGTCCTGGCCGTGCCCGGGCTGGGCCGACGGCTGATGAGGCGCTTCGACCGGCGGGTGTCGGCCCAGGTCGAGCGGAACCTGTTCGTGGACCGGGCGCTGGTCACCGACGAGCGGGTGGAGTTCGGCCTCCGGGTCGCCGCCCGGGACGGGTACGCCGCGCATTTCCTGGCCACGGCGAAGGCGCTCGGCGGGATCCGTGGTGTGCACCCGGGGTGGCGTACCGAGCTGCTGGCCCGGGTGGCCGAGCTCGACCCGCCGACCCTGGTCGTCTGGGGTGAGAAGGACCTGATCCTCCCGGCCGCGCACCTCCGGGCGGCCCGCACCGCGCTGCCGCACGCCTCGTTCCACCTCTTCCCGGGCACGGGCCACATGCCGCAGATCGAGCGGGCCGACGAGTTCGCGGGCTTAGCGCGAGAGTTCCTGAAGCAGGCCTGACCTTTCCCACAGCTTGCGGGCCGGACCTCTGATCAGGCCGAGCTCGCCGAGGAACTCGACGACCCGCTCCCCCGCCCAGCGCAGCGTCGCCTGGAAGTTCGGGTTGGCCCAGGCGGCGCGCCGGCCCACCGCCGGATCGATGCCGACCGACCGGTAGACGTCGGCGTGGATCAGGCGGTGACCGGTCAGCCAGGCCGTCCGGGCGATGATCACGCGGTCGTAGGTGGTGACTTCGGCGATCTGCCGGGCCAGTTCCTCGCGGGCGTAGCGGACGTGCCGGGACTCCTCGATGACGTGGATCCGGGACACCATGCGCACCAGCGGCTGGACCCGTTCGTCGGCCATCGCCTCGCGCTGGAAGGTGTCCAGCACTTCCTCGGCGATCAGGGTGGCGGCGTACATCCGCGGTCCTCGCGCGGTGGCGGCGACGAACCGGCCGAGCCGGCCGTCGCGGCCCTCCGGGCGGTAGTGCGGGCAGCCGAACCGGGCGACCATGCGCCCGAACATGACCGAGTGCCGGCACTCGTCGCCGACCTCGGTCAGCGCGTACTGCGCGTGCCGCTCCCGGGGGTCCTGCCGGTGGTACTCGCGCAGCAGCATCCGCATCAGGATCGTCTCGAACCAGATGCCCAGGCCGGCCACGCTGGCCACCTCGTGCTTGGACAGTTCGATCCGCTGCGGCTCGGTGAGCCCGTTCCACAGCTCGGTGCCGTAGAGACTGCAGCGCTCGGGCGGGCAGTAATAACGGCCCGGCTCGAACGGAGCCTCCCAGTCGATCTCGACCTCGGGGTCGTACGTGTTCAACGCCGACGATCGGAGTAGCCGGGTGGCGGTCAGGTCGCGGTCCACGGTCCCCTCCTCTTGATGTTACCTCCGGTAACAGTTACTTTTCGTACTATGAACTCTCCGGACGGTCGCAGTCAACGCTGGGCCGGACATCGCGAGCAGCGCCGCGCCCAGCTCACCGCGGCCGCCATCGAGGCCATCCGCGCGCAGGGCCCCGACATCGGCATGGAGGCGATCGCGGCGGCCGCCGGGGTCAGCAAGCCGGTTTTGTACCGATACTTCGCCGACAAGTCGGAACTCTGGCAGGCGGTGGGCCAGGAGACGGCGGCCAGCCTGCTCGCGGCGATCGGTCCCGCGGTTTCCCGGGTACGCGCGGAGCGCGACGTGGTGGCCGCCGCGATCGACGCCTACCTCGCCTACATCGAGGGTGACCCGCACGTGTACCGGTTCGTGGTGCACCCGTCCGGCATCGAGCGCGGTCCGGATGTGGTCGGCGACGTGGTCGACACCGTGTCCAGCGGGCTGGCGCGCCTGCTGGGCGACCGGCTGCGCTCGATCGGGCTCGACTCGGGGCCGGCGCTGCCGTGGGCGTACGGCATCGTGGGCTACGTCCAGACCGTCGGGGACTGGTGGCTGCGCACCCAGCAGCCGATCAGCCGGCCGGCGTTGAGCGACTACCTGACCACGTTCCTGTGGGGCGGCATCGCAGGCGTCAACCGGGCCGCCGACTTCCCGGACGAGTGGGCGGTGCGGAAATGAGCGAGGACTACCGTGGCCCGGCCGTGGTGACCGTGGGCGACTCGTCGGCGTCGCTCGACGTGCGGCTGTCGGCCCACTTCGAACCGCTGGAGGGCCGGCTGCGCTGGGCCGGGCGGATCGCACCGGACGCGGCGCTGGTGGCGGCGTACCGGGCGGGTTTCCGGGAGGCGACCATCACCGTCGCCGACGGCAGCCCGGCCTCGGCCAAGGTCGGCGAGCCCGACCCGTGGGGCGGTCTGCGGCTGTCCGGCATCGGCTTCCCGCCCTGGCCCGATTTCAGCTGAGCGCCGGCGGGTCCATCCGTCCGAGCGTACGGAACCGGGGGGGGGCGGGGGGGGGGGCCCCCCGGGCGGGGGGGGCGGGGGGGGGGTTGGCGCGGCGGGGGCGCCCCGGGGGGGGGGGCCCGCCCCCGGCCCCGCCCCCCCCCCGCCCGCCCCCCCCCCCG
>NZ_JBICSP010000001.1:900581-925543 GCF_043197135.1 Actinoplanes sp. NPDC049265 | reverse complement strand
CCGGGGGGGGGGGTTGGGGGGGGGGCGGGCTGGGCGCCCCCCCGGGCCCGTTTGCCGGGGGGGGGGGGGGGGCCCGGGGGGGGGGGGGTCGGCCCGGGGGGGGGGGGGGGGGGGCCGCCCCCGGTTCCGTGCTCACGAGTTACTTCTTGGCCGCGGCGTCCTCGCCCTTGTCGGCGGCACCGGCCTCGTCACCGGCACCCGCCTCGTCGCCCGCACCGGCGTCGTCCTGACCGGCACCGGCGTCCTCGCCCTGGCCGGCCTCGTCACCGGCACCGGCCTCGTCGCCCGCACCGGCGTCACCGGCCCCGGCGGCCTTGGCGATGGCCAGGTCCAGGCAGGACTGCAGGAACGCGGCCCGCGCGGCGTCGATGTCGGCCGCGGCACCCGCGTCGTCACCGGCGCCCGCCTCGTCACCGGCACCGGCCTGGTCGCCCGCACCGGCGTCCTCGCCCTGGCCGGCCTCGCCCTTACCCTTGCCCTTGCCGTGCTTCTCGGCCTCGCGGGCGGCCTTGCGGGCCTCCTTGGCCTTCTTGATCTGCTGGCGCAGCGAGTGCTGAAGCGCGCCCATGCTGGCCTTCTTCTTGCCGGCCGCGGCGCCCTTCTCGCCCTTGCCACCCTTCTCGGGCGGGGCCGGCGGCGCCGAAGCGTCACCCTGCTCGCCCTGGCCGGCCTCCTCGCCCTGGCCCGCGGCCTCCTGGTCGGCGGCGGCCTGGTCGACGGCGAACTGGTCGCACGCGGTCTCGAGGGCGGCGGCCGACGCGGCGGCGGCGTCCCCGGCGCCCTGGTCCTGGATCGGTGCCAGCTCCTCGCCGTCACAGACCACGGCACCGCCGTTGATCTCCAGCTTGGTGCAGTTGGAGACGTCGAACTGCTGCCCGTCCACAACCACGACATCGGCGGCCTTGGTGTTCTCACCGGCGGACGCGAGCTGCACACCCGTCAAGCCGCCGGCGACCAGAACACCGGCGATCACAACCGCGCCGATCGCCTTGCGATTGACCCGGGTGCCCCTTCGGTAACGCAGACTCATCATCACTCCCTCGTAGCTGGACGTCGATGTCTTCTCGGTGGGGACATACGGGCCTGCCGTCGCAGCGGTTCACCTGTCACCCGTCCGAATGTCGGCGACGATGTGTGCCGGTCGACGCCGACACCGGCAAAAGACCAGCTCACGCCCTATGCCGTTAAGAAAGAAGAAAGGTTCGGGGACGCTGTCGATAAAGGCGCCTTCCCATTTCCGGAATCGGGGACCCTTCCCCATGACGGGACCACGCCGTTCGCTAAGGTCCACCGGACATGTATGACTACATCGTTTGCGGCAGCGGTTCGGCCGGATCGGCCGTCGCCGGTCGGCTGGCCGAGGACCCCGGCGTGTCGGTGCTGCTGATCGAGGCCGGCGGCCCGGACGACGTAGCCGCCGTCCAGGACCCGGACCTCTGGCCGCTGAACTTCGGCTCGGACCGGCTGTGGGACTTCACCACGGTGCCCGACGAGGCGGTCGGCGGGCGCACCCTCGGGTACGCGATGGGCCGCGTCCTCGGTGGCGGCGGCAGCGTCAACGTCAGCAACTGGGTCCGCGGCCACCGCGACGACTGGGACCACTACGCGAACGTGACGGGTGATCCGGCGTGGTCCTACCCGGCCGTGAGCGAGCTCTTCGAACGCATCGAGGAGGACCCGATGCGGGTCGGTCGCGCCGCACCGGACCCGCTCGGCCAGGCCGTGCTGGCGGCGGCCGAACAGGCGGGATTCCCGCGCCACCCGGACCCGAACGGCGAGCTGTCGACCCGTGACCGCGGCACCGCGACGTCCCGGAAGACCATCCGCGACGGGCGCCGGCGCTCGCCCTACCGGTCCTATGTGGCCGAGCCGGGGCGACCCAACCTGACCGTACGGCCGCACACCCTGGTGCTGCGCGTGCTGATCGAGAACGGTCGCGCCGTCGGCGTGCGGGTGCGCACCGAGGGCCGGACCGAGGACCTCCGCGCCGGAGCCGAGGTGGTGCTCTCGCTCGGCGCGGTCAACACCCCCAAGGTGCTCATGCTCTCCGGCCTCGGTGACGCCGCCGAACTCGGCCGGCACGGGCTACCGGTGATCCGCCACCTCCCCGGCGTCGGCCGCAACCTGCAGGACCACGCCCACCTCGACGTGGTGTTCGACCCGGCGCCGGACGCGCGCCTGCCGCCGCCCGGCGACACCGGCGTGGCGACCTTCTGGCCGTCCGGGTTCATGTACGTCACGCCCGCGTCCAGCGGCGGCGTCAGCTTCATGGTCGGCGTGCCGATGCGCGAGCCCGGCCGGGTGCGCCTGGCCTCGGCCGACCCGGCCGTCACCCCGCTGATCGAAACCGGGTACTTCACCCACCCCGAGGACGTTCCCGAGACGCTCGAGGCCCTGGACACCGCGCGGTCGATCGCCACGGCGCCGGCCCTGCGCCAGTGGGTGGCCGGCGAGCGGCGCCCCGGCCCGGCCGACTTCGGACGCTACCTGCGCGAGACTGTCGAGACGTTCTGGCACCAGACCGGCACGGCCCGGATGGGTGGCGACGAGCTGGCCGTGGTCGACTCCCGGCTCAGGGTCCGGGGCTGTGACGGCCTGCGCGTCGCCGACGCGTCGGTTCTGCCGCGGGTCCCGATGGCCAACACCATGGCCCCGAGCGTGGCCGTCGGCGAACTGGCGGCATCTTTCATCCGCGACCGGGCCTGAAGCCGGAAAAGGCGGCACCACGCGGCATGCGCGGCGCCGCCCCTCGGGAACGAGCTACTCGGTGACGGTGCCGTTGACGGTGGTCAGCGGCTCGAGCTGGTCGGTGGTGAAGTTGTAGACGCCGGCCTGCCAGCGGACGTTCTCGGCGCCCTCGGTGACGTCGTCGGTGACCGTCGGCATGGTCAGCTGGGCCGCTGTCGCACCCGGCTCGACGACCACCCACGGCTGCAGCCGCGAGGCCGACAACGCCCGCGACGGAGTCGCCAGCTCGCCGCTGTTGTCGCTGAACCAGGCCGGGTCGACGTCGGTGGACGACAGCTCGGCCGGCACGGCCTCCGGCTGGAAGATCACGTACAACGACACGCCGGCCGGCGCGGACAGGTTGATGTTCCAGGTCAGCGTGCCGCCCTCGGCCGTGGTGGCGGTCGCGGGAGTGATGGTGATGTCGGGGCGCGGGTCGTCCTCACGGACGTCGGCGCCGCCCTGGTAGTCACCCACCATCGAGTTGCGGACCGCCTTGGCCGTGACGTAGTAGCGCTTGTCGCCGTCGTACGACTTGTTGCCGGCCACCTCGACCGGGACGTCGATGCGCACGTCGCCGGGCCGCACGTCGGCCACGAACGTCTTCGTCGCGAACGTCTCGGGGTCGGTGACGAACAGGCGTACCTGGCCGCGGGTCTTGCCCTTGACGTCGACCGGCACCTGGTAGGTGGCGGTGCCCGCGTCGCCCTCGACCGCCGCGACCTCGCCGACGTCGATCCGGGACAGCGCCACGAACGCCGGCGCCGGCGTTCCCGCCCGCCAGCCCCACGCGTCGATCAACCACGCCGGCCCGTCCTGGCGCGGCGTCAGCGTCAGCGAGGCCAGCGAGGTCACGCCCTTGGGGAGCGCCACCCGCACCTCACGGGCCCAGTACGAGGTGCTGTAGTCGGTGCCCGGAACGCCCTCGACCGTCACGTCGCCGAGGTCGACCGGCCGGCCGGCCTGATCGGCCGCGGAAACCCCGAAACGGCCAATGGTGTTGGGCGGCACGACCAGGCGCAGGGCCAGGTGCGAGGCGCCGGTCAGGGATGCCGGCTTCGCCTGCCGCACGGTCGCCGGGCCGGTGAGGCGGACCGCGTACCGGCCCTCCTCGGGGTTGACCCCGAGGAACGGCGTGAAGTGCGGCGATCCCCCGAAGAAGTTCTCGTTGACCAGGCACGGGTCGTCGGTGGCGACCTCGAGGCAGAGCTTGCCGCCGCCGGTGACGTTCAGATCGGACGACGGCAGGATCGCGGGGGTACGCGCGGCGCCGACCGCGTGGCTGAGCACGCGAGCGGGGTCGGCCGACGGCGCGCGGACGCCGCTGCCGTCGAGCAGGGGCCGGACCCGGTCGTCGCCGCCCACGAAGAGCCGCGCGGCCGCCGCGATGTAGGTCGCGCCGGCGGTCTGCTGCTGCCGTTCGGTGAGGCGGGTCGGCGTACCCGGCGAGCACAGCGGGTCCGGCGCCTCGGGGTCGGTGGAGAAGTCGTCGAAGGACGGTGCGGCCGACTGGCCCGGCGTCCACTCGGTGTTGAAGAAGTTGTGGTTGGCGCCGACGAAGTACAGCGCGCTGTGCAGCGCCTTGCCGTTGCCGACGCCGCGCGTACCGTCCACGTAGATCTGGCCCTGCAGGTCGGACACGTCGCCGTCGCAGCCGGGCAGGATGGTCGCCGACGGGACGTCGGGCGCCGGGTCCTGCCCGAAGATGGTCGGCCCGATCAGCAGGGTGCCGCGGATCGTCCACCGCACCTTGCCGTGGTAGCCGTCGACCGCGGCCGGCGGCGGGTTGAGCGAGTCCATGGCCGCGCGGTTGACGCCCTCACCACCACGCGAGTGGCCCATCAGGAAGACCTTGCTCAGGTCGGTCGCGGGCGCCAGCTTGGCGATGGCCGCGGGGCGGGCGGCCCACTGGGCCAGGTGCAGGCGGACGAGCGACGAGCGTGCCTGGGCACCGGCGTCGTCGGCCGCGAAGTCCTGGCCGTTGATGCCGTTGGCCGCGATCGAGACGGTGACGTAGCCCTGCGAGGCGAGCAGTTGCTGGGCCTGCAGGTAGCCGCGGTAGCTGGGCACCTCCTGGGTGCCGGCCGGGCAGGGCCACTCGCCGGAGATCCGGTCCGGGTCGTCACCGGCGTAGCAGGTCCAGTGGCGGCCGTGCAGGAACAGGGCCAGCGGGCGGGGGCCGGGCGCGTTGCGGGGCGCCACCACGACGCCGCGCATCTCGACGTCGGCCGGGAAGTCGGGCAGCTTGACCGAGGGCAGGTCGTACTCGCCGGTGGTGGTCGCGTACGGCCCCGGCGTGCCCGGGTCGACGTCGCCGCCCGGGAGCTGGGCGAGCTGCTTGGGGGCGGCCTTGCGCTGGGCGCGGGCCGGCGGGGCCAGGTCGAGGCGCTTGCCCGCGGCGCGTACCGAGAGAGCCTCGGTGTTGTCGGGCAGGGGCAGGCGGAAGGTGCGCTGGTCGGCGGAACCATGCGCCCGCCCGAGCCGGTGCGAACCGGACCAGAACTCGACCGCGGCGTCGCCCATCGGCACCGGCCGCGGCGCGTGCCAGACCAGTTTGTCGTTCTCCACGGACCAGCCGGCGGGCAGTTTGTCCGGAACCGGTGACGTCGGCGGGTCGGCGTGGGCCGCACCGCCCGTACCGATCAGCAGGGCCACCGTGGCGGCGGCGGCCGTCAAAACTCTACGCATCGCCTGTTTCTAATCGATGCGTGCAAATTGGTTGATCACTGTCGAAGTCGTGTTTGTCAACCCGCCCGGGGCGGGCGTCGGCCGGGAGGCGCCGTCATACCGGTGTTGTATGCCGGCGTCTCGCGGACGCCGTCCGGCGAGCTCTGAGCGACGCCGCAGCCCCAGGTGGGTTGACAAACACGACTTACGCGGTCAGGGCGATGTATTTCTCTTCGAGGAACTCGAGGATGCCCTCCGAGCTGCCCTCACGGCCCAGCCCGCTCTGCTTCACGCCGCCGAACGGTGCCGCCGGATCGCTGACCACGCCCCGGTTGACCGCGACCATGCCGGCCTCCAGCCGCCGGGCCACCGCGATCGCCTCCCGCTCCTCGCCGAACACGTACGCCATCAGCCCGAACTCGGTGTCGTTGGCCATCCGCACGGCCTCGTCCACGTCGTCGAACCGGACCACCGCGGTGACCGGCCCGAAGATCTCGGTGCTGGTGATCGCCGACCCGTGCCGTACCCCGGTGAGCAGCGTCGCGTCGTAGAACGCCCCGGACTCGGAGGCCTTCCCGCCGAGCATCAGCGTCGCGCCGCCGGCGACCGCCTGCTCGACCAGCGCCGCCACCTTGTCTCGCTCGGCCACCGAGACCAGGGCGCCCAGCCGGTTGGATCGGTCGAGCCCCGAACCGACCGGGATCTCCCCCAAGGCGGCCTGGAACAGGCTGACGAACTCGTCGTGGAGCGAACCGTGGACATAGAACCGGTTGGCCGCGGTGCAGGCCGAGCCGCCGTTGCGCATCTTCGCCTGCAACGCCCCCTCGACGGCGATGGAAAGGTCGGCGCCCGGCAGCACGATCAGCGGGGCGTTGCCGCCGAGCTCCATCGACGTGCTGACCACGGTGTCGGCGCAGGCGTGGAGCAGGTCGCGGCCCACCTCGGTCGAGCCGGTGAAAGACAGCTTGCGGACCTCGGGCCGGTCGATCATCCGCTTGACCAGCGGCCCGGTCGGCACCGGGGTGACCAGGTTGACCACCCCGCGCGGGACGCCGGCCCGGAAGAGCACCTCGACGATGTACGCGGCGGTCAGCGGCGTCTCACGGGCCGGTTTGAGAATCGTGGTGCACCCAGCGGCCAGCGCCGGCGCGAGCTTGCGGGTGGCCATCGCGGCCGGGAAGTTCCACGGCGTGATCAGCAGCGAGACGCCGATCGGCTGCCGGTCGACGACGATGCGCTTGTCGCCGGCCGGGGAGAGCCGGTAGTCCCCCGGCACCCGGACCGCCTCCTCGGCGAACCAGCGGAAGAACTCCTTGGCGTAGTTCGCCTCGCCCATCGCGTCGGCCCAGGACTTGCCGTTCTCCCGGACCATCAGCTCGGCGAAGTCCTCGGCCTCCTCGGTCAGGATCTCGTACGCGGCCCGCAGCAGTTCGCTCCGCTCCCGGGGCGCGGTGGCCGCCCACGACGCACTCGCCGCGGCGGCGGCGTCGACGGCGTCCATGCAGTCCTGCTCGGTCGCCGCCGCGAAGGCCGCGATGGTCGAGCCGTCGGCCGGGTCGATGACGTCGAAGCGGCGCCCGTCCGAGCCGGGCCGCCACTCGCCGTCGATGAACAGGTCGGTGATCACGGTTTTCCTCCGGCGAAGGCACGTTCGAGAATGTCCAGCAGTACGTCACGGGTCGGGTCGATCGGGGCGATGGCCAGCAGCCGGGCCGAGCCGAGGGCCAGGTCGGCGATCCGGGGTAGCTGGTCGCGGGTGACACCGATCCCGGCCAGGGAGGCGGGCACACCGATGTACCGGTTGATCTCGGCCACCCGGGCGATGGTGCGCTCCGGCGAGGCCTCGCTCTCGGGGATTCCCTCCAGGGCGGCGCCGAACGACGCGACCCGCCCGGCGGACGAGATCGCGTCGAGGACGTACGGGAGCAGCAGGCCCGTACCCAGGCCGTGGGGGGTCTTGGTCAGCGCGCCGATCGGGTACTGCAGGGCGTGGCAGAGGTGGGTGCCGGTGGAACCGAAGGCCATCCCGGCCTGCAGCGATCCCAGGGCCACCTCCTGCCGGGCCCGGCGGTCGTCCGGCTCGCGGACCGCGACCGGCAGCCACGGGCCGAGGTGCGCGGCCGCCTGCAGCGACAGTGGCTCGGACAGGGCGTTGCGCCCGGTGAAGACCGGCAGCGGCGCCGACCAGTCCAGGTCGAGCCGGCGGGCGGTGAAGGACTCGGCCGCGTGGACCAGGGCGTCGATCCCGGAGTACGCGGTGACGGTCGCCGGCGCGCCCATGGTCAGCTCGGGGTCGACGATGGCCGCCGCCGGGACCAGGAACGGGCTGGAGATGCCGACCTTGAGCTCGCGGTCCGGGTCGGAGACGACAGCGACCGGGGTGACCTCCGAGCCGGTGCCGGCCGTGGTCGGCAGGGCGACGACCGGCACCACCGGCCCGGGGACCAGATTTTCGCCGTAATACCGGCTCAGCGGTCCGTCGTGGGTGGCCAGCAGCGCGATCAGCTTGGCCGCGTCGAGCGCGCTGCCGCCGCCGATGGCCACGATCACGTCCGGCGCGAACTCACGGGCCATCGCCCCGGCGGCGTCCAGCGTCCCGACCGGCAACTCCGGGGTGATGTCGGAGAAGATCCGCGCGTCGTCCGGCAGCCGCAGTCCCAGTGGTAGCTCCGGGCGGTGTCCGGGGCCCGGAGGCCGCCCAGGGCTACCACTGGTTTGGCCGCCGCTCAGCAGGAACGGGTCGACGACGGCGAGGACGCGGGTGCCGTGGACCTGGAGGATGGACGGCAGCTGAGCCCGGGCGCCGAAGCCGAAATGCACCCGGCCGCCGACCCGGAGGGTGCCGGCGTCACGCAAGGAACCCACCGTCCACCGGCAGGATCACGCCGCTCAGGTGCGACGACAGGTCACTGAGCAGGAACGACACCACCTGGCCGACCTCGGCGCCGGTGCCCGCCTTGCGCAGCGGCGTCGCGTTGATGCGCGCCTCCACGCCGCCGGGGATGTTGATCCGGGTCTGGTCGAGCATCGGCGACTCGGTGGGACCGGGGGCGATCACGTTGACCCGGATGCCGAGCGGGCCGACGTCGTGCGCGGCGGTCCGGGTGAGCCCGATGACCGCGTGCTTGGTGGCCTGGTAGGCGCCCATCCCGGAGCTGCCGCGCAGGCCGCCGATGCTGCTGACGTTGACGATGGAGCCCCGGTTGACCGGTTCCATCACCCGGATCTGCTCACGCAGGCACAGCCAGGTGCCCTTGATGTTGACCCGCATGATCTGCTCGAAGTCGGCTTCGGACACCCGGTCGAGCCGGCCGCCCTGGGTCATCGCGGCGTTGTTGAAGGCGCCGTCGAGCCGGCCATAGCGGGCGACCGTCTCGTCCACGAACCGGGTCACGTCGGCCGCGTCGGCGATGTCGCCGGTGCAGTAGGCGGCGTCCAGTTCCTTGGCCAGCTCAGCCAGAGGGCCTTCGCTGCGGGCGACCAGCATCAGCTTGGCGCCGTGGGCGGCGAACACGCGTGCGGCGTCGGCGCCGATCCCGGTGCTCGCCCCGACGACGAGCACGACCTTGTCGGTGAGCATCAGACTCCTTCGGGTGCGGGGTAGTCGGTGGCGTTGAGGACCCAGCCCTGGGCGCTGAAGTCGGCCCGGGGCGGGCCGAAGATGTCGATCAGTTGCTGGTGGTCGCCGACGCCCTGGGTGGTGTGCACGGTCGGCGGCGGGATCACGCAGATCGACGGCGTGGCGATCTCGGCGTGCTCGTCGTCGCGCCAGCTGGTCGAGTCCGGGCCCCACGGGTAGCGGATGTGGTGCTTGAACCGGCCCTTCACGGCGAGGGAGATCTGCTCGAAGTCGTCGTGGTGGTGCGGGGACAGCTTGAGCGGGTCGCGCGGCTTGGATTCCTCGGCCAGGAAGTTGACCATCAGGTTGGTGGTGCGGAAGATGCGCCCGAAGCGGCCCTCGGCGATCGGGGTCGCGGCCAGGCGGTAGACCCGCAGCCGGAACCCGCCGACCGGGTCGGGCCAGGGGTTCAGGGGTGCGGCGCGCGGGTCGGGTTCGGCGTACGCCGAGGCGTTCAGCGCCGCTTCGGCCAGGTCGGTGGCGACGTCGGAGAAGAGCCGGATGAGGACGCCGTCCGCGTCCACCCGCACCGTGCTGTCGCCCGGCGGCACGACCACGAACGCCTCCTCGGCCACCGTTTCCGTGGCGTCGCCGGCGGTGACGGTGATCGGGGCGCTGTCCGAGTACATCAGCACCGCGTATTCGTCGGGCTGGCCGGTGCGCTCGAACACGTCGCCGGCCTTGGCCTCGGTGTAGGCGAGGACCAGGTTGGCCGCGCGGGCGATCCAGGTGCGGCTTCCGTGCGTACCCGTCTCGGTCGGCTTTTCGGTCGTGAACTCGATCCACTGCGACGGCCGGATCGGCGTGGACACGTCGACCTTGGCGGCGGGGGCGGTCGCCAGTGCGGATCGGATGTCGTCCTTGGCGTACGTCATGCCTTGCTCCTGGGGGTCAGCGCGAGCATCGCGCGGGCGTCGGCCGGGGTGGCGATCTCCTTGCCGAGGTCCTCGACCACGCCCCGGATCTTCTGGACCTGCTCGGCGTTGCTCTTGGCCAGGCGGCCCTTGCCCAGCCAGAGGCTGTCCTCGAGGCCGACCCGGACGTGCCCGCCGAGCCAGGCGCTGTGGGTGCCGAACTGCATCTGGTCACGACCGGCGGCGAAGGCCGAGAACGCGTAGTCGTCGCCGAAGAGCTTGTCGGCGATCCGGACCATGTGTTCGAGGTTCTCGTGGTCGGCGCCGATCCCGCCGAGGATCCCGAACACGCCCTGGATCAGCAGCGGCGGCTTGGCCAGGCCCTTGTTGACGAAGTAGGCCAGCGAGTAGAGGTGCCCGATGTCGTAGCACTCGTACTCGAACCGGGTGCCGAACTCGCCCAGCGTCCGCAGGGTGTGCTCGATCTTGTCGAACGAGTTGATGAACGGGTGCGAGTACGTGTTGAGCACGTACGGCTTCTCCCAGTCGTGCTTCCACTCGGTCACCTTGTCGGCGATGCCGGAGTACACGAAGTTCATCGAGCCCATGTTCAGCGAGGCGATCTCGGGCTTGATCCGCAGCGCGCCGGCCAGCCGTTCCTCCATGGTCATGGCCGAGGATCCGCCGGTGGTGATGTTGATGACCGCGTCGGTGGCCGCCGTGACCCGCCCGACGATCTCGGAGAACAGTTCCGGCTCGAACGCGGGCCGGCCGTCCGGGTGCCGCGCGTGCAGGTGGACGATGGCCGAACCGGCCTCGACCGCCTCGATCGCGGCGTTCGCCACCTCGTCGACGGTCAACGGCAGATGAGGGCTCTGCGAGGGTATGTTGACCGACCCGGTGACCGCGGTCGTGATGATGACCTTCTCGGCGCGGCGCATCAGTTGGTCTCCTCGAGCCCGAGCAGGTAGGCCGTGTTGCGGCAGATCATCTGCCGGATGTCGGCCGGCTTGATGCCGTGGTCCAGCAGCTGCTCGACGATCAGCAGATAGCCGTCGACCGGCAGCGGGTTGCCCTCCTGACCGAGATCGGAGTTGATCACCGTGCGCTCCGGTCCGATCTTGTTGATCCAGTCGACCAGCTGCTCGATCGGCCAGCCCACCGCGGTCACCTCGGGGTGGTACATGGCCAGTTCGTGCTCGACGAAGGCGCCGTACCCGATCATCTCCTCGATGTCGTTCTCGGCCGCGTTGACGATGTAGTCGGGGTGGTGCAGCAGCAGCCGCTTGACCCCGTTGTCGCTGGCCGTCCGGAAGAACGCCTTCATCGACTCGCCGTCCAGGTGGCCGCCGGTGAGCAGGATGCCGGCGTCGGCGACGAGCCGGGTGACGGTGTGGGTCTGTTCGGAGACGTCGCCGGCCGCGTTGAAGACCGACTCCTCCTTCTCGTACAGGTTGCCGGTCGCGCTCGGGAACCCGTCGTCGTGGGTGTGCGCGGCGATGTGCTGCTTGGCCGAGACGGTCGGTCCCCACACGCAGCGCCCGCCCATGTTGATGGCGACGGCGACCGCGGACGGGTTGATGCCGCCGACCTCGGAGTTGAGCGCGACGCCGCCGTACATCGGCGTCGGGGCGTCCTCGAGCTGGCCCTTCATCGCCAGCAGGTCCATCACGGTGTTGTGGTGGTGTGACTTGACGAGGATCGCGCGCATGTTGATCCGCGCGCCGTCGTAGGACGCCTCGACATGGTTGATCCGCCGGGGGAACGGGCTGGGCCCGGAGTGGCAGTGGAGATCCACCGTGCCGTCCAGAACCTTCAGGAGCTCGGGGGTGGTCATCCTGCGCCTCCACTTGTTCGCATCTCGCACGTCACGTTCACCATATGGACGCGATCTCGCGGATGTCCATACTCCGGAGCACGAATGTTGCCACTAGATGTTCGGCATGTGACCACGGTGGTTGCATTATGAACTTCGGCCTGCTCTACTTCTGCACCATGGTCATTCGAAAGCAGTGGCTGCTGGTGCTTCCGGCACTGGTGCTGCTGACCGCGGTCCTGCTGGTGCCGCTCGGGCGCAGCGTCGCCATGAGCGTCGGCTACCCGGACCTCACGCTCGACCACTTCCGCGATCTGTTCACCGACGGGGTGACGTTGCGGGTGCTCGGGCGCACCGCGCTGACCGCGCTCGCGGTGACCGCCATCGCGTTCCTGCTCGGCTATCCCTACGCGTACCTGATGACCCGGGTCGGCCCGCGGATGCGCGGGATCCTGCTGGTCGTCGTCCTGGTCCCGTTCTGGACCTCGGTGATGGCCCGCAACTTCGCCTGGATCATCATCCTGCAGCGCGGCGGGCCGGTCGACTCGTTCTTCCAGCTCTTCGGCCTGCACGTGGTGCTCTACCAGACGGTCGGCGGGGTGACCGTGGCGATGAGCCAGGTCCTGCTGCCGTTCATGGTGCTGCCGCTGTACAGCGCGCTCGGCGCCATCGACCGGCGGTTGCTGCTGGCCGCGCGCGGGCTCGGCTCGCACCCCGTGGTGGCCTTCTGGAAGGTCTACTGGCCGCTGTCGCGGGGCGGGGTGGTCTCCGGGCTGATCCTGGTCTTCACGCTCAGCCTCGGCTTCTACGTCACGCCGGCGCTGCTCGGCTCGCCCCAGCAGTCGCTGGTGGCGCAACTGCTCGGCCAGCGCACCACCCAACTGCTCGACTTCGAGAGCGCCGGCGCCCTCGGCCTGCTCGTCCTCGTGGTCACCCTGCTCCTGGTGACCTGGGCCAACCGGGTCGGCGGGACCATCTCGGCGATCGGCGCGGTCGCCTCTGTCGAGGAGCGCCGATGACCGATCTCCAGCAACGTCGCGTAAAGGCGAAGGTCGACCCGATTCCCTGGTGGCTCAAGCTGGTCGGCGCGGTCGTCGCGATCTACTTCATCCTGCCGACGCTGTTCGTCATCCCGATGAGCTTCAGCGAGGCGACCACCTTCCAGTTCCCGCCGCGCGGCTTCTCGCTGCGGCTGTACCAGAACTTCTTCACCAACCCGGTGTGGCTCGACGCGCTGAAGAACTCGGTGCTGGTCGCCGTGCTGGCGGCATCGCTGGCCACGGTCGTGGGCACCGCCGCCGCGCTGGGGCTGCACAGTCTCAGCGGGAGGCTGGCGCGCTTCGCGCGTACCCTGCTGATGGTCTCGATCGTCACCCCGGCCATCGTCATCGCGGTCGCGATCTACATCTCCTTCCTGCAGTGGCAGCTGGTCGGGACCTTCGGCGGATTCGTGCTGGCGCACGCCGCCATCGGGGTGCCGTTCGTACTCGTGTCGGTGACCAGCGCGCTCGGCGGGTTCGATCCCAAGCTGCTGCGCGCGTCGGCCTCGCTCGGCGCCCCGCCGCTGCGCACCTTTCTCAACGTCACGATGCCGCTGATCAGCCGGGGCATCGTCACCGGCGCCGTGTTCGCCTTCGTGACCTCGTTCGACGAGGTGGTGATCGCCCTGTTCCTGCGCTCGCCGACGCTCCAGACGCTGCCGGTGCAGATGTACAACAGCGTCACCGCCGACATCGACCCGACCATCGCCGCGTCCTCCAGCGTGGTGGTCACCGCGGTCACCACCGCCTGCCTCGTCCTGCAGTTCGTCCGCAAGAGCCGTTAAGGGGTACGCATGGCAGCCACCGGCACGCAGATCCGGCTCGCCGATGTCACCAAGGACTACGGTCTGGCCCACCCGGCCGTCGACCGGGTGTCGCTGACCGTCGAGCCGGGCGAGTTCATGACCCTGCTCGGCCCCAGCGGCTCGGGCAAGACCACCACGCTCAACCTGATCGCCGGCTTCGAGACACTGACCTCGGGCACGATCGTCTTTGACGGGACCGACGTCGGCTCGCTGCCGCCGCACAAGCGCAACCTGGGCATGCTGTTCCAGAACTACGCGCTGTTCCCGCACATGACCGTGGCCCAGAACGTCGCCTACCCGCTGCGGGAACGCAAGCTGGGCAAGGCCGAGATCGCCCGGAAGGTCGCCGAGGTCCTGGAACTGGTCCAGCTGACCGGCCGCGACAACCACCACCCGGCCCAGCTCTCGGGCGGCCAGCAGCAGCGGGTGGCACTGGCCCGGGCCATCGTCTTCGGTCCCAGCGCGCTGCTGCTGGACGAGCCGCTGGGTGCGCTCGACCGCAACCTGCGGGCCACCCTGCAGGCCGAGATCCACCGCATCCACTCCGAGGTCGGCACCACGTTCGTCTTCGTGACGCACGACCAGGAGGAGGCGATGAACCTCTCCGACCGGATCGCGCTGTTCAACAACGGGCGGATCGAGCAGGTCGGTACGCCCGAGGAGCTCTACCAGCATCCCTCGACGCTGTTCGCGGCCCGGTTCCTGGGCGACTCCACGGTGTTCGCGTCCGTCTCGCCGGCCGACGGCAAGGTCGTGTGGGAGGACAACGTCTGGGCCGTCTCACCCGGCACCGGCGACGGCACGGCGCTGATCGTCCGGCCCGAGGACGTCCGGATCGGCCGGCCGCCCGCCGACGCGAACTCGGTGACCGGGACCGTCCGCGCCGTCGAGTACATGGGCGCGTACCGCACCGCACTGCTCTCCCTCGGAAACGCCGGCGTGCTCGGCCGCGCCCGGCTCGACGCCTCCGATGCCTCCCTCTCCCCCGGGCAGCCGGTCACCGCTTGGTGGCGGGTCGCCCAGCAACGCCTCACTAAGGAATCAGCATGAATCTTCGCCACGCCTTGCCCCTCGCCCTCGTGCTGGCCGTGCTCGCCGGCTGCGGCGGCTCCGACGCCACCGCCGACGACCCCAACGCCAAGGTCACGATCACCTTCACGGCGTACGGCGGCGCCGGCCAGCAGGCCATGATCGACGCGTACCAGAAGCCGTACACCGCGGCCCACTCCAACGTCACCTTCGTCAACTCCTCGCCACCGGACATCTCGCAGGTCAAGGCCCAGGTGATGAGCCGCGCGGTGAAGTGGGACGTGGTGTCGGTCGCGCCCGGCGTGGCCACCCAGCAGTGCGACAAGCTGTTCGAGCCGGTCGACAGCACCGGCATCGACACGTCGAACCTGGTCGAGGGCACGATCGGCAAGTGCTACATCGGCAACTTCATCAACGCCAACCCGATCGCCTACCGCACCGAGGCGTTCCCCGACCCGGCCAAGGCGCCCAAGACCGTCGCCGACTTCTTCGACCTGAAGAAGTTCCCCGGCCAGCGCGGCATGCTCAGCAACATCCAGAACGGCATCCTCGAGTTCCCGCTGCTGGCCGACGGGGTCGCGCCCAAGGACATGTACCCGCTGGACGTCGACCGGTCGCTCAAGAAGCTGGACACCATCCGGGCCAAGACCACCTTCGCCCCCAACGTCGGCGCTCTCCAGCAGGCCGTCGGGGCCAAGCAGGTGGACATGTTCATCCTGCCCGACTCGCGGCTGGTGCCCCTGATGAACGACGGCGCCGACATCACCGTGGTCTGGGACGTGACAGTGGCCGCGATGAACGGCTTCGCCATCCCGAAGGGCTCCCCGCACAAGGCCGCCTCTCTCGCCTTCCTGAAAACCCTGTGCGGACCCGACCAGGTCGCCGGCATCTCCAACGCGCTGGGAACGCAGCCGGTCAACAAGGCGGCCAAGCTGTCGCTCTCACCGAACGCCAAGAAGGTCGTGGCCGACAAGGGTCAGGTCCTCATGCAGGACGTCGACTGGTACGCCAAGAACTTCGACGAGGCCAACACCAAAGTCACCAACTGGCTCGTAGGCTGACCGTTCCGTTCACCTGATGAACTAGGATTCAGTGATGGCGAACAATGCGGAGAACGACGCCCTGACCAGCGACATCCGGGCGGTCGCGCGAGTCGGCCAGATCTGCGAGCTGTTCGGCCCGCGGGTGCTCGAACTGACCGCCGCCGACATCGCCGAGCGCACCGGGCTCAACCGTACGACCGCGTACCGGTACTGCGCGTCGATGGTCGCCGCCGGGATCCTCCGGCGGGGCGTCCGCCGCGGCACGTTCGCCCTCGGCCCGCTGATGCTCGAGCTCGGCACGCTCGCGCTCGGACGTCAGCGGGTCGTCGAGATCGCCGGGCCATACCTTCGCAAGCTGAGTGCGGCCGTCCGGATGACGGCGGTGCTGAGCGTGATGGGTACGCACGGCCCGATCGTCGCCCTGACCGAGGAGGACACCAGCCGGATGGTGGTGGTGACCGTGCACGCCGGCACCAAACTCGACGTCACCGCCGCGCAGACCCGGTTCTTCCTGGCCTACTCCGACGACAGCACGATGATGGCCGAGATGACCGAGGGGCTGTCCGCGGCCGAACGGGCCCAGCTCGAGTCCGACATCGTGACCGCACGCCAGCGGGGCTTCAGCTTCGTCCGCCCGCACGGCGGCCCGTTCGTGGTCGGCGCGCCGGTCTTCGACGAGGGCGGGCTGGCCGCCACCGTCGGCATCCTCGGCGCCGGCGACGTACCCGACCTGACCCCGGCGGTCGAACAGTTGCTGGCCACCACCGGCGCCCTCAGCACAGAACTCGGAGGCAGCGTTGCACCCGCGGTTTGACGACCTCCCCGACTCCTCGGCGTGGTCCTTCTTCGGCCCCGACGACCGGCGCGGCACCATCAACTTCCTCACCCCGGCCCGGGTCGCGGCGGCCGCCGGGCTGATCCGGACCGGCGAGCGGTTCGGGCTCGACCATCCGGTCAACGCGTTCGAGCCCTACCCGACCGGCACCCGGCCACCGACCCGGCACCACGTCTTCCAGAACAACGAGTTCCACCGCGACGACTGGCTCGACTCGTTCTATCTGCAGTCCACCTCGCAGCTGGACTCGCTGCGACACATCGGGCAGCCGGGGCACGGCTTCTACAACGGGCAGTCGCCCGACACCGACGCGCTGGGCATCCACCACTGGGCCGGCACCGGGATCGCCGGGCGGGGCGTGCTGCTCGACGTGGCCCGCCACCTCGGCGCCACCTACGACTGCGAGACCACGGTGGTGCTCGACGCCCCGCTACTCGACGAGATCGCCGCCGCTCAGGGCGTCACCTTCGGCGGCGGCGACATGCTTCTTCTGCGTACGGGCTGGGCCGGCAACTACATCGCCAAGGATCCGGCCGGCCGCGCCGAGTTCAACCAGCGCAACCGCTCCCCCGGGCTGGCCCAGCGCACCGCCACGCTCCGCTGGCTCTGGGACCACGAGATCGCCCTGGTCGCCAGCGACACCCCCGCGGTCGAGGCCGACCCGGTCATCGACTCCGACTTCCGCGGCCCCGACGACCGCCCGCCGCCCCGCGGCGTCGACCACGCCGGGATGCTCCACCGGCCGCTGATCGCCCTGCTCGGCATGGCCATGGGCGAGCTGTGGAAACTCGACGAGCTGGCCGAGGCCTGCGCCGCCGACGGCCGCTGGGACTTCTTCCTGACCGTCAAGCCGCTGCACCTGGTGGGCGGGGTCGGTTCCCCGCCCAACGCGATGGCAATTCGTTAGGCGTCCCGGGTCAGCAGGTCGCTAAGCGTCCCGGGTCAGCAGGTCGCTTAGCGTCCCGGGTCAGCAGGTCGCTAAGCGTCCCGGGTCAGCAGGTCGCTAAGCGTCCCGGGTCAGCAGGCGCCAGGCGCCGAGGGCTCCGATCAGCAGCAGGTAACCGGCGAACACCAGGGCGCCCTGGCCCGGGCTGAGCGACTCGGGCGCCCGGACCACCGCGGTCATCGCCTCGCCGGCCGCGGACGGCAGGAACTTGCCGACGTCGTCCCGGAAATCCTGCGACAACACCAGGCTGCTGACCATGCCCAGCAGGAACATCACCCCGGCGTACGTGCTGAGCGCGGCCGCCGTCGACCGCAACGCCGCCCCGAGCAGCAGACCCAGCAGCCCGGCGCCGGTCAGATAGGCGGCCGTCCCGAACACCGCCCGGACCGCCCCAGGATCGGCGAACGAGGCGCCGGCGTCGCCGATGATCGCCTGCCCGGCGGTGAAGACGACGGCCGCGGCCGCGAGCATCAGGGCGAACGACACCACCCCGAACACCACGACCTTGGCCACCAGCACCGGCAGCCGGCGCGGCACCGCGATCAACGTCGACCGGATGTTTCCGCTGCTGTACTCGCCGGTCATCACCAGCACGCCGAGCGTGCCGACGACCAGCTGGGCCAGGGCGCTCCCGGACAGGCTGAGCACGATCACGTCGTACGTGACATCGACGAGCAACGCCGAGGCGAGCAGGCCGGTGCCGACGAACACCACGACCGCCGCCGCCAGCCCGGCCCAGGAGGAACGCAGCGACCAGAACTTGATCCACTCGGAGCGCAGTACCCCGGTCATCGGGCGGTCCTCTCCTCGACGTTGCGGGTCAGGTGCAGAACAGCCTCTTCGAGGCTGGCCCGCGGGGTCGACAGCTCACGCGACGCCTGCTCGATCAGCTCGTCGATCGGCTGGTCGGCGACCAGCCGGCCCCGGGCGACCACGATCAGATGGTCGGCGGTCAGCGCCATCTCGCTCATCAGATGAGACGAGACGAGGACGGTACGGCCCTCGGCGGCCAGGCCACGCATCAGCTCCCGGATCCACCGGACCCCCTCCGGGTCGAGCCCGTTCACCGGCTCGTCCAGGATCAGCACCCGCGGATCGGCCAGCAGCGCCGACGCGATGCCGAGGCGCTGCCCCTGGCCCAGGGAGAGGCCACCGGCCCGGCGGCGGGCGACGTCGCGCAGGCCGACCAGGTCGATCACCTCGTCGACCCGGGACCGCGAGATGCCGGCGGTGGCGGCCAGGGCGAGCAGGTGCCGGTGGGCCGTACGGCCGCCGTGCGTCGCCCGCGCCTCCAGCAGGGCGCCAACCTCGCGCAACGGGGCGGTCAGGCGGGCGTACGGGCGGCCGTCGATGGTGGCCGTCCCCGCGGTCGGCCGGTCCAGGCCGACCATCATCCGCATGGTGGTCGACTTCCCGGCACCGTTCGGCCCCAGGAAACCGGTGACCAGCCCCGGCCGTACGCGGAAGGACAGGCCGTCCACCGCGGTCGTGGCGCCGTAGCGCTTCGTCAGATCCTTAACCTCGATCATGCCGACCAGGCTGGCGTGCGGGCCCGGTAATCCGCGTCGTCCCGCCGCAGGCGATCGGCCCTACCGCGGCCGCGGTAGGCGCCCGCCGCCGGAATACCACGGGACGACGAGGCCGGGCCGGGCGCGCCGACCGTACAGTCGTCGCATGCGGCTCTTCCGTCCCGGCGACGCGGTGGCGGCCGTCGTGCTGTTCGGCCTCATGTCCCTCGCCATGCCGGCCGACGGCATCCCCGAGCCCGCCACCACCCGGCCCGAGTGGGTGGACGCGGTGGCGTTCCTGGTCGCGCTGCTGCTGATCCTGTTGCGGCGGCGCTGGCCGCTGCCCGTGTTCGGGGTGGCGGCCGCGTTCACCGTGCTGTCGATGACCACGCCGGGGCTGCTGGCGCCGGCCGCCCTGACCTGCCTGATCTGTGCGTACACGGTGGCGACCCGCACCGGGCGGGCCGTCGCCTGGCTGTGCGGGCTGGGCGCCGGGGTCGCCGTCTACCTGGCCGCCAGCTTCACCCTGGGCACCTGGGCCCAGCCCGAGGCGGTGGCCATCTTCGCCTCGGCCGGCCTGGCCATCGCCATCGGCGACCTGGTCCGCACCCGGCAGGCCTACCTGGCCGAAATGCTGGAACGGGCCCGGCGGGCCGAACACGGACGCGAGGAAGAGGCGCGGCGCCGGGTGATCGAGGAACGCGTCCGGATCGCCCGCGAACTGCACGACGTGGTCGCGCACAACATCGCCATGATCAACGTGCAGGCCGGGGTCGCCGCGCATGTGCTGCACAGCCGGCCGGACCAGGCCGAGGAGTCGCTGGCGCACGTCCGGCGGGCGGCCCGGACCGTGCTCGACGAGCTGTCGACCGTGCTCGGCGTCCTGCGCGACCCCGACGGCGACACCGACGAACCGGCCCGGGGGCTGGCGCATCTGCCCGAACTGGTCGAACAGGTGGCCGGGGCCGGGCTGCGGGTCGACGAGCAACGCGAAGGACAGGCCCGCGAGCTGCCGGCCGCGGTCGATCTAGCCGCGTACCGGATCATCCAGGAGTCGTTGACCAACGCCCACAAGTACGCGACCGACGACCGGGCCCGGCTCTGCCTCCGGTTCACCGACGAGGGCCTCGAGATCACCGTCTCGAACATCGCGGCGCCCGGTCCGCCCGGCGACGGGTACGGCCTGGCCGGCATGCGCGAGCGGGCCACCGCCCTGGGCGGACGGCTGACCGCGGGCGCCACCGGCGACGGACGGTTCCAGGTCGAGGCGGTCCTTCCCGCCGCGAGATCCGCACTGGAGACCGTGTGACCATCAGGGTTCTGCTGGCCGACGATCAGAAGCTGATCCTGGCCGGTTTCCGGGTGCTGATCGACTCGGCCGACGACCTGACCGTGGTCGGCGAGGCCACCACCGGCGCGGAGGCGGTCACGCTGGCCCGGCAGGCCCGGGCCGACGTGGTGCTGATGGACATCCGGATGCCCGGGATGGACGGCATCGAGGCGACCCGACAGATCACCGGCGACGAGGACCTGGCCGGCGTACGGGTGCTGATCCTGACCACGTTCGAGATCGACGAGAACGTGCTCCGGGCACTGCGGGCCGGCGCGAGCGGCTTCCTCAGCAAGGGCGTCGAACCGGCCGACCTGCTGGCCGGCATCCGCACCGTGGCCCGCGGTGAGTCGCTGCTGTCCCCCAAGGCCACCCAGGCCCTGATCACCCAGTTCCTGGACCAGCCGGCCCCCGCCCCCGGCGCCGCCGCGGCGGTGCTCGACCAGCTGACCGGCCGCGAACGCGAGATCGCCGCCCTGGTCGCCGAGGGCCTGTCCAACGACGAGATCGCCGAGCGGCTGTTCGTCTCCCCGCTGACCGCGAAGACCCACGTCAACCGGGCGATGACCAAGCTCGGTGCCCGCGACCGGGCCCAGCTGGTGATGATCGCCTACCAGAGTGGCCTGGTCCGGCCCTGGTAGCCCTTTGTCCGACGCTGCTTCGGACCCTTCAAGTGACGTCTACATCGGATTCTTCAAGTGACGTCCGCTTCGGGACCCTTCAGGTGTCGTCTACTTCGGACTCTCTGAATGACGTCCACTTCGGGCTCTTCAGGTGAAGTCTACTTCGGACTCTCGGGGTGACGTCCACTTCGGGCTCTTCAGGTACGGCAGGAGGGCGGCCGGGCGGTCGAGCGGCACGATGTGGCCGCAGTCGGCGATGACGTCACCGGTCAGGTCGTCGGCGAAGGGCAGCAGCTGCCGGTAGAGCGCGTCCCCGACCGGCCGCGCGCCGATCGCGGTCACCGGCATCGTCAGCCGGCGGCGGCGCACTTCCTCCGCGAGCTGATCACTGGTCACGCTCATCGCGCGATAGTGCGCGAAGGCGCACCGTAAGGATTCCTCCCCCGTGTACGCCGAGACGAACGCGTCCCGCACGTCACCCGCGATCCCCCCGCCGTCGTGGGTGCCGATCCGCAGGAAGAAGTCGAGGTAGTCCCCTTCGTGCCCGCCCAGCACCCGCTCGGCCAGTCCCGGAACCCCGTGGAAGCCGAACCACCACGGCCGTGGGAAGTCCACGGCACCCGGGAGCACCGCTTCCATCACCACGAGGCGGCTCACCCGCTCGGGATGCCGCAGGGCGAGCAGGACGGCGGGCACCACACCGAGATCGAGCGCGGCCACCTCGGTGACCTCCTCGCCGAGCACGTCGAGCAGCGCGCCGGCGTCCTCGGCGAGCGTGCGTCCGTCGTACCCGTCGGCGGCGCGCTCCGACCCACCCAGCCCGCGCAGGTCCGGCGCGATCACCCGGCGCCCGGCGGCCAGCTCAGGGATCACCGCCGACCAGACCCGCCAGGTGTGCGGAAAGCCGTGTAGCAGCAGGATCGGCGGCCCCTGGCCGAACGTCTCCACGTTGATCTCGATGTCGTTCGCTCTGACCCGCGCCATCGCACCTCCTGGTTACCATTGGTTACCTGGAAACCATAGGAGACTGTTGATGGCCCCGGAAGAACGCACTTCGCGGAAACGCGGTAACCCCGCGGTGACCACCACCCGCCGCGGTGACGCCTCTGCGACCGCGGGCCGCCGCAGTGACCCCTCGACGGCCGCGAGCCGCCCCGCTGACCCCTCGACGGCCGCGAGCCGCCGCAGTGGATCCTCGACGGCTGCGGGGCGCCGCGGTGACCTCTTCGACCCGGCCTGTGCCACCCGGCGGCTGCTCGACCGGATCGGCGGCAAGTGGGTCGCGATGCTGGTGAAGGTGCTGGCCGAGGCGTCACCGGCGGAACTCGGCTTCGCCGAACTCGAACGCCGCACCCCCGGCGTGTCGCACAAGATGCTGTCACAGACGCTGCGTTCCCTTGCCACCGACGGCCTGGTCAGCCGCCGGGTCGAACCGTCCGTACCACCACGGGTGTTCTACCGCCTGACCCCCTTGGGCCTGTCCCTCGACGAGCCCCTGGCGGCGTTGCGCGACTGGGCCGAGACCCACATGCCCGAGATCGACGACTTCACCCGCCGCGACCGTCAGGCCGGTGGCGGCGGCTCGATCCGTCCCTCGGCCTCACCCCTCTAGCGACTACCGCCCTTCACCGTGCCCCGGCTCCGCTTCACGGTGCCCCGGCTCCGCGTCACCGTGCTTTGGCTCCGCTTCACCGTGCCTTGGCATCGCTTCACCGTGCCTTGGCATCGCTTCACCGTGCCTTGGCATCGCGAGGCTCGGGCATCAGGCCAGCCAGTGGCGCAGGGCCCACCACAGGCGGACGGCCTCGGGCATGGCCAGGCGGTCGAACGGGCCGACGATGGCGTGCAGCCGGCGTAGGCGGTAGCGGACTGTGTTGGGGTGGACGAACAGCGCCGCCGCGGTCTGATCGAGGCGCTGGCCGTGGTCGAGGAAGGCCAGGGCGGTGGCCGCCAGTTCGCGGTGGAACTCGTTGTGGGGGTTCAGCCCGTTCAGGAGGCTGGAGGCGAGCAGGGAGCCGATCAACGGTTGCCCGGCGAAGGCGAGGGCCGGCGCCAGGTCGAGGAGGTCGTGGACGCCTGGGCCGGGCGCCACGTGCAGGGCGGCCAGGCAGGCGGGGTAACGCTCGGCGGCCTCGGTCGGTGTGCCCGGCGGGGCCACGACGATGGTGCGAGTGCTCGTCGCCGAGGAGCCGGGCAGCGGCGACGCGGCCTGGTCGGTCACGGCTGACGGGACGCGGGCGCTGCGGGTGCGGGCCTCGTCGGGGGCAAGGCCGACGCGATGGCCGTCGATGGTGGTTTCGACGGGGCAGCCCAGCGGTGGGCCGTCGTCGGCGACCACACAGTGGTACGCGACGTCCGGGCGTACCCCCAGATCGTCGATGGTGGCCGCACCACCGCGCAGCAGGCGACGCAGCGCGCGTTCCGGGGAGCGGCCGAAGTCCCGGGCCAGGCGCTGTTCGGCCGCGGCGAGCAGGAGCGCGACGTGCCGGCGGCCCTCGGCGGGCGGGAGGCCGGCGACCACTGAGGACTGCGCCCGCGCGGCGGCGAGCAGGTCGTCGAGCACCGCCTCGTCGAGGGCCATCGCGTGCAGGCCCTCGACCCACGGCTCCATGCGTTGTGCATGTCCCACAAGAATCCGCCCCCTCGCTGAACGTGAGGAACTATCGGATTATTACAGAGACCTGCTTCAATGTGTTACCCCCAAGTAACAAGGGAGCCGGCCGTGACATCGAAACTGCTCGCGGTAGTCGCCGCAGCCACCCTGGGCATCTCCGGCCTCGCTACGCCGTCCGTATCCGCGTTGCGCGAGGTCATGTTCGTCGGCAACAACTGGGAGGGCACGGTCGACGTCATCCAGTCGTCCGGCTCCTACACCAAGATCGGGCGCCTGAACGTGGTGCCGGACAAGCAGCAGCGCCTCACCGAGATCTACCTGAACCCGATCAAGCTCGCCTATTTCCTGGGCATCCGGAACGGGCCGGGCGAGGGCCACGACCAGCTCGTCGACGACATGTACACCACGCCCGACGGCTCGGCGCTGGTGGCGTCCAGGCCCAGCTTCGCCGACGTGGTGTCGCTGAACCTGAACACCGGCGCGGTCAACTGGCGGTTCCCGGTGAGCGGCTACCGCGCCGACCACATGGCGGTGTCGCCGGACGGTAACCGGGTGGCGGTCTCGGCCTCGACGTCGAACACCGTGCACGTGCTGAACATCAACACCGGCCAGCAGGTGGGCTCGTTCTCCGCCGGCGACAAGCCGCACGAGAACGTCTTCAGCCGCGACGGCCGCTTCTTGTGGAACATGTCGATCGGCGAGGTGAACACCGACCTCGACGACCCGATCTGGGACTGGACCAAGGGCGACCGGCACATCACGGTCGTGGACACGCAGACCTTCCAGACGGTACGCACGATCGACATGCGTTCCCGCCTGAACGCGGCCGGCCGTTCGGATCTGTCGAACGCGGTCCGCCCCGCGGTGTTCACCCCCGACGAGAAGACCCTGTACTTCCAGGTCTCCTTCTTCAACGGCGTCGTCGAGTACGACGTGGCCACCGACCGTGTCACCCGGGTCAAGGAGCTCCCGAAGAACCCCGACACCTCGGACGACCGCACCACTTTCGTCAACGATTCCCGCCACCACGGCCTGTCGATGAGCCCCGACGGCACCAAACTGTGCGTGGCCGGCACGATGGACGACTACGCCACCATCGTCAACCGTTCCACCCTCCAGCCCGGCCCCTTGGTCGAGGCGAGCAAGCCGTACTGGGCCACGGTCAGCGGCGACGGCCACGACTGCGTGATCTCCGAGTCGGGAGCCGACCAGGTGACCGCGATCAGCTTCGCGACCGGCCAGCGCGTGGCGACAGTCGCGGTGGGCGACCACCCACAGCGCGTCCGCATCGGGCACGTGGCCGCCGACTGGACGGCGCCCTGACCACCTCGCATCACGCGCACGCCGCGCGGCCTCGCTCTCACCGCGAGCCGCGCGGCTGCCGTTCCTGACCACCCACGCGCCCCGCCACACCGCACGCCCCGCCACACCGCACGCCGCGTCCCAGCACACGCCGCGTCCCAGCACACGCCGCGTCCCAGCACACGCCCCGCCACACCGCAACG
>NZ_JBICSP010000001.1:890669-900486 GCF_043197135.1 Actinoplanes sp. NPDC049265 | reverse complement strand
CACGCCGCGTCCCAGCACACGCCGCGTCCCAGCACACGCCGCGTCCCAGCACACGCCGCGTCCCAGCACACGCCGCGTCCCAGCACACGCCGCGTCCCAGCACACGCCGCGTCGTTCCGCCGCTGGCGCGGCGATGCGACGTTTCCCCTCGTCGTGGCGGCGTGATCGGAGGATTACGCCGGTAGTCGGACCTCGAAGCGGCAACCACCGATGACGTTGCGGACGGCGACGCGGCCGCCGTGGGCCTCGACCAAGCCGCGCACGATGGCCAGGCCGAGCCCGCCACCGACACCCTGCGTGTCGGGAGTCCGGGCGCGCTCGCCCCGGAAGGCCACGTCGAAGACCCGACCGAGATCGTCGGCGGGAATGCCACCGCAGGTGTCGGACACGGCCAGCCAGATGTCGTCCCGTTCGTAGCCGGCGGCGATGTGCACGGTGCCGTCCGCGGGCGTGTAGCGAACCGAGTTCATCAGCAGGTTGCGCACCACCCGGGCCAGTTCCGGCTCGCTGGCCCGGATCACCGGCCACCCGTATTCGGCCGCGTGTACCGTGACCCGCCGGCTCTCGGCCAGCGGCGCGACCCCGGCGATCGCGTCGGACACCAGCTCGCCGAGTGGCACAGCCGTGGGTGAGAGCCGCAGTGCGCCGGCGTTGATGCGCGACAACTCGAAGAGGTCGTCGACGAGCGTGGTCATCCGATCGGTCTCGACCCGGATGCGCCGGTGGTAGTCGGCCGCAGTGGCCGGGTCGGACACCACCCCGTCCTCCAGTGCCTCGGCCATCGCGCGCATGCCGGCCAGCGGCGTCCGCAGATCGTGGGACACCCAGGCGACCAGTTCGCGCCGCCCCGCCTCGAGCCGTCGCTCGCGGTCACGGGCGGCTTCGGCCCACACCGCCGACGCCGCCAGCCGGCGACCGAAGAACCCACCCACCAGGAGGCTGACCACGGCCGTGGTGGCCACCGTGAGCAGGACGACCTGCAGATCGTGCCCGGACAGGAACATCGCCGAGGCGACCACCACGACGCCCGCCACGACCGCGAGAACCGTGATCGCGAGCAGCAGCATGACGTGCGCCAGGATCGAGCGCCCGCGCAGCATCCGCAGCACGACGACGCCCGCCGCCCCGACGATCAGCCCGGCCAGCAGAGCGTCGATGCCGATGATCAACATGTCTCTCATGAGGCACCTGTCTCGTACCGGTAGCCGCGACCCCAGGCCGTGAGGATGCGGGCGGGCGCCTTGGGGTTGCGCTCGACCTTTTCCCGCAGCCGTCGCACGTGCACGGTGACGGTCGACTGGTCGCCGACGCCCCAGCCCCACACCTTGTCGAGCAGGTCGGACCGCGTCCAGACCCGCCCCGGGTTGGCCATGAGGAAGGCGAGCAGGTCGAACTCGCGCAGCGTGAGGGCGAGCGGCTCGCCGTCGAGCGTCGCCGTCCGGCGGCCGGTGTCGATGACGAGGGCGCCGTCGGCGAGCGTCGTGGGTTCGGGAGCCGGCTCGGCGCAGACGACACGCCGCAGGACCGACCGGATGCGGAGGACGAGCTCACGCGGCGAGAACGGTTTGGTCACGTAGTCGTCGGCGCCCACCTCGAGCCCGAGCACCCGGTCGGCCTCGTCACCGAGGGCGGTCAACATGATCACCGGCAGGTCGGGCAGCTGCTTGCGGAGCCGCCGGCACACCTCGATGCCGTCGATACCAGGCATCATCAGGTCGAGGACGACCAGATCGGGACGGCGCGCGGCCACCGCGACCAGCCCGTCGGCGCCGTCGGCGGCGAGCACGACGTCATAGCCGGCCTGCTCCAGGTAGCGCCGCACGACGTCGCTGACCGTCTGGTCGTCGTCGACCACGAGAACGAGCTGTCCCACGGCGGCAACGCTACTCATCGGAGGCACCGTCGTCCCGGGTGCCGGTGCTTTCGGAATTCTTACGGATTCGGCCCACGGCGGCGATCGCGGCGAGCATGAGCGGCATCCAGACGGCGTCATGGGCCACCAGGACCGCTACGAGAAAGATCAGCACGCCGGCCAGCTGCACATCCGGGTCGGTGAGCAGACCGAGCGCGCCGTACAGCACAACGCCGGCCCCGGCCAGGACCAGCAGGCGGCGGCTCATGCCGGCACCCGCGCGGTGAGCCGCCCGACCCACTTGGTCTGCAGGACGCCCGGCCGGTTCGGAGCGATCAGGCGCGCCGGGTAGCCGTGGTCGACGTGCAGGATCGCCCCGTTCAGCCGGAGCGCGATCAGGGTGAACGGGTCGCGGACGTGCGGCGGCGCCACCACCGACACGCGGTAACGGCCGCCGGCCTGCAACGACTCGACCTCTACCTCCGTACCCTCCGGATCGGCGCCGACCAGCGCGACGAGGTCCCGGAGCCGGACACCGCTCCAGGTCGCGGTCGAGCTCCACCCCTCCACGCACGCGATCGGCAGGACCGCGGTGTGCTGCGGCAGCGCGGCCAGCGCGGCCAGGTCGAGACGCCGCTCCCCCAATGGTCCGGCCAGGATCATGCGGTAGCCCGGATCGCGCGCCACCGCGAGCACGCCGGCCGCGGCGGCGGTCTTGTTCACCGGCAGGCCCTGCGGCCCGTCGCCCGGCCGGCGGGGGGCCAGAACGCCGATCGGGGCGAGCGGGCGCACGGTCTGCCCGACGGTGACCAGCGTGATCAGGCCGGCCGCGGCACCGGCCCCGACCAGCAGACGGCGCCGGTCCGGTGACACGGGGGCTCCCCGCCGCAGCGCCGCGCGCACCACCGGCAGCTGCACACCGACGTGGATGAGGAGCGCACCGGCGACCAGCCAGCCGACCCAGTAGTGCCCGGTCGTGAAGAAGAACGGCATCGGGCCGTAGCGGTGGGCGATGTTGAGGATACCGCTCACCACCTGGAACAACGCCGCCGCTACGAGCAGGGCCACTCCGCCTCGCTCGGCCGCATGCGCCACGCTGCGAGCGGGCGGCCACGCGAAGAGCCGTGGGTAGACCGCCCACAGCTTCGCCACGAGCAGGGGCGCCGCGGCGAGCCCGGAGGCGACGTGAAGCCCCTGGGTCACCTGATAGAGCCGGACCGGGCGGGACGGCCACCAGAACCAGCCGGGGGGATGCTGGATCAGATGGCTGAGCAGGCCGGTGACGAAGCAGATGGCGAAGGCGAGACCGAGCCACAGGCCGAGGCGGCTGGTCAGTCCGGAGGACCTGCGCTCGGACGGGAAGGCGCCCGGCCGCCAGGGGCCGCGCCGCCATTTCTCCGGCGGCGCCGGCAACGGGGTGAGCCAGTAGCGTGCGAGCCGCTCGCGCAGCCGGCCGATCACCGCGGGGTCAGGGTGGCGAACCATCGCCCCGCCTCCGTCCAGGTACGCAGCACCCGCATGGCGCTGACCGCCGCGAGATCGTCGAGCGCGTCGGCGGCGACCGAGGCCCAGGCGAGGGCGGCTACTTCGGCGCCGCGCCGGGCACCACCCGGACCGGCGGCCATCGCGGGCGCTGGTCGTGACCACGTCGCGGTGGCCGGCCCGGCCCAGGTCGGCGTGCCGGGCGGGGCGAGCTCGAGGTGCAGGCGGCCGTCGCGGGTGAGGAGGCGGCGACACCGGTCGAGCAGGCGAGGCGGATCACCGCCGATGCCGATGTTGCCGTCGGCCAGCAGCACGTGTTCCCACCGGCCGGTGCCGGGCAACGGATCGAATACGTCCCGGCGCAGCACCGTGGCGCCTCGGCGGCGGGCCAACCGGATGGCGGCCGCGCTGAGATCGATGCCGAGGGCGACCCGCCCCGCGCCGGCCAGCGCCGCGGTCAGCCGCCCGGGGCCGCAGCCCACATCCAGCGTCGGCCCGGTGCACGCCTCGATCAGCGTCGCATCCCCCGGGACGTCGTCGCGGCACCAGACGGCCGGATCGAGCGTCATCTCGCCGGACGGCCCGTGCACCAGGAAGGCGGCGGGAACGGCCAGCTCGGCGCACCGGAACACCGCTTCGAAGACGCTCATCGGACGGCCGCCAGTGCCCGGGCGAACCGGCTTTCGGGCGGGCAACGGCCGGCCACCGCGTACGCGTCATCGACCGTGTCGACGTCGCGCAGGACCGGCAGCAGCGCCACCCGCAGACCTCGGCCTCGCAGCCCCGCCAGCGTCCGCGCGCCGGTTTCCGCCGTGGACGTGGGGATGTCGCGTAGTACTTCCGCGTCCGCCGGACGCCGCAACCCGAGCGCCCACCACCCACCGTCCTCCGCGAGCCCGAGCACCGCGTCCGGGCCGTCCGGTGTGGTCACCGGCCTCAACGCTTCGGCCAGGTGCGCGGTGGTCAGCTGCGGGGTGTCCATCCCGACCAGAACGGTCGGCACCGCCGGGCCGTCGGCGAAGGCATTGGCCAGCCGGTCCCCGAGCGGGCCGCCACGCTGGTCGCGTGTCTTCCAGCCCGGCGGTGCCGGATAACCGCCGTCGATCACCAGCACTCGCGAGCCGACCGGCGTCGCGGCCACGACGTCCAGAGTGTCGGCCAGTGCCGCCGCGGCCAGCCGGGCGGCCTGTTCGGGCGTACACGGTGGACAGAGACGGGTTTTCACCCGGCCGGGGACAGGTGCTTTCGCCAGCACCAGGACCTGCCCGCTCATCGGGCCAGCACCGCGCTCATGTCGCGGACCGCGCGGGCGGTTCCGCGCAGCGTGCCGGTCACCTTGGAGTGCGTGCCGGCGGCCCGCGGGTGGTAGTCGACGTCGACCTCGAGCACGCGCCAACCGGCCCGGCTGGCGGTGATCAGAAGCTCCAGCGGATAGCCGAACCGGCGGTCGCGGAGCCCGAGAGCGAGCAGATCGGCTCGGCGGGCGGCCCGCATCGGACCGAGATCGTGCACTGGCAGACCGGCGCGGCGACGCAACCGGGCAGCCAGCGCCGCGTTGGCGAGCCGGGCGTGCAGCGGCCACGCGCCGCTGGTCACCGGCCGCCGCCGGCCGGTCACCAGATGGGCGTCGCCGCGACGGACCGGGTCGGCGACGCGGGGCAGCTGGGCGGGATCGAACGAGCCGTCCGCGTCCATCACGCAAACCACGCCGTCATCGGGATCGGACGCCAGAACGCCCGCGTGCACCGCCGCGCCGTAACCGGGCTCAGCCACCTCGATCACCTGCGCTCCGAACGCCCGGGCGACGTCGGCCGAGCCGTCGGTCGAGCCGTTGTCGACCACGATCGGCCGGTAGCCAGGCGGCATCCGGGTCAGGAGGCCGGGCAGGGCCAGAGCCTCGTCCCGGCAGGGCAGCACCACATCGCTCATGGCGGCCAAGTTAGTGACGGTCGCGCCGGAAAGGCCTTACGGCGAAATGACGAATCCTTACCGAGCGATGACATGGCCGGATTTCGGTCCGGAGTGGTCGTACCTTCATCGCCATGACTCACGTCCTCGTGACCGGCGGCGCCGGTTTCATCGGTTCCCACGTGGTCGCGGCGCTGCTCGCGGCCGGCCACGACGTGACCGTCGCCGACTCCGGCAACCCGGCCGCCCATCGCACGCCACCGCCCGCGTTCGTCCACGGTGTAGCGGTGCGGCGGCTGGATGTGCGTGACCGCGCGGAGGTCGCCCAGGCGCTGACCGGTGTGGATGCCGTGCTGCACCAGGCCGCGATGGTCGGGCTCGGCGTCGACCTCGATGATCTGCCGGAGTACGTCGGCTGCAACGACCTCGGCACCGCGGTGCTGCTCGCCGCGATGGCCCACGCCGGGGTACGCCGTCTGGTGCTGGCCAGTTCAATGGTGGTGTACGGCGAAGGTGTCTACCGCTGCCCCGTCCACGGTCAGGCCCGGGCCGCCGCGCGCAGCCGGTCCGACCTGGACGCGGGGCGATTCGACAACCTGTGCGTACGCTGCGACACCCCCCTGACGCCGGACCTGATCGACGAGGACGCGCCCCTCGACCCGCGCAGCGTCTACGCGGCTACGAAGGTGTCGCAGGAGCATCTGAGCGCGGCGTGGGCCCGGCAGACCGGCGGTTCGGTGGCGGCATTGCGCTACCACAACGTGTACGGGCCGGGCATGCCGCGGGACACACCGTACAGCGGGGTGGCCGCCATCTTCCGGTCCGCGCTGGAGAGCGGGCGTCCGCCACGGGTGTTCGAGGACGGCGCCCAGCGTCGCGACTTCGTACACGTGCGGGATGTCGCGACGGCCAACGTCGCCGCACTCGGGAGCGCCCGGCCCGGCTTCCGCGCCTACAACGTGGCGTCGGGGCGGCCGGCGACGATCGGCACCATGGCGGCCGAGTTGTCCCGCGCCGCGGGCGGGCCGCCGCCGGTGGTGACGGGCGAGTTCCGGCTGGGCGACGTCCGGCACATCGTGGCCTCACCGGCACGGGCCCGCCGGGAACTCGGCTTCTCCGCGACTATCGGGCTTGCGGAGGGGGTGGCCGAATTCGCCCACGCGCCACTTCGGGCATGACCGTCAGCAGACCGGCCGAGGTGAAGCCGGGACGACGCGGGCAACGGCCGAGTCGCGCCGACGTGGTCGCCGCCGGTGTCGCCCTGGGTCTGTTCGCTCTCACGGCCGTCGTGGGGGTGGTGCTGTGGCTGGCCGGCCGTCCGGTGCACGCTGGCGCGGCGCCACTGTTCGCGAGTTGGCTGCCGCACGTCGGTCCCGGCACGGTGCCCACGGTCCTGATCGCGGTACTGGTCTGTGCCTACGGGCCCGGGTTGGCGGCCCGGCTGTCGTGGCAGCAGCTGTCGATCGTGACGTGGCTGGCGGCCGTGGCCTGGACAACGTCCCTGGCGCTGGTGGACGGCTGGTCGCGTGGTGTGTCCGGCCGTCTGACGACCGAGTACGAGTACCTCCACGAGGTGCCCGGCGTCACCGACGCCGGCATGATGCTGCGCGAGTTCACGGGCCGGATCCTCGACTTCCAACCCGGCTCGTGGACCACCCATGTCGCCGGGCATCCTCCGGGAGCCCTGCTGGTCTTCGTCGGACTCGACCGGGTCGGGCTGGCCGGCGGCGGCTGGGCCGGGGTGCTGTGCATCCTGGTCGGGGCGCTGACCGCCGTCGCCGTACCCCGGACGGTGCGCCGGCTGGGCACCGATCAGGCCGCTCGGGCCAGCATTCCGTTCCTGGTGCTCTTCCCGGGGGCGGTGTGGATCGGGGTGTCGGCGGACGGACTCTTCGCCGGGGTCACGGCGACCGGCGTCGCGCTGTTGGCGTCCGGGGCCGTGCGCGGGTCCGCGGTCCGGCTGCTCGGCGCGGGAGTGTTGCTGGGCTTCGGCTGCTACCTGTCGTACGGGCTGGTGTTGATGGCTCCGGTCGCCCTGGCCGTGCTCTGGCTGGGTCGGGCCCGGTTGCGGCAGGTGGCGTGGGCCGTCGGCGGGGCGGTCGCGGTCGCGGTCGCCTTCACGGTGGCCGGCTTCAACTGGTTCACCGGCTACCACCTGTTGATCGAGCGCTACTACCAGGGCGTGGCGTCGGTGCGCCCCTATGCGTACTGGGTCGCGGCCGACCTGGCGATCATCTTCGCGGTCAGCGCCGGTCCGGCCTCGGCCGTCATCCTCCGTCGCGCTGTCTCACACCTGGCCGGCCGATGGCAGCGGGCCTCGGCCGGCGACCGCGGGGTTGCCGCTCAGGCTCGTGGCGAGGGCGCCACCGGTCGCGGCACGGGCGCCACCTGGCGGCGCGCTGCACAACTGGCGGCCGCGATTTCACCGCGTCCCGAAAATCAAGATGTGGCCGCCGCGACGCGGCTCTCCCCGGCCACCGGGACGCGGCTCCCCTCGGCCACCGGGACGCGGCTCGTCCCGGACACCGCGGCGTGGCTTCTCCCGGTTGCCGCGGCGGTGGCGATTCTGGCGGCCGATCTGTCCGGCTACAGCAAGGCGGAGGTGGAGCGGATCTGGCTGCCGTTCGCGGTGTGGCTGCCGGCCGGTGCAGTCCTCATCCCGGACGGCAGCTGGCGGCGGTGGCTCGTCGTGCAGGCGGTTGTCGCGATCACGGTCAACCACCTGCTGGTGACGACATGGTGACTAGGGGCGGGCCGACATCACTTGGCAGCAGCGTTGGTGTTGAGGAATTCCGGGTGCAGGAGCAGGAATTCGTCGATCTTCTCGGTGCGGATCGCATCGAAGAGGTCGTCGGTGGCGGGAATCAGCTTCTCGCCAAGATACCGGCCGTTCTCGATCAGGCCTCCGCCCTGAAGCTTGATCGTGGTGATGTTGTCAGGGCGCAGGCCCTTCATCGCCAAGGCGTAGTCGAGGACCGTCTTGCCGCGGCCGTTGAAGGTCAGCGACTTGCCCGCCGCGGTCAGCACCTTGTCCAGCTTGACCGGGTTGGTGACCACGTCGCTGCTGCCGGCCTTCTTGGCGATCGCCTTCATCACCTGCTGCTGGTGCCGCTGGCGGCCGTAGTCAGTGCCCTTGAGGCCGTAACGCTGCCGGGCGAAGTCCAGGGCCTCCCAGCCCACCATGTGGTGGTTGCCCACCTCGTACACCTTCTTCGGGCCGGTGTAGGGGTGCTCGTCGCCCTTGAACTTGGGGCGGTACGGGCGGCCCTTGCCGCTCGGCGCCAGGTGCTCCGACTCGGTGCGCTCGTCGACGTAGAGGTCGATGCCGCCCATCGCGTCGACGACCCGCTTGAAGCCGTCGAAGTTGATGATCGCGCCGGCGTCGAACTTCTTGATGCCGGTCAGCTGCGAGACGGTCTTGCTGAGCAGTTCGAAACCCTGGGCGGCGCTGGGCAGGGGCTGGCCGCTGACGTGGCTGCCGATCGACATCGCGCCGTTGATCTTGCCACGCTGGGCGCCGGTGCCGGACTTGGCGAACGCCGGGATCTCGACGAAGGTGTCGCGAGGCACGGAGAAGATGTACGCGGCGTCGAGGGTCGCCGGGATGTGCACGACCATGATGGAGTCGGCCAGCGGCGGCGTCTCGGGCTTACGCGGGTCGATGCCGACGAGCAGGAAGTTCAGGGGGCCCTTGATGTCGCTCTTGGCCTCCTCGTCGCTGACGCCCTCGCCGAACAGGTCCTGGGTCTGCACCGCGCCGGCATAGCGGGCGGCGAGCGCCTGGCTGGCAATCGCGCCGCCGCCGCCGACCACGGTCAGCAGTCCCCCGAGCACGATCAGTGCTACTGCCCAAACCGGCGACTTGCGTACCTTTTTGCCCATCGAAGCGGCCCCAGGGGATCGGCGTCTTGGTCAACAACTCGACCGGGGACAGTACAGGGTCGAGCCGCCGGGTGCCCAACCGCGGCGGGTGGCGGACAATCGGACCATGTTGGTCATCAGGGAGAAGTTCTTCTCGATCGGAGACGACTTCGATGTTCTCGACGAGAACGGTGTCAAGGTCTTCCGTGTCGACGGCAAGGTTCTGAGCGTACGCAACAAGGTGGTGATCGAGGATCCGGCCGGGAACGAACTGGCCACCGTGCACCGGCACCTGGTCGCGTTGCGGCCGACGTACGAGATCCGGATCGGCGGCGAGAAGGCGGCCGAGGTCCGCAAGAAGCTCTTCACCCCGTTCCGGGACAAGTTCACCATCGACGTGCCGGGTCCCGACGACCTGGAGATGAAGGGCAACCTCCTCGACCACGAGTATGTGATCGAGCGCGGCGGCGAGGAGGTGGCCACGGTGTCCAAGCGCTGGCTGACCATCCGGGACACGTACGCGGTCCAGATCAGGCCGGGCGAGGATGCCCTGCTGATCATCGGCAGCGTGCTCGCCCTCGACCTGGCGCTCGAACGCCAGGAGAAGAAGAAGGAAGACGACGAGGACGACTGACGCGACGGCAGGCCGAGGCGGCACAGGATGTCCCGCAGCCGGTGCCGCCCGGCCACCTCGGCGCCGGGCCAGGTAGCGAA
>NZ_JBICSP010000001.1:528352-890571 GCF_043197135.1 Actinoplanes sp. NPDC049265 | reverse complement strand
CAACGCCAGGCCAGGTAGCGAAACGCCAGGCCAGGTAGCGAAACGCCAGGCCAGGTAGCGAAACGCCAGGCCAGGTAGCGAAACGCCAGGCCAGGTAGCGAAACGCCAGGCCAGGTGGCGAGACGGCGGGCCGGCTGCCGGGCTGTCCGGAACAGACACGGCCGGAGCGGTTGAGCCGGCCGGAGGCTACTGGTGCCACTCCTTGGCCAGCAGCTGGAAGGAGCGGACTCGGTCCGTGTGGTCGTGGGTGATCGTGGTGACGAGCAGTTCGTCGGCGCCCGTCACCCGCTGCAGTGTGCGCAGCCGTTCGGCGACCGTGTGCGGCGCGCCGACGAACTGCGTTGCCAGGCGGTCGGCCACCAGTTCCTGGTCTTCGTCGGTCCAGGGCAGGGCGCGGGCCTCGTCGGTCGAGGGGAACGGGATCGCGCCCTGGCCGGAGCGGATGCTGCGTACCCAGTGCCGGTAGGGCTCGGCCAGGCGGCGGGCGGTCTCGTCGTCGTCGGCCACCACCACATCGGCCGAGACCATGACCCTCGGCTCGGCGAGGGTGCGCGAAGGCTTGAAGGCCGACCGGTACGCCTCGACCGCTTCCAGCACGGCCGCCGGTGCCACGTGGTAGTTGGCCGCGAACGGGAGACCCCGCTCCCCCGCCACCTGGGCGCTCAGGCCGCCGCTGGACCCAAGGATCCAAATCTCCAGGTCCGCGCCCTCACCGGGAACCGCGTGCGCCTCGTTGCCCTCGTCATCGGTGACCGCGCCGGCCAGGAGCGCCTGGATGTCGTCGAGGACCTTGGGCAGGTCGGGCGACTCAGCGCCAGGTTGCTGGAGCAGACGGGCGAAAAGGGCGTACCGCGACGAGGCGAGCAGGGGCGCGAAAGAGAACGGCGCGGGGATGAGGAGACCGTCCACGACCCTCGCGGGCCTGGAGTCAGCCGGCGGCGGCCCGGACGGCGACAGCGAAGAACCCGCGGAGGGGCCGGACGAGAGGGAGGAACCCGCGGAGGGGCCGGACGAGAGGGAGGAACCCGCGGAGGGGCCGGACGAGAGGGAGGAACCCGCGGAAGGGCCAGACGCAAGAGAAGAACCCGCGGAAGGGCCAGACGCAAGAGAAGAACCCGCGGAAGGGCCAGACGCAAGAGAAGAACTTGCGGGGGCGCCTGACGCAAGAGAGGAACTTGCGGGGGCGCCTGACGACAGGGAGGAGCCGGAAGAGGGGCCGGACGACGACAAGGGGGAACCCGAGGCGAGGCCCTGACCGGATGGGGGCGAGGACGACCGGCGCTGGCCGGAACGGCCCAGGCCCAGGTCGAAGCGGCGGGGGTAGAGGGCGTCGAGCAGGCCGAACTGTTCGATGATGGTCAGCGGCGTCTGGTGGCCGGTCTGCACGGCACCGGACCCGAGGCGGATTCGGCTGGTGTGCGCCGCGATCTGGCCGAGCAGCAGCGCCGGCTGGGAACTGGCCACGCCGGCGGTGAAATGATGCTCGGCGACCCAATAGCGGGCGTACCCGAACTCCTCGGCCCGCTGGGCGAGATCGATGGTCCGGCGCAGGGCGTCGCCGGCCGTGCCGCCGGAGACCAGTGGGGCGAGGTCGAGGATCGACAGGGGTACGGGCATCGGGCTACCTCCCTTGCAGTGGGCGTACGGCGGGGGCGATCTCGCTCTGGAACAGCTCGAGCGTGGCGCGGTGCTGCTTGTCGGTCAGACCGTCGGCGTCGGCGTGCAGGTGCATCACCGAGTGGCCGAACCGGTCGTGGTAGCGGCCGATCTTGTCGATCACCTGCTGCGGGCTGCCGACCAGGATCGAACTGCGCTCGATGGCGTCCTCGATGGTCGGGAAGACGGGCTGGAGGCCGAGCCGGCGGGACATGGCCAGTCGCCGGTCGAAGATCGGCCGGTAGGTGTCGATCGCCTCCTGGGAGGTTCGGGCCGCGTAATAGCCGGCCGAGCCTGCGCCGATCTGGATCGACGACTGATCATGGCCGTGGAAGGCCCACCGCTCGCGGTAGTAGTCGATGAGTGCGGCGTACGGCTCGATCGGGTTGGTCACGTTGGCCGAGAAGAGCGGGTCGCCGTACTGCGCGGCCAGGTCGACGGACTCGCGGCTGGTGGCGCTGCCGTGCCACACGGTCAGGGCCGGCTGCAGCGGGCGGGGCCAGACCGAGGCGTCGTCCAGGGACGGGCGGAAACGACCGGACCAGGTGACCGACGGCTCGCGCCACAGGCGGCGGAACAGCTCGTAGCTCTCGCGGTTGCGATCCCACTGGTCGTCGGCGGTGACGTGGAACAGCTTGGCCTGGGCGGCGCCGTTGCCCTTGCCGATGATCAGGGTCAGGCGGCCGCCGGAGAGGTTGTCGAGGGTCGAGTAGTCCTCGAAGGCTCGTACCGGGTCGAGCAGGCTGAGCGTGGTCACGCCCGTCCACAGTTCGATACGCGAGGTCAGGGCGGCGATGTGGCTGAGCACGACCGGCGGGGCCGACGAGATGAACGGGTACTCGTGGCGCTCGCCCACGGCGTACCCGTCGAATCCGAGCTCTTCGCCGAGGACCGCGTTGTCGACGACCTCACGGAACCTCTGTTGCGCGGAGACGGCGGGGTCGGTGTGGGTGATCAGCGTGAGGAGGAGGAATTTCATGCCGCACCCAGATTTCCACCGAGGGCCAGCCCCAGGTTGCCGCGGAGGGTCGACGACGAGTAGGAGGTGCGGAAGACACCGCGTTCCTGCAGCAGGGGCACCACCGTGTCGACGAACTCGTCGAGGCCGGTCGGCGTCAGGTGCGGCACCAGGATGAAGCCGTCGCAGGCGTCGGTCTGGACGTACTCGTTCAGGGCGGCGGCCACCCGGGCCGGCGTGCCGATGAAGTTCTGGCGGCCGGTCACCTCGATGATCAGTTCGCGGATGCTGAGGTTCTTCTGGGCGGCCCGCTCCCGCCACTCGGCCGCGGTCCGCAACCGGTCGGCGAACTGGCCGGCCCGGCCCTGGATGATCGTGGTCTCGCCGTCCACCGGGTCGACGTCGGGCAGTGGTCCCTCCGCGTCGTAGGCCGACAGGTCACGGTTCCAGACCTGCTCCAGCAGCAGGATCGCGGTCTGCGGGCTGACCTGCTGGCGGCGGATGTGGTGGGCTTTCTCGGCGGCGTCGGCATCCGTGTCGCCGAGTACGAACGAGACGCCGGGGATGATCTTCAGGGAGTCGGGGGTACGGCCGTAGCGCTCGAGCCGGCCCTTGACGTCTCGGTAGAACGCGCGGGCGTCCTCGATCTCGTGGTGGCGGGAGAAGATCGCGTCGGCGTTGCCGGCGGCCAGTTCGCGGCCGCCGTCGGAGTCGCCCGCCTGCAGGATCACCGGGTGGCCCTGCGGGCTGGGCGGAATGCCGAAGCGGCCGGAGATGTCGAACTGGTCGCCGGTGTGCGCGAACGCGCCGCCGCCGGTGTCCCACAGCTCCTTCGCCGTCTGGATGAACTCGCGGGCCCGGTCGTAGCGCAGCGCATAGTCCAGGAAGCCGCCCCGCCGGAAGTTGGCGCCGAAGAACGGGCCCGACGACGTGACCACGTTCCAGGCCGCCCGGCCACCGGACAGGTGATCCAGCGTGGCCAGCTGGCGGGCCAGCTCGTACGGCTCGTGGAAAGTGGCGTTGAGCGTGCCGGCCAGCCCGAGATGCTTCGTCACCCCGGCCAGCGCCGCCAGCACGGTCAGCGTGTCGGGCCGGCCGACCACGTCCAGGTCGTGGATCTTTCCACGCTGTTCCCGCAGCGCCAGACCCTCGGCCAGGAAGAAGAAGTCGAACAGGCCGCGCTCGGCGGTGCGGGCCAGATGCTCGAAGCTGGCGAAGTCGATCTGGCTGCCGGCGGCCGGGTCGCTCCACACGGTCGTGTTGTTCACGCCCGGGAAGTGGGCGGCGAGGATGACTTGCTTAGGCAACGGGGGCCTCCTCGTAACGGTTGGTCGCGACGGGCAGTCCGAGCCGCTCGCGCAGGGTGCCCGGGCGGGGTTCGAAGAGCCGGCGGGTACGCAGCAGAGGAACCAGTTCGCGAGTGACCGGCGTCAGGTCGCCGGCCACCCGGAGGCGGAAGCCCTCGACGCCGCGGCCGTGCCAGTCGGCCAGCAGATCGGCCAGCTCGCCGACCCCGCCGGTGTGCACGTGGGCGTCGGATTCGTGGTCGCCGTCCGGGGCGTACACCACGTCGGCGAAGATCCGCACGTCCCGCTGCTGGGCCACCAGGTCCTCGACGTTCGCCGGGGTGGGCGTGATCAGGACGACGTCGGCCGCCCGGGCGGCGAACTCGTAAACCAGGGGCGCGTGGGCCAGGGCGAAGACCACCGGCTGGCCCTGCGGCGGGCGCGGGACGATGGACGGTCCGCGTACGTTGAAGAACCGCCCTTCGAAGTCGATGTAGTGCAGCCTGTCCCGGTCGATGAAGCGCCCGGTGGCGACGTCCTTGACGATCGCGTCGTCCTGCCAGCTGTCCCACAGCCGGCGCACCACCTCGACCGCGTCGGCCGCCTCGGCGAACAGTTCCTCGGACCCGAGTGGCGCCCGCCGGCCCAGCAGCTTCGCCTCCTCGGGCCGCCCGGACACCCGGACCTGCCAGCCGGCCCGGCCGCGGCTGACCCAGTCGACCGTGGCGATCGCGGTGGACAGGTGGAACGGCTCGGTGTGGGTGGTGGTCAGCACCGGTACCAGCCCGATGTGCCGGGTGACGGGGGCCAGCCGGGCCGCGACCAGCGACGCCTCGGGCCGGGCGGCCGTCCCGCCGAAGTGGTCCTCGATGGTCACGTAGTCCAGCCGGGCCTCGTCGGCCTGCTGGGCCAGCCGGGTCCACATACCCGCGTCGAAGGCCCGCGCGTCCAGCTGGAGACCGAGTGAGAACGTCATGAGGCAGCCACCTCCAGGGTCGGCGCCGCGGCGAGCAGCGCGCGGGTGTACTCGTGCTCCGGCGCCGCGAACACGCGCTCCGCCGGTCCTTCCTCGACGACCACGCCGTCTTTCATCACCAGCACCCGGTCGGCCAGGTGCCGCACCACGGCCAGGTCATGCGAGATGAACAGCAGCGCGGTGCCGTCCTCGGCGCGGATCCCGGCCAGCAGGTCGAGCACCTGCGCCTGCACCGAGACGTCGAGCGCCGACACGGGTTCGTCGCAGACGATCAGGCTGGGCCGGGGGGCGATGGCCCGGGCGATCGCGACGCGCTGCCGCTGCCCGCCGGACAACTGCCGCGGGTAGCGGTCCAGGACGTCCCCGGTCAGCCCGACGCGTTCGAGGAACGGCAGCGGGTCGTCGGTGGCCTCGCCGACGATGCGGCGTACCGTCCATCGCGGGTCGAACGACGACAGCGGATCCTGGGAGATCAGCTGGAGTTTCCGGCGCAGCCCGCGTCGGCGCCGCTCGGGCACACCGGACCACGGCTCGCCCTCGAAGGTGATCTCGCCGGCGCTCGGCGGCACCAGCCCGAACAGCGCGTGCGCCACGGTCGTCTTGCCCGAACCCGACTCCCCGACCAGCCCGACGATCTCCCCGCGCCGGATGGTCAGTTCGACGTCCCGCGCGACGGTCTGCTTCCCGTAGTCCTTGCGCAACCTGCTGACGCGGGCCACCACCTCGGGGCCGGGCCGCGTCGTCCGCTCGCGTGGGTGCAGCTCGGCCGCGGCGATCAGTTCCCGGGTGTACGCGTGCCGCGCCCCCTGGCGCAGCATGGCCGCCGTGCCGCTGTCCACGATGCGGCCGTCCCTCATGACCAGGACCCGGTCGGCCAGCCGGGCCACGACGGCCAGGTCGTGACTGATCAGCAGCAGCGTGCGACCGTGTTCGCGCAGTTCGCCGAGCAGCCCGAGGATCCGCGCCTGCACGGTGACGTCGAGCGCGGTGGTCGGCTCGTCGGCGATCAGCAGCGGCGGTCGCGCGGCGATGGCCGACGCGATCAGGGCCCGCTGCCGCAGTCCACCGGACAGCTGATGCGGATATTGCCGGGCCCGCCGCTCCGGCTCGGGCACGTGTACGTCCGTGAGTAGCCGTCGTACCCGGGCGTCCCGCCCGCGGCCGGCGCCGATCCGGTGTTCGCGCAGCACCTCACCGATCTCGGCCCCGATGGTCCGCAGCGGGTCGAGCGATATCAGGGCGTCCTGCAGCACCAGCCCGGCGAAGCCGCCCCGGACCGATCGCCAGTCCGTCTCGGTGAACGCGCGGGCGTCCCTTCCGTCCAGCCGCAACGCGCCCGCCCGGATCCGGGCTCCCGGCCCGGCCAGCCCGACCAGGGTCCGGGCGGTGACGCTCTTTCCCGAGCCGGACTCCCCGACGATCGCCACGCATTCACCGGACGCGACCGAGAAGCTGATTCCGCGCACGGCCTCGACCGCCCCGAACGAGACGTGCAGATCCTCGACCTCGACCAGTGGCCCGCCCTCGCCTGCCACCCCCGAGGCATGTGGTAGGCCTGGGCGGTACTCGGTGCCCGGATACCGCTCAGGGCTGTCACTGGAAGGGACGGCGGTCATGCGGCACGTCCCTCGAAGCGGCGCTGCAGGTGGCGGCCCAGGACGGTCAGGGAGATCACCGTGAGGGTCACCGCGAGGCCGGGAAGGACCGAGGCCCACCAGGCGATGCGCAGGTAACCGCGGCCGTCGGCGATCATCGCGCCCCACTCCGGCGACGGCGGCTGCGGGCCCATGCCGAGGAAGCTGAGCCCGGCCGCCGCCAAAATCGCCTCGCCCAGCCCGATCATGGCCAGGATCGGGACGGGCCCGAGCACGTTGGGCAGGACGTGCCGCAGGACCAGCCGGAACGGGGAACTGCCGAAGGCGACGGCCGAGGTGACATAGCCGGCCCGGCGTACCACGAAAGTCTGCGAACGGACGACGCGCGCGTAGGTCGGCAGGGTGGCGATGCCGATGGCGACGATCAGGCTGACCGTGCCCGGACCGGTGATGGCGATGAACAGCAACGCCAGCAGCAGCAACGGGAACGCCGAGAGCGCGTCGAAGGATCGGGCCAGGGCCTCGTCGGCGACCCGGTGACTCAGCCCGGCCAGCAGGCCCAGCACCAGGCCGGCGAGCACCGCCACCGAGACGGCGGCCAGGCCGATGGCCAGCGAGTGGCGGGCGCCGTGCACGACCCGGTCGAGGACGTCCCGGCCGAGTTGGTCGGTGCCGAACCAGTGGGCCCAGCTCGGCGCCTCGAGCACGTGGAACGGGTCGGCGGCGAGCGGGTCACCGGCCAGCAGACCCGGCCACAGCGCGGCGAGCAGGGCCAGGGCCAGGAACCCGGCGGCCACCGCGACACCGGGCCGCCGGGGGCGGACAGCGGGTATCACCAGGGTCATGGGTCACCCCTTCCGCAAGCGCGGGTCGATGGCCAGGTAGGCCAGGTCGGCGATGGTGTTCAGCACCACGTACACGAAGGCGCTGAGCACGACGACGGCCAGCACCACCGGCATGTCCTTGGCGGTTACGGCGTTGAGGGTGACCTGGCCGAGGCCGGGCCGGCCGAAGACCTGCTCGACGATCACCGCGCCGCCCAGCAGCACCCCGAACAGCCAGCCGGTGAGGGTCACCGCCGGCAGCAGGGCGTGCCGCAGCGCGTGCCGGACCAGCACCGCGTTCTCGGCCAGGCCGCGCGACCGGGCGGTCACCGCGAACGGCTCGCCCATCGCCCGGTCCAGCCCGTCGCGCAGCACCTGGGTGAGCACGCCGGCCACCGGCAGCGCGAGCGTCACCGCGGGCAGCACCAGCGCGGCCGGGCCACGGTCGCCGGAGACCGGGAACCAGCCGAACCGGAACGAGAACACGCTGAGCAGCACGATCCCGATCAGGAAGGGCGGGGTGGAGACCAGGACCAACTCGGTGGTGGAGCTGGTGCGGCGCGCCCACGGCCGGCGGGTGGTCACCGCCAGGATCACTGCGAGGAGTACGCCCAGAGCGGCCGCCGCCACGGCCAGCTTCAGCGTCGGCGCCAGCTGTTCACCGATGACGTCGGCGACCGGCCGCTGCAGCAGGTAGGACCGCCCGAGGTCGCCGTGCCCGGCCCGCCACAGGTAGTCCAGGTACTGCACGACCTCGGGCCGGTCGAGGTGCCACTCGTGGACGATCTGCGCCCGGATCACCGGGGTGTCGGCGCCGTCGCCGATGATGCTGTCCACGGTATCGCCGGGCGCGGCCAGCAGGGCCAGGTACGCCGCGGTGGCCGCCGCCCAGAGCACGACCAGGCCGGAACCGACCCGTCGCAGCGCGGTTCTCATCGGCCCAGCCAGACGCCGTACGCGTTGCCGGGCACGCCCGCGGTCGGTTCGAAGCCGAGCCCGCCGACCGTCCGGGCCGCGGCGATCTGGTCGGCCGGGGCGTACAGCGGGAGCACCAGCGCCTGGTCGGCCACCACGTGCTGCTGCAGCCGGCGGTAGAGCTCGGTCCGCCGGGCCGTGTCACCGGTGGCCTGTGCCTGGTCGAGCAGCCGGTCGGTGGTCGCGTCCTTGACGCCGGTGCGGTTGATCGCGCCGGACGAGCTGAGCAGCAGGTTCAGCGCGACACCGGTGTCGGTGTCCAGCCGCGAGTTGTCGAACAGCTCGTACTCGTTGTCCTGCAACGCCTTGGTGGCGGTGCCCTGGTCGACCAGGGACACCTTCACCTCGATGCCGGCGCTCTGCTTGACCGCGGCCTGCACGGCCTGGGCGAGCACGTCGCGGCGGTCGCGGACGAACGGCGCCGACTGGACCAGGCGTACGGTCAGCCGTTTGCCGTCCTTGGTCCGGAAGCCGTCGGCGTCGCGCTGGGTCCAGCCGGCCTGGTCGAGCAGGCTGTTGGCCTTGGCCGTGTCGCCGGCGTAGGTCTTCTCCAGCGCCCGGTCGTAGAACGGACCGGCCGGGCTGACCACGCTCCAGGCCCGGGTGGCGGTGCCCCGGTAGACGGCGTTGAGCACGGCGTCGACGTCGAGCGCCTCGCGGAAGGCCTGGCGTACCCGGATGTCGTCGAAGGGTGCCCGGGACGCGTTGAGGTAGTACGTGTACGCGGTGCCGGTGTTGAGGCCGCGTTGCAGGGTGAGCCGCGGGTCGGCTTCGATGAGCTGCTGGTCGGTGGCCGGAACGCCCTCGATGACCTGCACCTGGCCCGAGGTCAGGGCGCCGACCCGCACCGACGGCTCCTTGAGGAACCGGTAGGTGATCTCGTCCAGGTAGGCCGGGTGCGCACCCCAGTAGTGCGGGTTCCGGGTGAAGTGCACCTCCTGGCCGGCGGTGTACCGGTCGAGGATGAACGGCCCGGTGCCGGCCAGTTCGGGGCCGCCCGCCTTGAGGTCCTTGGCCGCCTTGAGCGAGGCGGGCGAGACGAGCGCGCCCTGCGGCGAGGCGATGAAGTCGAGGATGAGCACGTCCGGCCGGGTGAGCACATACCGCACGGTCGACGCGTCGACCGCTTCGACGGATTTCAGGTTCTTGAGTTGTACGGCCAGCAGTCCCGGGTTGTACCCGGGTTGCCGGAGCTGGTCGATGTTGGCCTTGACCGCCGCCGCGTCCACCGGTGTGCCGTCCCAGAACTTGACGTCGGGTCGCAGCTCGAACGTGTAGCTGAGCCCGTCCGGGGCCGTCTCGTAACTGGTCGCCAGCAGCGGCACGACGCCGCCGTGCTGGTCGTGGGTGAGCAGCCCCTCGTAGGCGTTGGCGACCAGCAGGCGGGCCTTGGCCTGGGCGTACTGGTGCGGGTTGAAGGTGATCGGCTCGGTCTCGACGCCCCAGGTCAGCGAGCCGCCGCTGCGCGGGGCGCCGGCGTCGGCCGCGGGCCGGGCCGGCGAGCACCCGGCCAGCACGAGTAACGCCGCCGCGATCAGGATCCTGGTCCGCACGTCAGGCCGCCTTCGGGTCGAGCTGGGCGTACCGGCCGGCGTGGTAGACCAGCGGGGTCGCGCTCTCGTCGACGTGGTGGTGGCCGGACTCCGGGGTGGCGAGCACGATCGAGTGGTCGCCGGCCTCGACCCGCTGGACGACCCGGCAGACCATGCGGGCCAGGACGCCGTCGAGCAGCGGTACGCCGTCCGGGCCGGGCGCCCAGGCGCCGTGGGTGGCGAACCGGTCGATGCCGCTGGTCGCGAATGTGCGCGCGACCTTTTCCTGGTCCTGTCCGAGGACGTGCACGGCGACGGTGCCGGCGACCGACACGGCGGGCCAGCTGGAAGCGGTGTGGGCCAGGCAGAAGGACACCATCGGCGGGTCGAGCGAGACCGAGGTGAACGAGGTGGCGGTGAACCCGGCCGGCGGCGTCCCCGGGGCGGTCACGACGACGACGGCGGCGGCGTGGCGGCGCAGCAGTGCGCGGAACAGATCAGCGTCCACAGCGGGGTCCTGACGGATCGGAGCGATGGTCACGATGGCCCTCCTCAGTGCCTCTACCTCGATATCCTATGGGAGAGATGGGGATTTGATCGATGCGAATCCGTGATCGGTCTGATTTTTCGCCGCCAGCTCGTGTTTCGCGGTCCGGCCGGCGGCCTCAAGCCGTCGCCGGCCTCGCCAGGGCGTCACGCAGGGCCCGGGTGATGGCCGTGCCGAGGGCCGGATCGACGCCGCGCCGCGAACGCAGCCGCAGCGGCACCGCGGTTATCGGCGGCAGCCCCGGCACCTCGACCAGCCCCTCCGGCCCCGGGCCGGCGTCGGCCAGCAGGGCCAGGCCCAGCCCCGCCCGGGCCGCGTCGACGACACCGGCCACGTACCCGGAATCGCAGGCCACAAAGGGTTCCACCCCGCGCGCGTCGAGCGCCGCCAGAGCGCGTTCGCGCAGCATGCAAGGCTCCTCGACGGCGACCACGGGCCACCCGCCGTGCTCGGGCGGCGTCCAACCCGGGGCCGAGAACCAGCGCAACGGCAACGACCCGACCGATACTCCCCCGGCATCGGTCAGGCACACGGCCAGATCGAGCGTCCCCCGATCGACCGCGTCGGCCAGCCGGGCCGTACGGTCGACGCGGAACCGCACCCGCGCCCGGAACGCCCGCAACGCCTCGGTGACGGCGGCCAGCACCACGTCGGCCGCGTGCTCGGTGACACCGACGGCCACGGCCGGCACCTCCACGCCGACCAGCCGGCGCAGCGCCCCGTCGTGGGCGGCCAAGATGCGCCGCGCCTCGCCCAGCAGCGCCAGACCGTCCGCGGTGAACACCGCCTGCCGCCCGCGCCGCTCGACCAGCGGCCGCCCGACCACCTTCTCGAGCCGCCGGACGTGCTGGCTGATCGCCGACTGGCTGACCCGCAGCACGTCGGCGGCCCGGTGGAACCCGCCGTAGTCGGCCACCCCCACGAGACTCCGCAGAGCCACGATGTCCAGCGACCGATCCATGCTCCGGACGCTAACAACCAACTGATAAGCGGCTGTTTCGACTTCCGTCATCCCGGCCGACGGGCCTGACCCCCGCCGCGCCTACCACTCGGGTTGCCGGTGGTAGCCCCGGACGGTGCGCGGGCCGAAAATGCCGCGCGCGCCTATCACTCAAGTTGTCAGTGGTAGGCCCGGACCATGCACCGGCCGAAAATGCCGTGCGGGCCTACCACTCAAGTTGTCAGTGGTAGGCCCGGACGATGCACCGGCCGAAAATGCCGCGCGCGCCTACCACTCGGAATGCCGGTCAGCAGCGCGGCTGGGCGGCGGCGCAGAGGCGGGTGCCGGCCAGGGTGGCCAGGCGGCGCAGTTCCTCGACCGGCGTTCCGCGCTTGGCCGAGATGCGTGTGACCAGATCGCCGGTGCGGACGTAGGCGACGTACTCGGAGGCGGTCTTGCGCAGCGGGTCACCGGTCTTGGCGTCGCGTGATCGCACGTCCAGCCGGACCAGCAACGCGTCGTCCGACGTGAAGTGGTCGGAGGTTGTCGACCAGGAATAGTCGACCGTCACCTTCATCATCTTGCCGTCCACCATCCCGTCTCCGGTCTTGGTCTGACTGCCGCAGGCGGCCACGGCCGACCGCAGGTCGCGCAGGAACGCGTCGGCGTCGGTCCCGCCGAAGCGGTACACGCGCTGACCGAGCACGAACGGCATCGGCGGCCGGTTCTGCTTGTCGCCGGTCATGTGGGTGACGCCGACGGCGAAGCGGGGCGCCTCGGCCGGCAGTCGCGGCCGCCGGCAGAAGTCGAGCTCGTCCAGGTGGACCGGCTCGGACGCGTCCGGCTGGTCGTACTGGCTGTCCGGATCGGCGCCGACCTCGTCGGCCTTGAGCAGCACGGACGACGGGATCTTGACCGGGGCGGCGTCGCTCGGCCCAGTTACGACCGGCGGGGGCCCGGCCGGCGGGGGCGACGGCTCGGCCCGGGTTCCGGCCACCGCGGCGACGCCGACGGTCACCGCGATCACGGCACCCGCGACGGCGGCCGTCGTCCGGGCCCGCCGGCGGCGTACCCGGCGGCGCAGTTCGTCGGCCGAGGCCCAGCGGACCGTCGCGAGGTCGGTGGCGACCCCGTCCATGAGGTCACGAAGATCAGACATCAGCCGCCTCCGTCGAATGCGGGGCCGGGTCCAGGGCGAGGTGCGTGGCCAGTGCGGCGCGGCCGCGGTGCAGGCGGGCCTTGACGGTGCCGAGCGGCACGCCGGTCTCCCGGGCCACGTCGGCCACCGGCAGGCCGAGCAGATAGTGCAGGCCGATCGCCGTACGCTGCTCCTCCGGAAGCCGGCGCAGCGCCTCGACCACGGCGATGGTGTCAACGCTGGGCGCCGGCACCGGATCGTCCGGGCCGTGCCGCAGATAGGCCCGGGCCCGGTTGCGCAGCCGCCGCCACCGCGACACCGCGATCCGGTTGGCCACCACTCGCAGCCACGCCTCCGGATCGTCGTACCGGTCGATCGACGACCAGTGCTGCCACGCCTTCATGTACGCCTCCTGCACCACGTCCTGGGCCTCCACCAGGTCGTTGGTGAGCAGATAGACGAACCCGAGCAGCCGCTGCCGGCTCCCCTGATAGAACTCGTCGAACCCGGCCGCATCCGGCACCCCGTACCTCCGTGGTAATCCGTTCCTGAGTAACACGCCCGGCCGTTCAGGAAGGTTGCCGCGGAAGTGGGGTCACCCCTTGAACGAAAGTGGTAGCTCCGCGCAGCCGACACCGCGCCCGGCTACCACCCTCGTGGTCGGTGGTAGTCAGGCGACGCGGAGGACGAGTTTGCCGCGGGTGCGGCCGGTCTCGCCGCGGCGGTGGGCCTCGGCCGCGTCGGCCAGCGGGAAGACCTCGTCGACCTCGCTCGCGATCGCGCCCGCGTCGATCAGGCCGGCGATCGTGGCCAGGGCCGGGCCGTCCGGCTCGACCAGGAAGGCAGTGGCGCGCTTGCCCGATTCCTGGGCGGCGGCGAGGAGTTCGGCCGAGGTTCCGCTGGGTACGGCGATCATCAGGCCGCCGCGGTGCAACGTGGCCAGCGACCGGAGGCCGGTCTCGCCGCCGACCAGGTCGAGCACCACATCGACGTCGCCGACGGCCTCCTCGAAACGGGTGGTGTGATAGTCGATCAGCTCGTCGGCGCCGATGCCGCGCAGCCACTCGTGCCGGCCCGCGCTCGCCGTGCCGATCACGTGGGCGCCCAGGTGCTTGGCGATCTGCACGGCGAAGTGGCCGACCCCGCCCGCGGCGGCGTGGATGAGCACCCGCTGCCCGGCGGCCAGGTGCGCGGTGTCGACCAGCGTCTGCCACGCGGTCAGGGCGGCCAGCGGCACCCCGGCGGCCTGCTCGTGGGTCGCCTTGGCCGGTTTGCGGGCGAACTGCCGGGCCGGGGCGGTGACGAACTCGGCGTACGCGGAGGCCGGGCGCGGGAACCACGGCATGCCGTACACCTCGTCGCCGGGCGCGAGCGTGGTCACACCGAAGCCGATCTCCTCGACCACGCCGGACACGTCCCACCCGACGGTAAACGGCGGCTTCCCGAACAGCCCGGCCATCCCGGATCCGGCACGCGTCTTCCAGTCGACCGGGTTGATGCCGGCCGCGGTCACCCGCACGAGCACCTCGGTGGGCAGCGGCGCCGGCCGGGGCACCCGCTCGACCCGCAGCACCTCGGGGCCGCCGAACTCATCCTGCACGACGGCCCGCATCATGTTGTCAGCCATGATCAGAGGCTAGGCGAGGACAGCCGGTTACCGGCAAGGACGCCGACTTACCCCGAGGTAACCCGGCACTGCGGCAGAAGCGCAGGCCACGGTGGGTACGCCGGGCCGGCACGGTGGCGCGGGCCACGGCCGGTCAGCGTACGAGCAGCCACACCCCGCCGCCGGCGCAGGCGAAGAGAACCAGCACCAGCGTGATGAACACCTGCCCGCAGCCGCGGTACTCGTTCTCGCCCCATTCGCTCATCGCCGGCCACGGGCCTCCACCACTGTCACGTTCATGAGGCCGCCGTCGGTTCGGGCCGCGCCAGGCCCGCGAACGGCACCGAGGTCAGCGCCTCGGCCCGCAGCGGGTTGCGCCACAGTCCGCGGCGGGCCAGTTCGGGCAGCACTCCCTCGCCGAACCAGTACGCCTCCTCCAGGTGCGGATAACCGGAGAGGATGAACTCCTCGATGCCCAGCGACGCGTACTCGGCGATCCGGTCGGCCACCTCGACGTGGCTGCCGACCAGGGCGGTGCCGGCTCCGCCGCGGACCAGGCCGACGCCGGCCCACAGGTTGGGCGAGACGAGCAGGCCGTCACGGGAGCCGCCGTGCAGGGCGAGCATGCGCTGCTGGCCGACCGACTCGCTCTTGCGCAGCCCGGCCTGCACGGCGGCGATGGCGTCGGGCGAGATGCCCTGCAGCAGCCGGTCGGCTTCGGCCCAGGCCTGTTCGGCGGTGTCCCGGGTGATCACGTGCAGGCGGATGCCGAAGCGCAGGTGGCCGCCGCCGATGGACCGGATCCAGGCCAGCTTCCCGGCCACCTGGGACGGTGGTTCGCCCCAGGTCAGGTAGGTCTGCACGTGTTTGACGGCGACCGGGCCGGCGGCCTGCGACGAGCCACCGAAGTAGATCTCCGGGATCGGGTCGGGCAGGCGGCTCAGCTTGGCCCCCTCGACGTGCAGGTGCGGGCCCTCGTGGGTGACCGTCTCACCGCGCCACAGGGCCCGGATGATGGCCAGGAACTCGTCGGTGCGGGCGTACCGCTCGTCCTTGCCGAGGAAGTCGCCGTACGAGCGTTGTTCGGCCGCCTCGCCGCCGGTGACGACGTTGAGCAGGAGCCGGCCGCCGGACAGCCGCTGGAAGGTGGACGCCATCTGCGCGGCCAGGGTCGGCGAGATCAGGCCGGGGCGGAAGGCGACCAGGAACTTGAGCCGCTCGGTGGCCTCGGTCAGCATGGCGGTGGTCAGCCAGGCGTCCTCGCACCAGGCCCCGGTCGGTGTGAGCGCGCCGGTGAAGCCCAGTTGCTCGGCGCTGCGGGCGATCTGGCCGAGGTAGCCGACGGTCAGGGGGCGTACGCCGCCCGCGGAGCCGACCGGTGTGCCGTGCCCCCCACCGACGATGTCCCGGCTGTCCCCGTTGGTGGGGAGGAACCAGTGGAAGTCCATGCCCCAACACTATCCACTATCCCTACCTGAAAGATAGGCTTACCCCGTGCTGACCGTGCGAGGCGTGACACCGGCTCGGGGGCGCCTCAGTTCGGCGGACCGGCCGGGATGTCGCCGCGCAGCGTGATGCGGTGCATGACCCGGCGGTCGGTGCCGTAGTCGCGGTTGGCGTAGTGGGCGGTGCTGCGGTTGTCCCAGAGGGCCACATCGCCGAGCTTCCAGCGGTGCCGGACGATGTGCTCGGGCTTGGTCAGGTGGGCGTACAGCAGGTCGAGGATGGCTCGGCTCTCGAAGTCCGACACGCCGACGATGTGCGAGGTGAAGCCCGGGTTGACGAAGATGCCCTTGCGGCCGGTCTCCGGGTGGACCCGCACGACCGGGTGCTCGACCGGGTCGAGCCGGGTGACCACCTCGCCGTCCCACTCGTTGCCCTGGCCGCCCCGGCGCTGGGCCAGGTAGTAGCCGAACTCGCGGGCGCCGTCGTGCACCGCGGTCAGCTGGTCGGCGAGCCGCTGGACGGGGGCCGCGAGCGAGTCGTAGGCCAGCTGCGAGTCGGCCCAGTTGGTGTCGCCTCCGCTGGGCGGCAGCACGACCGACCGCAGGATCGAGCCGAGCGGCGGCCGCTTCATGAACGTGACGTCGGTGTGCCACACGTCGGCGAAGCCGTTGTCGGTGCTGTCCAGGGCGTACACCTCGGGGTGGGCCGCGTCGACGCCGCCGACCACCGGGTGTGACGCGGTCAGCTCGCCGATCCGCCGGCCCAGGTCGACCTGGGCGTCGTCGTCGAGTTTCTGGTCGCGCAGGAAGAGCACCTTGCGGTCGACCAGGGCCGCGCGCAGGCTCACGACCTCGTCGTCGGACGCGGTGAGCAGGTCGAGGCCGTGCACGATGGAGCCGAAGGCCGGGCCCAGGGGTTCGAGTTCGAGGTCGGTCATACGGAGGTCCCTTCCAGGTTGGCGGCGGCCCGCACGGCGTGGCCGATCTCGGAGCGCAGGGCGGCGTACTCGGGCCGGCCGCGCAGCTCGTCGGGGGCGACACCGCTGCGCGGCAGGTCGATGGGCAGGTCGAGGACGACGCGGCCGGGGCGGGCGCTGAGCACGACGACGCGGCTGCCGAGGAAGACGGCCTCGTCGACGCTGTGGGTGACGAAGACCGACGTACGCCCGGTGGCCGCGCTGACGTTGCGCAGGTCTTCCTGGAGCCGTTCCCGGGTCAGGGCGTCGAGCGCGGCGAACGGTTCGTCGAGCAGCAGCAGCGGGTTGTCCACGGCGATGGCCCGGGCGATGGCCACGCGTTGTTGCTGACCCCCGGAGATCTGCCAGGTACGCCGATGCGCGACGTCATGCAGGCCGACGCGTTCGAGCAGGTCCCCGACCCGGGACACGTCCTGCCCGGCGTACTTCAACGCGAGGGCGACGTTGCCACCGACCGTCTTCCACGGGAACAGCCGCGGCTGCTGGAACACGATCCCGGCCCCGCGCCCGGGCACCGGCGGCTTCCCGGCGGCCCGCACCGTACCCCTCGTGGGTTGTTCGAAGCCGGCGATCAGGCGCAGCAGCGTGCTCTTGCCGCATCCGGACGCCCCGACCAGCACCAGGAACTCGCCCTCGGGCACGGTCAGGTCGACCGGCCCGACCGCGGTCACGTCCCCGTAGGAGTGTTCGACGCCGGTGAGGGCGACCGCGTCAGCCGAGGACATCGGGCAACCCCTTGACGTAGACCGACTTCCGTACGGTGTCCAGGGTGGGCACCGCGTCGATCTTCTGCTGGTCCTTGAGGAACTGCGCCGCGCTGACCAGGTTCTCGGCGATCTTGCCGACCTTGCCGTCGGTGCCCAGCCACTCGTCCGTGGCCAGGTCGGCCGGCTTGAGGTACACGCCCTGGCCGAGTTGCTTCTGCGTCTCCTCGGGGCTGAGGTTGAGCTCGGCCCCGATCGACTTCGACGCGGCCGCCGGGTCACTGGCGATGAGGTTCAGGGCCTGCGCCTCGGCCTTGCGCCACGCGTCGACCGCGTCCGGGTGGGCCTGGGTGAACGCCGTCGAGACGACGCCCAGGTCGAGCGTCGGCTTGCCCGCGGTGGCGAGCTGGCGGCTGCTGATCAGCACCTTGCCGCTCTTCTTGAGCTCGTCCAGCGACGGCAGCCAGGAGTACGCGGCGTCGATGTCGCCCCGGGTCCAGGCGGCCAGGATGTCCTGCGGTTCGAGGTCGACGATGGTCAGCTCGGACTCCTTGACGCCGGCCTGGTCCAGGGCCGCGAGCAGGCTGTAGTGCGAGGTGGAGGCGAACGGCGTGGCCACCTTCTTGCCCTTGAGCCCGGCCACGTCGGTGACGCCGGTGCCGTTGCGGGCGACCAGCGCCTCGTTGTCGCCGGCCACGTCGAGCACGAACCCGACCTGGTAGGGGATGTTCAGCGGGGCCGACAGGCCGCGGGCGACCGGGCTGGACCCGATGGCGGCGATGTCCACGCTCTTGGCCACGAACGCGGTGTTGATGCTGGCTCCGGAGTCGAACTTGGTCCAGGTGATCTTGTAGTCGGGCAGCGCCTTCTCGAGCAGCCCCTGGTTCTTGACGACCAGGTCGCCGCTGGGGAACGCCTGGTAGGCGATCCGGATGGTCTTGGCGTCGGAGGACTGGCCGACACCGGCCGCCCCGTTGCCGCAGGCGGCGAGGCTCAGGAGGACGAGGAACGCGAAGACTTTGCGCACTTGGAACCCGTTTCTATGCACGGCCCCGCCACGGGATCAGCCGGTTCTCGGCCGTCCGTAGCAGGGCGTCGATCAGCAGGCCGGAGAGGCCGATGGCGAAGAGGCCGAGGACGACCACGTCGGTCTGGGAGTAGCGCTGGGCGTCGCGGACCATGCCGCCGATGCCCGGGATGCCATTGATGGTCTCGGCCGCTACGACCGAGGAGTACGCGATGCCGACGGCCAGCCGGATGCCGGTGATGATCTCGGGCAGGGCGTTGGGCAGCACCACGTCCCGGATCACCTGCCCGCGGCCGGCACCGAGCGCCCGGGCCGCCTCGACCAGCCCGGTCGGCGCCGAGTAGACGGCCGACGCGGTGGCCACCGCCACCGGCGGCATCGCGGCGATCGCCAGCAACCACAGCTTGGGCGTCTCGTCGATGCCGAACCAGATGATGAACAGGCTGAAGTAGGCCAGCGGCGGCAGTGCCCGGACGAAGGTGACGACCGGTTCGGCGACCACCCGGATCCAGCTCACCGTGCCCATCACGACGCCGGCGAGCAGGCCGGCGGCGACGCCGATGACCGACCCGATCAGGATCCGGCGCAGGCTGACCCCGAGGTGTTCGATCAGCAGGTGGCCGCTGTAACCACGGACGCCGTCGTGCGTGGTCGAGGTCAGGATCAGCTGATGCCAGACGGCGCCGGGCGAGGGGATGAACGTCGGGTTCCGCATCACCCGCGCGGTGATCTCCCACAGGGCATAGAGGACGACCAGCGACAGCAGTCGCAACAGGACGCGCCGGCGCCGGCCGCCACGCGGGGCGAGCGCGCCGGGGCGCTGTCCGGTGTCGGCGGGCGCGGGCGCCGTGAGAGTGGAGGTCACCCCCAATTCCTACAGGTCAGATCGGTCTTGAGGCAATGGGGTGACGACCGCTGTATCACATGTCAGGACGGGCGGACCTCGACCTGACCGTTCTCCACCCGGGTCCGCAGCAACGGCTGGTCGTTCGCGGCCGGCCCGTGCTTCACCTTGCCGTCGACCAGCCGGAACACGCTGCCGGGCCAGGGCCGACCACGCAGGCGTCGCGGCCCGCACCGATCACCTCGCCGTCGCCCAGCGGGCCGGTCTCGTGGCCGCAACGCTCGATCATGGCCGCGGGGCTGGATATCGTCGCGGCTGTGAGTGCCTACGACGCAGTGGCCGAGGCGTACGCCGAGTTGTTCCGCGACTCGCTGAACGAGAGTCCGCTCGACCGCGCGATCCTGAGCGCGTTCGCCGACCTGGTCACGACCGTCGGCAATGTGCGGGTCGCCGATCTCGGCTGCGGGCCGGGACACGTCACGGCCCACCTCGCCGGCCTCGGTCTGGCCGCGATCGGCGTCGACGCCAGCACGGGCATGATCGACCTGGCCCGGGCGGCGCACCCGGGCCTGCGGTTCGAGGTCGGCTCGATGGCCGCGCTGGACATCGCCGACGGCACGCTGGGCGGCGTCCTGTCGCGATGGTCGATCATCCACACTCCCCCGGCGGAGGTTCCGGGTGTCCTGGCCGAGTTCGGTCGCGTGCTGGTGAACGGCGGTCACCTTCTGATCGGCTTCTCGGCCAGCGCCGACGCGGACCATCCGACGCAGGTCTTCGACCACACCGTCGAGCCGGCCTACCGCTGGTGGCCCGACCACCTGGCCGGGCTGCTGCGGGGCGCGGGGCTGGCCGAGGTGGCCCGGATGGTCACACAGCCCGAGCCGGCCGACCGCCGGCAGTTTCTCGGGGTGTATCTGATCGCGCGCAAGGACTGACGCGGGCCGAAGTGGGTAAATCGCGGACATGGCCAAGGGCAACGAACTGGACGCCGCGGAGCGCAACGCCATGCAAGACAGCACGTTCGCGTTCCCCCGCGTCCGCAAGGAACCACTCAACGACGCGCGGCACGTCCGCAACGCCATCGCCCGGTTCGACCAGGTGCGCGACGTCAGTGACGCGGAACGGGCCGAGGCGTTCCGGCGGATCAGGAAGGCCGCCGAGAAGTACGGCGTCGAGCTGACCGAGTCGCGCTGGCAGGACCTGGGCAAGCCGAGCACCACGATGAAGTCGTCGGACAAGCCGCGCTCGAAGGCCCAGCTCTACGCCGACGCGCGTAGGAAGGGCATCGCGGGCCGTTCCACGATGACCAAGGACGAGCTGGCCCGGGCGCTGCGGGCGGGTTAGTTCGGGGAGCGTCGTACGGCCACCACGCCGGCCAGGCCTTGGAGCTCGTCGGTCAGGGCGGGGTAGGTGGCCGCGTTGGCCAGGTCCATGTCGAAGTAGTACGGCAGGGTCGCGACCGCCGCCGCGGGCACCTTGCCGCCGCCGCAGTACGTCTGCCGGAAGCCCTCCGAGTCGGGCTGCCAGATCAGCTCGCCCAGGCTGCCGGCGTTGCTGCGGAAGATCGCCGCGTCGACCAGCGCCCGTTCCTGCGGTGTCGACGTGTTGCTCACGAAGATTTTGACGTGGGTGCCGTCGCGCGCCTCGGGTGACTCCGGTGGCGGGCCGGTCGGGTGGCAGGGCTGGGCGGTGGCGGCCGTGCCGCTCAGAGCCCAGGGCAGGACGGCGGCGAGCAGTGCGACCAGCACGGTGGCCCCGGCGATGCGCCGGTGCTGGACGATTCCGCGGGCCAGCGTGTGGACGGCCGGTCGGCGGGCGACCGCGTAGAGGATCATCACGCCGGCGACGATGGCCGCCAGGACGGCCGGGCCGCGCCCGAGGTCGTAGAAGCCGCCCCACCACGGACTGTCCATCGGTGTCTCTTCGCCGGGCCGGAGCGTGCTCGGCAGCAGCAGGACGAAGCACGTCACGGCGCCGACCTTGAGCAGGCCGCGGGCGGGCGGATGGGCGCTGCGGTGGACCCAGACGGCCAGGATGAGCACCAGCAGGGCGCCGGCGGCGGCACCGCCCCAGGTCGCCGCGGTGACCCCGGCCGGTGGCTGACGCCACAGCTCGAAGCCGGCGGCGCCGTTCGAGTCGTACGACTGGCGCCCGCTCCAGTAGTGGTCGGAGAAGCTCAGCACCAGGCCGGGGCGGGTCGCCCAGAACCGGGCGTCGTACTCGGCTCCGGCGTCGACCAGCGGCTCGGGTTCCACCACTCGGTAGTCGTGGATGTCCCAGCCGGCGGCGGCCAGCCGGTCCCGCACCCCGGCGCTGTACGCGGCCACGTTCCTGGTCGCCTCGGTGTGCTTGACCCAGTAGCCGACCGAGCCGTACTTGACGCCCTCGCCGTCCCCGAAGGGCTCGATGATCGGGGCGTTCCCGCCGCCGTACACCCGCAGGCCCGGGAAGGCGGTGAAGCGCAGTTCCTCCGCCGCCGCCCCGGAGGGCAGGTCAGGCGTGAACTCCAGGGCGAGGCGGGAGCCGGCGAAGGCGCCGACCCACGCCCCGGCCAGGGCGATCAGCACTGCGACCACGATGATACGGATGCGTCTCGTCATCAGGTCGCAGACGATATCTCACTGCTGCAATTTCTCACCGTCGGTGGCCCCGCCGGGCTCGGCCATCCTGCGGTGCATGGCCGCCTTGGCGCTGTCCGGCATCACCTTCGAGGCGGCACCCTGGATCTTGGTCTTGGCCGAGCCGGCGACGACCTTCTGCTTGCCCTTCATCATGGCCGCGAAGCCCTGCTTGGCCACCACCGCTGGGTCGTCCTTCTTACTCGCGCCGACCGGCGTGTCGTCCATCTCGGCGCGGTGGAAGAAGTTGGTCTCGGTGGGCCCGGGCATCAGCGCGGTCACCGAGACGCCGGTGTCCCGCAGTTCGTCGCGCAGCGCCTCGGCGAAGGACTGCACGAACGACTTGGACGCGTTGTAGACCGCCTGGTAGGTGCCCGGCATCATCGACGCGATCGACGACGTGAAGAGCACCTGGCCGCCCTCTTCCAGCATCAGCGGCAGCAGCCGCTTGGCCAGGTGGACGGTGCCGGTGACGTTGACGTCGATGACGTTCAGTTCCTCGATCAGGTCGGTCTCGCGGACGAAGTCGCCGCCGAACCCGCGGCCGGCGTTGAGGGCCAGGGCGCTGAGCCGCCGCCCGGCCGCGTTGACCGCCCGGTAGACCTCCTCGCAGCCCTCGTAGGTGGCCAGGTCGGCCTGGACCGCGGTGGCTCCGAGCTCGGCCGCCGTCGCGGTGATGCCGGCGTCCTCGGCCACGATCAGCACGTCGTAGTCGTGTTCGACGAACTGCTTGGCCAGCTCGTACCCGATGCCGCTGGACGCACCGGTGATCACCGCGAACTCTCGTGTGTCAGGTGTTGTCATGCCCCTTGGATCCCCACCAGGGGACGTGATTAACGCACCGGCTCAGGGGCACACGACACGTATGCGAGCACTCACCTGGCAAGGAACCGGCAAAGTCGCCGTCGAACATGTGGAAGACCCGAAGATCCAGGACCCGACGGACGCGGTCATCCGGGTCACGTCCACCGCGATCTGCGGCTCCGACCTGCACCTCTACGACGTGCTGGGTATGTATCTGGATTCCGGCGACGTGCTCGGGCACGAGCCGATGGGCATCGTCGAGGAGGTCGGTGCCGAGGTCACGCACATCAAACCGGGCGACCGGGTGGTGATCCCGTTCAACATCTCCTGCGGGCACTGCTGGATGTGCTCCCGCGGGTTCTTCGCCCAGTGCGAGACCACCCAGGTGAAGGACCAGGGCAAGGGGGCGTCGCTGTTCGGCTACACCAAGTTGTACGGGCAGGTGCCCGGCGGCCAGGCCGAGTACCTGCGGGTCCCGCAGGCGCACTTCGGCCCGATCAAGGTGCCGGACGGGCACCCGGACGAGCGCTACCTGTTCCTGTCCGACGTGCTGACCACCTCGTGGCAGGCGGTGAAGTGGGCCGACGTGCAGCCGGGCGACACGGTGCTGGTCACCGGCCTGGGCCCGATCGGGCAGATGTGCGCCCGCATCGCCCGTCACCTCGGCGCGGGGCGGGTGATCGCGGTCGACAACGTCCGCGAGCGGATCGCGATGGCCGAGCGGCACGGCATCGAGGTGCTCGACTTCGACTCGATCGACGACATCCCGGCCGCGGTGCTGGACATCACCGACGGGCGCGGCGCGGACAGCGTGGTCGAGGCGGTCGGCATGGAGGCGCACGGCACGCCGTTCCAGTCGGCGGCGATGAAGGCCGCCGGTATGCTGCCCGACCCGATCGCGCGGAAGGCCACGGAGACGTTCGGCGTGGACCGGATGGGCGCGCTCCGGACCGCTTTCGCCAGCGTACGGCGGGCCGGCACGATCTCGATCATCGGTGTCTACGGTGGCGAGGCCGACCCGTTCCCGATGATGGACCTGTTCGACAAGGGCGTGACGATGCGCATGGGCCAGGCCCACGTGAAGCGCTGGGTCGACGACATCATGCCGCTGCTCACCGGCGACGACGATCCGCTGGGCGTGGACGACCTGGTCACCCACCGGTTGCCGCTGGACGAGGCGCCGCACGCGTATGACATCTTCAAGAACAAGCAGGACGGCTGCATCAAGGTCGTGCTCAAGCCCTGAGCCCGGGCCTGGGCGGGGCGGTCAGCAGGTCCTCGCGACGGACACAGACGACGACCGGGTCGGGCCCGGTGTAGCCGTCCGGCTCGGCCAGCCGGCTCCAGGCGCCGGCGGTGTCCAGCACCAGCGCCGGCATCCCGGCCGGGTTGACGACGCGCATCGTGCGCCGGTGCCGGGCGGCGATCTCGTTGCACTGCAACAGGACGGTGACCGTGCTGGCGTCGATGAAGGTCACCGCACCGAGGTCGATCGTGACGGTGGCGCAGCCGTCGCTGATCGCCGCCTCGACCGCGGCGATCAGCAGGTGGTTGTTGTCCCGGTCGAACTCGCCGCCGGCGGCCAGCCGCACCAGGCCGTCGGCGGACGCGTCCGGGGTGACCACGCCCGGAACCCTCGGGCCGTCCGATCCGGTCATCCCGGCTTCTCCCCTCACGCGTCGGCCGGCCCTGTCAGCAGGCCTTGACCCAGGAACATTCGAGGTCGCCGCCGGGCTCGGCCGCCGACCGGGCCCGGGCCGCCACGGGAGCGGCACCGCCGGCGCCGGCCAGGGTGACCGCGGCGGCGTCGAGCACCGGTGTGGCGCTGACCAGTGCGGTGTTGACGATCATGGAGAAGACCAGGCGGCGGCCGCCGGCGTCGGTGACGTAGCCGGACAGCGCGTTGACCCCGGTCAGGGTGCCGGTCTTGGCGTGTACGTTGCCGGCGGCCGGCGTGCCGGTCATCCGGCTGCGCAGGGTGCCGCCGACCAGCCGGTCGGGCTGGCCGGCGATGGGCAGGGCGGCGTACCAGTCGGGGAACCACGGGCGTGAGCGGGCGGCGAGCAGCGCGGTGCTCAGCTGCCGGGTGGTGAGCCAGTCGCGGCGGCTGAGCCCGGAGCCCTCGGCCGAGCGGATCACGTCGGTACGGACGCCCAGCGCGGCCACCGCGCCGTCGGCCACCGCCAGACCGGCCGGCCACGAGCCCTGCCCCGAGCGCAGCCGGCCCATGGTCTTGACCAGCACCTCAGCGTGCATGTTGTTGGAGAGCTTGAGGAACGGGACGAGCATCTGGCGCAGCGTCATCGACCGGTCGGTGGCGACCGTCCGGGCCCCGCCGGGCGTGACGCCGGTGACGGTCCGGCCGCGTACCCGAACGCCGTGGCGGGCCAGGGCGTCCCGGAAGACCGAGGCGGCGTACACGGCCGGGTCCTCGACGGACAGATAGTCCTGGCCGGGTTCGGCGGTGCCGGCCGGGACCGAACCGGTGACCACCACCGTGTTCGTGCCGTGCCGGCGGACCGCGGTGAGCGTGGCGGCGCTACCGGCCGCGCCGGTGACGGCCCGGTTGACCACCCGGACGTAGTGGTTCGGCGGCACCATGGTCACCACGGCAGGGGCGCCGGCCCGCCGGCCAGGGCGGCTCTCGACGATGACCGCGCCGGCGTCGTAGTCGGTGTCCGGCGCCAGGCTCAGCGCTGAGACCGGGGCCGCGTACGAGTACGGCTCGTCGTCCCAGGCCCAGTCGCTGCCGAGGGGCACGTCGTCGAACCAGGAGTCGTCGGCGACCAGGTCACCGCCGACCACCCGGACGCCGGAACGCGCCACCGCGGCGGCGAGTGCGTCGAGGTCGGCCGCCAGCACCGTCGGGTCGCCGCCACCGCGCAGGTAGAGGTTCCCGCCGCGGGTCAGCACGTCGGTGCGGAAGCGGTGGTCCGGGCCGAGCACCTCGAGCGCGGCGATCGAGGTGAGCACCTTCTGGTTGGAGCCGGGGATCAGCCGGTCGTTGACGGCCCGCTCGTAGAGTGCCGCCCCGGTCGTCGCGTCGCGTACGTCGACGCTGGTGGCCGCTCCGGCCAGCCGCGCGTCGGCGAAGACCTGGTCCAGGGCGGCGGTCAGGGCCGGATCACCGCCCGCACCGGACACGGCCGAGGCCGGTCCGAGTGTTACCACCATGGTTAACGCCGCGCATACCGCAATGAACCCCCGCATGTCCACATGCTAGGCCCGCAACCCGACAGCACAGAAGCGTTCGGGCACGTCAACGTATTCGGCGAGTCGCCAGCCGGTGCGGGCGAGGGCGGCGGTCAGGACCGGCTGGTTGAGCAGCTCGTCCGGGTCCAGGGTGCGGCCGTGCCGGGCGGCCAAGGCCTGGCGGCCGGTCGGGTGGAAGAGGATCAGGCGGCCGCCGGGGCGGGTGATCCGGGCCAGTTCGGTCAGGGCCTCATCGCCGTCGGGCAGGTGGGTCAACAGGCCGGCGGCGAACAGGGCGTCGGCCGTACCCGTGGCCAACGGCAGTTGACGGGCGTCGGCCAGCAGGAGCGTGGCGGCGCAGGACCGGGCCCGGGAGGCGGCGGCGGACAGCATCTCGGCGGTGTGGTCGACGCCGACGACGGTGCCGGCCGGGCCGACCGCCGCCCGCAACGGCGGCAGCGCCCGGCCGGTGCCGCAGCCCACGTCGACCGCCACGCCGCCGGCCGGGACGCCGGCCGCGGCGACGGCCCGCGCGTACGCCGGGAGATCGTCACCGAATGTGGTGTCCCAGTTCGCCGCCCGCACGGCGAAGAACGCCTGTGACTCGCTGCGGTACCAGCGTTCGGCGGGCAGGAGCGCCGGGTCGAGGTGACGCAGGACCGGCCAGCCGGAGTCGGTGAGGTCGACGACCGCGCCGACCGGCCGGTGCCCGGCGGCGCGGGACGTGCGTACCCAGATGGTCAAGCCGGCACCGACGGCACCCACCTCGACCGGCGCGTCGACCAGCGGGCGCAGGCGCCGGGCCAGCAGTTCGGCCGCCGCCGGTGGGCCGTCCACCGCGATCGGGCCGGTGGGCGGGGCGACGGCGGCCAGGTAGCCGAGCACGGTGGCCCAGCGGCGCTCGCTCATCGGGACACCATGTCACCACCGGACCGGCAGTTCGTGGACGCCGTAGACCGCGGCATCGTGCTTGAACGGGATGCTGTCGCGGTCGGCGGCCAGCGCCAGCGTCGGGATGCGCCGGTAGAGCGTGCCGTAGACGACCTGCAGCTCGACCCGGGCCAGGGGCTGGCCCAGGCACTGGTGCACGCCGAACCCGAAGGCGACGTGCCGGCGGGCGTCGCGGGTCACGTCCAGGCGGTCCGGGTGGTCGAAGACCGACGGGTCGCGGTTGCCGATGTCGTTGGCCATGATGACGCCCTCGCCGGCCCGGATGGTCTGGCCGGCCACCTCGATGTCGGCGAGCGCGACACGGCGGCGGCCGTTGTGCGTGATGTTGAGGTAGCGCAGCAGTTCCTCGACCGCGCCGGCGATGACCTTCGGGTCGCCGGTGTCCCGGATCAGGGCGAGTTGCTCGGGGTTCTCCAGCAGCGCCATCGTGCCCAGGGCGATCATGTTGGCGGTCGTCTCGTGCCCGGCGATCAGCAGCAGCACCCCGATGCCGGCCGCGTCGGCTCGGGTCAGTTCGCCGTTGCGCACCCGCTCGGTCAGCGTGGACAGCAGGTCGTCCTGCGGTCGTTCGGTCTTTTCGATCAGCAGATCGTCGAGGTAGTCGTGCAGCTTCTGGAACGCCGCCCCGCGTTCCTCGGGACTGGCCGAGCGACTGATCAGGTTCTTGCTGCTGTGCTGGAAGAAGTCGTGATCGGTGTACGGGACCCCGAGCAGTTCACAGATCACCAGCGAGGGCACGGGCAGCGCGAACGACTCGACCAGGTCGGCCGGGTTCGGGCCGGCGAGCAGGGTGTCGATCCGTTCGTCGACGATCCGCTGGATGGCCGGACGCATCTGCTCGACCCGCTTGATCATGAACGGGGCGGTGACCATCTTGCGCAGCCGGGCGTGTTCGGGGTCGTCCATCAGGATGAAGCCGATGTTGCCGGCGCCGACGACCCGGCCCGGGGTGCCGGACGGGTAGCCCGGTTTGGTCACGTCGGAGCTGACCCGGCTGTCGGCCAGCACGGCGCGCTGGTCGGCGTACCGCGTCACCACCCACGCGGTGCTGCCGTCGGGAAGCCGCACCGGGGCGAGCGGGGTCTCCTCCTGGAGCTCGCGGAGGCCCGGCGGCGGGTCGAACGGGCATCCGGCGGCTCGCGGCATCGGAAATTCTGGGGCATCAACGCTGGTCATGGAGCGTCCTTCCACAGTGCGGACGTATCACCGCGAATCAGCCAATCGCATGGGCACTTATAAATCAAGTGATTGACTTAGGCGTAGAGGGCCTATTCTGACCTTCACCATGAGCCGGACGACGACCGATCCTCAGCGCCTCGGGCGGGCCACCCGCTCCGAGCAGGTCGAGCACACCCGCGCCCGAATCCTGGCCACCGCCGAGCGGCTCTTCGCCGAGCACGGCGTCAACTCGGTCTCCAACCGGCAGATCAGCGAGGCCGCCGGCCAGGGCAACAACACCGCCGTCGGCTACCACTTCGGCACCAAGGCCGACCTGGTCCGGGCCATCATCCGGCGCCACGCCGGGCCGACGGAACGGCTGAGCGAGGAACTGCTGCGGAGGTACGGGGACAGCGACGACCTGCGCGACTGGGTCACATGCATCGTCCGCCCGTTCACCGGCCACCTCGCCGCCCTCGACCCGCCGACCTGGTACGCCCGCTTCGCCGCCCAACTCCTGACCGAGCCGCGGCTGCGCGAACTGGCCAGCGCCGAGATGCACGACGCCCCGGCCCTGCAGACGGTTTACGCCGGCCTGAACCGCTGCCTGCCCGATCTGCCGCCCGACGTCCGCACCGCCCGCGCCGAGATGGCCCACACCCTCCTCGTGCACCTGTGCGCCCAGCGCGAACGCATCCTGCCGGCCGATCCGGCGGCCGCCGCCGAGGTCTGGTCGGCGACGGCCGCCGGCCTCATCGACGCCATCGAGGGACTGTTCCGCGCCCCGGTCACGCCGGCGCCCTGACCTACCGGCCGTACACCTCCAGCTCGTAGATCGAGAAGCCGTACGACGTGGCCCGGCTCTGCCCGAAGACCCGCAGGTAGCGGGCGGTGCGGGTCGGGAAGGTGACGGTGTCCAGGCCACCGTCGCCCCCGGCCACGGTGGCCACCGTGGTCCAGGTGGTGCCGTCGGGTGAGGTTTCGACGCGGTACGTGGACGCGAACGCCGACTCCCACCGGATCAGCGCCCGCGCGACCGGCCGGGAGCTGCCCAGATCGACCCGCAGCCACTGGTTGTCGGACCACGAGCTGGCCCACCGGGTGCTGAGGCTGCCGTCGACCGCGTTGGCCGCCGGGTTGCCGCTCTGCACGCTGGAGGCGGTGACCGGCCGGTCGGCGGCCAAATTGCCGACGTCGTCGCCGCGGCCGGCCGGGAACGAAATGACCTGCTGGTAGGTGGGGCGGTTCTGCCAGGCGATCAGGCGATGCTTGATGCCGCCGAGCGGCGACTGCACGATCGCGTCAGCGCACCACTGGTCGCCGGCCGAGCACAGGTCGTCGCCCGGATAGGTGGTGGTGGCCGGTTCCGCCAGGGCCGCCGACAGGCTGGTCAGCAGGGCGGTCCGGCAGGCGCCGACGGCTCCCCCGCCGCAGTACTTCGTGTTCCACTGCGGGACGCTGTCGCCCAGGGTGGCGCGCAGGTCCTTGTCGACCCAGCCCCACCAGCCGTACTGGAAGGACGAGCCCTTGTGCGCCTGGGACTCGTTGGCCGAGGTGGGCAGCGTGGACACCGGGCCGGTCTGGCCACCCGACGGCGACTCGTTGATCTGCAGGGTGTCGAGCAGCGCGGTGAACAAGTCCTCGCCGAGGCCGGTGCGGAAGGCGGCCTGCGCCAGCCGCGGCCACCACGCGTCGAAGATGCGGATCGCGTCGGCGTCGGCGTAGGCCTTCGAACCGGCCGCGGTCTCCTGTCGGTGCGCCCCAGCGGCCAGCCAGGCCCGCAGCTTGGCCACGGCGGCGGCCTGGGTCGCGTCCGTGACCGGGGCGGTGTCGATCACCCGGAGCAGGACCGGCAGCACCTCGGAGCCGCGCAGGTCGACCGTGGCGGCCGACTGCACGACCTTGACCAGGGCGGCCCGGTCATACTTGGTCCCGGCCGCGATGCCCGCCTTCAGGGGCTTGTCCAGCAGCTCGCCCCGGTGCACCGAGCCGAAGCTGAAGTTGCCGTCGGCCGCGCCGTAGCCCGCCGCCTGCTTGTTGTTCCAGCTGACGAAGTAGTCCTGGTTGGTCGCCTGCGGGTGCGCGGACGCCGGCTGGTAGGTCGCCACGTTGGTCAGCGGATCCCAGCCCGGCCACTCGTAGGCCGGTTCGGCGCGGGTCGGCAGGTTGGGGTCGGCGCCGGTGGCCCGGACCGGCTGGGCGCCGGAGGTGAACATGGCCGCGTCGGCGGAGTTGACGTAGAACCAGTTGAAGGCGAAGGAGATGTTCGAGGCGCTGGCGCGGAACGCGGCCGGCGTACCCATCTGATCGGTCTCGTTGAACATCTGGAACCCGATGGCCGAATCGGCCTCGTGCCGGTAGGTCGAGCGCAGGTTGGTGAACGCGGTCGGCGTTCCGCCGGACAGCCCGCGCCAGGTGACCAGGCCGTAGCGGGTGCGCTGGACGGTCAGCCGGTAGGAGCCGGCCGCGGTGCTGTCGGCGGTGGTCGGCTTCCAGGCGTTGGCGCGGGTCAGGTTCTCCATGGCCAGGCACTGGCCGTGGTAGAGGTAGCCGCCCGAGTTGACGGTGGGCGTGCCCCCGCCCGGCTCGCACAGCCGCACGGCGAAGGTGTCGGTGATGTCCTGCAGTGACGAGGTGGCGCTCCACGCGTAGTCCGGGCCGCGGCCGATCAGCGTGTAGAGGTTGAGTCCGCTGAAGGCGATGCCGCGGGTGCGGATGCCGGGGCCGGTCAGCTCCTGGAGCATCAGCAGCTGCGGCGCGAAGTAGCCGGTCTGCGGGCCGAAGACCGCGACCGGGTGGCCGGTGGCGCTGTGGGCCGCGGAGACCACGGCCGCGTTGGACATGCCCTTGTGAGAATCGAATTCGAGGGTACGCAGGGAGTCCGCGATCGCGCTGTCGCCGGAGGCGCCGGTGGCCGCCGAGCCGGTCCGGTCGAACACGATCGGGGCCGGCGTCGCGGTCCCGGCGTCCGGCATGGCGACCCCGGCGGCGTTCGGGTCGCCTCCGCCGTACGGGAAGGACTGTCCGTTGTGCAGGGTCAGCACGGTCTCCGGGTCGTTCTGGGCGCGGAACTGCTGCCACACCTGATCGCCCGCGGTGGTTCCGTACTTGGCCCGGGCGGCGATGCGCACCAGCGCGGACTGCATCTCGTGCCCGCCGCCCCCACCGAACAGGCCGCCGATGACGCCGCCGATCGCGATCAGGTCCTCGGGTACGAACGGCTCCGGCCCGCCCTGGTTGGTGATCGCGTCCAGGTGCCCGGTCAGCACGTACTCGCCGGGACAGTCCCGGGCGGCCATGCAGTCGGCCTCGTACTTGTTGATCCCGGCCAGGTAGCTCTGCACGTCGTCGTAGAGCTGCTGCCCCCGCGGCCCGGACGCGCGCAGGGCGTTGATCTGCGCGGTCAGATCCGATTCGAGGTACGGCGAGGTACGCCACACGCTCTGCTCGAGTTCCCGGTTGCCCTCGGCGCCGCCGGCGAACGGGGTGAGCGTGCCCCGCCCGACGTGGCGCATCAGGTCCATCAGGAAGAGCCGGTCCTGCGCGCCCGCGTACCCGGCGCCGAACATCGTGCCGGCCCGCGTGGTCCCGGTGATGTGCGGGATGCCGGCCTTCCGGTCGCGGACGATCGTGACGTCGGAGCGCGGCGAGTAGCTGCGTTCCACATCGGCGGCGGCCACGCCGAACGAGCTGTCGTTGAAGAACGCGTTGATCTGGTCGCCGGTCAGGCCGGTGTATCGGTAGCCGAGGTCGGCGTACGGCGTGAGCTGGTCGTCGGCGTGTGGCGGCTGGGTGCCGAAGGCCTGGTTGGCGAGGATCTGGACGAGGTCGGCGTCGCCGTTCTCACCCGGCGGCAGGATGTCCGAGCACTCGCCCAGGCAGTAGTCGTCGGCGCTGAAGGCGGCTTCGGCCGGCTGCGCCTGGATCGGCACGAGCCCGGCCGAGGCCAGCAGGAGGACGAGGAGCGAGCGTCGGAGCATGGGGGACCCCCTCGCGAAACACGAACTTGTTTCACGAAGATTAAGTCCGTGTCGACTGTTACACCAGAGGTCTGTCTTGATCCTCATCGATGCCTGCCGGCGCCTCCGTCACCCGGCAACGGCAGCGTAGGTTAGCCTCACCTTATGAGCGCGGGGACGGAAGAGGCATCGACCCAGGTCGCGGTGCGGCCGTCCCGCCGCCGTACCCGCTGGACCGGCCTCGCCGCCGGAACCTTGGCCCTGGTCGTCGCCGTCGTGCTGAGCGTCGCCGTCGGCAGCCGCTCCCTCGGGCCGGCCACCGTCTGGCAGGTGCTCTGGCACGACGACGGCTCCGCCGCAGCGGTCATCGTGCACCAGATCCGGCTGCCCCGGACCGTCCTCGCGGTCGGTGTCGGCGCCGCCCTCGGCCTGGCCGGCGCGGTCATGCAGGCGCTCACCCGCAACCCGCTGGCCGAGCCCGGCCTGCTCGGCGTCAACCTCGGCGCCGCCACCGGCGTCGTCGTGGCCATCGCGTTCCTGGGCATCGGCAGCGTCACCGGCTACGTGTGGTTCGCGTTTCTCGGCGCGGCGCTCACCTCGGTCGTCGTCTTCGCGCTGGGCGGGTCGGGCCGGGCACCGACCCCCGAGCGGCAGGTGCTCGCCGGGGTGGCGTTCTCGGCCGTGCTCGGCGCGCTGATCTGGGCCGTACTGGTCACCCGGCGCGAGACGTTCGACCGCTACCGGCACTGGGACATCGGATCGCTGTCCGACCGCGACAACGCCGTGATCGCTCAGGTCGGGCCGTTCCTGCTGGCCGGCATCGCACTCGCGCTGGCGCTCGGCCGGCAGCTCAACGCGCTCAGCATGGGCGACGAGGCGGCCACCGCGCTGGGCGCGCACCCGGCGCGGATCCGGGCGCTCGGGATCGCCGCGGTCACGCTGCTGTGCGGCGCCGCCACCGCCGCGGCCGGGCCGCTCTACTTCGTCGGGCTGGCCGTGCCGTACGCCGCCCGCATGTTCACCGGCGCCGACAACCGCTGGATCCTCGCGTACTCCGTGCTCCTCGGTCCGGTCCTGGTCCTCGGCTCCGACGTGCTGGGCCGGGTGCTGGTGGCCCCGGCCGAACTGCCCGTCGGCGTGGTCACCGCCTTCCTCGGCGCGCCGCTGTTCATCGCCCTGTGCCGCCGCCGGAAGCTGAGCTCGCTGTGACCACCACGCACCTGACCGTCCGGGCCGGTGGCCTCTCCCTGCGGCTGCACACCCGCGCCCTGGTCGTGGGCGCCGGCCTGCTCCTCGTCGCCCTGGCCATCGCCCTGGTCAACCTGTCCGTCGGCGACTTCCCGGTGCCGGTCGCCGACGTGCTGCGCAGCCTGGCCGGGCGGGGCGACGCGGGCACCGACTTCATCGTCTACCAACTGCGGCTGCCCCGGGTGCTGGTCACACTGCTGGTCGGCGCGGCGCTCGGGGCCAGCGGCACGATCTTCCAGGGCCTGACCCGCAACCCGCTGGGCAGCCCCGACTTCGTCGGCCTGACCGTCGGCGCGGCCACCGGCGCGCTGATCACCATCCTGATCCTGAACGCCGGCGGCTACCTGGTCGCGGCCGGCGCCATCATCGGCTGCCTGGCCACCGCGGCCGGCATCTACCTGCTCGCCTTCCGCCGCGGAGTGCAACCGTTCCGGCTGGTGCTGATGGGCGTCGGGGTGTCGGCGCTGCTCGACTCGGTCAACTCGTTCCTGATCTACCGGGCGCGGCTGGACGAGGCCCTCGCGGCGCAGGTGTGGCTGATCGGCAGCGTGAACGGGCGCGGCTGGACCGAGGTGTGGCTGATCGCCGCCACGCTGGCCCTGCTCCTGCCGGTGGTGCTGCACCAGGCGCGGCATCTGGACATGCTCGCGCTCGGCGACGAGACGGCGGTGCTGCACGGCGTACCCGTCGAACGAAGCCGGGCCATCCTCGCCCTCGCCGCCGTCGGCCTGTCGGCCGGGGCGACCGCCGCGGCCGGACCGGTCGCCTTCGTCGCGCTGGCCGCCCCTCCCCTGGCCGCGAAGCTGACCCGATCACCGCACGCCGGGGTGCTGCCCGCCGCGATGATGGGCGCCGCCCTGCTCAGCGCCGGCGACTGGCTGGCCCAGCACGCGCTGCCGGGCAACGACGTTCCCGTCGGCGTCGTCACGGCGGCGCTCGGCGGCGTCTACCTGACCTGGTTGCTGTTCCGTGAGAGAGGTGCCCGGTGACCGCTCGTCTGCAGGCCTCCCAGCTGACCCTGGCGTACGACCGGCGGGTGGTGGCCGAGAACCTCGACGTCACCGTCACCGACGGCTCGTTCACGGTGATCGTCGGACCCAACGCCTGCGGCAAGTCGACGCTGCTGCGCTCGCTCGCCCGGGTGCTCAAACCGCAGTCCGGCGCCGTCTACCTGGACGGGCAGGCGATCGCGTCGTACCCGTCGAAGCAGGTCGCCAAGCAGCTCGGCATGCTCCCGCAGTCCCCGGTGGTGCCGTCCGGCGTGGTCGTCGAGGAACTGGTCGCCCGCGGCCGGTTCGCGCACCAGCGTGTACTGCGGCAGTGGTCGGCCGAGGACGAGGCCGCCGTCCGCGACGCCATGCGGCAGACCGAGGTGACCGACCTGGCCGACCGGTTCGTCGACGAGCTCTCCGGCGGGCAGCGGCAGCGCGTCTGGCTGGCCATGGCGCTGGCCCAGCAGACCCCGATCCTGCTGCTCGACGAACCGACCACCTTCCTCGACCTGTCCCACCAGTTCGAGGTGCTCGACCTCTGCGCCGACCTGCACGAGCAGGGCCGCACCATCGTGGCCGTGCTGCACGACCTCAACCACGCCTGCCGGTACGCCACCGAGCTGATCGTGATGCGCGGCGGGCAGGTGCTGGCCCAGGGGGCGCCGGCCGAGGTGATGACCGCGGACCTGGTCGAGTCGGTGTTCGGCATGCCGTGCCGGGTGATCGCCGACCCCGAGACCGACACGCCGCTGGTGGTGCCGGCCGGGCGGGCCCGCCGCCGCGCCCACGCGCTTCCGTCCACAACGGACGCCCTGTAACCATGCCCGGGTGGTGGCCCTCCTCCGGCGGCGCGAGACCATCACGGCCAACGGCCTGAGCCTCTTCAACTCCCTCGGGACGCGGCGCCGCACCACGACCATCGCGGTCGGCCCGGCCCCGGTGGCGGTGGCCCCGGTGGCGGCGGCATCGGCGGCGGCGGCGAGTTCATCGGCGTGGGCGGTCACGAACCGCTGGGTCTCGTCGCGCGACCAGGGCCGGGCCCAGTTCCCCGGTGTCGGCTACCTGACGTTCGCCGGTGCCTGGCCGGCCGGCACCATGCGCTCGACGGTCACCGACCGCCCCTCCTGACCCGGCCGCGGCCGTCTCGTCGACAGCCAGCAACCGGCGGCGACCAGAGCGAACCCGACCGCGGTGGGTACGCCGAACGGCTCGTTGAGCAGCATCACTCCGAGCAGCACCGCCACCACCGGGTTGGCGTAGGTGACCAGCCCCGCCCGGCCCGAACCGGCCAGCCCGATCAGCTCGTAGAAGGCGAGCATGGCCAGAGCCGTGCAGAGCAGACCCAGCCCGATCAGGGCGGCCCAGGACAGCGCGTGCACCGGCGCGGTGGGCAACGTGAGCAGGCCGACCGGCGCCAGCAGCACCGCGGCGACCGAGGTGGTGCCGGCGGCCAGCGCCTCCGGAGGCAGACCGGCGGCCCGGCGCTGCACCAGGATCGTCGCCACGGCATAGCTGAGCGCGGCCAGCAGCACCATGCCCGCGCCGAGCAGGCCCAGCCGGTCGCCGGAGACGTCCAGCCCGACCAGCAGCCCCACACCGGCGAAGCCGACCACCAGACCCGCCGCCCGCCCCCGGGTGAGCGGCTCGCGGCGCAGCATGAGCAGCGCGATGGCCGCCGGCTCGATGGCGATGAGCAGGCCGGTCAGCGAGGAGGTGATGTGCGTTTCCCCGTAGGTGATGAGCAGGAACGGGATCACCACGTGGATCACCGCGATGGTCGCCACGGTGCCGTAGCGCCCGCGCAGGGCCACGAGCGTGCCCCGCCGCGCGGCGAATGGCACGAGCACCAGGGCGGCGATCAAGACCCGGCCGGCTACCACCAGGCCCGGCGACAGGTCCTCGATGGCGACCTTGATGAGCAGGTACGGGATGCCCCACAGCACGGAGACCAGGACGAAGAGGGACCACGCTCGACGATTCACACCCCCAGCCTCTCGGCGTAGGGTGTTAAGCGGTAGTGGCGACTTGCTGGTCAGGTGTTAAGGAAAACTTATGATCGATGTACGCAGGCTCCAGGTGCTGGCCGAGGTCGCCCGGCACGGCAGCTTCAACCGGGCGGCGGCCGAGCTGCGGCTCACCCCGTCGGCGGTGTCGCAACAGATCAGCGCCCTCGAACGAGCCGTCGGCGCGGCGGTCGTCGAGCGCAGCACCCGCGGGGTCGAGCTGACCGAGGCCGGGCGGCTGCTCGTGGCCACGGCGGAGGCGGTGACCGCGGAGCTGGCGCGTACCGAGAAGGAGCTGGACCGCCTCGCCCACGCCCCGACCGACCGGATGACCGTCGCCACGTTCACCAGCGGTGGCCAGCGCCTGCTGCCCGCCGCGCTGCGCCGGCTGGCCGCCGACCGGCCCGGCGTCGAGTTCACCGTGCTCGAACGCGACCCCGAGGACAGCCTTCCGCAGGTCCGCTCGGGCGAGGCCGACCTGGCGCTGGTCTACCACTTCGACGGGCCGCCGCCGGTCCGGCCGGGCGACCGGTCCGGGCTGATCTGGACGCCGCTGATGGAGGACCCGATGTTCGTGGTCCTGCCGGCCGGGCACCGCTTCGCCGAACGGGACACGCTGCGGATCGCCGACCTGGCCGGGGAGCGCTGGGTGCACGGCTGCCTGGAGATGGGCGACATGCTCGACCGCTACACGGCGCTGGCCGGGTACGAGCCCGACGTGGCCTGCCGTGGGACCGATTACGTCTTCGCGCAGTCGCTGGTCCGGGCCGGGGTCGGCATCAGCATGATCCCGCAGGTGGCGCTGGTGGCCGACCAGGGCGGCCTGGTCGCCGTGCCGCTGACGCCGCCTGGTCCGTGCCGCCACGTCGGCGTGGTGACAGCCCGGCGGCGCCGCCCCGACCCGCTGACGGACGCCCTCCTCCGTTCCCTCCGCGACACCGTCGCCGCCCTCCCCGTCTCCGCCCCCTAATCCCCCGCCAACCCCAGTGGTAGCCCTCCGCGGCATCCGCCCCTCCAACGCCGCCCCGCCTACCACCGCCACCCAGTGGTTAGCCCTCCGCGGCATCCGCCTCGCGAATGCCACCCCTGACTACCACTGACCGCTGCGGCGGCAGCCCCTGGCGGTGATCGCCTCGCGCACGCCGCCCATGACGACCACCGCCCAACCCCAGTGGTAGCCCTCGGCAGTGACCGCCTCGCGCACGCCGCCCATGACGACCACCGCCCAACCCCGGTGGTAGCCCTCGGCGGTGACCGCCTCGCGGAAGCCGCCCCCGGCTACCACCGACCGCTGCGGTAGTAGCCCTCGGCAGTGACCGCCTCGCGCACGCCGCCCCTGGCTACCACCGACCGCTGCGGTAGTAGCCCTCGGCAGTGACCGCCTCGCGGAAGCCACCCCTGGCTACCACCGACGGCTGCGGTAGTGGCCCTTGGCGGTGGCCGGTTTGCTGGGGGGTCAGCGGCTCGTTCGGTAAGCCGTGAAGCTCAACCGCTTGCGCAGCGTGAAACCGATCGACTCGTAGAGCCGGATCGCCGCCACGTTACTGGCCGAGGCGTGCAGGAACGGCGTCTCGCCACGGCCCCGGATCCCCGCCGCCACGGCGCGGACCAGGCGGGTGGCGTATCCGCGGCCGCGGAAGGCGGGATCCGTGCACACCGCGCTGATCTCGGTCCAGCCTGGCGGGTGCAGCCGCTCGCCCGCCATCGCCACCAGCCGTCCGCCGCTGCGCAGGCCCAGGTAGGTGCCCATCTCCACGGTCCGCTGCAGGAACGGGCCGGGCTGGGTACGCCGGACCAGATCCAGCATCTCCGGAACGTCGTCGGCACCCAGCACTACCGCGTCCGGGTCGGGTTCGGCCCGCAACGCCACGTCGATCAGCTGCACGCCCTCGACCGTCAGGCCGCGTTCCCAGCCCGGCCGGTCGGCCTCGGGCACACCGGCCAGAGTGATCTCGACGCCCGGCCCGACCAGAGCGGCCAGGTCGGACCAGGCCGCCGGGTCAGCCGGATCGGCCAGCCCGTGCCAGGGCGCGACGTCCGGGTGGTAGCGCCCGGCCTGCCCGCGAACCTCGGCGAACCGTGCATGCGGACCACACAGCGCGGCCCACGCGGGGTTGTCCAGCACCCCCGGCCCGACCGTCTCCGCGATGCTCATCGTCACTTCCCGTCGATCGGCAGGCCCGGCGGGTTGATCTCGCTCGCCTCGTTGGTCAGGTTCCAGCGGGCCACGATCTTCCCGTAGCCGCCCGACTCGACCAGCCCGCCGAGAGCCGCCGCGAGCCGCCTTGAACAGGCCGTTGTCCTTCTTTGTAGTTAATGCGATCTTGCCCTGCGGGCCGGCGTCGGCGCCTATGATCTCGGTCTCCCCCACCACCGCGACGTGGTGGGCGCAGGTCGGGTTCGGCCCGAATACGCGTGGATCTGGCCCGAGCCCAGGTCCAGGTAGAGCCCCGACGTCTCGAAGATCAGAGGCCCGACCCCAGCGACACCCCCGCCTGCAGCCGGATCGCGCCGTCCACGTCCGTCCTCGCAGCGCCCACGCCACCGCGCCCGGCTCCCGCAACACCGGCTCCTGTCGCACTCAACCCCACCGTGCGCCTCCACCGCGCGGACCGGCCTACCGGAGTGCCGGGAAGGCGGAAGCCGTCGCCCCTCGGGTATGGACCGCCCGGACTTCGATCAGGTCGCCCAGGATGGTCGCGCGGTCGAACACCACCGCGATGTCGTTCTCGGCGTAGGTCGTGCGGTCGCTGTGCAGGACCGGCGCGCCCGCCGGACGGTTGAGCATCGCTGCGAGGGCGTCCTCCAGCAGCGCCGGTGCGAGCCGTTCGTCGGCACGTACCACTGTGGTGCCGACGGCGGCGAGCGCGTCGTAGAGCGACGTCACCGAGAGGTCGACCCCCGCCATCTGGCGCGTGAACTCCCCCGGGACCCAGGACGTCTGGTGGATCGCCGGGGTGGTCCCGAGGCGGCGCAGGCGCTCGATGCGCAGACCGGGCGAGCCGGCCGGGCGACCGAGCCGCTCGGCCACCCAGTCGGGCAGGGTGACCTCCTCGCGGGCCAGGACCACCGTGTCCACCGTGTGTCCCTGCGCCCGCAGGTCGTCGGAGAGGCTCCGCAGCGGGCCCATCGTGTGGGCCGCCTTGGGACCGGAGACGAAAGTCCCGCGCCCCGGCTCCTGGCTCACCAGGCCCTGGTCGGCGAGCTGACCGAGCGCCTGCCGCAGGGTCATCAGCGTGACGCCGTAGGACGTGCTCAGCTCCCGCTGCGGCGGCAGTGCCTGCCCGGGCCGGAACTCGCCGATCGCGATGCGGTGCTGAAGGTCGGCGGCGATCGTGGCGTATTTCGGCTCGCGCCGCTCGCCATCCCTCACCGCCACGGGACACTCCGTCAGTCATCGGGGCCGTCCAGCGCCGCGCGCATCCGCGCGAGGCCGACCCCGACGGCTCCGGGTGAGGCGCCGTCGAGCACCTGCTGCATCAAGGCCGAGCCCACGATAACACCGTCGGCACGAGCAGCCGCGGCACGCGCGGAGGCCGGCGTGGACACGCCGAACCCGAGCAGTACGGGCAGGTCGGTGGCCGCCTTTACCTGCTGCGCGAGGTCACCGGCGGTCGCCGGTAGCGCATCCCGGGCGCCGGTGGTGCCCATCAGGCTCACGGCGTACACGAAGCCGCTGCTCCGCCTGGCGATCTCGCGCAGCCGCCCGGGAGTCGTCGCCGGCGACACCAGCAAAACCACGTCGAGGCCGGTGGCGGCGGTCGACAACTCGTCCACCTCGTCGACCGGAACGTCGGGGACGATGAGCCCGGAGACGCCGGCCGCCCGCAACGCCTCGCAGAACCAGGCCGCGCCGCGACGGAAGACCAGGTTGGCGTAAGTCATCGCGACCAGCGGCAATCGCAGGTCGAGGCGGGCGATGTCGTCGAGGATGCCGTCAACCGAGGCGCCGCCCGCCAGCGCGGCGTCGGAGGCCCGCTGGATGGCCGGTCCGTCGAGCATCGGGTCGGAGAACGGCAGCCCGATCTCGATGACGTCGGCGCCCGCGTCGGCCGCGGCGCGCGGATAGTCGGTCCAGTTGCTGGTCACGCCGCCGGTCACGTACGGAACAAGCAGCTTGCGCCCCGCATCCCGCACGTGGCGGGTGTGCGCCTCCAGTGTGTTCACGTCGCCTCCATCAGAGTTGCCATGTCTTTGTCACCACGGCCGGACAGGGTCAGCAGCACCGTCGCGCCACGCCGGATCTCACCCGTGGCGACGGCGTTGACCAGCCAGGCCACCGCGTGCGCCGACTCGAGGGCGCAGATGATGCCCTCGGCCCTGGCCAGCCGGTGGACGGCCGCCACCACGTCGGCGTCGCCCGCGGTGACGTATCGCGCCTGGCCGGTGCCCGCGAGCCAGGCGTGCTCGGGACCGACGCCCGGGTAGTCGAGCCCGGGAGCGATCGAGTGCGCCTCGGCAATCTGGCCCTCGGCATCCTGCAGAACCCTGGTGCGGAACCCGTGGAGGATGCCGTCGGACCCCGCCGTCACGGCCGCGCCGTCCTCGGCTTCGACCCCGATCAGCCGGGCCGGCGTGTCCAGGAAGGCTGCGAACGTACCCGCCGCATTGGATCCTCCACCCACACAGGCGACGACGAAGTCGGGGATCATCTCGAGCTGGCCGCGCGCCTCATCGCCGATCACCCGCTGGAACTCGCGGACCATCCACGGGTAGGGGTGTGGGCCCATGACCGAGCCGAGGCAGTAATGACTGTCGTCCACGGCCGTCACCCAGTGGCGCAACGCCTCGGTGCAGGCGTCCTTGAGTGTGCGGCTGCCGGTGCTGACCGGCACGACCTCGGCCCCCAGAGTCCGCATGCGGAAGACGTTGAGCGCCTGCCGCTCGATGTCGCGCTCTCCCATGAAGACGGTGGTGGGCATGCCGAGCAGCGCCCCGGCGGTCGCCGTGGCCACACCGTGCGAGCCGGCGCCGGTCTCGGCGATCAGCCGCCTCTTGCCCATCCGCTGGGCCAGCAGTGCCTGACCCAGGACATTGTTGATCTTGTGTGAGCCGGTGTGCGCCAGATCCTCGCGCTTGAGCAGGACGGTGACGCGCAGTTCCTCAGACAACCGCAGGGCGGGCGTGACCGGCGTCGGCCGTCCGGCGTAGACACGAAGGAGGTGGTCGAGATGGGCCCGGAAGCCGGCGTCGCCCCAGGCGTCGCGGAACGCCCGCTCGACGTCCTCGCAGGCCGGCACCAGCGACTCGGGGACGAAGCGACCGCCGTACTCCCCGAAGCGCCCCGCTCCGATCGGCGGGTCGACAGTTCTAGAACTCATGCGCTAAGTTGTAGCACATGATGAGCGGGAGTTCTAGAACTGGTTCGACGGCCGTTGAGACGGTCCGTTGGTATCGTCGGCGGCGTGAATGCGCTGGCGGGGTTTCCGGACGGGTTCGAGATCGGCGTGTCGACGGCCGCCTATCAGATCGAGGGGGCGGTCGCCGAGGACGGCCGCGGCCCCTCGGTGTGGGACACGTTCGCGCACACGCCGGGGCGGGTGAAAAACGGTGACACCGGTGATGTGGCGTGCGATCACTATCACCGCTGGCCCGAGGACGTGGCTCTGATGGCCGACCTGGGGGTCGACGCGTACCGTTTCTCGATCGCCTGGCCGCGGGTCCAACCCACCGGAAGCGGTGCGCCGAACGCGGCGGGGCTCGACTTCTACGAGCGGTTGGTCGATGCGTTGCTGCAGCGTGGGATCGCCCCGCTGCCGACGCTGTTCCACTGGGACCTGCCCCAGGCGCTGGAGGACCAGGGCGGTTGGCTGAGCCGGTCGACGGCGGAGCGCTTCGCCGAGTACGCCGGGCTCGTCGCCGATCGGCTCGGCGACCGGGTGCACCGCTGGATCACACTCAACGAGCCGGTCGTTCACATGGCCGAGGGGTACGCGTGGGGTGGCGGCGCCCCAGGCAAATCGCTGATGTTCGGCGCGCTTCCGGTGGCACACCACCAGTTGCTCGGGCACGGGCTCGCGACGACCGTACTGCGCGAGCGCGGCGCCACCGAGGTGATGATCACCAACAACTGCAGCCCGGTTCTGCCGGCCACTGACGACGAGGCCGACGTGATGGCCGCGGCGGTCTACGACAGCTTCCACAACCGGCTCTTCAACGACCCGATCCTGCTCGGCACCTACCCCGAGATGCTCGGCGAGTTCCTCGGCGACCTGATTCGCGACGGCGACCTGGCGACCATCCACACGCCCCTGGACGCGCTCGGCATCAACTACTACAACCCGACCCGCATCGCGGCCGCGGCGGCCGACGCCGACCTGCCGTTCGACCCGCGTCCGATCGAGGGTGTGCCGACCACCGCTTTCGGCTGGCCGGTCGTGCCCGGTGGCCTGCGCGACCTGTTGGTCGGGCTGAAGGACACCTATGGCGACGCGCTGCCGCCGGTCTACATCACCGAGAATGGTTGCTCGACACCCGACGGCACCGACGACACGTTCCGCATCGACTACCTGCGCGGCCACCTCGATGCCCTGCGCGGCGCGATCGAGGCCGGGGTGGATGTGCGCGGCTACTACATCTGGTCGCTGATGGACAACTTCGAGTGGCGGGAGGGCTACAGCCAGCGCTTCGGCCTGGTGCGAATGGATTTCGAGACCCAGCAACGTACGCCGAAGGAGTCCTACCACTGGCTCCGATCCGCCTTGGCGGCGCGATAGAAGGCAGCGCTCGTGACATCGCGGACGGGGGGCGGGTGACGCGGGCACAGCCTGCGTTGTAGGGCGCGTGTGACAGGCACTGAGGATGCTCGGCGGCAAGAACGCGAGGCGAACAACGCGAAGGGGCGGGGTGAGCGCGGCGTGAGTGACAAGGCGTGGCGTGACATGGCGACACGAGCGACACGGCGGCGGGCCCGAGGGCAAAGAGCCTGAGAGCAGCGGGCCTGAGAACGGCCGGCGCGAGGACGACCGGCCCAAGAACAACCGGCCCAAGAACAACCGGCCCAAGAACGACCAGCCCAAGAACGACCAGCCCAAGAACGACGGGCGTGAGGGCGGCGCCGGTTGGGTTCCGGCGCCGCCCGACGGTCAGCCGAACGGGATGTGCGGCTCGCCTGATCCGCACTCGCCGCCCCAACGGTGGGAGGCGCCCCTGTTGGCGGCGTTCACGGTTACCTGGCCGCTGGGCTCCTCGAGCCACTGGCCGCGGTGGACGCAGAGGGTCACGCCGCCGGTTCGGGAGCGGCCGTTGTAGACGCGGACGTGGTCGCAGCCTCCGCATGGGCTGCCGTTGTTGGCCCAGCTCATGTCGTCGTCCTCGACCTCCTGGGGGTTGTCGGCGATGCCGTCGCCCCAGTTGTCGTCGTTGCCGGCGGTCTCCCACTTAGGGGTCATGTAGCCGCTGAGGTACCAGACGCAGAAGTGGGTGTAGCCGCAGTTCGGGTCGTAGTAGGAGTCGGCCAGGAGGCTCGCCCGCTTGCCCGACGGCGTGCTCGGATCGTGGGCGGCGGCCAGCTTCCCCGTGCGGGTGGCCGATGACGCGCCCGGCTCGTGGGCGGAGTCGGCCACCAAGCCCGCGCGGGTGGGCGGCGGCGCGCCCGGGTCGGCCAGTGCCGACTGGGGTGCGCCGATCAGGACGGCCGCGGCCACCACAAGCATGGCGAAGGCGGCGCGGATGGTTCGTGTGCTCATTTCCCCGTGTTCCCTTCGAGTTGACGGTTGATCAGTTGTGCGACGGTCAGCGCCCGTACCGACAGGCGCTGGTATTCCTCGATCACCTCCCTGTTCTCGATGTAGGCGCGGTCGGCTAGGGACCGCTCGACCTCGCCCGCGGTAGTGACCAGCCGGGCCCCGGACGCGCACCCGGCCTCGGCGGTGGCCGCGCGGATCTCGGCCGCTCCGGGCCCGCCGTGAGTGGCCGGAGGCACTAGTTCGCGCAAGTGCTGCGGGTCAGTGACCCGGTAGCCACGGCGGGACATGCATGCGGCCCAGGTGGCCAGCGCGGCCCGGTAACGCGGGTCCGCGGCCACCCCGGGGCCGGCGTCCAAGGCCAGGCGTTCGACCAGGGTGCGAGTGCGCAGCCAGGCGGCGAGGTCGCCGTAGAGCCGGCGCTGGGCGTCGGAGGTGCAACCGCGTCCGCTCTGGTGCAGCGCCGCGCCGTCGGGCAGCACGACCCTCACCGGGTCGGCGCGGTCGCCGTCGAGGGCCACGCCGTACGCCTCGCGGCGCTCGGCGCTCAGTCCGGCCAGGTAACGGCGGTTGGGGTCGCGCTCGCGGGTGGCGTCGACGGCTTCTTTCGCGTACGCGATGCCGAAGCCATGCCGCGCCGCGAAAAGCGCGTCGTCGTTGCCGTACGGAAAATCGCCGGGATCCGGCGCCGGCTCGACCACCGTGTAGGCGAAACCCTGCCGGCGCATGCATGCCGCGATCAACTTTTCCTCGGCCCGGTGCACCAGCGCCCGCTCCTCGGCGGAAAGCGCCCGCCGGCTGCGAGCGAGATCCGCGGTTGAGTGGCCGCCCGACGGAGAAGGGGCGCCGGCGGGAGGCGCAGCACTGGAAGGCGCGGCTCCGGATGGCGTCGAATTCGGTCGCGACGGTTCGCATCCCGCCACGACCGCCAATGCCACCAGCATGATCGCCGCCCACCGAATGATCCGCATCGGCCACCTCCCGTCGAGCCAACGCAACGATGGTGCGCGGCCGCCGGTGGTGGGCGGCGTGCCATTCGACGCAGGCCGAAAGGCTTGGCCGGGACGGGTGAAGGAGCGCGGGAAACGCACGCGGACAGAGCACGCGGAGGGAACAACGCACAGGGAGACAGGAGCCCGGAGGAGGAGACGCGAAGTAGGACTAAGAAGCGCAGGGGAACGGGGGCCCGGGGGAACCGGAGGGAGCAGGGAAACGAGAACGCAGGGGAACCGGGGACGCGGGGAGACGGGGGGCGGGGGGAACAGGAGCGCGGGAACGGGACCGAGGGGGAACGGGAGCGCGGATGGGGAAGAGCGGCGGCTCAGGCTTGCGGGTGGACGACCACCTTGAGGCCGGCGCGGGCCACCGCAACGGACAGGGCCTCGTCGATGCCGGTCAGGGGAAACGCGGCGGTGACCAGCGTGGACAGGTCGAGGCGCCCGCTGGTGGCGAGGGCGATCGTTCGGGGGTAGACCTCGCCCATCCGGCGGGACATGACCAAGGTCAGACCCTTGCGGCGGGCCACCGACGCCGGGAACGAGGTGCGGTCGCCGTCGGGGATGCCGACGATGACGACGCGGGCGCCGGGGCGGGCCAGGTGCAGCGAGGCGTCGATGGAGGTGTCGTTGCCGCCTACCTCGAAGACGACGTCGGCGGCGCTTCGGTCCGGCTCGGTGACCGGCTCGGCGCCGAACTTGACAGCCGCGTCGAGTCGGTGGGGCAGCGGGTCGGCGGCCAGGACCCGGGTGGCGCCGGCCAGGCGGGCCAGCTGCACCAGGAACAGGCCGATCGGGCCGCAGCCGACCACGCCGACCGTGCTCGCCACCCTCAGGTGACCGAGGTCGAGCGCGTGCACGGCCACGCCGAGCGGTTCGAGCAGGGCGCCCTCGTCGTCGGAGAGGGAGTCGGGCAGCGGCACCAGGCGGTCGGTCGGCCAGGCCATCTGCCGGCGCAGGCCGCCGTCGCAGGTGCCGTGGCCGGCGAAGACCACGTCAGGACAGAGGTTGACGTCGCCGCGGGCGCATTGGGGGCAGGATTCGCAGGGTACGGCCGGGTCGATCGCCACCCGCGTACCGTCCGAGGGGCCGCCCCGGATCACGCCGGCCATCTCGTGGCCCAGCACCAGGGGGCGGGCGAGCGTGGCGTCGCCGATCGACCCCTCGGTGAACCAGTGCAGGTCCGACCCGCACAGGCCCACCGACGTCACCTCGACCAGCGACTCCCCCGCGCCTGGCACCGGAGCGTCCTCATCCTGGACCCGGACGTCCCGGGCACCGAACAACCGTGCCGCGACGGAACGGCCGGAGGTGGGAGACGAGGGGGTGGTGGGCGAGGCGTCAGGCATGGGGATCTCCTGGTCGGGTGCGTTCCCATTCGCGGCGTACGGCGGCGGTGCTGGTCAGGGCGGTCAGCAGGGGCAGGGCGTGTTCGGCGGCGGCGCGGCCGGCCTGTTCGAACTCGGTGATGCGGGACAGTTCCCAGAAGGCGTAGCCGTCCACCTGGGGAGAGAGCACCAGGTCGGCCTCCTCGGACAGCCGGCTCGTGCCGCCGGGCTGCAGGGCGCTGACCGCCACCATCACATGGACCAGGGTGGTCGGCGGGCGGCGGGGAAGCGGCCCGGACACGTCGACCGCGACCACGATGTCGGCGCCCAGGTCGCGGGCCAGCCGGGCCGGGACCATGTCGACCAGGCCGCCGTCGACGAGCATCCGGTCGTCCCGCATCACCGGCGGGAAGACGCCGGGGATGGCCGCGCTGGCCAGCACCGCCGTGGACACGGGGCCGTCGCGCATGACGACCCGGGCGCCGGTGGTCAGGTCGCAGGCCACGGCGGCGAAGGGGCGAATCAGTTGGTCGAAGTCACGGCCGTCGAGCAACTCGTCGAGGAACGCGGCCAGGTGCCGGGTGTCGAAGAGGGCCTTGCGGGTGCGGGCGGGGCGGACCAGTCTGGCCCAGCGCAGGGAGTGGGCGTGGGCGCTGATCTCGGCGGCGGTCGCGCCGGCCGCGTACAGGGCTCCAACCAAAGCGCCGGCGCTGGTCCCGGTGAGGATGGCCGGTTCCAGGCCGGCCTTTTCCAGCACCTCGAGGACGCCGATGTGGGCGGTTCCGCGGACGGCGCCGCCGCCCAGGGCGAGCCCGATCCGGATCGGCTCGGCTGAGGTGGTCACCAGGCCACCGTGTCACGAACCGCCCGTCTGATCCACCCGAAACAAGGTAGGGACGGCCGGACGGGACGCCCGCGCAAGCTGGAGACGGCCGGAACGCGCGGCAACGCGAGGTGGAGAAGGAGAAGGCGGGAGCGGCGGGGCAGGGCGGCGTCAGGAGCCGCCGCCCCAGGGGTCGAGGGGCAGGCGGACGGTGAAGGTGCTGCCGGAGCCGGGCACGCTGGTCACGGCGATGCGGCCGTTGTGGTCGGTGACGATGCGGTGGGCGATGGTCAGGCCGAGACCGCTGCCGCCGGTGGCGCGCTGGCGGGCGGGGTCGGCCCGCCAGAAGCGGTCGAACACCCGCGGGAGGTCGTCGGGGGTGATGCCGACGCCGGTGTCCTCGACGATCAGGACCGCCTCGAACTTGTCGGGGCGGACCCGCAGGGTCACCTGGCCGTCCCGGTCGGTGTAGCGGATGGCGTTGCTGAGCAGGTTGCCGATGACCTGGCGGATCCGTTCGGGGTCGGCCCGGACGTACGTCTCCGCGGAGGCGACGACCTCCAGCTCCACACCCGCCTCGGCCGCGGCCGCCCGATGCGCGGTGGCCGCGTTCGTGGCCAGGTCGGCCAGGTCGAACGACCCCTTCGAGTAGGTCAGGTCACCGGCCTCGGCCAGGGCGAGTTCCTGCAGGTCGTCGAGGATGCGCCGCTGGAGCAGGGTCTCCTCGTGCAGGGACACGAACAGGGCGCGGCTGGGGTCGACAACACCGTCGGATAGGGCTTCCAGGTAGCCGCGGAGGTTCGACAGCGGCGTACGCATCTCGTGCGCGATGTCGGCGATCAGCCGCCGCTGACGTTCCTCGCTGCTCTGCACCGCCTCGGCCATCGCGTTGAACGACGCCGACAGCAGCGCCAGCTCGCCCCGCCCCTTGATCGGCACCCGGACGTCGAGTTTGCCGTCGGCCAGGCGCAGCGACGCCTCGGTGAGCAGCCAGACGGGACGGGTGACGCGGCGGGCGATCAGGGCGGTGCCGGCCAGCGCGATCAGGATCAGCCCGGCCACACCGATCAGCGCCGGGCGGCCCAGGTCGGTGAACGAGCTGTTGTCGCGGAAGCCGAGGTAGAGCCGCAACGGCACGGCCGAGAACTCGGCGACGCCGCGCAGGTAGGCCTGTTGCAGGCAGCTCTCGACCCGCTCGGTGCCGAACCGGCTGCTGACGCAGGGCACCAGCGTGCCACGCAACTCGGCGACCCAGGACGTGTCGGCGGTGACCTGGTGGGCCGCGGCCGTGACACAGGCCGGGAAGCCGTTGATCTGCTTAGCGGTCAGGTAGGGCGCGTGGTCCAGGTCGAGGGCGGGCCGGGCGGGGCTGTGGTCGGCGATGCACCGGACCGCGATCAGGGCGGCCCGATACTGCGCGGCCTGCAGCAGGGCCCGCGCGGCGGGGTCGGCCGGTGCGGGACGGGCGGATCCGGCGGCGGCGAACAGGTCGGTGGGCAGGGTCGGCGGCGCGCCGACCCGGGTGACCTGCGGATTGCTGGCGCTGGGGGTCCACTCCAGGGTGGGCTGCGGGTCGATGGTCAGGGCGCTGCCGCGCAGCACGCTGGCCGGGGCGCCCTCGGTGGTGTCCGAGTCGGTGAGCACCGTGCCGTCCGCGGTCCGCAGCTGGATGTGCAGTCCGGTCGAGCCGGCCAGCTCGGCGACGACCTGGTCGACGCCGGGCCATCGGCCGTTGCGCAGCCCGTAGTCGCGTACCCGCTGGACGATCGTGGCCTGATGGGTCGCCTCCGCCTGCTGGGAGCGGGCCACCTCGCGGCTGGTCAGGCTGAGCGTCAGCCAGGCGGTGGCCACGATGGCCGAGATCGCCACGAGCACCACCAGCGCGAAGACGCGCAGGCGGAAACTCACTGCTCGGCCATCCGGTAGCCGCGGCCGTACACGGTCTGCACGTACTTGGGCTCGGCCGGGTTCGCCTCGATCTTGCGGCGGAGGTTGACCACGTGGGCGTCGACAGTGCGCTCGGACACGTCGTGCTCGAAGCCGAACGTCTTGTCGATGATCTGGCCGCGGGTGAAGACCCGGCCGGGTTCGCGGGCCAGCAGTTCGAGGATGCCGAACTCCTTGGCGGTCAGCGCGACCGGCTCGCCGGACACCCGTACCTCGAAGCGGCCGGTGTCCACCTCGAGGTCGCCGACCCGGACGATCGACGACTGCTCCTCGCCGGCCCGTACGCGCCGCAGCAGGGCGCGGACCCGGGCGGTCAGCTCGCGCGGGCTGACCGGCTTGGCCAGGTAGTCGTCGGCGCCGATGTCCAGCCCCAGGAGCATGTCGTTCTCCGAGGAGCGGGCGGTGACCAGCAGGATCGCGACGTTGGACTCGGCCCGCAGGATGCGGCACACGTCCAGGCCGTCGACCAGCGGCATCATCACGTCCAGCACGATCAGGTCGGGCCGCCGGGACCGGGCCACATCCAGCGCCGCCCGGCCATCACCCACGGTCATGACCTGGTGCCCTTCCCGCTCCAGGTAGAGGCGGATGAGCTGAGCGTGCTTGGGATCGTCGTCAGCCACCAGGACACGTGCCGTCACGGGCAGGATTGTCGCTCACCAGCGCAAACGACACCAGAAATATGGGATTCCGGTGAAGAAGGCACCGGGTTCCGATGAGGCCACAGGTTCTTCACAAGAACGACCGTACGGTTCGCCACGCATCTCGCCGCTACCGACAGGAGTGACGCCCATGTGTGGCCTCAGTGTCTTCGTGAGCAGCCGCCCCGGCGCCGGCCCGCCCGACCCGGCGACCGCCGCAGCTTTCACCGCCGCGTGCGAGACCATGCACCACCGGGGCCCGGACGACACCCAGGTCGAGTTGGCCGACGGGCGCGCGTTCGGCTTCAAGCGGCTGGCGATCGTCGACCGCGAGGAGAGCGTGCAGCCAGTGCACTACGGCGACCGCTGGACCGTGTTGTTCAACGGCGAGATCTACAACTACCGGACGCTGCGGGCCGAGCTGATCCGGGTGCACGGCGCCGAGTTCAGGACCGAGGGTGACAGCGAGGTGCTGGCGGCGGCATTCCACCACTGGGGTGTGGCGGCCATCCCCCGGCTGCGCGGGATGTTCGCCTTCGTCGCCTACGACACCTGGACCGGCACCGTTCACGCCGCCCGCGACCCGTTCGGGATCAAGCCGCTGTACGTGCTGGAGACGACCGACGGCCTGCACCTGGCCAGCGAGCGCAAGGCCCTGGCGCCGTTCGCCGGGGACGCGGGCGCGGCCCTGGACACCGAGGCGCTGGCGCACTACCTGACCTTCCAGTTCGTGCCCGAGCCGAGCACCCTGCACCGGCACGTCAAGCGGCTCGAACCGGGGCACCGGATGACCTGGACGGCGGCGGGTGGGCAGCGGATCGAGCGCTACTTTCAGCCGTCGCTGCGGCCGCTGAACATGGAGCCGCGGGCGGCCTACCACGCGATCCAGGACGCGCTGCGCGACAGTGTGCGCAAGCATCTGCACGCCGATGTGCCGGTCGGGGCGTTCCTGTCCAGCGGGGTGGATTCGTCGGCGGTGGTGGCGCTGGCCCACGAGGTGAAGCCGGACATCCACGTGTTCACGGCCGGGTTCGCCGACGAGGGCTACTCGGAGATCGAGATCGCCGCGGACACGGCCGCTCAGCTGGGCGTACGCATGACCCCGACGGTCGTCACCGAGGACGACGTGTTGCGTGAGTTGCCACGTATCGTGCACCTGCTGGACGATCCGGTGGCCGATCCGTCCCTCGTACCCCTCTATTTCCTGGCCCAGACCGCCTCGCGGCACGTGACGGTGGTGCTGTCGGGCGAGGGGTCGGACGAGTTGTTCGGTGGCTACACGATCTATCGGGAGCCGGCCTCGCTGTCGGGCATCGAGAAGCTCCCGGATCGGATGAAGAAGGGCCTGCGTACGCTCTCGCACGCGATGCCCGAGGGCATGAAGGGCCGCAGTTTCCTGGACCGGGGCACCACCCCGATCGAGGAGCGCTACTACGGCAACGCGCGCATCTTCCCGCCGGCCGAGAAGCCGGCCCTGATGCGTTTCACCGCGCCGCCGCACACCACGGTGACCGCGCATCTGTACGCGGAGACCGCCGACGTCGACGACGTGGCCTCGATGCAGTACGTGGACCTGCACACCTGGCTGCCCGGCAACATCCTGGCCAAGGCCGACCGGATGTCGATGGCGCACTCGCTCGAGCTGCGCGTGCCGTTCCTGGACCAGGCCGTCTACGCCGCCGCGGCCGGGCTGCCGACCGAGCTCAAGCTGCCGCCGCACAGCAAGGAGACCAAGCACGCCCTGCGCGAGGCGATGCGCGGAATCGTCCCCGAGTCGGTCCGGGACCGCCGCAAGCTGGGCTTCCCGACCCCGACCAGGCTGTGGCTGAAGGGCCGCATCGGCGACTGGGTGAGCTGGTTGTTCGCCACGTCACAGGCCGGCTATCTGCTCGACCTGAACTACGCGCAGCAGCTGCTCACCGCGCATCGGGCCGGCGAGGCCGATCACTCGCGCAAGGTCTGGACGGTCGCGATGTTCTGCCTGTGGCATGCCATCTTCATCGAGCGGACGATCAGCCCCACACCTTTACCGGCCAACCACGTCCCCACGCCGGCCCCGGCGGGGATCTGAGACTGGAGCGGCACCCGAGACACCCGAAACACTCAGGTCAGCAGCATCCGCGCCGATTACCCGGTCTGTGGTGGCTGTGGTCGAGATCGGCGTGAGCGAGGCGCTGGACCATGCCCAGGAGCGGCTGGACTGGTTCGACACCTCGACCGCCCTGGCTGTGGCTGGGCGGGTCGTTGAGGAGGCACGGGCGGGTGTGCATCCCGAGCCCGTGCTGGCCCGCGCCCTCACCATCGTGGCCTGGGCCCATCGCGGGCAGGACGAACATCCGGAGAGCATGAAGGCCGCGCTCGAGGCCATCGAGATCTGGCAGCGCATCGGTGACCAGGCCGGCGAGGCGATCGCCCGGTGTGCCGCGGCACGGGTGCTGGTCGCCGTCGGGCAGGGTGACGAGGCGATCGCCGAGGCCGACCTGGCCCTGGTCACCGCCGACGGGGCCGGTGACCGGGCCGCGCGGATCAAGGCGCGGACCACGCTGGGCGCCGTCTGCGTGCACATCGCCCAGTACGAGCTCTGCGTCGAGCACTGCCTGCGCGGGCTCGACCTGGCCCGCGGCCACGCCGACGACCTGGCCGTGGGCGCGCTGCTCGACACCATGGCCTGCGGGCACATCGGGCTGGCCGAGCACGCGCGGGCGGCCGGGGACGAGGAGACGGCGCAGGCCGAGCTCAAGCGGGGCAGCGAGCTGTCGAGCGAGGCGATGATGATGGCCCGCAAGAACGGCCATCGGCGGTACGAGGCGGTGGCCGTGGCCAACCTCGGGGAGGCGGTCGCGCTGGCCGGGCGGCCGGACGAGGCCCTCGAACTGATGGAGACGTTCTACCTGGATCCCGTACGCGACTCACGGGCCGTGGTGACCCACCACCTGGACAGCCGCGGCTGCATCTACCTCGAGCTGGGCCGCTACGACGAGGCGATCGCCGTGTTCAGCGAGGCGATCGAACTGGCCGAGGGCGAGACCGCCGCCATGATCACGCACGATCACCTGGCCCACGCGTACGAGAAGGCCGGTGACCTGCGCCAGGCGCTGGACCACTTCAAGCAGTGGCGGGGGCTGTTTGAGCGGATCGCCTCGGAGGCCGCCCAGCGCAACGCCAGCGTGGCCGCCGTCCGGTTCGAGACGGCCCAGCTGCGCCGGGAGAGCCGGCACGACTCGCTGACCGGGCTGCCCAACCGTCGTGCCCTGGACGAACTGCTGGCCGTGTGGGCCGGCGACCGGGCCGTGCTGCTGGTCGACGTCGACCGGTTCAAGCAGGTCAACGACACGTTCTCGCACCTGGTGGGCGACGAGGTGCTGCGCCGGCTGGGGATGCTGCTGGGCATCGCCTGCCGGGCGTCGGACACCGCCGCGCGGTACGGCGGCGAGGAGTTCGCGGTGGTGCTGGACCAGATGGAGGCCGACGGCGCGATGGACGCGGCCGAGCGGTTGCGCGCGGCGGTCGAGACCTACGACTGGGGTACGGTCGCCGACGGGCTCGCGATCACGATCAGCGTCGGGGTGGCCCACGCGGCGAAGGTCCCCGACGTACCCGCGCTCATCGCTCTGGCCGACCGCAATCTGTATTGCGCCAAGAAGAGCGGCCGCAACCGGGTCTGCATGCACTGACGGAGCGGGCTCGTCCTTGGGGATGGGAAGGACGAGCCCGCTCCGCCGGCCGCTGGTTCAGCTGTTGAGCATGGTCAGGAGCTGACGGATCTGATCGGTACGCGACTGCCGTACCCGTTCCGCGAAGGCCTTGGTCTCTTCGTTGGCGCCGCCGGTGCGCTCCATGTTGGCCATCTCCACCGCGTTGTGCTGGTGGGCGACGAACAGGTTGATGAAGGTGCTCTCGAACTCGCTGCCCTGGGCCTGGCGCAGCGCCTTCATCTCCTCGGGCCCGATGGCCGGCAGCCCGCCGTGGTCGGCGTGCGCGCTCGGGGCGTGGTCGACCGTGGCCGGCCTGGACCAGCTGGTCAGCCACTCCTTCATCATGGTGACCTCGTCGGCCTGGGTGACGTCGACCGCCTTGACCAGGGTGGCCAGTTCCGGCTTGGTCGCCCGGCCCTCGGCGATCCGGACCATCTCCAGGCCCTGCTCGTGATGGGCGACCATCATCTGCAGGTACATGACGTCGGTGTCGTTGTACTTGTCGCCGGCCTGGACGGCCGCGGTCACTCTGGTGTTCCCGTCGTCCGCCTTGTCGGTGCCGCAGCCGGCCAGCGCGAGGGCGGCGAGAAGGATCAGCGCCCGGATCCTCACAGCGGCAGCCACAGCGCGAGCGTGTAGATCGACGGCTCCCAGCTGCTCAGCGAGGTGTGACCCTGGCGGCACTGGTACGTCTGGCCCTTGAAGGTGACCTTGTCCCCGGTCTTGTAGGTGACGTTGGCGGCCCAGTCCCCCTTCTTGACCGGAGGCTGCGCGGGCTTGGTCGTCTCCTGCGCGGGCGGCTTGGTCGTCTCCTGCGCGGGAGGCTTGGTGGCCGGAGGCTTTGTCGCAGGCGGCGGTGAGGACGGGGTGGAAGGAGCCGTCCCCCCGCCGCCTCCGACGTTCAGGTCGACACAGCTGTAGAACGCGTTCGCCGTGTCGCCGATGTTCCACACCGCCAGCACCGTCTGGCGCCCGGGGAAGGCGCTGACGTCGACCGTGTGGTTGACCACCGCGTCCGGCTGCGCGTTGCCGCCGTCCACAGTGGCGATCTTCTTGCCCCCGATGAAGTACTCCCAGTTGCTGGTGCGGTGCCGGGCGGTCATCACCCAGGTGAAGGTGACCTTGCCGGACACGGATTTGGCCGGCCACCGGCGGCCGTTGTCGTTCAGCACCGAGAACTGGCCCAGCCCTCCGTCGCAGCTCTTCAGGCCTTTGCCGCCCTCGACGCTCTGCGGCTCGAACTGGATCTGTCCACAGTCGGCGACCGCGCCGGTGGCACACAGCGCCTGCCGGCTCGGCGGGGACGAGACGTAGCCGTGCGCGAGGGCGGGCGACGCGACCACGATGGTCGAGGCGGCGGCCCCGAGTGCCACCAACGGATACGTGAGCGCTCTGCGCATCGCTGTCTTCTCCCGACGTTCGTCCCGTGACCGACGGGGAAGAACGTACGAGCGCCTCCCATAAAGGAGCCTTAAAGGCTCATGAATTGCCCAACAGCATCGCCACCCGGGCGCCGCCGAGTGGACTTCGCCCGATGGCCAGCCGTCCCCCGGTCTGCTCGGCCACCCGGCGCACGATGTCCAGGCCCAGGCCGCTCGACCCGGCCCCGCTGACGCCACGCTGCACCGCCTCGGCCGGGTTGGCGATGCCGGGCCCGGCGTCGTCCAGGTAGACGCCGCCGGGCGACACGCTCAGCCGGAAGGCGGTGCCCTCCGGGGTGTGCGCGAAGACGTTGCCCAGCATCGCGTCCACGGCCAGGATCAGCTCGCTGCGGGCCACCGGCACCCAGACCGGCCGTTCGCCGCCGCGTACGTCGTACCGCCGCCCCTGGTCCTCGGCCAGCGCGGACCAGAACGCGAGCCGGTCGGCCAGCACCTCGACCAGGTCGGTGTGCTCGGCCCGCATCCGCGCGCCGGTACCCTTGCGAGCGGTCGAGATGATCTGTTCCAGTTCCTCGTCGAGCATGTCGCAGGCCTGCCGCATCCGGTCGGCGACCGGGCCTGGTGGCATCGAGTCGGCGTCCAGGCGCAACGCGGTCAGCGGTGTACGCAGCCGATGCGACAGGTCGGCGGCCAGCTCCCGCTCGTTGTCGAGCAGGCGTTTCAGGTCGGCCGCCATCGAGTTGAAGGCGAGCGCCGCGTCCTGGAACTCCGGCGGGCCGGCCGGTTCCAGCCGCACCGACAGGTCACCGGCGCCGAGCTTGCGGCTGGACTCGGACAGCTGCCGGGTGACGCGCACCAGCCGCCCGCCGAGCCGGTCGAACAGCAGCAGCGACCCGGCCACCAGCACGACCGCGAGACCGGTCAGCGCCAGCCAGGCCGGCCAGACCCCCCGGGTCATCTCGGCGTCCGGCACGTACACCTCGATCACCACCGCGCGCCCATCGCTGAGCACGCTCGGCTGCAGGTAGGCGACCCCACCGACGGCCTGGGCGGTGATCGGGCGGCGGGCATCGCCGGCCAGGGAGACGTCGGCCGCGGCGACGTGGGTGGTCCCGATCGGCGACAGACCGGGCAGGTGTACGGCAAGCCGCCCGGCGCTGCCGGCCGGGGTGCTGGCCACGGCGACCGACAGCAGACCCGGATCGGCCTGTACGGCCAGCGCCGCGACCATGGCCGACGCCTGCTGGCGGGCCTCGCCGATGGCCCGGTCGTGCGCGATCTGCCGGGTCGCCACGATCAGCGGCACCAGGAAGGCCAGCGCCACCATTCCGGTGATGGCCAGCGCCAGCCAGTTGAGCGCCCGTCTCACCTGGGCTCCATCGTCAGGCCGGCCCCGCGCTTCATTTCGGCTCCATCATCATCACGCCGACGCCGCGTACCGTGTGCAGGTAGCGCGGAGCCGCCGCCGTCTCGCCCAGCTTGCGCCGCAGCCAAGAGATGTGGACGTCGATCGTCTGCTCCTCACCGACCCGGGCCTGATCCCACACCTCGGCCAGCAGCTCCCGGCGGCTGACGACCGCACCGACCCGCTCGGCCAGATAGGTCAGCACGTCGAACTCGCGCCGGGTCAGCTGCAGCGGATTGCCGTCGAGGGTGGCCTGACGCTGCCGCGGGTTGATCTCCAGCCCACCGACCGTAATCACGCTGGGTGTGACCTCGGGCGCGGTGCGTGCCCGGCGCAGCACGGCCGAGATGCGGGCCAGGATGTGCCCGGCCGAGAACGGCTTGGTCACATAGTCGTCGGCGCCGGCCTCCAGCAGGGTGATGATGTTCTGCTCGGAGCGGCGCGCGGTCGCGACGATGACCGGCACGGACGAGATCTGCCGCATCATCCGCAACGCGTCGGCGCCGTCGATGTCCGGCAGCCCGAGATCGAGAATGACCAGATCAGGCTGGTCCTCGGTGAGGATCTTCAACGCCGCGCCGGCCTGCCCGACCGGCCGCACGACATGCCCGGCATCACCGAGAGCCCGCACGAGCGCGGCCGTGATGTACCGGTCGTCCTCGACCAGCAGGATCAGCGCCATGGCTAGACACCTTAAGGCGCGTGCGATCATTGCCGCGTGCGTAGTCCCCGGACGTGGTTCCCGCTGCTCGGCTGGCTGGCCGCGACCTTGACCAGCATCGTGCTGGCCTCGGTGGCCATGTTGCCGGTGCTGCGGACGGCCACGGGGGACGACGGCGGGCTGATCTCGGCCGACCAGTTGCGCCGCTCGGGCGACCGTGCCCCGTTGCCGCTCCCCTCCGTACCCTCCGCGTCGCCGTCTTCTCCGGCGCCGGCCACGACCACTCCCCCGGCCCGCGCGACCCCGGACGAGCGGGCCGACGACGGCGCGAAGCCCGACTCGACGCCGACGACCACCCCGCCCACCTCGAAGCCGCCCAAGCCGCCGGCGACCAAGCCGACCAGCCCGTCACGGGTGGTCGACGGCTGGACGGTGACCACCGACGGCGGCGGCGTGGACACCTACACGCAGGCGTTCCGGGTCGACGGCGGGCAGGCCGTGGTGCGCATCCGGAGCGGCAAGGTGCAGCTGGTCAGCGCCACGCCGAACAACGGCTTCGAGGTGGCGGTGGTGCAGGACCGGCCGGAGGACCTGGCGGTCTATTTCAACGAGACCAATCACAGCTTCATCGTCCACGCGGTCTGGAACGTGGACCGGCCGAACGTGCGGATCGACGAGATCGGCAGCTAGCTCAGGCCGAACTTCGCCTTGGCCACCTCGGTGACCGGGGTGAAGAAGTTGACCACGTTGCCGTCGGGGTCGGGGGTCAGCAGCGAGCGGTTGCCCCACGGCATGGTGTTCGGCCGGCCCGGCAGTTCGAGTGCGTCCACGTCGTCGACCAGGAACTCGATGATGGCGCTGCGGTTGGCGGCCGGCGTGATGCCCGGGGCGGTGCGGGCGCTGCCGATGGCCAGCGTGCCCCGGGCGGTGTTCAGTTCGGCGAAGTCCTCGGTGAACCAGTGCGCGGTGAGGCCGGTGGCCTTCTCGTAGAAGCCGACCAGGCGGTTGACGTCGTCGGTGATGAGGCGGATCGAAACAAGGTTCATGACGCGTACGCTAAAAGAAATACTGGACAGATTCGGCCCAGTATTCCATGTAAGTTTTCGTCCATGGCCCGCCCGACCGCGCAGGTGCTCACCTTGCTGGAGCTGCTCCAGTCGGGCGGCATCCGGACGATGACCGAGCTCGCCGACCGCCTCGGCGTCGACCCGCGTACCGTCCGCCGCTACATCGACCACCTGATCGACCTGGACGTCCCGGTCGAGTCGGTCCGCGGCCGCCACGGCGGGTACAGACTCGCCGGCGGCTACCGGCTGCCCCCGCTCATGCTCGGTGACGACGAGGCGGTGGCCGTGCTCCTCGGCCTGATCGCCGGCCGCCGGACCGGTTTGACCACCGCGACGGGTACGGCCGGGGAGACCGCCACCGCCAAGATCCGCCGCGTCCTTCCCCAGCGGCTCGCGTCCCGCCTCGACGCCTTGCTCGAGTCGATCGCCTTCACCGCGCCGGCGGATGAGCTCCCGGCCCCCGAGACCGGTGTGCTGCTGACGATCGCCGACGCGGTCAGGAACCACCGGCCGGTGGCGATCCGCTACGCCGCCCGCGATCGCACGGTCCACCCGTTCGGTCTGGTCGCCCACTCCGGCAAGTGGTACGTCGTGACCGCCGACCGCACCTTCCGCCTCGACCGGATCGAGGACGCCCGCACCCGGCCCGGTTCGTTCACCCCGCCGCCGGGCGTGGACCCGGCCCAGCTCCTGGTCGACTCGCTGGCCTCGGCCCCGTACCGGCACGAGGTGACCGTGCGCGTCCAGGGCAGCGTCGAGCAGATCCGCTCCCGCCTGCCTGCCAGTGTCGCGATCATCCACAAGGGAGACCCGTGGCACCGCGTCGAGATCCGGGCCGAGCGCCTCGACTGGATCCCGCCGGTGCTGGCCGCGCTCGACCTGCCGTTCGCCATCGAGCGCCCGGCCGAGCTCCGCGACCTGGTCCGATCCCTGGCCGCCCGCCTGACCGAGTCGGCCGGCCGTACGCTCCTGCCCTGACCCACAGAGTGGGTTGCACAACCCAGAACTGTCGGCTACAAATTGGGGTCGCTAACCCAGAACGGAGTCGAAGTGTCACAACTCGAGGGAAAGACGGCTTTGGTGACCGGTGCCACGGCCGGGATCGGCCGGGCCGTCGCGACCCGCCTCGCCGGCCACGGCGCCCAGATCGTGGTGCACGGCCGCGACGAGCGCCGCGGCACCGACCTGGTGTCCGCGATCGCCGCGCAGGGCGGCCAGGCCCGCTTCGTCGCCGCCGACCTGGCCTCGGCCCCCGACGTCGAACGCCTGGCCGCCGAGGCCGGCGAGATCGACATCCTGGTCAACAACGCCGGTGTGTACGACCTGACGCCCACCCCCGCCACCAGCGCGGACAGCGTCGACCGCCACTTGGCCGTCAACACCCGGGCACCGTTCCAGCTGGTCGCGGCTCTGGCCCCCGGCATGGTGACCCGCGGCCACGGCACCATCGTCAACATCAGCTCGACCGCCAGCAGCATGGTCGCCCCGATCGGCGCCGCCTACGGCGCTTCCAAGGCGGCCTTGGAGACGTTGACCCGCTACTGGGCCACCGAGTTCGGCGCCGCCGGCATCCGCGTCAACAGCGTCGCGTCCGGCCCGGTCCGCACCCCCGGCACCGAGCCGATGTTCTCCGCCTTCCCCGAGGCGATGGACCGCTCCACGGCCCGCGGCCGGATCGGTGTCCCCGAGGAAATCGCCGACGTCGTCCTGTTCCTGGTCGAGGACCGCAGCAGCTACGTCAACGGCGCCGTCGTCAGCGTGCACGGCGGCGAGCGCAGCATGCTACCCAGCTGACCACCGCCGCCGCCGTCAGCCCGCCCCGTCGCGAGCCGAGCCTGCCGGCCAGCTGACCACGGGCGGCGGCGCCACCAACCGGCGATGGCGGCCGTTCTGCGGGAGTGCGGCTACGACGGGGTGGTCGGGCTGGAGGCGTGGGCCGGGGAGGTCGCGCCGGAACGGTTCCGGAGGGTGTTCAGCACCTCGCCGGCGGGCCGGGGCGGGGAGTAGAGGAAGCCCTGGCCGGTGTGACAGCCCAAGTTCAGCAGTTCGGCCGCCTGGGCCGGCGTCTCGATGCCCTCGGCGATGGTGTTCAGGTGCAGCACCTGGGCCAGCCGGATCACCGCCGAGGCGATCGCCGAACCCGTGGCGGTGCCGTCGAGTTCGGCCACGAAACTGCGGTCGATCTTGAGGATGTCGACGGGCAGCCGGGTCAGGTAGTGCAGCGAGGAGTATCCGGTGCCGAAGTCGTCGACGGCGATCCGGATGCCGTGGTCGCGCAGCTCGGTGAGCACCCCGACGGCCGACTCGTCCACGATGGCCGACTCGGTGATCTCCAGGACCAGCCGGGACGGTTCCAGGCCGGTACGGCGGATCACCGACAAGACGTCGTGGACCAGGGATTTCCTCTGCAGCTGGCGGGGTGAGAGGTTGACCGACACGTACGCCTGGTGCGGGGCCAGCTCCTCGCAGGCGCGGGCCAGCACCCAGAGGCCGATGTCGTAGATCAGCCCGGTGCGCTCGGCGGCGGGGATGAAGTCGACCGGCGGGACCATGCCGCGGGCCGGGTGGTTCCAGCGGATCAGCGCCTCGACGCCGGCGTAGGCACCGGTCGGCAGGGACACGATCGGCTGGTAGAAGACGACCAGCTCGCCCCGGCCGGCGGCACCGGCCAGTTCGTCGGCCAGCGCCGCGTCGAGGGCGCGGCGGTCGACCATGGACGGGTCGTGCCGCGTCCAGGTGTGCGTGCCGGCCCGTTTGGCCGCGTACATCGCCAGGTCGGCCCGGCGCAGCAGATCCTTGGCGGCGTCGCCGGGGCGGCTGTCGGTCAGGCCGATGCTGGCGTGGATGACCACCTGGTCGTCGGCCAGCCGGACGGGGTTGGCGGCGGCCACCCCGAGGATGCGCTGGGCCACCAGTTCGGGGGCGCGGGCGTCCAGGAGCAGCACCGCGAACTCGTCGCCGCCGATCCGGGCGCAGGTGTCGCCGGCCCGCACCGACGAGCGCAGATGGTGGCCGAACTCGGTGAGCACGGTGTCGCCGGCCGCGTGCCCGTACGCGTCGTTGATCAGTTTGAAGTCGTCCAGGTCGATCAGCAGCAGCGCGACGGTTCCGTCGCGCCGGAGTGCCGCCGCGATCGCCTCCTCCAGGCCGGTGCGGTTGGCCAGGCCGGTCAGCGGGTCGGCGACGACCAGCGCCTGGGTCGACCGCAGTGAGGCGGTCATGTGCACCATCACCGCCGCGACCATCACGAACAGGCAGATGACCAGGCCGCCCCACGGGTACATGGCGTCCTCACGGATCGCCACCGCGATCATCGTCCCCGCGCCGGCGAGCAGCGACACCAGCACCAGCCGCTGGGACCAGGCCGGCCGCACGTTGTGCCGGGCCAGGTCGCGGCCGCGGATGGTCAGCGCGATCGGGGCCAGCGTGATCAGCAGGCTGCCGCTGACCATGGCCAGGCCGAGCAGCCAGACCGCGGCCGGGTCGATGCCGCCGCGCACGTCGAAACCGTTCCACACGATGTCGGTGACCAGGATCAGCGCCAGGCCGGAGACCATCCCGGTGGCCGGATGGAGCAGGTGGCGGACGGAGCCGCCGAGCAGCAGCGCGCAGACGGCGGTGAGCAGGAGCAGATCACCCACCACGTACGCGAGGATCCGCGCCAGTTCCGGCGCCGGGGCGCCGCTGCCGAACGCCGGGCCGAGCACGAAGTACCAGGCCGGCATGGCGCCCGCGGCCACCACCATGAGGATCTCGGCGATGTACGGCGCCCGGCCCCGCCCGCGGATCTCGGTCAGCCGGGACGTGAAGGTGGCCGCCGCGAGCAGGGCGAACATCCCCGACCGCAGCCCGATGCCGAGCCAGTAGCCCACGGCGGCGCCCTGCTGCACGTACCAGAGGAGGTTGACGAACGCCGCCACCGCGCTGACCCGGCCCAGGCCGATCAGGCGCCAGGCCCACGGGTACGGGCTGTGCCGGGCCGCGCGGAAGCTGCACACCGCGCCGATCACGTCGAGCAGCAGCAGCGACGTGAACAGGACGGGCCGGCGCAGGTCGGCGTCGATCAGCGCGGCCAGCTGGGTGGTGACGACCAGACAGACCAGTACGATCGCCGGACGCCACTTGACCACCACGTCCTACCTATCGGCCGTTCCCGTCCCGCTACTGAGTGCGACCCGTCACGACGCGAAGACGCGGTCGAAGATCTGGTCGATGACCTCGTTCTTGGCCAGGGTGTAGTCGCCCGGGCGCTCGGCCGTCTCGTGCGACACGCGCCGCTTGGTCTCGGCGTACCGGTCGCGGTCTTCCGGATGGGTGCGCAGCCAGTCCCGGAAGAGCCGATGCCGGACCGCCTCGGGCGAGTCCGGTGGCCACACGTGCAGATGCAGGTCCTCGACGTCGTCGATCAGCATCCGATGGCCGTACCACCACGGTTCCCGCAGCAGCAGGCGGAACCCGGCCGCCTCCAGCGGGGGCAGGTAGCGCGACTCGTCGCCGGTGTCCGCGACCAGCACGTCGATGTCGATGATCGGCTTGGCCGGCAGTCCCGGCACCGAGGTCGACCCGACGTGCTCGATTCCCAGCACCTGCTCGCCCAGCGCGCCCACGATCACCGCCCGGAACTCCTCGAACCGCCGCGGCCACGCCGGGTCGTACTCCTCGATGACGATCGGCCGCACTCCGCGCGGCCACTCCCCGACCAGCCCGTCCCCGACCAGTTCGGGATCGCCGTTGAAACGCTCGCGCACCTCGCGCGGATACTCGGTCACTCGCGGCCTCCTTCAGGAACAAAGTCGCTCAGCGTACGACAACCGATGCGCGTATACGCCAGGACGGGGGCCCGACCCGCACAGCGGGGCGGCCGGCGGCGGGGAGGTGATCAAGCAGGTCAGGGTACATGTGCAGGTCACAGCTGGACAGCGAACTGCAATGTGGACATGCGGCCGGGCTACACGCGTGTTATATCTCTGCAACCGGTTGTTCGCCGGGCGTGGAGGTGCTCGGTGGGTGTGGCGGTGACCGTCGAAGGGCTGACCAAGAGGTTCGGCCGGCAGACGATCTGGGAGGACGTCACCCTCACGCTGCCCGCGGGCGAGATATCGGTCCTGCTCGGACCGTCGGGGACCGGTAAGTCGGTGTTCCTCAAGACGCTGGTGGGGCTGCTGCGGCCGGACCGCGGGTCGATCTGGATCGAAGATCAGGATCTGCCAAAGCTCAAAGACCGTGATTTGTACGCCGTACGACGGCTTTTTGGCGTCTTGTTCCAGGACGGCGCGCTGTTCGGGTCGATGAACATCTTCGACAACGTGGCGTTCCCGCTGCGGGAGCACACGCGCAAGTCCGAGTCCGAGGTGCGGGCCATCGTCGGCGAGAAGCTGGAGATGGTCGGGCTGACCGGCGCCGAGGACAAGCTGCCGGGTGAGATCTCCGGTGGCATGCGCAAGCGGGCGGGGCTGGCCCGGGCGCTGGTCCTCGACCCGGAGATCATCCTGTTCGACGAGCCGGATTCGGGGCTGGATCCGGTGCGTACGGCGTACCTCAATCAGTTGATCATCGATTTGAACCAGTCGACGGGGGCCACCTTCCTGATCGTGACCCACGACATCAACACCGCGCGGACCGTGCCGGACAACATCGGCCTGCTCTACCGGCAGCATCTGGCCATGTTCGGGCCGCGCGAGATGCTGCTGTCGAGCAACGAGCCGGCGGTACGCCAGTTCCTGAACGCCCAGCGGGTCGGGCCGATCGGGATGTCCGAGGAGAAGGACGAGGCCGACCTGGCCGCCGAGCGGGAGTCGGGTGAGGAACTCGGGCCGCTGCCGCCGATCCCGATGCAGCTGCAACCGTCCAACCGGGAGCCGCGGAAGGCCGAGCGGCCACCCGGTCAGTGGTGCCGGGAGAACGACGTGGAGGCGCCGGCCGGGTCGTTCGCGGGAGCGAAGCCATGAACGTGTTGGAGAGCACCGGCCAGTTCGCCGCCTTCATCGGGCAGACGGTGAAGGCGCTGCCGCGGCGGCCGTTCCAGGTGCGGGAGCTGATCCAGCAGGCGTGGTTCATCAGCTCGGTGTCGATCCTGCCGGCCGCGCTGGTGTCGATCCCGTTCGGCGCGGTGATCGCCCTGCAGCTCGGTTCGCTGGTCCGGCAGCTCGGCGCCCAGTCGTTCACCGGGGCGGCGTCGGTGCTGGCCGTGGTCCGGGAGTCCGGGCCGATCGTGACCGCCCTGATCATCGCCGGTGCGGGCGGGTCGGCGATCTGCGCGGACCTGGGCGCCCGGAAGATCCGGGAAGAGATCGACGCGATGCGGGTGCTGGGCATCGACCCGGTGCAGCGGCTGGTGGTGCCCCGGGTGATCGCCTCGATGCTTGTCGCGGTGCTGCTGAACGGGCTGGTCAGCGTGGTCGGGGTGGCCGGCGGGTACGTGTTCAACGTGCTCGTGCAAGGCGGGACGACGGGCGCGTACATCGCCAGCTTCCAGGCCCTGGGCCAGTTACCGGACCTGGTCGCGGGCGAGCTCAAGGCGCTGGTCTTCGGGGCGGCGGCGGCGCTGGTGGCGTCGTACAAGGGACTGAACGCGGGCGGCGGGCCGAAGGGGGTCGGCGACGCGGTCAACCAGAGCGTGGTGATCACGTTCATGCTGCTGTTCGCCCTGAACTTCCTGATCACGGCGATCTACTTCCAGGTCGTACCCCAGAAGGGCACCTGACGAGTGATCCTCGACGATCTCGGCGCGCAGCTGGCCTTCCACGCCAGGGCGTTCGCCGCCGTACCCCGGGTTCTGAAGAACTACAAGAAAGAGGTGCTCCGGCTGCTGGCCGAGGTCAGCTTCGGGTCGGGCGCCCTGGCCGTGGTCGGCGGCACGGTCGGCGTGATCGCGTTCATGACCTTCTTCACCGGCACCGAGGTGGGACTGCAGGGCTACCAGGCGCTCAACCAGCTCGGCAGCAGCGCGTTCACCGGCTTCGTCTCGGCGTACTTCAACACCCGGGAGATCTCCCCGCTGGTCGCCGCCATCGCCCTGTCGGCCACCGTGGGCTGTGGTTTCACCGCGCAGCTGGGCGCGATGCGGATCAGCGACGAGGTCGACGCGCTCGAGGTGATGGCCGTGCCGTCGCTGCCGTTCCTGGTCACCACCCGGATGATCGCCGGGTTCGTCGCGGTCGTCCCGCTGTACGTGATCGGGCTGCTGTCCAGCTATCTGGCCACCCGCACGATGGCCACCGCCTACTTCGGCCAGTCCCCCGGCACCTACGACTACTACTTCCACCTGTTCCTGCCGCCCGGCGACGTGCTCTGGTCGTTCGGCAAGACGCTGGTCTTCAGCGTGGTCGTCGTGCTGGTGCACTGTTACTACGGCTACACGGCCAGCGGCGGACCGGCCGGGGTGGGTGTGGCGGTCGGCCGGGCCGTACGGCTGGCGATCGTCGCGGTCAACATCATCGACTTCTTCCTGTCCCTGGCCATCTGGGGCGCCACCACGACGGTCAGGATCGCGGGATGAGACGGCTCCTGGGTCTGGGTTTCGTAGTCCTGCTGCTGGCCGCGGCCACGATGAGCGTGCTGGTCTACCGCAAGGCCTTCACGCCCGTGGTCGACGTGCTGCTGAAGACCGACCACACCGGGCTGCAGCTCAACCCCGGCGCCGACGTGAAGGTGCGCGACGTCGTCGTGGGCGAGGTCCGGGACGTCACCGCCGACGGCGGGAACGCCACGCTGAAGCTGGCCCTGCAACCGGACAGCACCCGGTGGGTGCCGGCCGACGTGACCGCGCGGCTGCTGCCCAAGACCCTCTTCGGCGAGCGGTACGTGTCCCTGGAGGTGCCCGCCGCGCCGGGCCGGCCGATCGCCGACGGCGCCGTCATCGGGCAGGACCGCAGCAGCAGCGCCCTGGAACTGGAACGGGTGCTCGACGACGTGCTGCCGCTACTGCGCACGATCGCCCCGGAGCAGCTGGCGACCACGCTCGGGGTGCTGGCGCAGGCGTTGCGGGGGCGCGGCGACCAGCTCGGCGCCAACCTGGCCGAGCTCGACGACTACCTGGTCCGGCTCAACCCGCACGTGCCGACGCTGCGCACCGACATCGCACGCCTGGCCGACACGCTGGAGGCCTATCACGGCGCGGCCGACGACCTGCTCACCCTGCTGCGCAACGCCACGGTCACGATGACCACGGTGTACGACCAGCGCGCGCAGCTGGCCGCGCTGCTGGCCGACACCACCGACGCGGCCGAGTACGCGACCGGCTTCCTCGACCGGCACGGCGACCGGATCATCCAGGTCGGCAAGGTCAGTGAGCCGGTGCTCGCGCTGCTGGCCGCGTACGCGCCGGAGTACCCCTGCGTCCTGGACGGTCTGGTCACGCTCCAGCCGCGCGTCGAGAAGGTGTTCGGCCACGGCCGCATGCACATCACCCTGGAGGCCACCCGGGACCAGGGCAAATACGTCAAGGGCAGGGACAATCCGCGGTACGACGCGTCGGGCGGCCCGAAATGCTACGGGCTGCCGCATCCGCCCGTACCCCTGAAACCGCCCGATCTGGACGACGGCACCAGCCACGACGACGCCCTGCCGATTCCCGTCCCGGCCGACCGGACGGCCGCGATGGGCTACTCCGGCACGGCCGAGGAGCGCGGGGTCATCGACGTGCTGGCCGGGCAGGCCACCGGCACCGCCCCCGAGCGGGTACCGGACTCGGCGCCGCTGCTGTGGGGCCCGATCCTGCGCGGAACGGTGGTGTCGGAGCAATGAGCCGCAGCATCGCCGCGCCGCTGACCAAGCTGACCGTCTTCGCCGCGGTCACGCTGGTGCTGACCGGGCTGCTGGCCGGCTCGCTGGGCGCGTTCGCACCGGACGGCACCGGCTACCGGGCCCGCTTCACCGACGTCACCGGTGTGCTGCCGGGCGACGACATCCGCATCGCCGGGGTCAAGGTCGGGCAGGTCAGCGAGGTACGCCTGGTCGGCGCGGCCACGGCCGAGCTCGCCTTCACGGTCGACGAGGACATCGAGGTCCCGGCCAACGTGCACGCCACCATCCGCTACCGCAACCTGGTCGGGCAGCGCTACGTGGCCCTGACCAACGAGCCCGGCTCGGCCCCGGCGCTGAAGGAGGACGGGCTGATCCCGCTGGCCCAGACCTCCCCCGCTCTCGATCTCACGGTGCTGTTCAACGGCTTCGGGCCGCTGTTCACGGCGCTGAGCCCGAACGACGTCAACACCCTGGCGTACGAGATCATCCAGGTCTTCCAGGGCGAGGCCGGGACCGTCTCCGGGCTGCTGGAGCACACCGCCTCGCTGACCTCCACGCTGGCCGACCGCGAGGCCGTGATCACCCGCGTGATCGACAACCTGAACACCGTGCTGGCCACCCTGGACGACCACCGCGTCCAGCTCTCCGGCAGCGTGGCCGCCCTGCAGCAGTTCGTCTCCGGGCTGGCCGCCGACCGCGAGGCCATCGGCGACGCGGTCACCAACATCTCCGGCGTCACCAGCGCCACCGCCGGCCTGCTCCGCGACGCCCGCCCCGACCTGCGGGCCGACATCGACAAGCTCGGCACCCTCAGCGGCACCCTGGCCGGCCACGGCGACGTGCTCGACGCGACGCTCAACCGGCTGCCCGGCCAGTACCGCGATCTGACCACGACCGCGTCGGACGGCTCCTGGTTCAACTTCTTCCTGTGCGACTTCGACGGGCACCTGGGGCTGCCGGTGGTCGGCGACACCACGGTCGGGCCGTTCAGCTCGGACCAGGCCCGCTGCACGAGCGGTGGTGCGCAGTGAAGAAGCTGGGTGCGGCGTTCCTGGTGGCGGCGGTGCTGCTGATGTACGGCGCCTTCCACCTCGAGGACCTCCTGCGGCTGTTCGGCGGGGCGACCTACCACGCGGCGTTCCGGGACGCGAGCGGTCTGGCCGAGGGCAACGAGGTACGCGTCGCCGGCGTCAAGGTCGGCAAGGTGACCGCGGTGGGGCTGGCCCGGGCGGCGAACCAGACGTACGTGCGGGTGTCGTTCGCCGTCGAGGACGACGACGTGCGGCTGGGCGACCGGACGTCCGCGACGATCCGGATCAAGACCGTGCTCGGGCAGAAGTACCTGGCCCTGGCCCCGGCCGGGGACGGCAGGCTGCCCGGCGACGGTGAGATCCCGCTGGACCGGACGGCGTCACCGTTCGACGTGGTGCAGGCGGTCACCGGGCTGGCCGACCGGTTCCAGCAGATCGACACCAAGCAGCTGGCCACCGCGTTCGACACGCTGTCGACGGCGTTCGCCGACACCCCGGACAGCGTACGGACCTCACTGGACGGGTTGTCCCGGCTCACCCGGACCCTCTCCGACCGCGACGCGCAGCTGAGGGAGCTGCTGAAACACGCGCACGGGGTGAGCGGTGTGCTGGCCGAGCGGGACGACGAGTTCCGCGAACTCATCGCCGACGGCGACCTGCTGCTGGCCGAGGTGATCAAGCGCCGGGACGCGATCCATCAGCTGCTGGTCACCACCACGGCCCTGGCCGGGCAGCTGTCCGGGCTGGTCAAGGACAACCGGGCCCGGCTGGCGCCGGCGCTGACCGAGCTGCGGGCGGCGCTGGCGGTGCTGCAACGCAACCGGGACAACCTGAGCGACACGATCGCCACGTTCGCGCCGTTCCTGGACGCGTTCACCAACGTGCTGGGCAACGGGCGCTGGTTCGACTCGTATCTGGACGGTCTGATCCAGCCCTTCCAACCGGGGGCGGTTAAATGAGGAAGCGCATTCTCGCCGGTGGGCTGGTCGTGGTGCTGGCCGGGGTGGCGGCGTTCGTCGTGTTCGGCGGGCGGTCCGGCGACAAGCGGCTGGTCGCGCACTTCACCAGCGCGGTCGGGATCAGCGCCGGGTCGAGCGTGCGGGTGCTGGGGGTGGCGGTGGGCACGGTCACCGAGGTGGTCCCTCAGGGTGGCACGGTACGGGTCGTCATGGAGTACGACGCCGAGCAGCCCGTCCCGGCGGATGTGCAAGCCGTCATCATCCCGCCGAGTGTGGTCAGCGATCGGTACGTGCAGCTCTCCCCGGCGTACACCACGGGCCCGGTCCTGAACGACGACGCCGACCTGCCCACCTCGCGCACGGCGGTGCCGCTCGAACTCGACGAGGTCTACCGGGCGCTCGACCAGTTCAACCAGGCGCTCGGGCCGTCGGGGGCGAACTCCGGCGGCGCGCTCAGCGACCTCGTCGACACCGGCGCGGCCAACCTCGACGGCAACGGCCAGAACCTGCACGACACCATCGACGGCGCCAGCAAGACGTTGCGTACGCTCTCCGACGGACGCAACGACCTCTTCGGCACGGTCGCCGACCTGCAGGACTTCACCACCACGCTGGCCGCGAGCGACCGGCTGGTCCGGCAGTTCAACGACCGGCTGGCCACCGCGAGCGAGCAGCTGGCCGGTGAGGGACCCGAGCTCGAGGCGACCCTGCAGAGTCTGTCGGTGGCGCTGGCGCAGATCAGCACGTTCGTCCGGGACAACCGGGAGCTGCTGAGCCAGGACGTCGCGGCCCTCACCGACATCACCACCGTGCTGGTGCGGCAGCAGCAGGCGCTGACCGAGGTGCTCGACGTGGCCCCGCTGGCCCTGTCCAACCTCAATCTGGTCTACAACCCGCGGTCGGGCACCCTGGACACCCGCGACGACCTGCTCGGTCCGGGCGGGCCCGCCACCTACGTGTGCTCGCTGCTGGCCGGCCTGCTGCCGGTCGCGCAGATCCCTCCGGTGTGCACCGCCCTGGCGCAGGAGCTCCTGAACCGCGGGCTGCCGCTGCCGGAGCCGCTGCGCAAACTCCTCGGCCTGCCCCCGCTGCCGTCGACTCGCGGGTCCAAGCCCGACATCTCACCCACTGAGGTCACCAGTGATCCCACGCTGGGCGGCATTCTTCCGCGGCCGGGGAGGCGCTGATGCGACGCTTCCTGGTGTTGTTGCTGGTGGCCGTCAGCCTCGGCGGATGCTCGCGGGACGACGGATCCTACGTGGTCACGGCGTCGTTCGCCGACGTGCTCGACCTGGTGCCGCGCTCGGCCGTCCGGGTCAACGACGTGACCGTCGGATCGGTCGACAAGATCTGGCTCGACGGGTGGCAGGCGCGGGTGCGGATGTCCATCGACGCTCGCGTACACCTGCCCGCCAACGCCACGGCCGAGCTGCGGCAGAGCAGCCTGCTGGGCGAGAAGTTCGTGTCACTGGCGCCCCCGGTCGGCGAGCCCGGCACCGGCACCCTGGCCGACGGCTCGGTGATCCCGATCGACCGCACCGGGCGTACCGCCGAGGTCGAAGAAGTTCTGGCCGCGCTCGGGTTGCTGCTCAACGGGGGCGGGCTGGCGCAACTGCGGACCATCAACGTGGAGCTGGGCCGGGCGCTGAAGGGCCGCTCGCCCGCCGTCAAGGACCTGCTGGCGCAGCTGGACACGCTGATCGGCGGGCTCGACGCGCAGAAGGCCGACATCACCCGGGCGATCGACGCCCTGGACGCGCTGTCGGGCAAACTCGCCGACGACAAGCAGACCATCGCCACGGCGCTGGACGCGCTCGACCCCGGCCTGAAGGTGCTGGCCGACCAGCGGGCACAGCTGACCGAGGCCCTCGACTCGCTGAGCGAACTGTCGACCGTGGGAACGAAGGTGGTCAACCAGAGCCGGGACGCGACGCTGGCCAGCCTGGCGGCGCTGCGACCGATCCTGACCCAGCTGGTCAAGGCCGGTGACGACCTGCCCAAGGCACTCAACTTCATGCTGACCTACCCGTTCCCGCCCAACGTGCAGGGGGCGATCAAGGCGCGGTTCGTCAACCTGTACGCGACCCTCGATCTGGACGCCGCCGTGATCCTGTCCAACCTGCTGGTCAACCCCGACACCGGGGCGATGGCGCCGTCGACGCCCGCCCCTCCCTCGTCGTCATCGTCCTCCCGGCCGCGGCCGTCGGGCACGCCCCGGCCGGGCCGCACCACCGCTCCAGCCCCGCGAAACCCGGGCGGTCCCAACGTTCCCGGCGTCCCTGGTCTGCCGTTGCCCAGCATTTCCGTCAGCATTCCGGGTTTGCCGTTGCCGCCGCTGCCGCTGCCGACCCGCGACTGCGGGCCACTCGGCCTGCTCACCGGATGTGATCAGCCATGATCCTGACCCGGCTGGCCAAACTCCAGGTGCTGACGTTCCTGGTGATCAGCGCCATCGGCATCAGCTATGTGGGGCTCGAGTACGTGGGCATCGCCCGCCGCGATTACGTGGTGCACCTCGATCTCGCCCGCGGCGGCGGGATCTTCACCAACGCGCCCGTCACCTACCGCGGGGTGCCGGTCGGGCGGGTCACGTCGGTGACGCTGACGCCCGGCGGGGCGCGGGCCGACCTGTCGCTGCCCCGGGACGTGAAGGTGCCGGCCGACCTGCGCGCGGTGGTCGGGTTGCGGTCGGCCGTCGGTGAGCAGTACGTCGACCTGCGCCCCAGCCGCGACGGCGGCCCGTACCTGGGGGCGGGCTCGGTCATCCCCGCCGCCCGGACCACCACCCCCCTGCCGGTCGAGATCCTGCTGACCAACCTGGACCAGCTGGTCCGCTCGGTCGACGGCGACAAACTCAACGTGGTCATCACCGAGCTGGGCACCGCCTTCGAAGGCAACGCCGCCGCCCTGCAGGTGCTGCTCGACTCGTCCGGCAGCCTGCTCGACAGCGGCCAGACGTACCTGCCGCAGACCACCCGGCTGATCGACGACGCGTCGACCGTGCTCACCACCCAGGCGGAACAGTCGGCCCAGCTGCGCCGGTGGGCGGCCGGGCTGGCCTCGCTCAGCGGCACCCTGCGCAAATCCGACCCCGACCTGCGCCGGCTGCTGGCCAACGGGCCGCCCGCCGCGACCGAGCTGACCGCCCTGCTGCGCGGGCTCGACCCGACGATCGGCACGCTGCTGGGCAACCTGATCACGGTCAATGGCATCGCGGTACGCCGGCTGCCCGGCCTGGAACAGGCCCTGGTCACGTACCCGCTGGTCATCGCCGGGGGCTACACCGTCGTACCCGGCGACGGCACGGCCCACTTCGGGCTGGTGGTGAACCTCAACGACCCTCCGCCCTGCCAGTACACCGAGACCGGCGCCCACACCTGCACCGACGCGGAACTGGCGGCCGGCTCCGGGGTCCGCAGCGAACGCAACGCGCCCCGCCCCGGCACCCGAGTCGCTCCCGCCCCGGACGGCGGCAGCGCCCCATCCGATTCGTCCTCCCGCTCCGCCTCCGGCGCCTCGCCCTCCGACGCTTCCGCCACCGGCGCCGAGCCGCCGCCGGTGGCCGGTTACGACCCGGCGAGCGGCGTGGTGACCGGTCCCGACGGTCTGCCGATGCGGTTCGGCGGCACCGGCGGGCAGGAGGCCACGGCGGGCGCCCAGTCCTGGAAACAGCTTCTCCTGTCGGGAGTCACCTCGTGAACCAGCCGACCCCGTCCCGCAGCGTCCGCCGCCGGCAGGTGCCACGCTCCCGCACCCTGCGCCCGCCGAAGCCGCGCGAGCCCGCCGCCCTCGAGTCCGCCGCCGAGCCGGCCACGAAACCCGAGCCGACGAGGGACCACACGCCGGCCACGGCCGATGAGACTGTCACCGCCCCCGAGACGGCCGATGAGACTGTCACCGCCCCCGAGACGGCCGATGAGACTGTCACCGCCCCCGAGACAGCCGATGAGACTGTCACCGCCCCCGAGACAGCCGATGAGACTGTCACCGCCCCCGAGACAGCCGATGAGACTGTCACCGCCCCCGAGACAGCCACTGAAACGGTCGCCGCCTCCGCGACGGCACCCGCGCGGGACACAGCAGCTGCGCCGGAGAAGCCCGGCACGAACGCGGCGCGTTCCGGGCGCCGGCGGCTGACCGTGCGGGCGGTCTCGCCACCCGGTGACGCCGCCACCTCGGATGCCGCAGCGGACGGGCCCGCCGGCCGGTGGCGGTACGTGGTTGTCGCGCTTGTCGTCGTGCTGGTGGGCGTACTCGTCGGAGGTGGTTTGATCGGGCGCGATCTCTACGACCAGCGCCGCGTCGAGGACGCGCACCAGCAGGCGACCGCGGCGGCGCGGCAGGCGGCCGTCGACTTCATGTCGATCAGCGCGGCCACCGTGGACGCCGACATCGAGCGGATCACCGGGCGGGCCACCGGGGACTTCCGGGACGAGTTCACGCGCGGCGCCGCCCAGGTGCGCAAGGCCGTGCTGGAGAACAAGGTCGACTCCAAGGGCACGGTGCTGCGTACCGGGCTGGTCTCCGGCGACGCGCGCAACGCGGTGGTGCTGGTCGCGGTGGATGCGACGGTGAAGAACAAGGGGGCACCCGACGGGCGGCTCTCGCACTACCGGGTCCGCGTCGGCCTGGCCAAGGACGAGGCGAGCAGCCGGTGGCTCGTCTCCCAACTGCAGTTCGTGGGATGAGCCGATGACTCAGCGAAAAGCACGCCGGGTGGCGCTGATCCTCGCCGCCGTGACCCTGATCGCCGCGGGCGTGGGCGGCTACCTGTGGTGGCAGCGGGACGCGGCCGCGTCCCGGGCCACGGCGGCCAAGGCGTCGGTGGCCGACGCGAGCACGGCGGCGCAGGCGATCTTCTCGTACGACTACCGCAGCTGGGAGGCCGGTGTCGCCAACGGCAGCCGCTACACCACCGGCGGCTTCAGCGGTGAGTACGTCAAGATGACGGCCGGCCTCAAACCGCTGGCCACCACCGAGAAGGCGATCGTCCAGGCCCAGGTCTCGGCGGCCGGCGTCGAGGAGATCACCGGCGACACCGTGACCGTGCTGGTCTACCTCAACCAGTACCGCCGCAACGCGAAGATCAGCGGCGAGAAGGTCGACCAGAACCGCGTCGTCCTGACCATGCGCCGCGCCGACGGCAGCTGGAAGGTGGCCGCCGCAGCAGCGGTGTGACCGGTGTTCGCGACATGGGCCCGGTGCGAGGCACTGCCGGGTCCGGCGATGGTGCTGTTGTCCGCCGTATCAAGTTTTTCTGCGTCCATCACCGCGCAGCTCCGGCAGTCCTCGTTGCTTCGCCTTGAGGCGCGCGGTCGGCCATCATTTCGGATGCGTCGGTCCGCCCAGCGCCGATCCACCGGAGAGGCATCCGGGGCAGCGTTTGCGTCGCTGCCTGTCGTCCTCGTCCGGCGAGGTGTGCTCGTTCACCCACATTTGCGGAAGTTCTGGCAATGAACTAGTTTGGTTCACCTCAGGAACTAATGCGCGAGGTCGTTCCTCGGAAGAAGGCTTCATGAGCACCCAGCCGTCCACCGCGCCCGGACGGCTACGTCGGCTGGGCCGGTGACCCGGCCATCGACGCCGGGGGCCTGCGCGCCGCGGTTCGGGGCAGCCGACCAGTAGATGCGCACGGGGTGCGCCCGGTCAGGTCAGGCGCCGGCGCGCTCGTAGGGCACGGAACCGCTTTGGGCGGGACCGCCCGAGGCATCCACGATCATCGTGGCGACGCGTTCGAGGTGACGCTGGTCGTCCTCGTCGAGGCCATCGGCGATCTCGGGCATCCGGCGCGTCACATCGGCGTACACCGCCTCCGCCAATCCCTTGCCCGTACCTGTCACGAACAACGCGATCACCCGGCGGTCCGCCTCCGGGCTCTCCCGCCGCACCAGGCCCCGCTGCTCCGTCCGATCGACAAGCTGGCTCAACGCGTTCTTGGTGATCCCGAGCGAAGCCGCCAGATCACCCATCCGCTGCGGGCCGTCCTTGACCGCACACAACAACGTGGCCTGCGCCGGCGTCAGATCATGCTCCGCGCAGATCTGCGCATATCGGCGCTGAATCAACGTCGACAGCCAGACCAGCTTGTCCCCGTACGCCCGAACCGCCACGCCCGCCACCCCTTGCCAATACCCGACCCCGGCCATCCTACTTCAATCATGTTCAAGCCATGAACCATATTGTTCACGCCATGAATATTCCCTCTCGGGGCCAGACCAACGATGACGACCGCTTTTGACGGGTACGACCTGAGCGGCACGAAACTGGCCAACCGGATCGCGATGTCGCCGACGACCCGCAGCCGCGCCTACGGCCCCGGGGCCAGCCCGACCCCACTGATGGCCTCCTATTACGCCCAGCGGGCGAGCGCGGGCCTGATCATCACCGAGAGCACCCAGTCGTCGGCCGCCGGGCGGTCTGGCCTACCTGCACCTGCTCGAGAGCCCCGACCGCAACCTGACAAACAACACCCACATCTACAACCGACTGGCCGCACCACGCCAAGTTCCACAACGGGCAGACGATGGCGTCGTCCTGCTGGGCACGGCGGCCTGGCTCGGCCGGAGCGGCACCGGCCCGGTGCCACAACCGCGGAGGGGATCCGGCGGACCCGGGGAACGTCACGGATCGACGGACTCCTGAGGCATCGCGACACGCCGCACCGAAGCGCCGGAAACGACCGTTGCTCGAAGGAGTCGCCTCCGCGACGGCCTCCCGCGACCCAGCCGCGTGGCCCGCGCCCGCCCTCGCTTCGCAGGCGGACGCGGACACCCGCGTCACGGTGGACACCGGAGGCGCCCCGCCCGCGGTGGGGCTGCTACTCACCCGCGGGCGGCGCCGTCCAGCCGGTGGAGCGGATCCAGGTCGGCAGGTCCCACACGGTCGGTTCGATCGCCTTGACCGCCGCGAGGTCGGCCTGGTAAGCCGGGGTCTCCGCGAACCAGCGGAACATCGCCTGCGCGTCGCCGCTGTCCCCGAGCACCCGCAGCGGCAACGCCTCATACCGAGCCGGCAGGCCAGCGTGCTGACCGAACGCGGCGGCTATCTGGCTTCCGGTCCGCTCGTCACCGGCGATCTCGATCGCCCCACCCGGCACCTGCGCCGAACCGAGCAACAACGCGGCACTGACCCGCCCGATGTCACGGACGGCGACCAGCTGCAGCGGAATGCCGTCGGGCAGCGGCATCCGCAGCACGATCTCCCCGTTCTCGACCGCCGGGGCCAGGAACGAGAAGTTCTCCATGAAGGCCACCGGGCGAACGATCGTCGCCGGCAGACCCGACTTCTCCAGGTGCTCCTCCACCCGCCGCTTCGACTCGAAATGCGGCACACCCGAGTCACGCTCGGCGCCGCCGACCGAACTGAACACCAGGTGCGGCACGGCCGCCGCGACCGACGCGTCGACCAGGGCGACACCCTGCCGGGTCTCGCCCTCGATGTCGGCCAGGGTGTGCCCCTCGGGCGTGGTCATCAGGAAGAACCCGTCCACCCCGCGCAGCGCGGCCGACAGCGACGCCGCGTCCCCGATGTCGATGCGGGCGAGTTCGGCCCCGCGGTCACCGAGCGCCCGCGACTTCTCCGACTCCGGGTTCCGAACCAGGGCCCGTACGTGCGCGCCCCGCGACAGCAACGCGTCGATGACCGACCCGCCCTGCTGCCCCGTGCCGCCGAAGACAGCGATCGTGCCGGATTGCTCTGTGCCCATGTCTGCTTCTCTCTTCCCGTGCCGGCGGTGGACGCGTGCTGGGCCGAGACACAGCCCGGCGCCTCCGGGCGATCACTCACCCGCCGCATGTTAGTAGTTCCTGTCGTGAACTAATGTAGTTCACGACAGGAACCTCAGCAAGAGAGTCTCCCTTCAAGGAAATACTGTGATCGTCGTTACAAAGCCTGATCGACGATGGACGTTTCCCGTCATCGATCGAGGAACCGGTGATACATCCGATCCGATGCTTCGCCAGTCCATCCCATTGCCGACCAGGAAAGGCATCGAGTGAATCAACCGACTATGGAGATCGACGGGCAACGGATCGCCTACCTGGAGAGTGCCGCCGACAGCGGCCGCGCGGTTGTCCTCGTTCACGGCAACTCGTCGTCCGCCACGACCTGGCACCCGCTGATGTCGGGCGACTTCGGTCGGCGCTTTCGCTGTATCGCACTGGACCTGCCCGGCCACGGACAGTCCCCGCCGGCCACGGACCCGGCCGGCTACTCGCTGCCCGGCTATGCGGCGGTGCTGACCGGCTTCGTACGGGAACTCGGCCTTGACCGTCCGATCGTCGTCGGCTGGAGCCTCGGCGGTCAGATAGTCATGGAGGCTGCCCCTCAACTGCCGGACGCGTCCGGTTTCGTCATCTTCGGCGCGCCGCCAGTCGCGTCACCCGCTCAGATGGCGGAAGCCTTCCGGCCCAACCCCGCGCTCGGCTACCTGTTCCGCGAGCAGGTGAGCGACGAGGAGGCGAAGCTGGCCGCCGCATGCCTCCTCGCCCCCGGCTCGCCGCTGGACACCGCCGAACTCGTGACCGACATTCTGGCCACCGACGGTGCCGCCCGGACCGGACTCGGAGCCAGCGCCGGAGCCGGCCGCTTCGCCGACGAGATCGCGATCGTCTCGGCCCTGCGCCAGCCCCTCGCCATCGTGCACGGGGCCGAAGAACAACTCGTCAGGCTCGACTACCTGCGAAAGCTGCCGATCCCCGCGCTATGGCGGGGCGAGATCCAAGTGCTGGCCGACGCCGGCCACGCACCACACCAGGAAGCGCCGCAGCAGTTCGCCGCCCTGCTGTCGCGATTCATCAGCGACCTTGACTAGACACCGCGGGCCTGAGCACCCATACCGACCGCGGAGGCATCCGTGAGCGTGCGCCACGCGGTCCGGCGCGACGGCGGGAGGTGAGGGGTCCGCGCCGGGAGAGCGCTGCGCGTCGCGGCGCCCTCCCGGCGCGCCCGGGCCCGGACCGGAAGCGTCCAGGCGCCGCCCGGGCAAGCACCCAGGAAGAGGCCGGGCAGGTCGGCGGTCGGGCACGGTTCCGACGCGCGGTTCTTCAGGTGCCGCCGGCCGGATGCGTTACGCCACCGCCGTCTCGCGGACGTCCGGCAGCAGCGCCACGACCTCCTCGCCCCCGGAGCGGATAGTCGTACCATCCGCGGATGCGTGCCGGCCACCGAGGTGGCCCGGGACGACGATCGCCATGGCCACCACCATCGCGGCGGCGTCGGCCAAGCCCTGCACCTCGTCAGCACACAGCGCACGGTCCGGGCGGGTCGTCTCCGAGAAAGGGCCGCGCGGGTCAGTCCCAGCAGAGGCAGAACGGCTTGCCGGCCGGGTCGGCGTAGACGCGCCAATTGTCGCCGCGGTGGTCGAGTGAGGTGGCGCCGAGTTCGAGGGTCGCCGCCTCGGCCGTGTCGATATCGTCGACGGTGACGTCGAGGTGGAACTGCTGGGGGTGTGCCGGGTCGGGCCAGCGCGGGGCTCGGTAGTCGGCGATCTGCTGGAACATCACCGGCTGGGCGCCGTCCTCGCCGATCATGACGGCGTCATCACCGGAGTAGGTGATGGGCTTGCCGAGCAGTTCGGCGTAGAAGGTGCCGAGTTGCTTGGCGTCGGGGCAGTCGAGCATCACGCCCATCAACGTGGTCTCGCCGCTGTCGGGGAACAGGACCAGGTCGAACGGGTGCCCGGCCGGGTCGGCCAGGGTGTGCCAGGTCTCGTTCTCGCGCAGCACCGTGGCGCCCAGCCCGGTCGCCCGGGCCGTGCCGGCGGCCAGGTCGGGCACGCGCAGGTCGAGGTGGGCCTGCTGCGGGTACGCCGGGTCGGGCCACCGCGGCGGCACCAGGCCGGGGCTGAGCTGCACGGCCACCCGCCAGCCGCCCGGTGCCCGCAGCGTGATCCACTCGTCGTCGGCGTACGACTCGGTCCAGCCGCCCAGGGCGGTGTAGAACGCGGCCAGCCGCCGGATGTCGGGTGCGTCCAGCACGACGGTGCGCAGTGTGCCGATCATCGGACCATCATGCCGGGAAGTCGGCGCAGATGCCCGGCCACGACACCTTTCCGATGTTCTTCCAGGGCGAGCTGGTCTCCAGGTCGAGGGTCGGCATCCCGGTCAGGTCGACGTAGCCCATCGACGGGGTGCCGCCGCAGCCGGTGTGCCCGGTCTCGGCCAGATACTTGGCCTGCAGCGCGGACAGCCGCGGCGCCGCGAACGAGCTGCCGTAGCTGCCGGGAAGCAGCGCCGCCGGGCCGGTACCGTCCAGTTTGACCTCGCCGGAATTGAACCGGGCGGCGATCTGCGGGTCGGCGTCGACGCTGGCGCTGGCCACGAAGTCCCACAGGGCCGGCGCGAACGGGAACGGCAGGCCGACCTTGTTGCCCTTGGCGTCGCGGACGCCGTTGCCGGCCGCGCCGACCGGGACGACCGTCGGGGTGCCGCCCGGCTCGAGCAGGTCGCGGCGGAAGCTGGTCCAGGCCGGGTCGTGGATGAGCGTGGACAGCGGCTGCTTGTCGGCGTTGAACGCGCGTACGTCGATGGTGCGGTAGTAGGCGCCGGTCAGGGTCGCGTGCAGCGGGGTGAGCCGCTTGTCGCGCAGCAGGGTGGTGGTGAAGCCGCCCGCGCGGACCAGGGCGGGGTCGAGCCGGCCCGAGCCGTCCAGGTACGCCCTCAGCGCGTCCTTCAGGTCGCCGGTGGGATCGTGGCCGATCATCTCGTCGTAGCTGGTCAGCAGCTCGTCCAGGGACCGGTCGTCGAGCCAGCCGACCACGTCGCAGGGCACGACGACGAAGCTGAGGTTGAGCACGATGCGCTCGAAGCCGTCCTTGCGCAGCGCGTCGATCCGGTCGCGCAGCCCGGCCAGCAGTTCGTCGACGCGGTACCGGTCGGCGTGCACGGGTTCGGCGCGCAGCGCGTACTTCTGGCCGCCGATCACGTAGGTCCACTGGGTCAGGGCCGCCGTGTCGACGTCGGGTGGTCCGCCGGCCACCACGTCGAGATCGTCCTTGAGTACGCGGTAGACGAGCTCACCGTGCGACCAGCCGGACGGCGGGAGGTCGTCGCCGGCCCCGTTCGAGCCGACCTCGTTGGCGCCGATCGTGCAGTTGTCGGTTCGCGTACCCGTCTTGGCCCGGGGGTTCTTGCCCAGGCCGAAATCGTCGACCACGAGCACGGCGACATTGCCCGGCACCGGCCGGGACGGCACTTTCGCCTGTGCCGCCGAGGCGGGTCCGGCGACGAGGAGCAGAGCGAGCACGATCGCGTACGCACGTCTCATGGCAACGCAGCCTCCCGGGCCCGCGGGCCCGGCACAACGGAAGTGACGGAAAGCGGATCCCCGGCCAGCTCGCGAAGTCCGATGTCGTCCGGATTGCGGGTGTGCAGCCGGTCCAGGGCGGCGATCGCGTCCCGGGTCCGGCCCTGGGCCCGGCAACCGGCGACCAGCGCCCGGCAGGCCCGGTCGCGCAACCGGACCAGATGCGCGACGTGGTCGGCGACGAACGGCTTGTCCGGCAGGCCCAGCAACGGCGGCTCGGTCCACATGGCCAGCGCCGCGATCAGCAGGTCGACGCCGATCTCGTCGTGCGCGACCGCGGCCCGGAACACCAGGTCGGCGAAGACGTACAGGTCGACCTCGCCGCCGTCGAGCAGCAGCCGGTAGCCGGTGCGCGCGGACCGTTCGGTGACCAGCAGGCCGGGCGGCAGGACCCGGCGCAGTTCGCCGATCCGCTTGTGGACGCCGACGCGCTGCTCGCGCCGGATCACCGTGGCCGGTTCGGGCCAGGCGTCGCGGTGCAGGTCGTCGGCGTAGACCAGGCTGCCCCGGGCCAGCACCAGGCGGGCCAGTACGGTGCGGGTGATCGGGGGCAGGTCGGCGGGTGTTCCGTCCACTTCGGCGATGAACATCCCGAAGCCGCGGAGTCGTAATCGTGTCTGCATGACCGCCAGCGTGCGCCGAGCCGGTACAACCGGAACAGGGCTGCTGCGGAACTGCTGAGGTTCTGCTGAGAAAGTGGAGGCACCGTGGCCGGGTTCAGCAAGCACCGGTGGCCGGCCGCGGGTCCCGAGCGCGATCTGCTGGAATATCTCGACGAACTGCACCGGGCTCACGGCCAGCCGTCGATGGCGCGTGTCGGTAAGGCGGTCGGGCTGGTCGCGGGCACGGTGTCGGCGTTCTTCACCGGGGCCCGGCCGATCGGCCCGGAACGTCTGCGGTCGATCGTCGCCTATCTGGACGGCGACACCGCCCGGGCCGAGTCGTTGCGGCGCGCCGCTGCGACCGTGCGCAACGATCGTCGCGCACCGCGGGAAGCACCGGGCTGGACGGTCACCGCGGACAGCACCACCCGCCTGGATGTGATCCTGTTCGACACGGCGGCCAACCGGCTCAACCGGCCCGAGCTGATGGTCGGGCGGCAGCACGTCATCGAGGCGGTCAGCACCCGCCTCGACGCGGGCGGCCGGGTGCTGCTGCACGGGCTCGGCGGCGCCGGGAAGACCGCGATCGCCGCCACCGTGGCCGACCGGCAGGTCGACGCCCGTAAAGGTCCCTACCTGTGGCTGCGCACCGGCGACGCCGAACCCGACGTGTTGCTCGACGGCCTGGCCCGCTGCCTGGCCACCGCGCTCGGGCTCGGCCCCGGCCGGCCGGCCGGCGGCGACGCCCGCCTCCTGGAGATCGGCCGCCAGCTGCTCGACCTCGGCGTGCGCCTGTGCGTGCTGGACGATGTGTGGAACGCCGCCGCCCTGCACACAGTCCTGCGCGCCATCCCGGCCGGCGTCGCCGTCCTGATCACCTCCCGGCTCAAGCTCGGCGTCGACCACCAGATCGAGGTGGACGGGTTGGAACCGGACGACGCGGCCCGGCTGCTGGCCCACCACGCCCACGACGACGGGTACGCCGCACATCCCGACGCCGCCGCCCTCTGCCACGACCTGCGGCACCACCCGTACCTGATCGAGATCGCCGGGCACCGCCTGCGCCAGTACGCGCTCAGCCCGGCCGACCTGCGCAAGGAGGTCGACGGCGCACCGCACGACCTGGCCATGCCGGCCGGGTTCGCCGCGCCCGGCCGGGAGAACGCGCGGCGGCTGCTCGACACCACCATCGACGCGGTGCCGCACGCCGATGCCCGGACCGCCCTGGCCGCGATCGGGTCGCTGGCCAGCGGCACGATCACCCCGGAGCTGCTGGCGTGCTGTTTGCAGATCAGCCTCAACCGGGCCCGCGCCGCCCTGAACGCGCTGGTCGACGTCAGTTTCGCCAAACGCGCGGCGGGCGTCTACGTGCTGCACGACCTCACCGTCGGGTACGCGCGGTCGGTGCTCGACCCGGTGCTGCCGCGCGTCCGGGAGTTCGTCCGCGCGTACGCCGACGACCATGATCTGCTCGCCCGCGAGCTGGACAACATCGTGGCGGCGGCGGCCGGCGACCCGGCCGTCGTCGAGGACCTGGCCGCCTGCGGCTACCTCGACACCCACGGGCACACGCTGCCCCTGCTGCGACTGCTCGATCGGGCCATCGCCGACGGCGCCGGGGACCGGCACCTGCTGCTGAGCAAGCGCGGCAACGCCAGCTTCAACGCCGACGAGTACGCGGAGGCGGTGAGCTTGTACACGGCCGCCCTCGAACTCGCGCCCACCCCGCGCCGCCGGATCATCCTGCTCAGCGTGATCGCCAAGGCGCTGGCCGAGGACGGCCGGCACGACCAGGCCGAGAAGACCTTCGAGCAGGCGTACGCGCTGGCCACCGCCACCGACGACGACGTCGGCACGATGCGCACCCTGGAGGCGCAGAGCGTGGCCGCGTTCCGGCGCCACGACTACGAACGCGTCGTCGCCCTGACCGAGCGCGGCGCCGCCCTCAGCCGTGCTCTCGGCGACCGCGCCACCGAGGCGATCTTCCTCAACAACCTGGGCTCGGCCAAGTTCGAGATCGGCGTGGCCGCGGCCCTCGAACACCACCACGCCGCGATGGCGATCGCCACCGAGACCGGCAACGAGCACATCCTCGCCCTGACCAACCGCTGCCTCGGCGCCGACCGGCACGCCCAGGAGAACTTCCCGGCCGCGCGAGCCCACTTCGCCGAGGCCCTGCGGCTGTACGGGCGGCTCGGCCAGTCGCAACGCGAGGCCAAGGTGCGGCTCCTCATGCGGCGTTTCGGATACCTGACATAGGCGGCAGCACTTCGGCCGTTGTTTCGGAAGCAACCGCCGCCGTCCCCTTTCCCTGACCGCTTTTTTGGGGAGGAACGGCCATGCGAAGAATCCTCGGCGCGTTGGGCGCCGTACTACTGACATTGGGTCTGGCGGGCGTAGCCCACGCCGCCGACCCGGCCAAACCCGGGCTGAACGCCTGGCAGAACCAGGTCGCCAAGGTGAACCGGCCGGCATCGACCGGCTGTTACACCGCCGTCTACCCGAACACCGCCTGGCAGCCGACGGCGTGCGTGGCCGCGCCCAAGCTGCCGATGCCGCCCAAGGACGGCGCCCGCCCGCTGGTCGTCGGCAACGGATCCGACGTCGCGGCCCGGGTGCCGGCCGGCAGCTTCATCCAGACCGCCATCGGGTCCTTCGAGAACGTCACCAATGTGACCAGCGGCAGCGGCCCGATCGGCAACGCCGGGCCGCCCGTCGCCAACGCGTACACGCTGCAGATGAACACCAACTACTTCAGCAGTACGGCCTGCGCGGGCTCACCCAACGCCGGCTGCCGGGGCTGGGAGCAGTTCGTCTACGCCAACGACGGCGGCTCGGGGGCCGCCTTCATCCAGTACTGGCTGCTCCACTACAACACCGCCTGCCCGGGCGGCTGGGGCCAGTTCCAGTTCGGCGGCGTCGGCGATATCTACTGTTACCGCAACAACAGCGGCGGCGCGGTGGCCGTACCCAACCAGCCGATCACCAACCTGGCCAACCTGAGCCTCTCCGGTCAGGTGAGCGCCGGCTCGGACAGCGTCACCCTGTTCAACGGGTCCACCGCGTACACCCGCACCGGCGACAACTCGGTCAACGCGGCCGCCGGCTGGGACACCTCCGAGTTCAACGTCTTCGGCTACGGCGGCAACGAGGACGGCGGTGGCATGTTCAGCTTCAACGCCGGCGCCGCCATGACCGTACGCAACCGTGTCCTCTACGGCGGCCGCGCCGCACCCACCTGCGTGGCCACCGGCTTCACGGGTGAGACCAACAACCTCAGCTTCGGCCCCACCGCGCCAGTGGCGTCCCAGCCCGGCCCGGCCCTGACCTTCAACCAGCACACCGGCGCGAGCGTGGCCAACTGCGCGGCCGCGGTCACCGCCGGGGACGTCCACGCGCTCACCGTCGCCGGCCTCGGCTACGACTTCCAGGGCGTCGGCGACTACACCCTGGCCGAGGTCGGACCCGACTTCGAGGTGCAGGCCCGGCACATCTCCGGCGCACCCACCTGGCCCTACGCCTCGGTCAACCAGGCCATCGGCACCCGCATGGGCAAGACCCAGGTCGCGGTCTGCGGCGGCGACACGGTCGTCGTCGACGGCGAGAAGGTCGAGCTCAAGGACCGCCCGCTGGTCCTCGACTCCGGCGTCAACGTCACCCGGGCGCCCGACGGCTCGTACGTGATCACCGACGAGGACGGCAACAGCGTCACCGTCACCCCGCGCGGCGCCTACCTCGACGTCCACGTCGGCGTCGGGACCTGGCCGACCAAGGTCCGCGGGCTGCTCGGCAACCCCGACAACAACATCAAACTCCTCGAGGCCCGGGACGGCACGATCTTCCCGGTGCCGCTGACCTTCGACGACCTCTACCACAAGTACGGCGACAGCTGGCGCGTCAAGCCGGACGGCTCGCTGCTGTCGCCGTGTGGCGGCAAGGCCGAGGAGAGCAACCCCGACAAGCCGTTCTTCGCCCGTGACCTCGACCCGAAGCTGCGCGAACGCGCGGCCGCGGTGTGCCGTCAGAAGGAGATCGCGGCCGGTTGGCTCGAGGCCTGCACCCTCGACGTGGCCGTCCTCGGCAAGGAGGCGGCGGCCTTCTACGTCGGTAAGCCCCCGCCCGTCCTCGACGGCAACTGACCCCTCGTGAAGGGCGCCGCCGGCCCCGGCCGGCGGCGCCCTGCGTCTATGGTCTTGAGGTGCTGACCGACGGACCCGCTGCGGGTGAGTACCGGCTGGGAGACTTCGTCGTCAACCGGTACCGCCGAGCAGGGCGTTGGGCTCGCCGCTGAGCAGGCGGTGCACGCTCCGATACTTCTCGTCCCACAGGTCGATGCGGTCAGCGTGCCTGAGGCCGAGATCACCGGCGAGGTTCTTTGCGACCTCGGCAAACCGGCCGATAGGGTGGATGTCGCGAAGGGGAGTAGCTCCCAACGTCGTGGTCGACATACTGGTGTGCGGTTCGCACCCGGCCACGCGGCCTCACCAGGTTCGGTGAGGCGGGCGAGACCTTCGATCTGGCTGAGATGCCGGGTCGAGGTCACCGTGCCCGCCCCGGCCTGATGGTGAAAGGCACTCCGTTGGATGGGATCCTCGCCGCTACGGCGCTCAGTTTCGGTGTCATCTTCGTCGCCGAGCTCGGTGACAAGTCGCAGCTCATGGCCTTGACGTTCGCGACCCGGTTCAAACCGCTGCCGGTCCTCATCGGGATCACGGTGGCCACCGCGGTCGTGCACGCCGTGTCCGTCGGCATCGGGTACGGCCTGGGCGCCTCCCTGCCGACCGGGTGGATCGCGCTGGTCGCCGGGGTCGCCTTCCTCGGCTTCGGCGCGTGGACGCTGCGCGGCGACACGCTCACCGAGGAGGAGAAGAGCAAGGCCGAGCTGACCAAGCGGTCGGCCATCGTGGCCGTCAGCGTCGCGTTCTTCCTGGCCGAGCTGGGCGACAAGACCATGCTGGCCACGATCACGCTGGCCACCCAGCACGGCTGGTTCGGCACCTGGCTCGGCTCGACGCTGGGCATGGTCGCCGCCGACGCGCTGGCCATCCTGATCGGCCGCTTCCTCGGCCGCCGCCTGCCGGAAAAGGCCATCAAGTACGGCGCGGCGGCGCTGTTCGCCGTCTTCGGCGTCTGGCTGGTCGTCGAGGCCATCGGTCAGCTGGTCTGAACATTTGCGGACGCAACCGACCCGGCCACGGCCGCCGCCGCTCTGGCAGGATCGGGACCGGCCTTCCGCACCGACCGCGGCCGAGGAGAGTGCACCGGATGAGTGACATCGACCAGCTCGTCGCCCGATACCTCGGCACCTGGAACGACAGCGATCCGGCCCGCCGCCGGGCCGAGATCGAGGCCGTCTGGGAACCCGACGGTCAGTACGTCGACCCGTTCCAGGACGTGACCGGCCCGGACCAGATCGACGCCATGATCGGCGACTTCCAGGCGCGGTTCCCGGGCTCGGTGTTCTGGCTCCTCGGTCCGATCGACGCCCACCACCGGCAGGTGCGGTTCGGCTGGGCGTTCGGCCCCGAGGGCGGCGACCCGACCGGGACCGGGATGGATGTCCTGATCCACACTCCGAACGGCCGGCTCGCCAAGCTCTACGGCTTCTTCGACGGCGCCTGAGCACCGGCCCGCGACAACCGGACGATGACCGACTTCGAGGTCGGTGTGCCGCTCTCGGCGGCCTGCGAGTCCAGCGGCACCAGCGGGTTCGTCTCCGGGTAGTAGGCGGCGACGCAACCCTTCGGCGTCGGGTACTCGACCAGGCGGAACCGGTCCGCGCGACGCTCGCGGCCGTCGATCCACTCGGAGATCAGGTCGACGTGGTCGCCGTCGGCCAGGCCGAGCTCGGCCAGGTCCTCGGCGCTGATGAAGACCACGCGACGGCCGCCCTTGATGCCTCGGTACCGGTCGTCCAGCCCGTACACCGTGGTGTTGAACTGGTCGTGGCTGCGCAGCGTCTGCAGCACCAGACGGCCGGGCGGCACCTGCAGCACCTCGATCGGGCTGACCGTGAAGACGGCCTTGCCCTCCGGCGTCGGGAAGGTCCGCGAGTCGCGCGGCGGGTGCGGCATGGTGAAGCCGCCGGTGCTGATCCGCTCGGTATAACCGGCGCAGCCGGGCACCACCTGCCCGATGCGGTCGCGGATCCGGTCGTAGTCGGTGGTGAAGCCGGCCCAGTCGATGCCGTGCCGGTCACCGAGCGTCGCCGCCGCCAGCCCGCAGATGATGTCGACCTCGGAGCGCAGCAGCGGCCCGGCCGGCGTCGCGCGGCCCCGCGAGGCGTGCACCTCGGACATCGAGTCCTCGACGGTGACGCGCTGGACCAGACCCCCGGTCCGGTCCTGCTCGGTGCGTCCCAGGGTGGGCAGGATCAGCGCGGTACGCCCGGGTTCGACGTGACTGCGATTGAGTTTCGTGGAGATCTGCACGGTCAGCTCGGCGCCGCGCATCCCCTCGGCCACCACGTCGGTGTCCGACATGGCGGCGACGAAGTTGCCGCCTAGCGCCACGAACACCTTGGCCCGCCGGTCCCGGAACGCGCGTACCGCGTCGGCGGCGTCGTAGCCGTGGGCGCGCGGCGGCTCGAACCCGAACTCGGTCCGCAGCGCGTCCAGGAACGACGCCGGCGGCTTCTCCCAGATGCCCATCGACCGGTCACCCTGCACGTTGGAGTGGCCGCGGACCGGGCACAGCCCCGCGCCGGGCTTGCCGATCATCCCCTGGGCCAGGGCGACGTTGACGAACTCCTTGATCGTGGCGACCGCGTTGTGGTGCTGGGTGATGCCCATCGCCCAGCAGTGCACGATCCGCTTCGCGCCGGCCAGCATCGCCGCCGCGTCCTCGATCTGGGCCCAGGTCAGCCCGGTCGCGGCCAGGACGGCGTCGCGGTCGAGGTGGCGTACGTGCTCGGCCCAGGCCTCGAAACCGACGGTGCTGGACGCGATGAACTCGTGGTCGAGCGCGTCGGCCTCGAGCAGCAGGTGACCGATGGCCTGCCACAGCGCCAGGTCGCCGTTGGAGCGGATCGGCAGCAGCGTGTCGGCCAGCGCGGTGCCCCGCCCGGCCAGCCCGCGCGCCTTCTGCGGGTTGTCGAAGCGCAACAGCCCGGCCTCGGGCAGCGGATTGATGGCCAGGATCTTCGCGCCGTCCCGCTTGGCGATCTCCAGTGCGGTGAGCATCCGGGGGTGGTTGGTGCCCGGGTTCTGCCCCGAGACCACGATCAGGTCGGCCTGGTGGAGGTCGTCGAGCGAGACCGAGCCCTTGCCGATGCCGATGGTCCGGGCCAGCGCCGTCCCGGTCGACTCGTGGCACATGTTGGAGCAGTCGGGCAGGTTGTTGGTGCCGTACGCCCGGGCCAGCAGCTGATAGAGGAAGGCGGCCTCGTTGCTGGCCCGCCCCGAGGTGTAGAACACCGCCTCGTCGGGCGTCGCGAGGGCCCGCAGGTGCTCCCCCACCAGTGCGAACGCGTCGTCCCAGGAGATCGGTTCGTAGTGGGTGCCACCGGCCCGGCGCACCATCGGGTGGGTGAGCCGCCCCTGCTTCTCCAGCCAGTGGTCGGTCTGCCCGGCCAGCTCGGCGATCGGGTGCGCGGCGAAGAAGGCCGGGCCGACGGTGTCCCGCTGCCCCTCCCAGGAGACCGCCTTGGCGCCGTTCTCACAGAACTCGGCGGTGTGCCGGTGCCCCTTCGGATCGGGCCAGGCGCAACTCATGCAGTCGAAGCCGTCGGCCTGGTTGAGGGTCAGCAGGTTGCGGGCGGCCTTGACCACACCCATCTGCTTGACCGCCCGGCCCATGCTGACCCGCACCGCTTCGAGCCCGGCGGCGTGATCAGCGGGCGGTCCGACGGTCAGGCGCGCGTCCTCGGAGGGGGAAGACATAGATCAACCATGCCACGCGGCCCGACCGCGGCGGCGCGAGGTTGCCCGCGCCGCCGCCTCGTTGTGGCTAGCTGAGCTTCTTCCAGGGACCGAAGGCCGCGCCGGGCGCCTGGTTGCGGGTCCACCACTGGGCCTGGAACCGGTGGCCCTGGTAGGTGACGATGTCGCCCGCGGTGAAGATGCGCGACGGGGTCCACAGGGCGGTTCCGTCGGGGGCCGTGGCGATCTGCTCCCACGGGCCGTACGGGTCGCCCGGCGGCTGGGCCTGGGTCCACCACAGGGCCCGCCACACCTGGCCCTGGTAGGCGGCCAGGTCACCGCTGTTGTAGATCTTCTTGCTCTGCCACTCCGGGAGGGACGGCAAGGTCAGGCCGACGATCTCCGGGTTGTGGTCGGACGCGGCGAACGGGTCGCCGGCGTCGAACAGCAGCGTGGCGTTGTAGTTGTAGCGGCTGTAGGCGTAGGCCACCGACTCCTGGGCGTTGATCTGCCAGATGTCGGCGCCGGTGACCATCTTGAGCGCGGGACCGTTGGCCAGCACGTGGTCGAGGGAGCCGGCCAGGCCGTCGAAGGAGTACGAGTGCTCCCCCGCGTCGTACCTGCCGGCCAGATCCGTGTAGCCGGCCGCGTACAGCTCTTGCATCGGGTCCTCGTGGGTGTACGCGTTGAAGTCACCCAGCAGGAAGATGCGGTCGGTGCCCAGCGCCTTGGCCGTGCTGGTGGCGAAGGCGTGCGTCTCCCGGGCCTCGCGCACCCGGGTCTGGTTGAACGAGCCCTGGTCGTACGCCGGGCGGCTGTCCTGCTCGTCGCCGGGGTAGAGCGCGGCGCCGGAACCCTTCGACTTCCAGTGGTTGGCCACCACCAGGAAGGTGTCCAGCTCGGTGGCGCCCTTCTTCCGGAAGCCCTGGGCCAGCGGCTCGCGGGCGATCGAGAACGGCTCGCCGTCGTCGGACGCGCTGGTCAGCACGGTCGGCGGGCCGACCGGAGCCACGTCGGCGGGCTTGTAGATGAAGGCGGTGCGGATGACGTCCTGTTGGGCCTGCGGCGGCAGTCCGGCGGCGGCCGGCGACGGCGCGTACGCCCAGGTGCCGGCGCCGGCCTTGGCGTTGAGCGCGTCGACCAGGCCGGACAGCGCGGTGTCGCGGGCCTCCCCGAACCAGATCGAGTTCTCGATCTCCTCCAGCGAGACGATGGAGGCGCCGAGCCGGTTGATGCCGGTGACGATCTTCGCCTGCTGCCGCTGGAAGCTCTCCTCGGTGGCGGCGCCGCGCGGGCCGGAGCCGGTGCACGAGTCCACTCCGATCGGGGTGCCGGCCCGGTCGTTGAAGTACTTGCAGGTGCCGCGGCCCTGGGCGACGTACTCCTGGCCGGTGGTCGGGAAGTAGTTCTCGACGTTGAAGGTGGCCAGTTTGACGCCCTTGAGCGGGGCCGGCTGCTGGTTGGCGGCGCGGGTGTCGGTGAACGTCGCGACCGCCGCGCCGTCGTCGGTGACCGGCTGCCGGGGCTGCAGGTTCCACAGCGAGTTGCGGTAGTCGAGGATGAGCGGCTGGGCGAAGGAAACCCCTGATCCGGTACGCACGGAGTGCGCCGGCGTCAGCCAGGGCAGCGGCTTGCCCGAGTTGGCGGCCGAGCTGTAGTTCAGGCTGGAGCCGTCGTCCAGGGTGATCGCCCGGGCGGCGTTGCCGGCCACCACCGCCTGGGCCTCGGCGCTGCCCGGGGCGGCCACGTCGGTGGGCTGACGCAGCGGTTCGTCGCCGGCGGCGAGCGTGAACGAGCCGTACCAGTTGGCGTCGAAGTTGTCGCTGACCGTGAATTCGCCCCGCGGCGCGACCAGCTCGCCCTCGTGGGCCTCCTTCTCGCCCGCGGTGTCCAGCTCGGACCACGGCAGGGCGGCCGGCGTGACAGCGGGCAGCGGCGTGGCGAGCTCGGTGACCGCCGGGCTGCCGATCTCGGTCAGGCCCTGGAACTCGGTGACCTTGCCGCTGACCCGGACGCTGTCGCCGGCGGCGACCTGTGCGGCCGAGATCGAGCCGAAGACGAACACCGCGTCAGAGGCGCCGGGTGTGGTGTCGGGGCCGCCGGTCTGCAGGTAGAAGCCGTTGAAGCCGCCGGTCGGGTAGGTGGCCGTCACGACGCCCTCGGTGACCACGTTCTGCCCGGCGAGCGGGGAGGCGTCGGTGCCGGTGCCCTGAATCTCGGCGATGGTGGTCTGCGCGGGATCAGGGTCGGGATCAGGATCGGGGTCAGGATCGGGGTCAGGATCGGGGTCGGGACTGCCGGCGTTCCGCGGCGTGGGGGCGGCCGTGGTGAAGTCGGCCGCGTTGTTGTCGGTGTCGGCGCCGGCGGCCGAGCGCTGATAGCTGAGGGTCACCGAGTTGCCGGTGGGCGCGGTGCCTTCGGGCGAGTTGCTCGTCCCCCAGCCGATCTTGTCGATGACCGACGCGTCGGTCGGCAGCACACCCGAGAGCCCGGCCACGACGTAGAGCGTGCCACCGGCCGCACCCGGGTTGACCGAGTTGCCGGTGCTCAGGTCGGCGGCGGGCAGCGCGGCCCCGTTGGCGCCGTTGCTGGGCAGCTGGATCAGGAAACGGCCGCCGGCCGGCACCGAACCGGAGAGCGCGAAGACCTGCGACCCGCTCGGCACGACGGTGCTGGCCGGCGCGCGGTACTGCAGCGTGTCGCCGGTCAGCGGGATCACCGCCGCGGTGGGGTTGTGGAACTCGACGAACTTGTTGGTGAAGGTCGCGCCGGCCGAACCGCCGTTGACATACACCTCACTGATGACCAGGCCGGTGCCGCCGGGGTTGGCGGCCGCCGGGGTGGCGGTGAGCAGACCGGCGGCACCGGCGAGAGACAGCGACAGAACCGCGGCAGCTAATCGGGACACGAACCCTCCAGGTAAGAGCGAGCAGCTCAGCGCACGATAGGACGCCCGTACGGGATACGAGCGGACGCGAGCTGAACGCTATCTGAAGGAATGCGTCACCGACTGTCGTCCTTCAGTCATCCTTCGTGGACGATGCGCCGATGGCATGCGACGCGTCGGGGTCGCGGCCGGCGCCGCCGGGTGAGCGCGACGAGTCGGGCAGGCGGACCAGGTCGGCGCGGTGGTCGATGAGCGCCACGGCCAGGGCCGCCTGGTCGCGTTCCCGGATGGCCCGGGCGATCCGGGCGTGCACGGTGATGTTCTCGTCGATCACCTTGGCCGCACCGGGGCCGGCGAACTCGGCCCGCACCAGGGTGCCGCGCACCAGGACGACGATGGACTCGTACATGCCGGCCAGCACGGGCACCCGGGCGGCCCGGGCCACCGCGCTGTGGAAGCGCAGGTTGACGTCGAGGTAGCGGCGCGGGTCGTCGCGGGCCTCCCGCAACTCCTCCAGCGCCCAGTCGAGGTCGCGGCAGTCCTCGGGGGTGGCCCGCTCGGCCGCCACCCCGGCCAGGCTGTCTTCCAGCCGGGACCGGGCCTCGAACAGGTCGACTGGGTCGGCCAGCAGGCCGCGGAACCACACGTCGATGGCGCCGAGCCGCAGCTGCGGCGGCGGCTGGGCGACGAAGACCCCGCCCTGCACGCCCGGCTTGACCTGGATGACGCCGCGCTCACGGAGGATGCGCAGGGCCTCGTTGATGGCGTTGGCGCTGACCCCGAACCGGTCGATCAGCTCGGTCCGCAGCGCGAACCGGGCGCCCGCGTCGAGCCGCCGCCGGAGGATCTCGTCCTCGAGGTCGGCGGCGATGCGTTCGGCGACCGAGGGCATCAGCGTCGGGCGGGGGTCGGCGTCACCGGGACATCATGGCATGCGGGCGGGGCCGCGCGTCCGCGGTCAGGAAGCCGCCGACCAGGGCGGCGAACCGGGCCGCCCGCTCGATCTGCACCCAGTGCCCGCACCGGGCGAAGACGTGCAGTTCGGCGTCGGGGATGAGGTCGAGCAGCCGCTGCGAGGTGCTCAGCGGGATGACCTGGTCGTCGCGCCCGTGCACCAGCAGCGTGCGGTGCGGCAGGGCGGCGACCCGGTCCTCGGCCACGGCCAGGGTGTCGACCATGGCCTGCCGGGGCGCCGGGAACATCCGCCGGTAGGCCTCCTGGACGCCGGGCCGGGAGGCGGCGGCGAGCCGGATCGTGGCCAGGTCGTCGGCCAGGCCGGCGGTGTCGAAGGTGAACCAGCCGAGCAGGGCGCGCATCGCGGCCAGCGACGGCTCGAACCCCCACACCGCCTCCAGACCCGGCGTGATCGGGAAGCGCACGCCGGCGCTGCCCATCAGCACCAGCCGGTCGACCCGTTCCGGCGCCTCGACGGCCAGCCGCAGGGCCAGCGCGCCGCCGAAGCTGTTGCCCACCACCGAGACGCGGTCTAGGCCGAGCGCGTCGAGGAAACCGGTCAGGTGGGCGAGCCAGGCGTCCGGGTGGTAGACGGCGCCGGCCGGGCGCTCGGTGTAGCCGAAGCCGAGGATGTCGGGCGCGACGACGCGCCACCGCTCGGAGAGGACGGGCAGGACCGTACGCCAGTTGGCCCAGGCCGAGACTCCGGGACCGGAGCCGTGGATGAGCAGCAGCGGAGGACCGTCGCCGCGGTCGTGGTAGTTGGTGCGTACCCCGTTCACGTCGATGCTCAGACCTTGTTCGCTCATCGCCGTATAGTTCCACAACTTTTAGAAACTTTATAGCGCCCGCCTTCTGGCAAGCGGCGTTGAGCGGTGGTTACACTCTCGAAACCTGATGAACTTTTAGGTCGAGGGAGGTGCGGGTCATGCCGTTGGTCACCGTTGCCCCGGCCGGGACGACGGTCGGCGTCCGCTCCGGCGAGACGATCGTCGAGGGTCTGCGCCGGGCCGGGTGGCGCAGCCGCTACCGGTGCCGGCGCGGCGGCTGCGGGATCTGCAAGTGCCGCGTCCTGTCCGGCGCCGTCACCTATCCCGTCCCGGTGGCCGAGTCGGCGCTCAGCGCCGCCGATCGCGCGGCCGGGCTCTGCCTGCCCTGCCAGGCCGTCCCGCTCGGCGACGTCGTCGTCGAGCAACGCGAGAGAGATCTGCGCCCGATGCTGGCCAGTGGGCCGCGTACGGCGTTCCGGAACCCCGAGAAGAGGTAGCCATGTCCGTCGTCCGCCTCGGTTACGTGCACGTCCGCGTCACCGACCTCGCCCGTGCCCGCCACCACTACCAGAACACCCTCGGCATGGACGCGGTCCACGAGGAGAACGGCCGGGTCTACCTCAAGTCCTGGGACGAGGACGACCATCACTCGGTCGTGCTCGAGGAGGGCGGCGTGGGCCTGGTCAAGTTCGGATACAAGGTGACCGGCGACGATTCCCTGGCCGACCTGGAGAACCGGGTCACCGCCTTCGGCGCGTCGGCCGAGCGGATGAGCAAGGGCGACAACGCCGGCATCGGCGACGGGCTGCGTGTCACCCTGCCCAGCGAGCACGTCCTGGAGCTGTACTCCGAGGTCGAGTACCTCGGCACCGCGGTCGGCAAGATCAACCCGGATCCGTGGCCCCGCACCGGCCTGCGCGGCATCGGCGTGCCCCGGATCAACCACGCGCTGATCACCACCGAGGACCCGGCGTTGCTGGAGCGGTTCTTCGCCGACGCGCTGGGCTTCCGGCCGGCCGAACGCCTGGTCTCCGGGGACGAGCCCGACGACCTGGTCGGCTCGTGGATGTTCTGCGGCGAGAACCCGCACGACATCGCCTTCGTCAACGGGCCCAACGGCAAGCTGCACCACTTCGCCTACCAGATCGACGACTGGAGCGCCCTGCTGCGGGCCGGCGACGTGATGTCGATGGACGACGTGCCGATCGACTTCGGACCGGCCCGGCACGGCATCACCCGCGGCGGCACCATCTACTTCTTCGACCCGTCGGGCAACCGCAACGAGGTCTTCTCCGGCGGCTACCGCACCGGGCCGGACTTCCGGCCCATCACCTGGACGATGGACCAGGCGGCGCGCGGCATCAACTACACCCACCGCGAGATCGACCAGGACTTCCTGCAGGTGGTCACCTGACGCACGCCCGGTGATGCATCGGTGTGCTCAGAGCGCTCTGAGCACACCGATGCATCATCGCCGGCGCCGGCTCGGGCGAGCGGCCGGGGCGAGCGGCCGGGGGAGAGCCCCTGGTTGCTCGCCCCGGCCGGGTTTCAGCCGGCCAGGTCCAACGCTATGTCGGCGATCAGGTCCTCCTGGCCGCCGACCAGCCGCCGCCGGCCGACCTCGACCAGGATCCGGCGTACGTCCACGTCGTACCGCTCGGCCGCCACCTCGGCATGCCGGAGGAACGAGCTGTACACGCCCGCGTACCCCAGGGTCAGCGTCTCGCGGTCGACCCGCACCGGCCGGTCCTGCAGCGGCCGCACCAGGTCCTCGGCCGCGTCCTGGAGCGCGAACAGGTCGCAGCCGTGCTCCCAGCCGCGCAGCTCGGCGACGGCCACGAACGGCTCGATCGGGCAGTTGCCGGCGCCCGCACCCTGCCCGGCCAGCGACGCGTCGACCCGGGTCACGCCCTCCTCGACCGCGACCACCGAGTTGGCCACGGCCAGCGACAGGTTCTCGTGGGCGTGGATGCCGATCTCGGTCGCCGGGTCGAGCACGTCGCGATAGGCGCGGACCCGCTCGCGGACGCCGTCCATCAGCAGCCGGCCGCCCGAGTCGGTGACATAGACGCACTGCGCGCCGTAGGACTCCATCAGCCGGGCCTGGGCGGCCAGCGCGGCCGGCTCGGCCAGGTGGCTCATCATCAGAAAGCCGGCCACGTCCATGCCCAGCTCGCGGGCGGTCGCGATGTGCTGGGCGGCGACGTCGGCCTCGGTGCAGTGCGTGGCGATGCGCACCGACCGTACCCCCAGCTCGTGTGCCCTTCGCAGGTCGGCGATGGTGCCGATGCCGGGCAGCAGCAGGGTGGTCAGCCGGGCCCGGCGGACGCTGGCCGCGGCCACCTCGATCCATTCCCGGTCGGTGTGCGAGCCGGGGCCGTAGGTCAGGCTCCCGCCGGCCAGCCCGTCGCCGTGCGCCACCTCGATGCCGCCGACCCCGGCCGCGTCCAGCGCGCCGACGATCTTCGCGACGGTGTCCGGTGTCATCCGGTGCCGGACCGCGTGCATGCCGTCCCGCAACGTCACGTCCTGGATGAAGATCTTGGTCATGCGATCGCCTCCGCCGCCGCGAGCGCCGCGGACGTCATGATGTCGAGATTCCCGGCGTACGCGGGCAGGTAGTGCGCCGCGCCCTCGACCTCGAGGAACACCGTGACCTGATGGGTGACCGGTTCGCCGGCGGTCAGCGTGTGCACCGGCTGCCCGGCCGGCACCGGCGTGATCTGCACCCGCTGCTTCAAGCGGTAGCCGGGCACGTACTTGGCGACCACGGCCACCATCTCCTCGACCGACACCCGGATCGCGTCCCGGGTCTCCGGGGACTCCGCGCCGACCAGGCAGAGCACGGTGTCGCGCATGATCAGGGGCGGATCGGCCGGGTTGAGCACGATGATCGCCTTGCCCCGGCCGGCCCCGCCGACCGACTCGACCGCCTGGGCCGTGGTCTCGGTGAACTCGTCGATGTTGGCGCGGGTGCCCGGACCGGCCGACCGCGAGGCGATCGAGGCGACGATCTCGGCGTACGGCACCGGGACGACGCGGGACACCGCCGCCACGATCGGGATGGTCGCCTGCCCGCCGCAGGTCACCATGTTGATCTCGGGCGCGTCCCGGTGCTGGTCGAGGTTGACCGCGGGCACCACGAACGGCCCGTCCGCGGCCGGGGTGAGGTCGATCATGCGGATGCCCCGGCCGGCCAAGGCGGCCGTGTTGGCCCGGTGCGCGCCGGCCGACGTGGCGTCGAAGACGATCCCGATCTCGTCCGCGCCGGGCAGGGCGAGCAGGCCGGCCACTCCGTCCGAGGTGGTCGGTACGCCGAGGCGGGCGGCGCGGGCCAGCCCGTCCGAGTTCGGGTCGATGCCGACCATGGCGCCCATCTCCAGCCCGGCCGAGTGGCGCAGGACCTTGATCATGAGGTCGGTGCCGATGTTGCCGGATCCGATCACGGCGACCTTCGTACCCATCACGAACCGAACCTGGTCGTGACCGTGCCGAGGCCGGTCAGGGTGGCCGACACCGCGATGCCGGCGGTCACCGGGACCATCGGGCCGAGCGCACCCGACAGCACCACCTGCCCGGCGCGCAGCGGATCGCCCTGATCGCGGGCCGCACGGGCCAGCCAGGCCAGGGCGGCCAGCGGGTCGCCCAGGCAGGCCGCGCCCGAGCCCTTGGAGACCACCTCGCCGTCCACGCTCATCTCCATCTGCACGTCCACCGGCCGCACCTGGTCCAGGCCGGCCCGGGCCGGGCCGAGCACGTACAGCCCACTGGAGGCGTTGTCGGCGACGGTGTCCGCGATGCTGATGTCCCAGCCGGCGATCCGGCTGTCCACGATCTCCAGCGCCGGCGCCACGAACGCCACCGACTCGGCCACGTGGTCCGGATCGGGGTCGGCGCCGAGCACGAAGGCGACCTCGGCCTCGATGCGCGGCTGCAGCAGCCGGTCGATCGGGACCTCGGCCAGGCCGCTGACGTCCATGTCGTCGAAGAGCAGGCCGAAGTCGGGCTGGTCGACGCCGAGCTGCCGCTGGACGGCCGGCGCGGTCAGGCCGATCTTGTGGCCGGCCACGCGGGCGCCGGACCGCACGCGCACGGCGGCGATCTCCTGCTGCACGGCGTAGGCCGCGCCGATGTCGTCCGCGCCGATCAGGTCCCGGACCGGGGCACAGGGTGTCGCGCTTCGCGCCGCGTCGAGCAGGCGTTGCGCCGCAGGTGAGGTCATGCCGGTCAGGATGCCGCCGGACCGGGTGCCGCTTCCATCAAAAGGTTCCGCTATGCGGAACCGAGCAGGGCGGATCGGCGGGCCAGGGTGGCCGCGATGCCGGCGGCGGCGGCCTTGACCGACGCGGCGTGGCGCCGGGGCTCGAACCGGGCGGCCGGGCCGGCCACGCTGATCGCGGCGACCGCGACGTCGTGAGCGTCGAGCACCGGCGCGCCGACGCAGACGACGCCGACGGCCGACTCCTCGGCCTCGAAGGTCACCCCGGCCTCCACCGCCGCGTCGAGCTGCCGCCGCAGCAGCAGGGCGGAGGTCACGGTCCGGGGCGCGACCCGGGTCAGTGGCGCGCCGAGCACGTCCGCGCGGACCTGATCGGGGGCGAAGGCCAGCAGCGCCTTGCCGATGGCGGTCGCGTGCAGGGGCATCCGGCCGCCGAGCCGGGACGGCGCCCGGGCCTGGCGGTGGCCGCCCATCTTGGCGACGTAGACGACCTCGGTGCCCTCACGCAGCCCGAGGTGCACGGTCTCGTGGGTGCGCTCGTACAGGTCCTCGAGGAAGGGTGTGGCCACTTCGAGCAGGCCCCGTTCGACCGACGCGCGCATGCCCAGCTCGAACAGGTGCCCGCTGAGATGGAACCGGCCGTCCGACCGGTCGAGCAGCCGGGCCGCCACCAGCTCGGTGGTCAGCCGGTGCAGGGTCGCCTTGGCCAGCCCGGTACGCCGCTGCAACTCGGCGAACCCGACCCCGCGGTCGTCGGCGGTGAAGGCGTCGAGGATCGAGGACACCTTGTCGATCACCGACATGGTCGTGCCTCAGCGGTCCTGGATCGGGTGCGCCGCGAGGAGTTCCTCGACGGCGGCCAGGAAGGTCTCGCGCACCGCGTCCGCGTCGGCGACACAGCCCGAGGTCATCGCCCCGTCGCGGAGCATGACGAACTGCCGCGCGGCCGGTTCGTCGCCGAAGAGCTCGGTGACGGTACGCAGGAACCAGTCCCGGTGCTCGACCACGACGCGGTACACCGGGTGGCCGGGGTCGGGGTACTCGGTGACCGCGTTGAGGAAAGCGCAGCCGCGGAACCCGGGCCCGCTGACCTGCCCGGCGATCGAGGCGGCGACCCGGCGGACGGCGTCGGCCGGTGAGGCGCCCTCGACCCCGGCGGCGAGGTCGGCCCTGATCTGCGCGTCGGCGGCCCGCAGGTAGGCCACGATCAGGTCTTCCTTGCTCGGGAAATGCCGGTAGAACGTGGCCCGGGTGGTCTGCGCGTCGGCGATGATCCGGTCGACGCCGACGGCGTGGATGCCCTCGGTGTAGAAGGCCGCGCTGGCCCGCCGCAGCAGGCGGTCGCGCTGGTCCCCGGGCGGTCTCGGCATGCCGACCAGCGTAGCAGTTAGTAGAAAGAACGTTCGTTCTTGACAAGTCCGGGCCGGCGTGAGTTAGTGGATAGAACGTTCTTTCTACTAACCGAGAGGCCCCCATGACCCTGCGGAACCTGTACCTCACCCGTTTCGGCTTCGCCGTCGTCTGGGCCGGGCTGCTGGCGGTGACGGCCAAGGAGCTCAGCCCGTTCGCGATCGCGCTGCTGGTGCTCTACCCGCTGGTCGACGTGGCCGCGGCGGTCGTCGACGTCCGCTCGTCCGGCAACAAGGGCCTCTACCTCAACATCGCGATGAGCGCGCTGGCGGCGATCGGGCTGGCGGTCGCGGCGGGCAACGGCATCCCGGCCGTGCTGCGGGTCTTCGGCGCCTGGGCCGTCGTCGCCGGTGTGATCCAGCTCGTGGTCGGGGCGAGCCGCCGTAAGCTCGGCGGACAGTGGGCGATGATCCTCAGTGGGGCCGGCTCGGTCGCGGCCGGGTCGACCTTCATCGCCGGGGCCGGGCGGGAGGGGGCCTCACTGAGCAACATCGCCGGGTACGCCGTGGTCGGCGGCGTGCTGTTCCTCATCTCCGCCCTGCGTCTCGGCCGGGCGGCACGCGCAGCGAAGGCAGTCTGACATGGCAGAGAGCAAGACCTACGACGTCGTGGTGATCGGCGCCGGGCCGGTGGGCGAGAACGTCGCCGACCGGGCGGTCAAGGGCGGACTGAGTGCCGTCATCGTCGAGAAGGAGCTGGTCGGCGGCGAGTGCTCGTACTGGGCCTGCATGCCGACCAAGGCACTGCTGCGCAGTTCGTCGGCCCTGCGCGCGGCCCGGGCGGTCGGCGGCGCGCGCGAGGCGGTGACCGGGACGCTGGACGTGGCCGCGGTGCTGAAGCGGCGGGACGGGTTCGCGTCCGACTGGCACGACGACGGGCAGGTCGCGTGGCTCGAGAGCGCCGGGATCGACCTGGTCCGCGGGCACGGCCGGCTCGCCGGGCCCCGCCAGGTCGAGGTCGGCGGGGTCACGCTGACCGCGCGGCACGCGGTGGTCGTGGCCACCGGCAGTGACGCGCTGCTGCCGGACATCCCGGGGCTGGCCGGCAGCGACCCGTGGACCAGCCGCGAGGCGGCGTCGGCCCAGGAGGTGCCGGGCCGGCTGGCCATCATCGGCGGCGGGGTGGTCGCGACCGAGATGGCCACCGCGTACGCCGCCCTCGGCTCACGGGTGACCCTGCTGGCCCGGGGCGGCCTGCTGGCCGGCAATGAGCCGTTCGCCGGCGAGCTGGTGGCCGCGGCGCTGACCGAGGCGGGCGCGGCGGTCCGGACCGGCACGACCGCCACCGCGGTACGCCGGGACGACGAGGGCGTGGTGCACCTGACGCTGCCCGGCGGCGAGGAGATCCTGGCCGACGAGGTACTGGTCGCTGTCGGGCGTACCCCCCGGACCCGAGATCTCGGTCTGGAGACGGTGGGGCTGGAGCCGGGGTCGTGGCTCGACGCGGACGACACCATGCTCGTGCTGGACGACTGGCTCTACGCGGCGGGCGACGTCAACCACCGCGCGCTGCTCACCCACCAGGGCAAGTACCAGGCGCGGGCCTGCGGCGACGTGATCGCGGCCCGGGCCCAGGGCAAGCCGGTCGACGACCAGCCGTGGGGCCGGCACGTGGCCACCGCCGACCACCAGGCCGTACCCCAGGTCACCTTCACCGAGCCCGAGGTCGCCTCGGTCGGCCTGACCGCCGCGGCGGCCGAGAAGGCCGGCTACCGCACGCGGGTCGTCGACTACGAGATCGGCAGCGTCGCCGGGGCGAGCCTGCACGCCGACGGCTACACCGGCAAGGCCCGCATGGTGGTCGACGAGGACCGCGGGGTGCTGCTGGGCGTCACCTTCGCCGGGCCCGACGTGGCCGAGCTGCTGCAGTCGGCGACGATCGCGGTGGTCGGCGAGGTGCCGCTGGAGCGACTGTGGCACGCGGTGCCGTCGTACCCCACGGTCAGCGAGGTCTGGCTCCGCCTGCTCGAGACCTACGGCCGATAACCGTCCCCCGGGCGGTGGCAACAAGCTGACACAGCCACCGTCCACTTGCGCCGGTGCAGGACACTGGCGTACGTGGAAGGCCGCCTGACAGCCCCACCCGAGCTGGTTCTTCAGCCCCGGCTCACCGTCCGCCCCCGCCCCTCGTTCTGGACCCGCCGATCCCGGTCCTGGTTCACGGCCGCGGCCACGACCTGGATCGCCGGGCTGATCGTGCTCTACCTCAACGGCCACCTGCTGCTGCCGTTGGACACACCGACGGTGCTGCACGGCAAGAGCGGCTCCGGAGGCGACCTCTTCCTCGACGCCGAGATGCGGCGCATCCTGCTCGACCGGAACATCCGGGTGGAGCTGACGCAAACCGGCTCCCGGGAGACGGCGACCGGTTCCTTCGACGGGTACGACTTCCTGTTCCCGTCCGGGCGGCCGGCGGCGTACATGATCAAGGGCCGGCTGGCCGCGCAGGGTCACTGGCCCCGGGCCACCCGGCCGTTCGCGAGCCCGCTGGTGCTGGCCAGCTTCCGGCAGTACGCCGACACCCTGGTCGCCGCCGGGGTGGCCCGGCCGCAACCCAACGGTCTGGGTGGACGGCCGCTGTACTACACGCTCGACATCGCGAAGTTCTTCGCCCTGATGCGGTCCGGCCGGACCTGGGACGACCTCGGGATCGGCAAGTGGCGCGACCCGGGCGGCGGGACCGTCAGCAACGGCAACCGGGTGCTGGCGCACAGCCCGAACATGTGTTTCGCCAACTCCGGCGAGGCCTACCTGGCGCTGGCCGCGTACGTCAGCACCGGACGCAACGCGCCACCGACCGAGGCCGAGGCGCCCGCCGTCGCCGCCCGGGTCAAACCGCTGCTCACCCTCGAAGGCCTGCAGGACGCCGACCTGTTCAACTCCTACGTCACGCCCGAGGGCAAGGGCAAGGCGCCGATCGTGGTCGTCTACGAGCATCAATACCTGGCGTACCAGGTGCGGTCCCGGCAGGTGCGCGGCGCGCCGGACACCGACCGGGTCCTGCTCTACCCGGCCCAGCAGATGCTCGCCGACCCGGAGTTCATCGCGCTCGACGCCGGTGCGGAACGGCTCGCCCGGCTCCTCACCGACGACCGCGAGCTGCGGCGGCGCGCGATGGAGCTCGGCTACCGGGTGCTCGACCCGTCCGGCGAGCACACCAGCGACGCGCTGTGGCGCTACCTGGCCGAGCGCGGCATCCCGGCGCCGGACAGCGGCGGCGACGACACCCGCGCCGACCTGCCCGAACTGGCCGCCCTGGAGAAGATGATCGCGCTGGTCGGTGGGTGCGCCCGATGAGCCGGGTACGCCGGGCCGGCACGCTCCTCGCCGTCCTGCTGCTGGCCGTGACCGCCGCATGCACCGCCGACAAGCCGGCCACCGTGACACTGCGGGTGCTGGCCAGCTCCGACCTGACCGACCTGCGGCCCGTCCTCGACCGGCTGGAACACGAGACCGGGGTCCGGCTGGTGATGGACTACCGCGGCACGGTCGACGCCGGCGACGCCCTCACCCCGCCCACCGACGAGCACGACCTGGCCTGGTTGTCCTCCGACCGCTACCTGCGGCTCAAGCTGAAAGCGGCCGGCTACACCGGACCGGTGCCCCTCTCCACCAAGATCATGGACTCGCCGGTGGCGATCGGGCTCACCCCGGCCGCCGCCGACCGGCTCCCCGACCGCCCGACCTGGGCCGACATCGCCGACGCGGCCGCCGCCGGCCGGCTCGGGTTCGCCATGGCCGATCCCCGGCACGCCGGCAGCGGGCTGGCCGCGCTGATCGGGGTGGCCACCGCGGCGACCGGCGCCGGCCGCGCCCTGCGCCCCGAGGACGTCACCTGCGACCGGCTCGGCGGGTTCTTCGCCGGCCGGCGGATCACCGCCACCAGCACCGCCGACCTGGTCGCGCGCTTCGTCGCCGGACAGGACTCGGTCGACGCGCTGATCTCGTACGAGTCGGTGCTGCTGTCGGTCAACGCCGGCGGGCGGCTGCGGCAGCCGCTGCGCATCGTCTACCCGCGCGACGGCATCGTGCTCGCCGAATACCCACTGCTGCTGCTCAACCCGCGGCAGCGGGCCGCCTACGACAAGGCGGTGGCCTGGCTGACCGGCGCCGACGGCCAGCGGATGATCATGCGGACCACGTTGCGGCGGCCGGTCGACCCGGCCGTCACCCGCGACCCGCGGCTCGGCCCGGCCATCGGGAACTCGCTCTACTTCCCCGACCAGCAGGAGACGATCGACCGGCTGCTGGCCAACTACCGGGCCGGCGGGCGCCCCGGGCACGTGATCTTCGTGCTCGACTACTCCGGGTCGATGCGCGGCGCGCGGCTGGCCAAGCTGCGGGCCACCTTCGACGGGCTGGGCGGCGTGGACCGGACGTCGTCGGGCAAGTTCGCCCGGTTCTACCCGGGCGAGCGGATCACGCTGATCCGGTTCGGCCGGACGGTCCTGGGTGAGCGGACCTTCACGGTCGAGGACCAGGCCGACATCGACGCGATGCGGGCGTTCCTGGGCGGGGCCGAGCCGGCCGGGCGGACCGCGGTGTGGTCGGCGCTCGACCACGCGTACCGGATCGCCGCCACCGCACGGCGGGCCGAATCGGACCGGCCGGTGTCCATCGTGCTGATGACCGACGGCGAGAACAACGCCGGCGCCGCGATCGACGGGCTCCTCCCCCGGTGGCGGGAAGTGGGCGTGCCCACGTACGCGATCAGCCTGGCCCGGGCCGCGCCGCCCGACCTCGGCCGGGCCGCCTCGGCCACCGGCGGCCGGGTCGCCGAGGCCACGACCGACAACCTGCGGGACGCCTTCAAGGATGTGCGTGGCTGTGGATGAGTTGTGGTGGAGCGTGTTCTGGCCGTACGCGATCGTCTGGACGGTCACCGCCGTCGCCTTCGCCGGAGCGGTCGGCGTCCTCGTCACCCTGTTCCTGCGGCGGCGCCGCCGCGGCCGCACCCGCCACCCCACCCCCGGCATCAGCGTCTACCTCAACCGCAAGCGGGTGATGGAGCTCTACCTGCGCGACAGTTACCAGCCGGCGATGAGCCGCGAGTTCACCAAGCAGATCTCGGCCACCACCAACGCCAACGTCGCCGCCGAGCTGTACGGCTTCCAGCTCGGCGCCGGCCGCGAGGTCAACGAGCAGGTGGCCGAGAAGTTCGTGCAGAACGCCGAACCGATCGCGGTCATCCGGGTCGTGATGGACGTCCTGGAGGAGAACGGCGACATCCTCTACATCGACCTGATGGACGGCGCGGTCGAGCCCGACCGGTCGCTGGCCCAGCGGCTCACCCGCAACGACCGGGAGCTGCCGTTCGACCGGCTGCGCCGGCACGGCTCGTTCGTCTCGGTGTGGGGCAGTTTCCGCGAGTACGCCCGGACCGGCACCGCCATCTCCTTCACCGCGTCCCCACCGGGTGGCGACCAGGCCGTCCGCGTCGTCTTCACCTGCCCGCTCGACGAGGTCAGCCCCGACGACGTTGCCGACGGCCCGTTCATGGCCCGCTGCCTGGGCCGCGTCCAGGCCTGGAACGAGCCGGACCACACGCTGCTGATCCGCCCGGTCGCGGTCTTCAACTAGGTCGTGCGGGTCGTGGCCACGGCCTGACCTCAGTGCAGGTGGGAGCCGCCGTTGACGTCGATGGTGGCGCCGGTCAGGTAGGCGGCCTCGGGTGACGCCAGGAAGGCGACCACGCCGGCCACGTCGTCGGCCGTGGCCAGGCGGCCGACCAGCGTGGTGGCGGCCAGCTCGGCCTTGCGGTCCTCGGTCATCGCACCGTGGGTGATGTCGGTGTCGACCATGCTGGGCGCGATGGCGTTGACCGTCACCCCCTGGCCGGCGCATTCGCGGGCCAGCGAGCGGGTCAGGCCGAGCACGGCGGCCTTGCTGGCCGAGTAGTGCGAGGCGCCGAACACGCCACCTCCACGCTGGCCGGACACCGAGGAGAGGTTGACTATCCGGCCGTACCCGCGCGCACGCAGGCCGGGCAGCACCGCCTGGGTGACCAGGAAGGTTCCGCGTACGTTGACCGCGAAGATCCGTTCCCACTCGTCCAGCGTGATGTTCTCGAAGCGGGTCGGCGACGAGATGCCGGCGATGTTCGCGAGCACCGTGACCGGCGGCAGCGCGGCCTCGGCGGCACGCACCGCGTCGGCCACCGACGCCTGCTCGGTGACGTCGCACCGGGCGGCGAACGTGGCGGGACTGCCGGCCCGCCCGGCCAGCCCCGCGGTCTCGCCGGCGCCCTCGAGGTCGAGGACGGCGACCGCGTAGCCCAGCCGGGCGAACCGCAGGGCGGTGGCCCGGCCGATGCCGCGGGCCGAACCGCCGCCGGTGATCAGGATGGTCGGTGTCATCGCGTCGCTCCCCTGTCGAACCCCGGGACCCGGGGCATCCGGTGGTGGCCCGGCGATGCGATATTGGTGCGATGATGCCGCGCCCGCCTCGCCTCTTCGAGGCCGATGACATTCTTTCCGGCCGGGTCTCCCTGGAGCAGTACCCGTTCAATCTGATCTATCTGGTCATCGCGTCGTCGTCGTTCTTCGCCGACGTGAAGATCCATCCGTCCGACCTGCCCCGGGTCGACGTGCTGCTGTCGGCGGCCGAGATGCTCGAGGACCAGGGCTGGGAGATCGTGGCCGTGGACTCCGGCGGCAAGTTGATCTGCCTGCGGCGCAAGCGCTGACCGAGGGACAGGGGGCAGCGCCGCCCACCGATATCTCGTATCCTCCCTGACGGCCAGGGCGGCATCCGCCCTGTTGGACACGGGGGCGGGGTGACAAGTCGTTGACGTATTCCATGAGTGACGATCCGGTCGCCGATCTGCGTGTGATCGGCGCCGAGCTGATCGCGCTGGGTCGGGCGGCGCGGGCGGCGAGCCGGCCCGACGCGCGATACGAGGGCAGTGACGCGACCGGCACGATCACGGTCGTGCTCGACGGCCGTCAGCGGGTGGTCGACGTACGGGTCGACATGCGCTGGGACCAGCGGCTGGCCCGCACCGAGCTCGGCCCGGCGCTGTCGGCCGCGTACTCGCAGGCGGTCATCGCTCTGCTCGACGCCGACAGCGAGGCCTTCGACGAGGCCCGGGCCGCGCCGCCGGTCGCGCCGGTCGAGCCCGCGCCGCCACGGCCGGCCCCGGTCTACACCGACGCGGACGTCGACGAGATGAAATACCAGCTGGACCGCCAGCTGCAACAGAACGACATGCTGCTGCGCTTCGCCGATCAGCCCCCGGCCGCGCGCGGGTTCGCCGGCGAGGCCGAGGTGACCGGCCCCGGCGAGTTCGTGATCATCGCGGTGCGGAACGGGCGGATCGCCGACATCCGGGTGCTGGCCAGCCGGCTTCCGGCCGACAGCACCAACGGCACCATCGCCCGCGAGGCGATGGAGGCGTTCCGCGCGACGGAGGGGTTTTCTCATGCCGGGCAACGATGAGGTCAAGCTCGTCCGCGACGCTCTGCTGGACGAGGCGGCCAAGTGGCGCAAGCTGTCCGACGACATGGGCACGGTCAAGGCCGGGCTGGGTGACCTGGCGCTGTACGTGTCGGCGTTCTTCGCCGGCGACGCGGTCACCGCGCAGATGGGCAAGGGCGCCTACGACCCGGTGCTGACGCTGGTGCAGAAGCTCGCCGGTGAGGCCGAGACCGAGTTCGACCAGATCGCCGAGGCCCTCAAGCGGGCGCACGACGACTACGACGCCGTGGAGGGCAAGAACGCCACGGACCTGTCCAAGATCTACGGAAACTGACGGAGACTCCGATGCCACCTGCCGACGCCAGCACCGTCAGTCAGTCGGAAGCGCAGCTGAAGAAGGCCTCCCAGCAGGTCTCCGAGCAGCATGACGCGGTGCACGACGGGCTCAACAAGCTGATCGACACGGTCAACCACACGTTGAACACGCTGACCGACTGGTCGTTCCTCGGCGGCCTGGGTGGCATGTGGGCCGCCCACAAGTACGCCGGGAAGGTGCACGACGCGCTCGAGGACATCAAGAAGAAGATCGAGGAGGTTCTGGCCAAGGTCCGCGAGATCCTGGACAAGGGCATCCCGGTGTTCTCGCTGATCAACAAGGCGTTCGACTGGCTCAACACGGTGCACGCGCCGGTCACCGCCATGTCCGACACCGCCGCCCAGTTCACGATCAACCTCAACAACTGGGACGGCCCGGCCAAGCGGGCGTACGACCAGCGCGTCCCGATCCAGGTCAAGGCCATCGACGGTCTGGCCGGCGCGGGTGGTGAGATGGCCAGCTGGCTGTCCGACCTGGCCGCGGCCAACGCCGCCTACATCGTGTCGATGTTCAAGCCGCTGTTCGACATGGCCGCGATCATCGTCGCGGCGATCGTCGACGCCGGCACGATCGCCGGCGCGCTGGAGGCCCTGGGCAAGTGCGGGGAGCTGGTCGGACAAGCCATCAGTTCGCTGTACGACGCCCTGGCCAACGGCGTCGACCACGTCACCGGCGTGATCAACAAGATGGTGGACGCCAAGAAGGTCACCGGCGAGCTGGGCGACTCCTGGCCGCAGATGGTCACGCTGTGACGTTGCCGGCGCGGGTCGCGGCCGCCCTCGTGGTTCTGGCCACCGCGACCTTCCTGCCCGCCACGCCCGCCCTGGCTGGTCCGCGCGACCAGCAGTGGTATCTCGACGCCATGGACGTGCCGCAGGCGCAGCAGGTGGCCAAGGGGGCCGGGGTCACGATCGGCCTGCTGACCAACGGCTATCCGGCCGCCCACCCCGATGTCGCCGGGGCGATGCTGCCGGTCAAGCGGTTCAAGAACGGGCTCGGCGGCGGCAGCGTCGTGGACGCGCCCACGGACTACCCGCTCCAGGACGACGTGGCTACCGCCCGGGCCGGGCTGATGGCCGCGCGCGGCGGGCCGGGCCTGCTCGGGGTGGCGCCGGCCGCGAAGGTGCAGCCGGTCATCTGCCCCGGCACCGGCGACGACACCGAGACCTGCATGCGCTGGCTGGTCGACAACGGCTCCAAGGTGATCTTCCTGAGCCAGGCGCTGTTCACCGCCCTCGACCCCGGCTTCGACGGCATGCGGTACGCCCTGGCCCACGACGTGGTCGTGGTGATGTCGCTGTCGGACGGGGCCGAGTTGCCGGCGGAGCTGCGTACCGGCGTGATCCTGGTCGGCGGCAGCAACAAGGACACCCAGCCGGCCGGCGACGGCGAGCCCGACCGCCGGGTCACCGTCCGCGCCCCCGGCGGCGACATCGTCCACAGCACGCCGGCCGACCAGATCGTCACCCTCGACCCGAGATCGGCCGGCGGTTACGGCCACCCGGTCATCCTGAACGGTGACAGCTCGGCCGCCGCGCTGGTCACCGGCGTGGTCGCGCTGGTCCGTTCGCAGGACCCGGCGATGACCGCCCCCTCGGCGATCGACCGGATCCTGAAGACCGCCACCGACCTGGGCGCTCCCGGCCGCGACAACGTCTACGGGTACGGCCAGGTCGACGCGGGCAGGGCGCTGTCCACGCCCACTCCCCCGGCCGCCGCGAACCCGCTGGGCGACCCCGGCGAGCCACACGCGACCTGGCTGACCTGGCAACTGGTCACCGTCGTGGCCGTGATCGTGCTGCTGCTGGCGGCCGCCCTGCTGACCGTCGTGATGATCCGCACCCGACGCCGGCGTCTGGGCCCTGAGCAAAGCGTGCCCAGCGGCACACCGTGATCGGCGCCCGGCGGTGACGTCTCACCGCGAGTCGGGGTCCGACCAGGCTGAGCCGGCGGGCATCGGCTGTGGGTGACCCCATTTGTGCACCTGGCCGGCGCGGATACCGCCCCGGCCTACCACCGGAGAACGGCAGGCGCTGACGCCTTGGGCGGAACCGTGGTGGTCAGGAGCCGGTGACGGAGCTGAGGCCCGGCCCGAGGGTCGCCAGGAACGCGGCGAACTCGGTCCGCTGGTCGGGGGTCATGGATTCCTTGGGGACCACGACCGCCTGAACGCGGCCCATCATCAGGTACCAGACCTCGGGCGTCTCGACGATCTGCTGGACCATCGGCCACCGGTAGCGGTTCTCGAAGAGCGGGAACGACGACGCCACGCCCTCGTCGTCGATGGTCATCCGGTAGTTGTGGCGGGACGCCGCGGGCTGCATGCCGATCGTCCGCCGGACGGTGATCGGCCTCATCGCGACCAGGAAGAAGACGCCGAGGATGAGGGCGGCGTAACCGAACGGACCGGTCGGCTCGAGCCAGATCAGTGGCGCGCCCAGCACCACGAGGACGCCGCCGAGGACCCGCACCAGCTTGAACTGGGGCGCCAGGAGGTGGGTCACCGTGCGGCGCACCCGCTCCGCGTCATACCGCACCTCGATCAAGATCCGCACCGGCGCAGCGTAGTGCACCGGTGTCAGACGCGCTGCCCCCGGACGCGGCGGGCCAGCGGCTCCCGGCCGGGCGGCTGGTGGACCGGCTCGACCGCCGCCAGGGGCGGGATCGGGCGGGTCGCCGAACCGTCGCGGGGCACCGTGACCGTCTCGCCGTGGTGCCGCAGCTCCAGTTCCTCGCCGTCCAGCAGCCGGTAGGTCACCTCGCCGGGGGTGATCTGCACCTGCAGCCGGCGGCCGCGCCAGCGCAGCCGGAACGCGATCCGGGTCAGCTGCTCGGGCAGCCGGGGGGCCAGGGCCAGGCCGGTCGACACGTGGCGCAGGCCGCCGAACCCGGCCACCACCCCGTTCCAGGCGCCGGCCAGCGCGGCCAGGTGCAGGCCGTGCTCGGTGTTGCCGGCCAGGTCGCCCAGGTCCAGCAACGCCGTCTCGCACAGGTAGTCATACGCCAACGCCAGGTGCCCGGTCTCGGCCGCGACCACCGCCTGGGTGGCCGCCGACAGCGACGAGTCGCGGACCGTGATCCGCTCGTAGTAGGCGAAGTTCCTCGCCTTCTGCTCCGGTGTGAACGCCTCGGGACACAGCTGCATGGCCAGCACCAGGTCGGCCTGCTTGACCACCTGCTTGCGGTAGATGTCGAAGTACGGGAAGTGCAGCATCAGCGGGTACCGGTCGGCCGGCGTGGCGGCGAAGTCCCACGGGGCGTGGCTGGTGAAGCCCTCGGACTGCGCGTGTACGCCGAGCTTGTCGTCGAACGGGATGACCATCTCTTCGGCGGCGTCACGCCAGGCGGCCAGCTCCTCGTGGTTGACGCCGAGGTCGCGGGCCTCGTCGGGGTGGCGGTCGCAAGCGGCGACGGCGGCGTTCAGGTTCCGCTGCGCCATCAGGTTGGTGTAGAGGTTGTTGTCGGCGACCGCGCTGTACTCGTCGGGGCCGGTGACCCCGTCGATCCGGAACTTGCCGCCGGGCCCGTGCTGGCCCAGCGACGCCCACAGCCGGGCCGTCTCGACCAGCAGTTCCAGGCCAACCTCGCGTTCGAAGGCGATGTCGCCGGTGGCGTCGATGTGCCGGATCACCGCGTCGGCGATGTCGGCGTTGATGTGGAAGGCGGCGGTGCCGGCCGGCCAGTAGCCGGAACACTCGGCGCCACGGACCGTACGCCAGGGAAAGGCCGCGCCCTCGAGGCCGAGCTGGTCGGCGCGCTCCTGGGCCTGCGGGAGGATGGTCTGGCGCCAGCGCAGCGCGTCGGCGGCCGCGTCGGGCACGGTGTGGCTGAGCATCGGCAGCACGAACGTCTCGGTGTCCCAGAACGTGTGCCCGTCGTACCCGGGCCCGGTCAGGCCCTTGGCCGCGATCGCGCGCCGTTCCGCCCGGGCGCCGCCCTGCAGCACGTGGAACAGCGCGAACCGGACGGCCTGCTGCAGCTGCGGGTCGCCTTCGATCTCGACGTCGGCGCTGGCCCAGTAGTCGGTCAGGTAGCGGCGCTGCTCGTCCAGCAGGCCCTGGAACCCGTGGTAGCGGGCGACCGTGCGGGCCGCCCGGACCTGGTCGTTGAGGGCGGGCATGGACCGCTGCGAGGACCACCCGTAGGCCAGGTGCTTGACCACGCGCAGGTGCTGGCCGGGCTGGAGGCGGCAGATGACGGTGGTCCGGCCGATGTTCTCGTGCGCCGAGGAGTGCACCTGGAAGCCGTCGGGGCCGTCGATGTCGTGCGCCATCGTGGCCGCCATCCGCAGGCCGGACTGCTGGACCCGGTGCAGCAGGGTGACGCCGGAGTCGTCGAGGTAGTGCGCCTCGGGGGTGAGCGGGTGGGCCAGCGCGGCCTCGACCCGGGGGTCGTTGCCGCCGCTGGGCAGATCCTCGTTGGCGACCAGTTCGGACTGGACCACGACGAGCACCGGCTGGTCGACCGGAGTGACGGTGAAACGGATGGCGGCGACCGACCGCTGCACCAGCGACACCAGCCGTTCGGAGCGGACCCGGACCGCCTTGCCGGCCGGCGAGACCCACTCCAGCTCGCGGGTCAGCGTGCCGCCGCGGAAGTCGAGCACGCGTTCGTGCGAGCGCAGGTCGCCGTACCGGATGTCGAGTGGCTCGTCGTCGACCATGAGCCGGAACACCTTGCCGTTGGTGACGTTGAGGATCGACTGGCCGGACTCCGGGTAGCCGTAGCCGCCCTCGGCGTAGGGCAGCGGACGGTACTCGAAGAACGAGTTCAGGTAGGTGCCGGGCAGCCCGTGCGGCTCGCCCTCGTCGAGGTTGCCGCGCAGCCCGATGTGCCCGTTGGCCAGGGCGAAGACCGACTCCGTGTGGCCCAGGCGGCCGAGGTCGAGGCCGGTTTCCCGGATCGCCCACGGCTCGATTCCGAAGTTCCGTTGTTCCAGCACCAGCTCAGACTCACCCAGCTCGGTGAATTCCACCAGGCGGGCCGGTTAATGCCTGCTCAGCACCGCCTGCCACGAGCGCGACCGGACGTCGGCCGGGGTCAGGACACAGTCGCCGCAGGTCCCGCCGCCGGGGATCCGGTAGTAGAGGCAGCAGTTGCGGCGTACCAGGAAAGCACGTTCTTTCCCGGGGTCGGGACGGACCAGGTCGGCCGCGCCCTCCAGCGGTGGCGTGGCCAGCAACTCCGCGACCAGGGCGAACGCCCGCGTGGTGTGGGCCCGGTGCTGGTCGGCGATCATGCCGGCGGCGCCGCCGAGGGCGGAGGCGACATTGCCCCAGAGCACCTGCGTCGACAGGGTGAACCGCCGGCGATAGGCCTCGAGGATCGGTGCGACCAGGTCGGTGGTCAGGGGTGCGTCGACGGCTTCGGCGTACGCGAAGGGAATCGGCCCGCCCTCCACCGGCCGCCACCACAGCCGGGCGGTGACCGGGGTGCCGGTGAGGACGGCCGCGCCCAGTGGCGGCGACAGCAGGCGGGAGGCCAGCCCGAGGAAGGTGATCGAGGCGACCTCGCGTTCGCCGATCTCGTCGCGGCCCAGCCCGGACATCCGCATCAGGGTTCGCCGGGCCACCTCGACCCGCTCGCCGAGCACCTCCGGATCGAGCAGGTCGTCGAGCGGGCGCCACGCAGCGTCACCGTCCCAGGGCTCCCAGGTGAAGTACGGCCCGAGCGTGGCGGCGGACCGGAGTGCGGCGGACATGCCCTCAGGGTACAAACGGGCCGCGGGTGAACTTGGGGTACCTCTCGTACGTTGGTAACGGGCATGACGAGCGAGATCGGCGACCCTGGGCTCGACTCGTTACTGTCCGTAGCCACGGGCTTCATGGCGGCGCGGACTCTGCTGGCCGCGGTCGAGTTGGGCGTGTTCACTCTGCTCGGCGACGGGCCGCGGACCGGCGCCCGGATCGCCGGCGAGGCCGGGCTGCACGCGCGCGCCACCGCCGACTTCCTCGACTCGCTGGTGGCGTTGCGGCTGCTCGAACGCGACGGTGACACGTACCGGAACAGCCTCGACGCCGACCTCTACCTGGATCGCGAGAAACCCACCTATGTCGGCGGGGTGCTGACCCGGATGGGTGCCCGCGACTATCCGATGTGGGCGTCGCTGACCGAGGCCTTGCGCAGCGGGGAACCGCGGGCGGCGGCACCGGAACCCGGTGCCGGACGCGACTATCAGGACGGGCTGGCCTGGGTGCTCGCGCCGGTGACCCGGGAGCTGGCCGGACGGATCGACTGGCGGCGCTTCGAGCGGGTGGTGGAGTTCGGCGGCGCGGGGCTGCTGGTGACGCGGCTGGCGCAGGCGTACCCGGGGATCAGCGGTGGGGTGGTGCGGGCCGCGCCCGAGTTCGCCGAGAACGTCGAGCGGCTGTTCCTGGCCGACCGGCTGACCGCCTACGACGAGCTGCCGCCGGCCGACGTGTACGTGCTCGGTGGCGTGCTGTCCCGGCGGGACCCGGCCGGGCGGACGGCGCTGCTGAACGAGGCGTACGCCGCGCTGCCCACCGGCGGCCTGCTGATCGTGCTCGACACGATGGCCGACGACGACCGCCGCCGCAACCCCACCGCCCTGCTCGCCTCGCTCGGCCTGCTGTTGGAGACGCCGGCCGGGCGGCAGGACACCACCACCGAATGCCGGGCGTCGCTGAGCGAGACCGGATTCCGGTCCGTGTCCGCCGAGGACCTGGGCCACGGCTGGTCGGCGGTGATCGGCGCGAAATGACAGTGACCTTCGCCCTGCTCGGGCCGCTGCGGGCCTGGCGGGACGGCACCGAGGTGGACCTGGGCGCCCGCCAGCAGCGGCTGATGCTGGCGCTGCTGCTGGCCCATCCGACCGGCCCGGTCGGCGTGCACGACTTCGTCGACCTGCTCTGGGGCGAGGACGCGCCGACCAGCGCGGTGAACAGCGTGCACCGTTACATCGGCGTGCTGCGCCGGGTCCTCGAACCGGACCTGCCGACCCGCTCGGAGGGCCGCTGGCTGGTCCGGTCCCGCTCCGGCTACCGGCTCACCGTGGCACCGGGCGGGTCCGATCTGCTGGCCTTCCGGGCGCACGCCGCGGAGGCCCGGACGGCCGCCTACCAGGGCGACCACGCGACCGCGGCACGGCTGTCGGCCGACGCGTTGCGGCTGGTGCACGGCCCGTGCGCGGCCGGCGAGCTGAGCGGCGGGCGGCGGCCGCCGGCCTTCGCCGCGATCGATCACGAGGTGGCCGCCACGGCCCGGGCCGCCGCCGAGGCCGCGCTGCGGGCCGGGCAGGCCGGGGCGATGCTCACCGCGCTGCGGCCGATCGCCGACCTCAACCCGCTCGACGAGTCGCTGCAGGCGCAGCTGATGCTGGTGCTGGCTGCCGACGGCAAGCAGAGCGAGGCGTTCGCGCTCTACGAGCGGAAGCGCGCGGTCCTCGCCGGTGAGCTGGGCGTCGACCCGGGATCGGAGCTACAGGCGGCGTACCTCTCGGTGTTGCGCCCGCAGACCGGCGAGCCCGCCGCGGCCGGCACCGTGCGGCCGGCGCAGCTGCCGCCGGACCTGAGCATCTTCACCGGGCGGGCCGACGAGCTGGCCGCCGCCCGCGAGGTGCTGACCGCCGACGGCGGGGCGCCGGTGCTGGCGGTCGACGGGATGCCCGGGGTCGGCAAGACGACGTTCGCCATCCACCTCGCCCACCTGCTCGCCCCCGGCTTCCCGGACGGGCAGCTGCACATCGACCTGAACGGCTTCGATGTGGCCGGCACCCCGATCGGCACCGGCGAGGCGATCCGCGGATTCCTCAATGCCCTGGGGGTACGCGACAACGCTGTCCCGGCCGGCATCGCCGCGCAGACCGGCATGTTCCGCAGCCTGCTGGCCGGGCGGCGGGTGCTGATCGTGCTCGACAACGCCTACGACGTGGACCAGGTGCGGCCGCTGCTGCCGGGCACGGCCGGCTGCGCGGTCATCGTGACCAGCCGGCGGCGGATGACCGCGCTGGCCGCGACCGGCGGCGCCCGGCTGCTCACGCTGACCGTGCCGACCGCGGCCGAGGCGGGCGAGTTCCTGGCCCGGCGGCTCGGGCCGGAGCGGGCGGCCGAGGACCGGGCCGCGGCCGACGAGATCGTGGCCGCCTGCGCCCGGCTGCCGCTGGCCCTGGCCGTGGTGGCCGCCCGGGCCGCCGCCGAGCCGCACTTCCCGCTGCCGGCGATCGCCGAGGAACTGCGTGAGGCCGACACCGACCTGGGGGTGTTCACCGACGGCGGGGTGGACGTGCGGGCGGCGTTCTCCTGGTCGTACCGGGTGCTGCCGGAGCCCGCGGCGGCCCTCTTCCGGCTGCTGGCGACCCACGTCGGCCCGGACATCTCGCTGTCCGCGGCGGCCGGCCTGGCCGGGTTGCCGCGGCGCGAGGCCCGGGGGCTGCTCGCCGACCTGACCCAGGCGCATCTGGTCGTCGAGCACCAGTCGCGCCGCTACCGGTTCCACGACCTGGTCCGGGCGTACGCGACCGAGAAGCTGACCGAGGACGGCAGCACCGACCGGCAGGCCGCCTCGACCCGCCTGCTCGCCCACTACCGGCACTCGGCGTACGCCATGCATCTGCTCCTCGGCCCGTACTGGGACCCGATCTCGCCCGGCGCACCCCCGCCCGGCGTGGTCCCCGAGGTGGCGTCGGACCGGAGCTCGGCGCTGGCCTGGTTCGCCGCCGAGCACGCGGTGCTGAGCGCCGCGGTGCAACGGGCCACCGACGAGGACGCGCACACCTCGGCCTGGCAGCTGGCGCTGACCCTGGAGCCGTTCTACCGCAGCCGCGGGCTGTGGCACGACTGGGCCGGCACCATGCGGACCGCGCTGCGCGCCGCACAGTCCTCCCCGGACCTGACCGGGCAGGGCTTCGCCCACCGCAGCCTGGCCGCGGCCTACCACCACCTCGGTCACCTCGACCGGGCCCGGGTCCACCTGGAGAACGCGCGGCGCATGTTCACCCTGCTCGGCCGGGACGCCGAGGTGGCCTCGGTGCACTGCGGGATGGCCTCGATCCTGCGTGACACCGGCGACTACGAGCAGTCCGTGACCGAGGAGCGGCGGGCGCTGCGGATGCACGTACGCGCCGGTCACCGCCGGGGCCAGGCCGACGCTCTGCACGGCCTGGCCACCTGCGCCGGGCGGATGGGCCGGCGGGAGGCGGCGATCCGGCTGTTCGGCGACTCGCTGGCCATCGGCCGGGACAGCGGCGACCTGGTCATCCAGGCCGACTGCTGGCGCGGCCTGGGCGATCTCTACCGCCGGGCCGGCGAGAACGGCCGGGCCGCGGGCTGCCTGAGCCGGGCCACCGACCTCTACCGTGCGGCCAGCAACCAGGCCGGTGCGGCGGCGGCGCTGCTGTCGCTCGGCCACGCCCGGCTCGACGAGGGCCGGGCCGTCGAGGCCCGCGACGCGTGGACCGAGAGCCTGCGCATCCACGAGGAAACCCGCTCGGCCACCGCGGCCGAGCTTCGCGAGCGGCTGCGCCGGCTTCCACCGGTACTCCACGAATTCGGCACTCGGGATGGCTAGCGTGGGGCGCCGTACCGCGAGGGAGTTGCCGTGACACCACCTGAACGTCCTCTGGGCATGATGGAACAGGCCCTGAGAGCGCTCGCTCGGCGGCCGCAGCCGCTGCACTTCGCCATGGTGGCCGTCGTGTCCGGCGGACCGGACGAGGCCGGCTGGCGCGACGGGCTGGCCCGGGTGCAGCGACGCCACCCGCTGTTGCGGGCCGCGGTGGTGCCCGGTGCCGACGGCCCCGAGTTCCGCGACCTGCCCGGCGTGCCGGTCCCGCTGGCCGTGTCGCCGGCCGGCGACTGGCTGCCGGAGCTGGTGGCCGAGGTGAGCACCCCGTTCCCGCCGGACCCCGCTCCGCTGCTGCGCGTCCGGCTGTTGCCCGGCCGGCGCCGCAGCACGCTGATCCTGACCGGGCACACCGCCACCGACGCGCTCTCGGTCGCCGTCGTGTTGCGCGACCTGTTGCGCGCGGCGGCCGGCCGGGAGCTGCCGGGCGAGACGAAGGCGCTGCCGATGGAGCACTACCTGATGAACGGCGGCCCGGTTCCGGCGCGGCCCGAGCCGCAGCCGGCGCCCGCCCCGGCCGCGATGCGGCCCGACTCCCCCGCGATCCCGCCGTACGTCGACCGGCTGGCCTTCGGCCGGGAGCTCACCGAGCTGGTCTGCGACCGCGCCCACCAGGAGGGCGTCACCGTGCACACCGTGCTGGCGGCCGCCCTGTCCGCCGTGATGCACCGGCTGCGGCCCGGCCCGGACGATCGGGAGCTGCGCTTCGGCAGCCAGGTGCACCTGCGCCGGACGCTGCCGGAGATCGGGGACAGCGTCGGCTTCTACTCGATCCCGGTGGTCGGTCCGAGCCCGCGGCGCGACGACGGGCTGTGGGCGTCGGCCCGGCGGTTCAAGGACGACCTGGACATCTTCCGGCAGCCCACTCGGATGGCCGAGGCGCTGGCCCGGCTGGGCGAGATCGGCCGGGCGCTGCCGGACCGCGACGATCCGGCGGGCTGGGTGCGGGCGATCGCGCAGACCCTGGCGTACGACATCGTGCTGACCAATCTCGGCGCGCTCCCGATCCCGCTGCGCTACGGGCCGTTGCGGCTGGATGAGATGTGGGGGCCGGCCGGGCTCGTCGGGTTCGCGAACGAGCACGTGGTCGGGGTGAACACCGTCGACGGAAACCTGACCATGCTCTACACCAGCCGGGAGCCGCTGCCCGGCCTGCTCACCGCCACCCGTTCGTTGATCGCGGCGGAGATGTGAGACGTGAACACAGTGGTAGCCCTGAGCGGTATCCGGGGCGCGGATACCGCTCAGGGCGACCACTGTGAAGGTGCCCGCCACCCAGCCCCCCGGTGAGTGACGGGCACCTGCCTCAGGCGCCCAGCGCCACCCGCAGCGAGCGCAGGGCGTAGTGGGCGCGGGACTTGACCGTGCCAACCGGGATGCCCAGCCGCTCGGCCACCTCGTCCAGGCCGGCGCCGTGGACGTAGATCTCGGTCAGTACGGTCCGGTGGGTGGGCGTGAGCGCCTGGAACGCCAGCCGGATCGCCTCGGCCGCGTCGGCCGTGCCGATCGAGTCGACGCTGTCCGGCACCCAGGTCAGGTCGGTCAGGCCGATCTCGACCGGGCGGGTCTGCCGGCGCCGGACCGTGTCGATGGCGATCCGCCGGGCGACGGTGAACAGCCACCGCCGCGAGTCGTCGTGCTCGGTCGGCAGCGAGTCGAGATGCCGCCACGCCCGCAGCATGGTCTCCTGCAGCATGTCCTCCGCGGTCTGCCGCTCGCCCCGGGTCAGCCGCAGCAGGAACCGGAGCAGGGCCGGCGCGTGCTCGTCGTGCAGGGCGGTCATCCGCGCTTCCGCGGCGAGCCTGTCGTCACACGCTGTGATGGTCATCCGTAACCTCAGGTCGAGCCGGCCTCGGGCGGACCAGCGTCACTCGAAGTCAACGGGCTTGCTGTGGCGATCGAGTGGAGGAACAGTGGGCTCGGCCCGGTGGCCACGCTCCCATCGCCGGGAGTGACCAACAGTTACCGTGCGGGTCACCGGAAATCTGTTTCGCCGTGGATGCAACCCGGGAAGCGCCACGCCTCCTCTAGCTCTCGACGAGAGGAGATCGGCCGAGTGGATGCCGAATCGATAGAGGGCTTCCGGGAGTTCGCCCGGGCCCGGTTCCAGCCGCTCCGGGCGCTCGCCTATGTGACCTGCGGCGACTGGCAGGCCGCGGAGGACGCCGTGTCCGGTGTGCTGTCGCGGCTGTATCTGAGATGGGACAAGGTGGCCTCGCCGGAGGCGTACGCGCGGACGGCGGTGATCCGGGCGGCGATCGGCGAGAAGCGCCGGCCCTGGCACCGGGAACACGCGGTCGGCGAGGCGTTCCCGGACGTGCCGGTCCCGGACCGATCCGGCGACGTCGACGAGAAGCTACGCATGCGCGCCGCCCTGCGGCAGGTGCCGCCGCGCCAGCGTGCCGCCCTGGTGCTGCGCTATCTGGAGGGGCTGAGCATCGAGGAGACGGCCGAGGTTCTCAAGTGCTCGCCCGGCACCGTCAAGAGCCAGACCAGCCGTGGTCTGGGCACCCTGCGCGCCGTCCTGGCCGCCGAGATCACCGAGAAGGGAGTTGACCATGTCGTATCGCATCGAGGACGTGCTTGAGTCGGTGCAGGAGGGTGCGCCCGCGCCGCGGACCAGCACCGCCGACATCATCGCCGGCGCGCGCCGGATCCAGACCCGCCGCCGCTGGGCCGCCGTCGCCGGTGCGGGGGGCGCGGCGCTGGTGACGGTCACGGTGGTCGCCGGTCTGATGGGTACGATGCCCCAGGCGTCCGCCCCGGCCCCGCCGGCTGCGGTCAAGCCCTCGAAGGCACCGCCCCGGGCGGCCGTGCCGCAGAAGTTCACCCAGCCCAAGGGTCTCGAGTCCACCGTCGCCGAGTCGCGGACGGGCCCGTTCCAGATCGGCCCGGCGCAGACCGTGTCCTACGGTCACCAGGAGATCCCGGTCTACCGCGACGGCAAGACGATCGACATGGACGGCGTGCCCTACCCGGTGGCCGACGGCCTGATCACGGTCTACCGGCCCGGCATCTACAACCTCGAGGCGTTCGGTGTCTCCGAGATCGCCAGCGAGAAGTACGGCCCGGCCCGGGACCTGACCGTGGCCGGGCGGCCCGGCGTCGAGCGGGAGTACTCGTACAGCCTGCCGAACATCGCCGACATGCGGGCCAAGCTCAAGGCCAACCCCGAGCTGAACCCGAGCGATTCGAGCATCAAGCAGGAGCACTTCACCCGTACGGCACTGGCCTGGAAGTACGACGGCACGGCCTGGGCCACCTTCCTTCCCTCGTCCGGGCGTGAGCCGCTGAGCCGGGCCGACTCGCTGGCCATCGCCGAGGCGCTGCGCCCCCAGGCGGCCGGCCCGGTCCGGGCGCCGTACACGTTCGGCTGGATGCGCTCCGGCGTGAAGGCCATCGCCGCGATGCAGAACCCGGCCGACCTGGACGAGCTCGTCTCCAAGGTCATCATCGACAAGAACGGGCCGACCGGCCGGGAACTCGTCTACCCGGCCCAGTTCTACCCGGCCGGCGCCGAGATCTCGGTCTGGCACGGCCGGCCGAAGCCCAGCAACGCCCCGGCCAAGGGCCAGACGGTGAAGTGCGTCGACGTCAACGGCTACTGCGCGATGGTCATCAACGACGAGTACCACCTGGAGTTCCAGAAGATCGGCAAGGGGCTGACCATGGAGGACGCCCGGCACATCATGCGTGAGCTGAAGTTCACCGATCTCGCCGACCAGAAGACCTGGAAGCCGGTCGGGTAGCAGCGCGACCCGACCGGCGTCCCGGCCCACGCCGACCAGGGTCGTCGAGCTGGACTCGGCTCATTCGCCGTTCCTGTCCCAGCTCGGCCGCCTGGCCGACGGCATCCGGACGTTGGTTGGTTAGACCGGCTCGATCCAGATGTTGCGGTAGCGGACGTTGGCGCCGGCGTCGCCATGGTCCTGCAGGCGGATCGGACCGGACGCGGCGCTCTCGGCCGCGCCGGCGCCGGTCGGGCCGTCGATGGTGACGTTGTTCTGCACCGTCACCCCGTTCCAGACGACCGTGACCCGGGCGTCCTCGGTCTTGGTGCTGCCGTTCCAGCGGGCCGCCCGGAACGTGATGTCGTACGTCTGCCACGTCTCCGGTGCCGTGGCGGCGTTCGACGTCGGTGTCCGTTTCTGGTAGATCGCGGCGGCGTCGTCGTTGGCCAGGGTCGCCTTGCCGAACGAGTCGAGCACCTGAACCTCGTAGCGGTCCTGCAGGTAGAGGCCGCTGTTGGCCCGCTGCTGGCCGGTGACGTCGCTCGGCAGGTTCGGCAGCCAGAACTCGGCGTGCAGCTTGAAGTCGCCGTACGTCTGCTTGGTCCGCAGGTCACCACCCAGCACCTCGGCCGAACCGCCGGAGACCGGCCAGGTCGGTGCGCTGCCGTCGCTGTTCTGGAAGGCGTTCAGGTTGGCGCCGTCGAACAGCGTCACCCGGCCGGCCGGGTTGTGGGTCCAGCGCTGCTGGGCGACGTCGCCCGGGGTCCAGATCTGCACCTGGGTGCCGTCCGCGCTCGACCCGCCGGCCGCGTCCAGCACCTTGCCCGACGCCGGGTTGAGCAACGCGCCGTTGGCCTGCTCCTGCCACGCCTGGGCGGCGCTGCCGTTGCAGGTGTAGAGCTGCACCTTGGTGCCGTCGGCGGTGCCCGCGTTGTCGATGTCCAGGCACTTGCCCAGCGCCCGCAGCGTGTCACCGTCCCGGGTCCAGCTCTGGGCGCTGGTGCCGATGCAGGAGTAGAGCTGCACCTTGGTCTTGTCGGCGTTCTTGGCGCCGTCGACGTCCAGGCACTTGCCGCCGATGCCGGTGATGGTCCCGGTGTGCGGCGTGGAGGCGACCGACGGGTTGCCGACGGTCAGGCTGTCGAGGTTGACGTTGCCGATGTCTCCACTGTCCATCTTGTAGGCGATGGTGTTGCCGCCGGCCTTCAGGGTCACCGTGTCGGCCTTGGTCGCCCAGGTGTCCCAGTTGCCGGTGTCGGGCAGGCTGACCTGCCTTATCCTGGTGCCGTTGACGTACAGGCTGAGGGTCTTGGCCCCGGCCGACGGGTTCGGGCCGTTGCTGAACCGCAGCGACAGCGGGTACGAACCGGCCGTCGGCACGTTGGCGGTGAAGGTGGTCGCCGCGCCGGCCGCGTTGTAGCCGGCGACGAAGCCCGACCCGGTGTAGCCGCTGTGGTCGGAGGCGACGCCCGCGTTGCCGCTCAGGCCCGCGTTCTCGGCCTCGACCTGTCCGGTCTTGAACGTGCTGCCGTTGCTCAGGCTGTTCAGCGTGTACCAGGCCTCGGTGCTCCACAGCGACGCGCCCGAGGACGAGGTGAACGGGCGCGGTGAGCGCACGTGCACGACCCGGCCCGGCTTGAGACCGTTGAGCTTGAGCGTCACCTTGAGCTTGTCGGACGACAGCGTCGCCGAGGCCACCGAGAGCGTCTCCTCGTCGACCTTGGGGCCGCCGTAGGCCGGTGTGGGCACGTAGCGCCACTGCTCGGCCCGGTACCGCGAGGCCAGCTGGGCGGCGGTCGCGTCGGAGACCGGCTGGGTGTACTCGATCTCGAACCCGTCGGCGATCGCCCGCATGGCCTTCATCTCGAACGCCGTGGTGCCGTTAGCGGTCAGCTTCTGCAGGCCGTAGGTGAGCTTGCCCTCCTGGCCCCAGTTGCCGCCGGCGCCGAGCCCGCCCACGTAGAACGCGCCGTCCGGGCCCTGGCTGAGCCGCAGCACACCCATCTCCAGGCCCTGGGTCATGCGGAAGACCGCGCCCTGGTACTCGCCGTTGACCTTCTCCAGGAAGGCCCGCTGGATGCCGCCGTAGGTGACGTCACCGAAGAGCATCTGCCCGGCGAACGGGCCGGAGTTGAGCAGCAGCGGGGTGCTCGGCGAGTTGGCGATCTCGTTCTGCGGCAGCCAGAGGACGGGCTGGGTGACCGGCTGGTTGTCGAACGGGCCGTCCGGGTTGGTGTAGTGGCCGAAGAACCGGTCCTGCTTGATCCGCACGAGCCTGGACGCGGGGAGCCAGCCGCCCTGGTTGTCGGTGACGAAGATGTCGCCCTCGGGACCCCAGGCGATGCCGTCCGGGGTGCGGTGGCCGCCGGCGAGGTACTGCACGGCGCCGGTGGACCGGTTGATCTTCAGCGTGGTGCCGCGGTTGGGCGAGCCCTGCGGCACGGTGGTCGCGCCGCCCAGGTCGATCGACACCGACAGGTTCAGGTAGAAGTAGCCGTCCTGGTAGAGCAGGCCGAAGGCGAACTCGTGGAAGTTGCCGTCGAAGGGCCAGGTGGCGATCCGCTTGTACTGGTCGATGGTGCCGTCGCCGTTGGTGTCGTTGAGCTCGGTCAGCTCGTGCTTCTGGGAGACGTAGATCTTCCCGTCGACGATCTTCAGGCCCATCGGCTCACGCAGGCCGGAGGCGATCTTGGTGTACGTGACCTGGCTCGGCGACGTGTTGCCGGTGACGTTGCTGAGGATGTAGACCTCACCGACGCTGGTGTCGCTGCCGCCCCAGGTGGCGATGGCCAGCCGGCCGTCGGGGAACCAGTCCATGGCACTGACCTGCGGCTGGAAGCCGGACGGGCGCAGGTTGGTCAGCGTGTAGCCAGGGTGCACCGAGGTGAGCGGCAGGCCGTCGCCGGGACTGTCGGCGGCGCCTTCGCACTGCTTGGTGCCGGGCGCGGTGACCCGCACGACGCCGGAGTCGGTGCTCAGCGAGGTGTTCGGGATGACGGTGTACGCGCTCGCGCCCGGCGGCTTCCATTCGAGGGTGAGCTGCTGGCCGCCGTCGCGCTCGAAGAAGTCGATGCGCAGCCCGTGGTAGCCGGTGGTCAGGTTGGCGGCACCCTCGACGGCGGTGGCGCCGTGCAGCCCGTCGTTGTTGATGACCAGGTTGTCGTCGATCCGCAGGCGCGAACCGTCGTCGCTGGTCAGCCGGAACTGGTAGGTACCGGCCGAGGTGATGTTGATGTTGCCGATGACCTCCGACTGGAAGTGGTCCTCGATGCCGAAGTCCCCGGACGTCGTCCAGTTGATCGTCGACATCTTCTTGTCGACGTTGGGTGTCTGGCCGGGTTTCAGGGTGCAGATCGAGTCCCGTGCCGCCTGCAGGTCGTAGGTGCGCAGCGTGACGCCGGGCTCCTGGGGCGGTACGTCGGCGTGGGCCGGAAGGGCTGGTAGGAGGGCGGCGACGACCGCCGCGGTGGACAGCAGCACGAGCCTTCTCATGAGGCACTCCAGACTTATCGAAGCCTGTCGATATGCCTCGATACGCTAGGCCGCTTCGTAAATAAAGTAAACAACTTCGACGCTTTCCGTGTGAACTTTTGCATCTCGCGTACGAAAGCCCCCTGCCGGATCACACTCACATCTGAACGCGTGATCTCGGGGCCAGCCGGGTATATCGGGGTTCATGACTACCCGGCCTGCGACGATTCAGGACCGGTACCGGCTCGGCCGGGCGCTCGGCGCCGGCGGCATGGGCCGGGTCTGGCTGGCCACCGACGAAAAACTCGACCGGGACGTCGCGATCAAGGAGATCCTCCTGCCCGACGAACTGGTCGAGGCCGACCGCGAGGCGCTGCGCAAGCACATGCTGCGCGAGGCCCGGGCCAGCGCACGGCTGGCCCACCCCAACGTGGTCCGCGTCTACGACGCGTTCGAGGCCGGCGGACGAGCCTGGATCGTCATGGAGTACGTACCGTCCCGCTCCCTGCAGCAGGTGCTGGACGCCGACGGCGCGCTGCCACCGGAGCAGGCCGCCCAGGTCGGGCTGGCCGTGCTCGCCGCCCTGACCTCGGCCCACGCCAACGGCGTCCGGCACCGCGACGTCAAACCGGCGAACGTGCTGCTGGCCGACGACGGCCGGGTCGTGCTGACCGACTTCGGCGTGGCCGCGGTCGACGGCGAGAGCATCGCCACCAGCTCGGGCCTGGTGGTCGGATCGCCGCAGTACATGGCCCCGGAACGGATCCGCGACGGCGACGGGAACGCGCCGGGTGACCTGTGGTCGCTCGGGGCCACGCTGTACACCGCGGTCGAAGGCCAGCCACCGTACCGCCGCGCCTCGGTGATGGAGACCGTCACCGCGATCGCCGCCGAGGAACCGCCACCACCCACCCGGGCCGGGCCGCTCCTGCCCGTGCTGGACGGCCTGCTGGTCAAGGACCCGGCCCAACGCATCGACGCCGCCGAGGCGGAGCGCCTGCTGCGGGCCGCGATCGCCCCGCCCGCCCACGCCCGGCGGCGGCTCGGACCGGTCGTCGCCGCCGCCGTCGTCCTGCTCCTGCTGGCCGGCGTGGTCGTCTGGATCACCACCCGGGACGACGGCTCGGCGCCGCCCGCCGCCGCGCCGTCGGGCACCGCGCCATCGGCGGCCGCTCCGCCGGCGGCACCGTCGGGCGCCGCGCCATCGCCCTCGGCGCCGTCCGCGCCGCCCGGCGGCCCGGCGCAGTCACCCACGGCCACGGCCACGACGAAGACCGCGGCCGGTCCGCCCAAGGGCTGGCACAAGTACACCGACCCGACCGGCTTCTCGCTGTACGTCCCCGACGGCTGGACGCGGTCCAAAGAGAAGTCGATGGTCTACTTCCGGTCGAAGGGCCACGTGCTCGGCATCGACCAGACCGACACACCCGCGCCCGACCCGGTCGCCGACTGGCAGGGCAAGGCCGAGTACCGGCGCAACCGCGGCGACTTCCCCGGCTACCGCCAGATCCACATCCGGTCGGCCGACTACTTCGTCAAGGCCGCCGACTGGGAGTTCACGTTCAGCCGCTCGGGCGTCCGCCAGCACGTCAACAACCGTGGGTTCATCACGTCCAAGCACCAGGCGTACGGCATCTGGTGGCAGACGACGGACAGCGACTGGACCGGCGCGCGCGACGACCTGGACGTGATCTTCAAGAGCTTCCGTCCGGCCGACTGACCCCGGTTGGGTGACCGGCTGGTAACAGGTGGTGGTACAGGGAGAAGATGCGTGGATGCCGGTACGCTGCGAAACCCGTCAGCTGGGCCCCCGGGTGCTCGTCCGGGTCAGCGGCGACCTGTCCGCCGAAACCGCTCCCCACGTCCGGATGGCGCTGCTCAAGAGCCTGGTCGAACAGCCCGACGCGGTCGTGGTGGAACTGACCGGGCTCAGCGTGCGCGAGCCGGCCGCGCTTGCGGTGTTCTCGGCCGTCGTCCGGCAGGCCGCGGTCTGGCCGGGCACCCCGCTGCTGATCGCCGCGCCCGACCCGGACCAGGCAGCCCAGCTGGCCGGCGGGCGCTACGGGCGGCTGGCCGTCTTCGCCTCCGCCGCGCAGGCCCTGATCGCCAAGCCGGACAACCGGATCCCGATGCTCAGCGAGGCGCTGCTGCCGGTGACCGGCGCCGCCGCCCGCGCACGCGCCCTGGCCCGCGAGGCGTGTCACCGCTGGATCGTGCCGCAGCTGACCGACGCGGCCATCCTGGTCACCGGTGAGCTGGTGACCAACGCCATGGAGCACGCGAACACGATGATCGGGCTGCGCCTGTCGATGGGCCACCGCTACCTGATGATCGCGGTCCGGGACGGCTCGACCGAACGGCCCCGGCTCGACTCCGGCCCGGCCGGGAAGATCGCCACCGGCCGAGGTCTGCGGCTGGTCGAGGAACTGTCGCACCGCTGGGGCTGCCTGCTGGCACCGGACGGCAAGGTGGTCTGGGCCAGCCTGGCCGCCGACTGACCGCTCGCTCCGCGCCGACTGTCGACGCCGCCGCCGGGAGAACGCACCCGTCCACCACTTGACGGGTGCGATCATCGCCGTAGGATTCCGGCTCGACAGTTCGGGAGGACGCGTGCAGGGCCCGGAGGCCATGATCGTCTGCGAGAGCCTGGTGCGGATCTACCAGACCGGCTCGATCGAGGTCCAGGCGCTGCAGGGACTCGACCTCGCGGTCGACCGGGGCGAGATGATCGCCGTCGTCGGCGCGTCCGGGTCGGGCAAGTCGACGCTGCTCAGCATCCTGGCCGGGATCGACGCGCCGACCGCGGGCAAAGCCACCGTCGGCCCGTGGGACCTGCTCGCCATGACCCGCGCCGACCGGGTGCGCTACCGGCGGCACACTGTCGGATTCGTCCGGCAGCAGACCGCGAGCAACCTGGTCCCCTACCTGACCGCCGCCCAGATGGTCGACCTGCCGATGGCCGCCGCCCGCACCCCCGCGCCGGCCCGCCGGCAACGGACCGGCGAGTTACTCGAGACGCTGGGCGTCGGCCCGTGCGCCGACCGGCGGCCGGACCAGCTCTCCGGCGGCCAGCAGATGCGGGTGGCGATCGCCGTCGCGCTGGCCAACCAGCCGCAGGTGCTGCTGGCCGACGAACCGACCGGCGAGCTCGACACCGCCACCTCGGCCGAGGTCTTCGAGGCGTTGCGTACGGTCAACCGCGAGTACGGCGTCACGATCGTCATCGTCACCCACGACCCCGAGGTCAGTGACCGGGTCGAGCGGACCGTGGCCATCCGCGACGGCCGGACCAGCTCCGAGGTGCTGCGCCGGACCGGCACCCGGGACGACGGCGAGGAACACGTGATCGCCGAGGAGTACGCGGTGATGGACCGGGCCGGCCGGGTGCAGATCCCGCGCGACTACCGCGAGGCGCTCGAGTTGACCCGCCGGGTACGCCTGGTGCTGGAGGCCGACCGGGTCGAGATCCGGGGCGACGCGTGAGCCCGCTGCTCAGCGTCCGGAGCGTGCACCGCAGCTTCGGCGAGGGCCCGTCGGCCGTGCACGCGCTGCGCGACGTGTCGTTCGACGTCGAGGCGGGCACCATGGTGGCCCTGGTCGGCCGGTCCGGGTCGGGCAAGACGACACTGCTCAACGTGGTCGGCGGGCTCGACCGGCCGGACTCCGGGACGGTCGTGGCCGACGGCATCGAGGTGACCGCCCTGGACGACGACGGGCTGTCCCGGCTGCGGCGCGACACCGCGTCGTACGTGTTCCAGACCTTCGGGCTCATCCCGGTGCTGTCGGCGGCCGAGAACGTCGGCGTGCCGTTGCGGCTGGCCCGCGTACCCGCCGAAGAGCGTGAGCGACGCACCGGCATGCTCCTCGACCTGGTCGGTCTGGCCGGCCACGCCGAGCACCGCCCGGACGAGATGTCCGGCGGCCAGCAGCAGCGCGTGGCCATCGCCCGGGCCCTGGCCGCCTCGCCCAAGCTGCTGATCGCCGACGAGCCGACCGGGCAACTCGACGCCGAGACCGGGCTGGCCGTGATGGCGCTGCTGCGCGGCGTGGTCGAGTCCGAGGGCGTCACGGTGCTGCTGTCCACCCACGATCCGGTGATGATGGCGCTGGCCGACCGGGTGTTGCGGATGCACGACGGGCGGGTCGACGCGTGATGTCGTGCTGAGCCTGCTGATCCGGCGGGTACGCACCCAATGGCCCCTGCTGGCGACGCTGGTGGCACTGCTCGCGATCGGCGCGACCGTGGCCGGCACCTGTGCCCTGCTGGTGACCCGGACGGCCGAGCAGGCCCTCACGTCGGTCGCCACCCGCGGGCCGGCCGACCAGGTGCGGGCCACCGCGTACACGGTCGAGGTGAAGCCCCGGGCGGCCGCCTCGGTCGCCGCCGACACCCGGGCCGTGCTGACCGAGGCGTACGCGCCCTACCCGATCACCACCACCGTCCGTGCGTCGTCGCGGATGCGGGTGCTGCCGTCCGCGCCCGAGGTGAACGGTCTGCCGGCCGAAACGTACCTCTCCGGGGTGGACGGTCTACGACAGCGCGCGACCCTGCTCACCGGACGGTGGCCGCGAGCCGGCGCCGCACCGGTCGAGGCGGTGCTGCTGGAGACGACCGCCCGGATGCTCGGGATCACTGTCGGTCAGCGGGTCCGGATCGGTCAGGAGCGCGCCTTCGACGCCGCACCGGCCCTGGACGTCACCGTGGTCGGTGTCGTGCGGCCCCGGCCCGGCACCGGCTGGGAACGCGACACCCTCGGCGGCCAGGGCTATCTGGTCAGCTTCTTCTCCGAGGGAGTCTCCGACCAGCTGGTTCTCTCGTACGGGCCGTTCCTGGTCAACCTCCCCGACCTGTACGCCACCCCCTCGGTTGTGGACCGGCTGGAGGTCGTGGCCGTACCCGATCTCAGCCGCGCCGACCTGCGCGGCCTGAACAGGGCCGACATCCGCCTCGACGACGCCGGCCGGCGGCTGGGCCGGGTCCTCGGCGACCGGGTCAACATCCAGCGCGTCGACGCCCGGCTGCCGGTCACCATGCAGCAGGCCCGCGAGCAGCGGCGGGTGGCCGGCGCCGTGGTGATCGCGGTCGCGCTGCTCGGCTGTGGGCTGACGGCGGCCGCGCTGGTCCTGGCCGGCCGGCTGACCGCGGGGGTACGCGCGGGCGAGACCACCCTGTTGTCCGCGCTCGGTGTCAGCCGCGGCCAGTTCACCGTCCTCGCCGCCGTGGAGACCGCGGTGCTGGCCGTGCTGGCCGCCGCGATCGCCGTGCCGGCCTCGGCCGGGCTGCACGCCGGCCTCACCCACCTGCCGCCGCTGGCCGGCGCCGGGCTGGCCGTCGGCCCCGGCACGAACGCCGCCCAGCTGTTCTCGGTCACCGGGGGCGCGCTCGCGCTGGCGGTCCTGCTCGCCGTCCTGACCATCCGGCCGGTGACCGCGCCGGGGGAACGCCACCGCCGCGCCGAACTGGTCGCCCGGTCCGGTGTCGACCTGCTGCTGGCCGGGCTGGCCGCGATCGGGTGGTGGCAGCTGACCGGGCAACCGGACACGGCCACCTCCCGCACCGACGTCGTGCGGGTGGCCGCGCCCGCGCTGGTGCTCACCGCCGGGGCGGCCCTGGCCCTGCGGCTGGTCCCACCGGCCCTGCGGGGGCTCGACCGGCTCGCCCGCAAGGCGCGCGGCCTGGTCCTGCCGCTGGCCGTGTTCGAGGCCGCCCGCCGCCCGCACGCGGTCGCGGCCGGGCTGCTGGTCAGCCTGGCCTGCTCGGCCGGCACGTTCGGGCTGGCGTTCGGCGCCACCTGGGACCGGTCCCAGCACGACCAGGCCGACCTGGCCGTCGGCACCGACCTGCGGGTGTCGGTCACCGGCCCGCCGGTGACCGGGGACGGACCGGCGCTGGCCGCCGCCACCGGCGGATCGGTGAGCCCGGCGGTCGACCGGGGCGTGGGCCTGGGCCAGTGGACCGGCGGCGCGACCCAGCCACCGCGGCTGGTCGCGGTAGACACAGCGCGCGCCGGTACGCTGCTGCGCGGGCGGCTGGACGGTGGGCGTACCTGGTCCCAGGTCGGCGCCGGCCTCACCCCGAAGAACCGCGTCGAGGGCCTCCCGGTGGCGCCCGGCACGGCCCTGACCATCACCGGGACCGCGACCGGCGACGTTCCGATCGCGGTGTCCCCGCGTCTGGTGCTGCAGGACGCCACCGGGCTGCGCGGCACCTGCATCGGCGAGCGGGTGACATTGGACGGACGGATCCACCGGCTGCCGGACTGCGCCACCGCCACCGGGCAGCGGCTGGTCGCGATCGCGCTGCCGATCAGCCCGGACGCGGCGGCGCCGGACACGGCGACCACCAGGGTGTCGGTGACCGTCACCGTGCCGGGGGCCGCGACCGGCTCGCCGTGGACGGCCACCTCGGCGCCGCCGCAGTCGGGCATGCTCACCGATCCGGCCGTGTCGGCCACCGCCGGCCGGCTCACCATGACGGCCGGCGTCCAGCTGGTCAGCTCCGAGGCCGCCGCCCGCACCCTGGTCGCCACCGCCTTCCCCGATCCCGGCCCAGTGCCGGTGGCCGTGGCCGCCCGCGTCGCCGGGCAGCTCGGCGTCGGCCCGGGCGCGCGGCTCAGCATGCCGGTGGGCGTCACCCCGGTGCCGATCGTGGTCACCGCGGTCGTCCCCGAGGTGCCGGCCGCCCCCGGTGCGCCGGCGGTCCTGGCCGACATCGACACCCTGTCCCGGTCGCTGATCGCCGCCGGCGACCTGACCTACCCGATCGACGCCTGGTGGGCCGGGCAGCCCCGGGCCGGCGCGGCCGAACGCGTCGCCGCCCTGCACCTGGGCCAGGTCACCACCCGGGACGCCGAGACCGCCCGCCTGACCGGCAGCGCGCCGCGCGCCGGGGTGCGGCCGTCGCTGCAGCTGCTCGTACTCGTCGCCGTCCTGTTGTTGCTGGCCGGCGTCGTCCTGCACGTGAACAGCGACCTGCGGGTCCGCGCGGTCGAGGTGGCCCGGTTGCGCGGGCTGGGCGTGACCCGGCGCGAGGTCCGGGCGATGCTGCTCGGCCAGCACGCCGGGGTCCTGCTCCCCCTGCTGCTGGCCGGCGCCCTGGTCGGGGCGCTGGCCACCGCGGTGGTGGCGCCGCCGATGGTCCGGGCCGAGACCGGGGCCACGCCGATACCGGCACCGGCCGGCGTCTGGCCGTGGGCCGCCGAGGGAGCGCTGCTCGGTCTCCTCGTCGTCGCGTGCGCGCTCGCGGTGACCGTCGTGGTCATCGCCCAGACCCGCCGGGCCGACGCCGCCCACCTGCGGGTGGCGACATGAGACTCCCGGTCGTGTGGCGACTCGCCGCGGGGCGGCTGCCCGTCGTGCACTGGCCCAGCGTCCGCGGCCGGGCCCGCGCCGACGTCGGACTGCTCCTGCTGGTCGCCGTGGTCGTCGCGGTGTCCGCGCTGCTGGCCGGGGCGACACCGGCGCTGCTGCGCTCCACCACCGACGCCACCATCCGCGACGCGGTCCGCTCGGCCGGCGACGACGGCGCCGTGGTGGCCCACTCCAGCTGGGACTACGACGACGCGCTGGGCGGCCGCCAGCGGAAACCGGACCTGGCGGCCGAGATGGACGTCTTTCGCCTGCGCGCGGAGTCCTCCCTGGACCCGGACCTGCGCGCGGCCCTTCGACCACCGGTGATGACCGCCGGCGGCCCGAGCTTCAACGTCACCGACGGCAGCCTGCTCCGCACGTTCCAGTACTCGTACCTGTCCGACAACCGCGGCGCGTTCAGCGCCGGCCGGGTCACCTGGATCGCCGGGGGCCCGCCCCGCGGATCGGCACCGGCCGACGAACCCGACCTCGTCGTCCGGAGCGGCAGCCCGCCGTGGCCGGTGCAGGTGGGCGTCACCGAGGCGACCGCCGCCGCGCTGCGCCTGAAGCCGGGCGACCGGATCCCGCTGAAGGACAAACTGCTGCGGGTCAAGATCGTGACGATCAGCGGGATCTTCCGGCCGGTCGACCCGGCCGACCCGGCGTGGCGGCTCACGCCGTGGGTGCTGCGCCCGCTGCCCGGGCTCGACGGCCTGGGCAGCACCCGGCTCGGCGGCCTGCTCTCCCCCGAGTCGCTGCCCGACGCCCGGCTCGCCGTCGAGCAGGACGAACTGGACCGCCTCGCCCACTTCGACGCCGACCCGGCCAAGCTCGACTCGGCCACCGCCGGGCCGATCAACGCCCTGCTCGTCACCCTCCAGGCGACGTCCGGCTCGTTCTCCGCACAGGACGGTTCCCTTCAGTGGCTGACCCAGCTCGACCACGTGCTGCGGACCGTGCAGATGCGGGTCAACGCGGCCACCGCCCAGGCCTCGGTCCTGCTCGCCGGCGTACTCACCGGCGCCGTGCTGGTGCTGGCCCTCGCGGCGGCGCTGCTGGCCCGCCGGCGCGCCCCGGCCCTGACCGCGGCCCGGCACCGCGGCGCCGGGCTGCCCGGGCTGGCCACCGAGCTGCTGATCGAGTCGGCCGCGCTGGCGCTCGTCGCGACGCTGGTGGGACTGGTCGCGGCCCGGCTGGTGACGCCGGGCATCGCCCTGTGGTGGTCGCTTCCGGTGGCCGCCGCGGCGCTGCTGGCCGGGCCCGCGTACGGAATCGCCGTGGCCGCCCGCGCCACCCGCGACCGCCGCGTGCCCGCCAACCGGGCCGCCCGCCGCCGGCTCCGGCGCACGGCGTCGCTGCGCCGGGCCGCGATCGAGGGTGCCGTGCTGATCGTGGCCGCGGGCGCGGTCGTCGCCCTCCGGCAGCGCGGGATCCTGCCGGCGTCGGCCGGCCCCACCGCCGGGGCGCTCGACCCGTTCGCCGGCCAGGAGAGCACGTCGGCGCTGGCCGCGGCCGCCCCCGCGCTGGGTGTCATCGCCGGCGCCCTGGTCCTGGTCCGGCTGCTGCCACCCGTACTGCGGTTCCTGCTGCGCCGGGCGCTGCGCTCGCGCCGGCCCCTCGTCGTCTTCGGTACGGCCCAGGCCGCCGGGGCCGCACAGGCGCTGCCGGCGCTGGTCATGGTGGCCGCCGCCGGCCTGGCGACCTTCGCGCTGACCACGGGCGCCACCGCCGGCCGGGGCCTGACCGACGCGGCCTGGCGCACGGTCGGTGCCGACGTACGCGTGGACGCCGTGCCGTCCGCCGGTGTCGACCTCACCGCCCTCGCCCGGAAGGTGGCCGCCGCGCCCGGCGTCGAGCACGTCGCCACCGCCCAGATCACCGAGGGCGCGAGCGTGGCCGCCCCGACCAAGCTGGTCACCACCCGGCTCGTGGTGCTGGACGCGGCCGCGTACCGGCGGTTGCTCGACGACGCCCCGGTGCCCGACGGCCCCGCGTTCGACCGGCTCGGGGCGGCCCACTCCGGCGGCGCCGTTGCCGCCCTGGTCCGATCGGCCGACGGCACCCTGCGCCCCGGCGTGGCCCTGCAGGTCCCGCGCAAGGACGGGGCAGCCGTCGCGCTCACCGCCGTGGGAACGGCACCGGCCATCGGCGACAGTGGCGACGCCGTCTACGTGGACGCCACCGCGCTGGCCGCGGCCGGGGTCCCGATCGAGCCCAACACGCTGTGGGCGTCCGGTCCCGGTGCGGCCGGCGTGCTGGCCGGCGCCCAGGGTGTCCGGGTCACGTCGCGCACCGACGTCGCCCGGGAGCGGCGCACCACGCCGGTGACGGCCGGGCTGATCGCGCTGACCTGGGTGTCGGCCGGGACGCTGGTCGCGCTCGGGTTGCTCGGTTTCGCCCTCGGGGCGGCGTCCGGCGCACCGCGACGCTGGGCCACCATGGGCCGGTTGCGCACGCTGGGTCTGCGGCTCCGGGACACGCGTACGGTCGCCGCCGTCGAACTTCTGCCGCCGGTGCTCGTGGCCGCGCTGGCCGGGCCGTTGCTGGGTGTCGCCCTGGCCGTTCTGACCTTCGGCTCGCTGGCGTTGCGGCTGCTGGTCGGCTGGGACAGCGACCCGGTCCTGGCCGTGCCGTGGTGGCCGCTGGTGCTTCTGGCCGTGGTGCTGGTGACGGCGGTCCCGGTGGCCGGCTGGGCCGAGGCGGCCGCCCGCCGGCGTCAGGGGCTGGGCGAACTCCTGCGCGTCGGCGAATGAGACTCGGACGTCGGTTGAGCGCGCCGGTCGTCCGGTTTTCGGTGCTGTGGTTGTGCGGGCCACCGGGAGACGTCAGTTGAGCGCGCCGGTCGTCCGGTTTTCGGTGCTGTGGTTGTGCGGGCCACCGGGAGACGTCAGTTGAGCGCGCCGGTCGTCCGGTTTCCGGTGCTGTGGTTGTGCGGGCCACCGGGAGTGGGCAAGTCCACCGCCGCCTGGGAGCTGTTCCGCGAACGGCCCGGCGCCGGCTATGTCGACCTGGACCAGCTCGGCCTGTGCTACCCCGAGATTCCCGCCGACCCCGGCCGGACCGAGCTGCAGACCCGCGCCCTGGGCCGGGTCGTCACGAATGTCGCGGCGGCCGGCGCCACGTCGCTGATCGTCTCCGGTCTCGTCGACGCGCGGCGTGGCATCCGCACCGAGGTTCTTTCCGGGGCCGCCCTCACCGTTCTGCGTCTGCGCTGCGACCTGCCGGTGCTGAGCCGCCGGCTGGCGCTCCGGGGCCGGCCGGGCGAGGACCGCGCGGCCGCTCTCGCGATGGCGGAGTCGCTGGATCGCGCCGGTTTCGCGTACCCCACTGTGGACACCACCCGCGGTGACGTCACCGACGTGCTGGCGACGGTCCGTGAGCGGTGGCCCGATCAGCCACCGCGCGCGGCCCTCCCGTGGCCGGATCCGGAGGCCACACCCGGCGAGGTCGTGCTGCTGTGCGGCCCGGCCGCGGCCGGCAAGTCGACGGTCGGCTGGGAGCTGTCCCGGCTGGCCCGCCGCGACGGGCACATCGCCGGCCTGGTCGATCTGCGGCAGATCGGCTTCCTCGGTGATCGCGCCGATGTCCGGCTCGAGGCGGCCAACGTCGCCTCCCTGTGGTCCCTCTTCCACCGGTGGGGCGCCCGCCGCCTGGTGGTCAACGGCCACATCACCGATCCCCGGCCCTACCTCGACGCGCTGCCCGCCGCGACCGTCACGGTCATCCGGCTCCGGGCGAGTTCCCGCACCCTGCGCGAACGGATCCGGCTGCGCGGCCTCGGCCACGGTCCGCTCATCGCCGGCGACGAGCTCCGCGGCGCGTCCGCCACCGTGCTCGCCGCGGCGCACGAAGCCGCCGTCCGGCAGTCGGAGGCACTCGACCGTTCCGGGGCGGGCCGGCCGGTGCCGACCGACGATCTCTCCGCCCTCGACGTGGCGCGGCGGATCGCCCGCGACGTGGGCTGGTGACTCAGGGCCGACACAGCCAGTCGACCACGTCCGGCGGGGCGAGGCCGGCCGTCCGCCGCCGGAACCGGGCCAGCTCCGCTTCCTTCAGCGCGCGGGCCCCGGCGCCGGACCGGCCCTCCCGGAAGAACGCGCTCCGGTCCTTGACCGGGACCACGTTCGGGACCAGCCGGTCGGCCTCCGCCCGCATCCGGGGAAGGGTCGCCGCGTCGACCAGGGCGGCCCACCGATCGGCCGGAACATCGATGCCGAGCCGGGCGGCCAGGGCACGCATCACCCCGTCGAGGTCGGCCGACAGGTCGGCGTTGTCCAGCGGATGCCGGCCCACCACCAGGCGCCGACCTCAAGCTCCTGACCCTGCTCGCCGCCCCCGGCACACCCGCCGTGCGGCAACTGGAGACCTTGCGCGCGGAGATCCTTACCGTCCCGGAAGAAGGTGCCACAACCTGACACCTATGGCTGCGACCCTTGGTTCAGCGCCGGACAACACCGGCCCAGAACACCGACAGGGAGTCATCGCCATGACGATCACCACCACCACGCACCTGAACTTCCGCGGCGATGCCCGGGCGGCGCTGGAGTTCTACCAGTCCGTGTTCGGCGGCCACCTCACCCTGGTCGCGTACAGCGACTTCGGCATGCCCGCGGAACTGCCCGGCGCCGACAAGATCGTCTTCGGCCAGGTCACCGCCGGCAACGGCTTCAGCGTCATGGGCTACGACGTCCCCGGCCACGCCGTCCCGGCCGCCCCGCTGACCGCGACGACCCGCGAGAACGGCGTGACCCTGACCGGCGAGCGGTTCTTCGTCGCCATCGGCGGCGAGACCGCGGAAGAGGTCGGCGCGCTGTGGGACAAGCTCGCCGACGGCGCCGAGATCGTCGAGAAGTTCGGTCCGTCGCCGTTCTCCCCCGGCTTCGGCATGCTCACCGACCGCTTCGGCGTCACCTGGATCCTGCAGGTCAACACCGCCCACGCCGGCTGACCCAGCCGCCCGAGCCGTGTTTCGCGGTCCAGCGCGCTCTGGGTCACGCCGCGGCCCCGGCTGGACTGCGTAACGCCGCCTAGGCTGAACGGATGCGGGTTGCTTTCGCCAGTGATGACGAGAACGAGACCACCGCGGCCGTCGTCCGGGCCCTGACCGAGGGCGGCCACGAGATCGTCCGGCCCGAGCCGGGGCAGAGCTGGCCCGACCTGGGTCGATTCGTCGGGCGGGCGGTCGTCGAGGGGCGAGCCGACTACGGCGTGGTGATGTGCTGGACCGGCACCGGGACGGCGATCGCGGCCAACAAGGTGCCGGGCGTCCGCGCGGCACTGGCCTGGGACCCGTGGATCGCCCGCGGCGCCCGCCTCTGGAACGACGCCAACGTGCTGGCGATGAGTCTCAAACGACTCGCACCGGACGTGGCCGTCGAGGTGCTCCGGGCGTTCCTGGACACGTCCGAGCCCGACCCGGACGAGGCCGCCAACATCGCCGCCCTCGGCTGACCGGGCCGGCCCGGGTGACCGGCGACTACACGGCCACGTTGCCGCGCAAACGGATGGGGGCCGGCGCGCTGCTGACCGACGATCGGGGCCGGGTGCTGCTGGTCGAGCCGACCTACCAGCCGTATTTCGAGATCCCGGGCGGCGCCGTCGAGGCCGGCGAGTCGCCCCGCGCGGCGGTGGTGCGCGAGCTCGACGAGGAGCTGGGCCTGACCGTGCGGCCGGGCCGGTTGCTGGTGGTCGACTGGGTGCCACCGCGCCCGGACCGCACCGAGGGCCTGATGATGGTGTTCGACGGCGGGATGCTGACGCCGGCGCAGACCGGCCGGATCCGGTTGCCGGCCGACGAGTTGCGCGGCTGGGCGTGGTGCACCGAGCGGGAGGCCGCCGAACGCCTGCCCGGCCTGCTGGCCCGGCGGATCAGTGCGGCGCTGACGGCACGGGCGGACGAGTCGGTGGCCTACCTGGAGGATGGGTTCTCGGCGGCCTGACGGAGGGCGGCCAGCCAGGCGACCAACGAGGCGTCCAGGGCCGCGCGCATGCCGCCGGGGTCGGCGGCGACCGGCGGGCCGTCCCACGACTCGGTGGTGTGCACGGTCACGCCGTCCGGGCCCTCGGTGAAGGCCCACACGTGCACGCCGTCGATGCCGCGGGCCGGGCCGCCCCAGACGATCCGCTCGCCCGGTACCACCTCTTTGATCGTCGAGGTGATGTCCAGCCCGCTGGTCTCCCAGCGGAAGCTCGAGCCGGGTACGAGCGGGCCGTCGAGGGCGGCCGAGGTGATGTCCGGCTGCCACGACGGCCAGTCGCCGATCGTGGTGTGCAGCCGCCACACGGTGTCCAGCGGGGCGTTGATCAGCGTGGTGTGCTCCACCACGACCTGGGCGTCGCGGTCGACGTCGACGGTCATCGGATGCTCCTCACGAATAGGATTGACGGTGGGTTCATGACCGGGCCCATCGGTCGGTGATGGCGTGCAGGGCCTCGTCGGCGAGCCGGCGGGCGCGGTCGAAGCCGATGTCGTCGAGCTGGCCGAGCCCGGTCATGCCGTGCACGACGCCCCAGACCAGGTCGCAGGCGAGGGCCGGGTCGGGGCGCGGGGCACCGGTCGCGGCCGCCCAGGCCTCGATGACGCTGTTCGTCACCGCGATCACTCCGCCGGCGGCGGCGTTGCGCGCGCCGGGGTCGAGCGCCACCGCGGCCAGGCCGTTCATCAGCCGGTAGAGGTGCGGGTTGCGCTCGGCGAAGCCGAGGTACGCCTGCCCGACGGCATAGAGCGCCTCGGCCGGCGGGCTGTGCTCGGCCGCGGCTGCCAGATGGGCGTGCAGCCGGGCGTACCCCTCGATCAGCACCGCCCCGAGCAGCGCCTCCTTGCCGGCGTAGTGCTGGTAGACGACGGGCGCGGAGTAGCCGACGTCGGTGGCGATCTGGCGGATCGTCACCGCCGCCGCGCCGTCCCGTTCGACGGTCTGCCAAGCGGCCTCGAAGATGCGCCGCCGGTTCGCCTCGCGGCGCTCCTCTCGGGTCACGCGCGCGGTCCCCGTACGCCGAACGTCGTTAGGTTTTCTACCACCGTTAGAAGTTAACCGACCCGGGTGATTAGTGGAAGCGCTCCCGGGTATCTGCCGGCGGTGTCGACCATCAACCTTCCTGACCTGCCGCTTCCCGGGCACGGCGGGACCGCGGAACGTTTCCGCCACTTCGCCGCGACCGGCCGGCGCGACCTGGTCGAGGTGCGGCTGCTGGAGGGGCACGCGGACGCGGTGGCGATCCGCGCCGAGCTCGGCGCGGGACCACCTGGCGGTGGGGAGCGCTGGGGTGTCTGGGCGGCGGCTCCTTCGTCGGTACGCGCGGAGAACGCCGGCGGCGTCTGGCGCCTGACCGGCGACCGCCCGTGGTGCTCGGGCGCCGCCTGGTGCACCCACGCCCTGGTGACGGCGGCCGCGGACGACGGCATCCGGCTGTTCGCGGTGGCCAACGAGGCGCCGCACGCGTTCCCGCTCGACGGCACCTGGCCCGCCGTCGGCATGGCGGCCAGCGACAGCCGGACGATCCGCTTCACCGACGCGCCGGCCGAGCCGGTCGGCGGCCCCGGCGACTACGTGGGCCGCCCGGGTTTCTGGCACGGCGGCGTCGGCGTGGCGGCGTGCTGGTACGGCGGCGCCCTCGGCGTGGCCGACACCCTGCTCGCGGCGGCCACCGGCGCCCCTCGCCCCGCCAACTCCCCCCGCCCCGCCAACTCGCCGAGGGCGGCCGGCTCACCGGGCACGGCCGGCTCACCGGGCACGGCCGGCTTTCCGGCGGCGGCCAATTCCCCACGGCCGGCGAAGGACATCGGACCGCACGCGTACGCCCACCTCGGGGCGGTGGACGTCGCGCTCGGGGCGGCCGGGGCGGTGCTGGCCGAGGCGGCCGCCGCGATCGACGCCGACCCGCGGGCCGACGCGCACCGGCTGGCGCTGCGGGTACGCGCGACCGTCGAAGCCGCCGCCACCGAGGTGCTCGACCGGGTCGGCCGGGCCCTGGGCGCGGGACCGCTGGCCCGCGACGGCGACCACGCCCGCCGGGTCGCCGACCTCACCGTCTACCTGCGGCAGAGCCACGCCGAGGGTGATCTGGAACAGCTCGGCCGACTGCTGGCCACGGGAGAGGAGCCGACATGGTGAAACCGATAGTCGTCGCCGAGGGCACCGACGAGCGGGAGTGGACGTCCTGGCCCGCGGTCAAGGCGTGGCCCGCGCTGGACCTCGACCCGCCGGGCCCGCCGCTGGTGGTGGCGCCGCACCCGGACGACGAGATCCTCGGGGTGGCCGGCCTGATGGCGATGCTCGGCGCGGCCGATCTGGTGGCGGTCACCGACGGCGAGGCGTCGCACCCGGACTCGACCGTCCACAGCCGCTCCGAACTGGCCGCGATCCGCCGGGCCGAGACCACCGAGGCACTGGATCGGCTCGGGCTGGGCGCGTCCCGGGTGCACCGGCTGGGCCAGCCCGACGGCGGCATCGACGCGAAGGCGGTCACCGACGCGCTCGTCCCGCTGCTGGCGCCGGGCCGGTGGTGCCTGGCCACGTGGCGCGGGGACGGGCACCCGGATCACGAGATCGTCGGCCGGGCCGCCGCCCGGGCCTGTGAGGTGACCGGCGCGCGGCTGCTCGAATATCCGATCTGGACCTGGCACTGGGCCCACCCCGGAGACCCCTCCGTGCCGTGGCGCCGGGCCCGCGTCGTCGATCTCACGCCCGCGGCGATCGCCGCCAAGGCCGCCGCGATCGCCGCCTTCGAGAGTCAGATCGCGCCGCTCGGGCCGGCCGAGGCGGACGCCGCGATCCTGCCGCCGCACGTGCTGGCCCGCTTCGCCCGCCCGTTCGAGGTGGTCTTCGCGTGACCACGCCGAGAAGCTACTTCGAGCGGATGTACGCGGCCCGCACCGACCCGTGGGACTTCGAGAACCGCTGGTACGACGCCCGCAAGCACGACCTGACGGTGGCGGCGTTGCCCCGGCGGCGGTACCGGTCGGCCTTCGAGCCGGGCTGCTCGACCGGGATGCTGACCGCCCGTCTGGCCGCCCGGGCCGACCGGCTGCTGGCGGTGGACGTGGTGCCCTCCGCGGTCGCGACGGCGGCCGAGCGGGTCGAGGTCCATACACACGTACGCGTACGCCAGGCCGCGATGCCGCACGACTGGCCGGACGAGTCCTTCGACCTGATCGTGCTCTCCGAGCTGGGCTACTACTTCGACGACGCCGACCTGGCCACCCTGCTGACCAACACGCGCCGCGCTCTCGAGCCGGGCGGCGACCTGGTCGCGGTGCACTGGCGCCGGCCGGTGGACGAGCACGCCCGCCCCGGCGACCAGGTGCACGCCGCGCTGGCCGGCGTGCCCGGTCTGACCCGCACGGCCCGGCACGAGGAAAACGACTTCCTGCTCGAGGTGTACGCCCGGACGCCGCCTCCGGCCCGGTCGGTGGCCGAGCGCGAGGGCCTGGCCTGAAACCCTCAACCTCAACCTCTACTTGAGGGTGATGTCGCGCTCGATCAGCACGGCGAGCCCGTCGAGCAGCCGCGCCAGCCCGAACTCGAACAGCACCCGCAGGTCGAACTCGAAGTCGGAGTCCAGCCGCATCAGCTGCTCGTAGTGCGGCACCTCGTGCCGCGCGGCGAGGCGCTGGAACACCTCGTTCTGGCGTTCCATCCACTCGTCGTCGGTCAGGCCGGTGTCGCGGACCGCCTGCGCCTCGGGTTCCAGGCCGCTGGCCACGCCCCGGACGAAGCTGAAGAGCAGCACCTGGACCAGCAACCGGTCGGTGACGGCGAGGCCGGTCCGCCCGAGCGCGCCCATCATCCACTCCCCCAGGCGCAACGCGTTGGGCGACGCCTGGGGCCGGGTCAGCGACATGGCCGGGGCGAGCCACGGGTGGCGTTGGAACACCGCCCACAGCGCGCGGGCGCATCGGTCCAGCTCGGCCCGCCAGTCACCGGATCGCCGGGTGGTGGCCGGCAGGCCGTCGAGCGCCTCGTCGATCATGCCGACGATCAGGTCGTCACGGCCCGGCACGTGGCGGTAGAGCGACATCGTGGCCACGCCCAGCGCACCGGCGATGCGGCGCATGGACACCTCGGCCATGCCCTCGCGGTCGGCGATGGCGACCGCGACGGCGACGATCCGGTCCCGGTTCAGGGCGGCGTCACGGGCCGGGCCGGCCACCACGGTGCCGGTGCCGGGCCGGGCGACGGTCAGGCCGGCCGCCCGCAGCGCGGCGTGGGCCTTGGTCGCAGTGGCGATGGCGACGCCCCACTCCCGGGTGATCGCCCGGGCCGACGGGACGCGGTCGCCGGGCCGCAGCGAGCCGTCCTCGATGCGGCGGCGGATGTCGGCGACGATCCGGCGGTACGGAGCCTCCACGGTAGTACACCCCTCGTCGCGTACTAGTGCGCTTCTGGCCTCAAAAGGCCTGGCCCGCCTAGTGTCCGGCGCATCGATGTACAGGGTACGCAGAGGAGCGGGGACATGCGCGTGTTGATCTCCGGTGCCGGCATCGCCGGGCCGGCTCTGGCACTGTGGCTGCACCGGGCGGGCGCCGACGTGACAGTGGTCGAGCGGGCGGCCCGGCCACGGCCGGGCGGTCAGGCGGTCGACGTCCGGGGCGTCGCCCGGGTGGTGGTCGAGCCGATGGGGCTGCGGGAACGGATCCGCGAGGACCAGGTCGACGAGCGCGGTTTCGCGATGGTCGACGACCGCGGCCGCCGGACGGCCGAGATGCCGGCCGGCGCGTTCGGCGGTGAGGGTCTCGTCGCCGAGATCGAGATCGCCCGCGGCGACCTGGCCCGGATCCTGCTCGACGCCACGGCCGGCGACGTCCGTTACCGCTTCGGCGACCGGGTCGTCGCCCTCGGCCCGGACCTCGGCGGCGTGGACGTGGTGTTCGACGGGGGCACCCGCGAGCGGTACGACCTGGTCGTCGGGGCCGACGGTGTGCACTCCGGGGTCCGGCGCCTCGCCTTCGGACCGGACGAGCGGTTCGTGCGTCACCTGGGCGCGTACGGGGCGTACTTCAGCGTCCCCGACCCCGGCGACCTGGACCGGTGGCTGCTGATGTACAACGCCCCGGGCGGCCGGGTCGCCACGCTGCGCCCGGAGCGGGCCGGCCAGGCCAAGGCGGCGCTGACCTTCCGCGAGCGCGAGCCCCGCTTCGACCGGCTGTCCCGGCCCGACGCCCAGCGCCTGCTGACCGAGCGGATGACCGGCGCCGGCTGGCGCGTCGACGAACTGCTGGCCGCGATGCCGTACGCCGGCGACTTCTTCTTCGACGCGATCAGTCAGGTGCGGGTGGACCGCTGGGCGCGCGGCCGGGTGGTGCTGCTCGGCGACGCCGGCTACTGCGGTTCGCCGCTGGCCGGGCTGGGCACCAGCCTCAGCCTGGTCGGCGCCTACGTGCTGGCGGGCGAGCTCGCCGCCGCCATCGACCCGGAGCGGGCCTTCGCCGCCTACCAGCACGTGATGGCCGACTACGTGGCCGGTGGCCTGAGGTTGCCGCCCGGCGGGATCGGCCTGTTCGCGCCGCGGTCGCGCGCGGTCGTGCGGCTGCGGGCCCGGACGATGGGGATGATGACCCGCTGGCCGGCCCGTCAGATGTTGGCGAGGCAGTTCGGCAAGGCCGACGCGATCACGCTGCCCGGCTATCCGATCCTCGCGTCACCGCCGGGAGGCCGGTAGCTCAGCGCGACCCGAACCTCGCGTCACCGCCGGGAGGCCGGTAGCTCAGCGCGACCCGAACCTCGCGTCACCGCCAGGGCGCCGGTAGCTCAGCGCGGTGTGGGCAAGTCGGCGGCGGTGAAGCGCTCGACCCGGTTCTTGCCGGCCGCCTTGGCCGTGTACATCGCCACGTCGGCCCGGCGCAGCAGGTCGGCCGGGTCGGGGGCGGCGCCGCTGATGCCGATGCTGGCGCCGACCCGCACCGACTGGCCGAGGACGAGGATCGGGGTGAGGATGCGTTCGCGCAGCCGCAGGGCGACACGTTCGGCCTCGCCCTCGTCGGTGAGCCCGGTGAGCAGGACGACGAACTCGTCGCCGCCGAGGCGGGCCGCCATCCCCTCGGGGCCGGCTCCGGCGCGCAGGCGGGCCGCCACCTCGATCAGCAGCTCGTCGCCACCGCCGTGCCCGTACGTGTCGTTGACCTGCTTGAAGTCGTCCAGGTCGACGCTGATCACGGCGACCGAGCCGGGGCCGCCGCGCGTCACCGCGCCGGTCAGCGTGTCGTAGAACAGCTCGCGGTTGGCCAGCCCGGTCAGCGAGTCGTGGTGGGCCCGGTGCTGCAGCTCGGCCCGAGAGGCGAGGTTGTGCTCGGCCAGCACGACCTGGTGGACGAGGGTACGGAAGGCGTCGACCTCGCTCGCCGACACCGGCCGGACGGCGCCGAGCAGGACGTGCCGGTCGCCGACCAGCTCACCGTGCCAGTGGTGGTGGGCGGGCACCAACTCGGCCAGGGCCGCCGCCGGGCGCGCGAGTTCCTCGGCCGTCATCGGGCGGCCGACCAGCCCGAGGCCGGGGTCGACGCCGATGGCCCGGCTGACGTACCAGGTCTCGTTCTGCCGGCGGACGATGAGCAGGGTCAGGCCGGGTGCGAGCGCGATCATGCGGTTGGTCAGGTCGATGCCGACACGGTGAACCTCGTCGACGTCGGCGGCGGCCAGGAGCCGGCCGCCGGCCGAGGACAGCAGCGCGTCCCGGGCCGACATCATCTCCTGCTGCCGGAGCACCCGGAGGATGTTGCGCATCACCAGGCCCACCGGCACCACGAACGGCACCAGACCGAGCACGTCCGCGGTACGCCAGGACACGGTGGTGGCGCCGGTCGCCGCGGCCAGGGCGGTCCCGGCCGGGAGCACGGCCAGACCCAGCACGGTACGGATCACCCAGGCCCGCGCCGAGCCGTGCAGGGACATGACCGCGAACACGGCGATGCTGATCGTCATGATCCGGACCGGCCCGCTCAGCGAGCCGCCGATGAGCACCAGCAGCGCGGGCGTGAGCAGTGGCTCGCCCGGCACCGTCCGCTCCCGGAACGTGGTCCAGGCCAGGATGCCCAGCAGGACGGCGATCCCGCCCAGCGAGGCCGCGGTCCAGCCGGCCCGGTCGTCGCTGAGGAGCACCGGCACCACGTGCGCGACGACGACCGCGGACGCGGCGCAGTACGAGACCAGCCGGGTGCGGCTCAACGGGGACGGCACACTGGTCCTCTTCGGCGGGCGAACCTCCGGGTTGAGGATCAGGTCGAGACACGACCTGTCCCCCGGGCCGTCCGGTGGCGGCGGCCCGGGTGACTCTAGCGAAAAAGCGAGCCGGTCAGTTGGTGAAAACGGCCGGGCTGCCCTCGGCCGAGGTGTCGACGACCGGGGCGTAACGGGCGGTGAAGAAGCCGCTGGAGGGACAGGTGATCGGGCCCGAGGACTTGGTGAAGGCCTGGTTGTCGAAGGCGATGGCGTTGTCGGTGTTGTCCACGGCGCCGGTGATGCTGCCGCCGTTGGCGGTATAGACGCAGGTCACGGCGCCGAGGATGGTGCCGAGGCTGATCGTGGTCTTGATCGGCAGGGCGGCGGTGCCCGACACGGTGACCACGCCGTTGCTGTCGACCGTGGTGGCGAACGGCGTGTTGTTCACGGTCACGCTGTTGACCCGGGTGACCCCGAGGATGTTCGCGGTGCACGAGGCGAAGGTGTGGCTGGTTGTCGACTCGGTGGCCACGCCCGGTGCGGCCGGGTTGTCGGCCACGGTCGTGGTGAAGGCCGACTGACCGCACTTGATGCCGGTCGAGCCGCCGGAGGCGGTGGCGAAGTTGGCGGTGGTGCCGGCCGCGACGGACGCGGTCAGCACGTCGCCGACGGCCACGTCGGGGCCGTCGGCGGCACCGGTGGTGAGGACGGCGCCGGCGTCGTCGGCCCGGGCGGGCGACGCCGCCAGGCCGAGGGCGAGGACCGCCACCGAGGCGAGGACGAGGGGACGGATTGCGCGCATGACTGTTCTCCTTCACGGAAGTCTCAAGGCGCGAAAAGCTGAGCCGCGTATTCAGGGGGATCGATGAGATCGGTCAGCTTCGACGGTTTATAGACCGGTCCGCTGTGTAGCGTCAAGGTTGCCGGGATGTAACATCGCGGCACCTGAACAGGCCACGCTCAGTGTCTTGACCGCGACCGTACCGAGCGGTAACTTACGCCCGACATCTCATCGACACGAACCGATAGGGGCAAGGCCATGTCCACGGATGAGCTGGTCAGACCCGAATCCAAAGCGGAGACCACGACCGGGTCGGGGATCCGCTGGCGGCAGTTCGGCGGCATGCTGGCGGTCACCGGTGTGCTCACCGCCGGCCTCGTCACGCTGACCGCACAGGGCGTGCTCGCCGCCAATTTCTCCATCTCCGGCATGCCCTTCACGGTTGCCGCGACCCATTTGCACGGCGACGGTTTCGAGCAATTCGCGACCATCGACAGCATGATCGAGGACAGTCCGAACGCCGAGCAGCCCGGCCCGGACGGCCAGACCGGCGGGCAGCGGGTGGTGATCGTCTCGGCGATCGACAAGGCCGAGCTGACCAACCTGTGCCAGAGCGTGTCGCTGGGCGGCTCGTTCCTCAAGATCACGGCCGGCGACAACAAGACCCCGGTCAAGGCGGACAGCCTGGTCGTCGACTCGATCTCGATCAACGGGGACACCGACTTCAAGAACATCGACATCGGCCAGGACGCCAGCACGGTCGACAAGGTCATCGACCGGCGGGGCGGCGGCGGGCACGTCGTCGGCGGCCCCGGCGTCTTCAGCCAGCAGGCCGACACCGTCGACATCGACAGCCTGCGGCAGACCAACTACGCCACCACGGCGTCCCGGTTCACGCTTCCGCACCTGCGGATGTCGTTCACCCGCAACGACTGCTGAGATGTCGCACCACCAACCGGAGCCACCCTCGGGGCCGGCCTGGTACCAGACCCGTCCACTCGTGGGCGGGATCCTGGTCATTCTGGCCGGCCTGGAGATCCTGGCCGTCGTCAAAGCGCCGCTGCCGGTGGTCCTGCACGTCGGCATGCAGGGCGTGGCCGGTTATCTCGTACCCATGGTCATTTTGCTCTGCGGGATCCTGTTGCTGGTCAACCCGCAGCAGAAGACCTTCTACGCGATCGTGGCCGCCCTGCTCACGCTGTCCTCGTGGCTGACCTCGAACCTGGGCGGCTTCATCCTCGGCATGGTCCTCGGCCTGCTCGGCAGCGCGTTCGCCTTCGCCTGGTCGCCGAACAAGAAGCGGAAGCCGAAATCGGCGTCACCGGCTCAGGATCGCCACGACGCCCTGCCCACCGGCCGCGCAGATGGAGATCAGGCCCCGACCGGATCCTTTCTCGGCGAGCAGTTTGGCGAGCGTCGCGACGATGCGCCCACCCGTGGCGGCGAAGGGGTGCCCGGCGGCCAGGGATGAGCCGGTGACGTTGAGCTTGGCCCGGTCGATCGGGCCGAGCGGCGCGTCCAGCCCGAGGCGATCCTCGCAGAACTCCGGCGACTCCCACGCGGCCAGGGTGGCCAGCACCTGGGCCGCGAACGCCTCGTGGATCTCGTAGTAGTCGAAGTCCCGCAACGTCAGGTTGTTGCGGGCGAGCAGGCGCGGCACGGCGTACGCGGGCGCCATCAGCAGCCCCTCGTCACCGTGCACGTAGTCGACGGCGGCGGTCTCGCAGTCCTCGAAGTACGCCAGTACCGGCAGTGACCGCTCGGCCGCCCACTCCTCGTGTCCGAGCAGGACGGTCGCCGCACCGTCGGTCAGCGGCGACGAGTTACCGGCGGTCATCGTCGCGGAGAACGCCGGCTTCAACCCGGCCAGTTTCTCCAGGGTCGTGTCGGGCCGGAGGTTCTGGTCACGGTCCAGACCCAGGTACGGGGTCATCAGGTCGTCGAAGAACCCGCGCTCGTACGCCGCGGCCAGCCGCTGGTGCGAGGCCAGGGCGAGCTCGTCCTGCGCCGCCCGGGAGATGTCCCAGCGCTCGGCCGTGATCGCGGTGTGCTCCCCCATCGACATCCCGGTCCGCGGCTCGGCGTTGCGCGGGATCTCCGGCCGGACCAGTTGCTGGGGGCGGATCCGGGCCGCCACGCGCAGCCGCCGGCCCAGCGTCCGGGCCCGGTTGAGCTGCAGCAGCGTACGCCGCAGATCCTCGTTGAGCTGCAACGGAGCGTCCGAGGTGGTGTCTACTCCCCCGGCGATCCCGGCGTCGATCTGACCGAGGGCGATCTTGTTGGCCACCAGCGTGACCGCTTCGAGCCCGGTGCCGCAGGCCTGCTGGATGTCGTACGCCGGGGTCCGCGGGTCGAGCCGCGACCCGAGCACCGACTCCCGGGTGAGGTTGAAGTCGCGTGAATGCTTGAGCACGGCGCCGGCGACCACCTCGCCCATCCGCTCACCGGCCAGCCCGAACCGGGCGATCAGCCCGTCCAGCGCGGCGATCAGCATGTCCTGATTGGACGCAGCGGCATAGCGGCCGTTGGAGCGGGCGAACGGGATCCGGTTCCCGCCCAGCACGGCGACTCGGCGCATCTCATCCTCCTGCCGGGAAAGCTACTGGCGAGTAGGCTACGCGCATGGGCGACAGATACGCGAGTTTCGCCAATTCCGGGCCGGGTCACGCGCTGGTCAAGCGCCTGGGGCTGCCCGACCCGCCCCGGCTGCGCCGCGACGCCGCGCTCGCCGGGCCGGTCCTGTTCGGCGGTCGGCCCGGTTCCGCGGTCCGCGACGCGCTGACCAAGCTGGGCGCCGACGTCATCGACACGGCCGACCCGCCGCACGGCGCGCTGGTCTTCGACGCGTCCCACCTCACCGACCCGGCCCAGCTGGTCGCGCTGCACGAGTTCTTCCATCCGTACGCGCGATCCCTGCACCGCAGCGGTCGGGTGATCGTGCTCGGCACCGCCCCCGAGAACTGCGGGACGACCGGGCACGCGATCGCGCAGCGGGCCCTCGAAGGGCTCACCCGCAGCATCGGCAAGGAGTTCGGGCGGGGCATCACAGCCCAGCTGGTGTACGTGACCCCGGACGCCGAGGCGGCGGCCGAGTCGACGCTGCGGTTCCTGCTCAGCGGGCGTTCGGCGTACGTCAGCGGTCAGGTCGTCCGGGTCGGGCCCGGCCACCCACCGCCACCGGCCCACCCGGACCGGCCCCTCGACGGCCGGATCGCGCTGGTCACCGGGGCGGCCCGGGGCATCGGCGCGGCCATCGCCACGACCCTCGGCCGGGACGGCGCCACCGTGATCGCGCTCGACGTACCGGCCGCCGGCGACGCGCTGGCCGCGGTGGCCAACGAGGTCCGCGGCCGCGCCGTGCAACTCGACCTGACCCATCCCGAGGCCGCCGGGCGCCTGGCCACGCACCTGCCCGACGGCGTCGACATCGTGGTGCACAACGCCGGCATCACCCGCGACCGCACGATCGCCAAGATGGACGCGGCCGGTTGGAACTCGGTGATCGCGGTGAACCTGACCGCTCCTGCGCGGATCACCGCCGAGCTGCTCGACCGGGGCCTGCTGCACGACGGCGGCCGCGTGGTCGGCGTCTCGTCGATCGCCGGCATCGCCGGCAACCGCGGGCAGACCAACTACGCCACCAGCAAGGCCGGGGTGATCGGCTTCGTGCGGGCCATGGCGCCGGAGCTGATCGGCCGCGGCATCACGGTCAACGCGGTGGCGCCCGGCTTCATCGAGACGGCGATGACCGCGCGGATGCCGGTGATGCTGCGCGAGGCCGGGCGGCGGATGAACAGCATGGCCCAGGGCGGGCGGCCGGTCGACGTGGCCGAGACGATCGCCTGGCTGGCGGCGCCCGGGTCGGGCACGGTCACCGGCAACATCGTCCGGGTGTGCGGGCAGAGCCTGCTGGGGGCCTGATGTCGTCGATGCTTCGCGCGGCGGCGACCGTGCTGCCACGCCACCGGCCGTCGACGCTGCCGGCGACGACGCTGACGGTGGCCGCGCGGGTGGATCGGGAGCATCTGGCCGCGTACGACCGGGTCTGCGGTTTCCCGCTGAGCGACACGTTGCCGCCGACCTATCCGCACGTGCTGGCGTTCCCGGCGGCGATGCGGCTGATGACCGCGCCGGCCTTTCCGTTTCCGGTGGTGGGGCTGGTGCATGTCGCGCAGCGGATCACGGTCCACCGGCCGCTGACCGGTGAAGAGCTCGATCTCGCGGTACGGGCGGAGAACCTGCGACCACATCAGCGGGGGCAGCAGTTCGACGTGGTGGCCTCGACGTCGTCGTGGACCGGCGTCTCGACGTACCTGCGCGTCTCCGGTCGTGGATCCTCCTCTTCCAACAAGGTCGAGCTCGAATCCACCGCCAGCTGGCCGATTCCACTCCGCGTCGGGACTGATTACGCGGCGGTATCCGGGGATCACAACCCGATCCACACGTCGCGGCTGGGCGCGCGGATGTTCGGGTTCAAACGGCCCATCGCGCACGGGATGTGGACGATGGCCCGGTGCCTGGCCGCGCTGGGGGCGCGCCTACCCGCCGCGTACACAGTGGATGTGGCCTTCAAAAAGCCCCTGTTCCTCCCGGCCCGGGTCAGTTTCAGCGTGTCGGAGGCGGACGGCCGGTGGGAGTTCCGGGCCGGTCCCCATCTTGCGGGCACCGTCACGCCGTTTTAGTGTTACCTGAGGTAACGGTAACGGGCTTGGGGGCTGTTTCATGGAGTTCTGGCTGGGACTCGACGAGGACCAGATCGAGCTGCGCGACTGGGTGCACGGCTTCGCCGAGAGCGTGATCCGGCCCGCCGCGACCGAGTGGGACGAGCGCGAGGAGATGCCGTGGCCGATCCTTCAGGAAGCGTCCAAAATCGGGCTGTACGGGTTCGAGTTCCTGGTCAACACGTACTCCGACAAGTCCGGGCTGTCCCTGCCGATCGTCAACGAGGAACTGTTCTGGGGTGACGGCGGCATCGGCATGGCCATCTCCGGCACCTCGCTGGCGGTGGCCGCGATCTACGGCTCGGGCACGCCCGAACAGCTCCTCGAATGGGTCCCGCAGTGCTTCGGCGACGCCGCCTCGCCGTCAGTGGGCGCCTTCTGCACCACCGAACCGGCGGCCGGCTCCGACGTCGGCGCCATGCGCACCCGGGCCGTGTACGACCAGGCCGCCGACGAATGGATGCTGACCGGCCAGAAGGCGTACGCCACGAACGGCGGCATCGCCAACGTGCACGTGGTGACCGCGTCGGTCGACTCGTCCCTCGGCTCGCGCGGGCAGGCCGCGTTCATCGTCCCGCCCGGCACCGCCGGCCTGGAAGGCAGCAAGAAGCTCAAGAAGCTGGGGCTGCGCGCCTCGCACACCGCCGACGTGTTCCTCGACGACGTCCGGGTGCCCGGCAGCTGCCTGCTCGGCGGCAAGGAGGCGCTGGACGAGCGCCTGGCCCGCGCCCGCGAGGGCAAACGCGCCCAGAGCCAGGCGGCCATGCGGACCTTCGAGCTGTCCCGCCCGGCCGTCGGCGCGCAGGCACTCGGGATCGCCCGGGCCGCCTACGAATACGCGCTCGACTACGCCAAGGACCGGGTAGCGTTCGGGCGCCCGATCATCGAGAACCAGGCGATCGCGTTCGCCCTGGCCGACATGCGCACCGAGATCGACGCCGCGCGCCTGCTGGTCTGGCGGGCCGCGTGGATGGGCGCCAACCAGCAGCCGTTCACCGCCGCCGAGGGCTCGATGTCCAAACTCAAAGCGGGCGAGGTCGGGGTGGCCGTCACCGAGAAGGCGGTGCAGATCCTCGGCGGCGCCGGCTACGTCCGCGACCACCCGGTCGAGCGCATGTACCGCGACGCCAAGATCTACACCATCTTCGAGGGCACCTCCGAGATCCAGCGCCTGGTCATCTCCCGGGCCATCTCCGGCGTTCAGATCCGCTGATGAACCCCGCGTTCATCGGCGCCACCATGGCGCGGCGCGGACTGCTGAGGCCCGGCTCGCCCGCCGCACTGGCGCGGCAGCTCGGGGCGTTGCACACCTGGGGATTCGGGCTGGCCGGCGAGCTGCGGCAGGCGGCGGCCCGCTCACCCCGGCAGGTGGCGGTGGCCGACGACACCGGTGAGTCGCTGACCTACGCGGAACTGCTCGACCGCAGCCTCCGCGTCGCCCACGCCCTGCCCGCCGCCCCCGGCGACCGGGTCGGCATCCTGTGCCGCAACTCGGCCGGCATGCTGGCCGCCCTGATCGGCGTGACGCAACTCGGAGCCGACCCCGTCCTCATCAACACCGGGCTCCCCGCGGCACAGCTGGCCGAACTGACCGCCGCCCAGAAGCTCCGCCTGATCATCCACGACGACGAGTTCTCCGGCGTACCTCCGGAAGTCTCGCTGCCGATGTCGGCCCTGCGCCTTTCCGACGTCACCCCGGCCGAGCTGCGGCCACCGCCCCGTCCCAGCCGCACCATCGTGCTGACCTCGGGCACCACCGGGACGCCGAAAGGGGCGAGGCGGCCGACCCCCGGCGGGTTCGGTCCACTGTGCTCGATCATCGAGCGGATCCCGCTGCGGCGCGGGACGCGGGTGATGATCGCGGCGCCGCTGTTTCATACCTGGGGATTCGCGGCGCTACAGGTGGCCCTCGCGCTGCGGGCGACGGTCGTGGTGCGGCGGCGCTTCGATCCGGCGCTGATCGTCGACGACCTGCAGAAATGTGACGCTCTCATCGCCATTCCGGTGATGTTGCAGCGGATCATGGAGCTGCCTGAGCCCGGCCGGAGGCCGCCGCTCGACGTGGTCGCGGTCAGTGGGTCGGCGCTGCCCGGTGGGCTGGCCAATCGGTTCATGGACCGGTTCGGGGATGTGCTCTACAACCTGTACGGGTCGACCGAGGTGTCGTGGGCGTCGATCGCCACGCCGCGCGATCTCCGGGCCGCTCCCGGGACGGCCGGGCGTCCGCCGTACGGCACGACCGTCACCGTTCGTGATGCGGCTGGCGGGCCGGTGGCCTCTGGGGTGTCCGGGCGGTTGTTCGTCCACAACGACATGTTGTTCGAGGGGTACACAGCCGGGGAGGCCTGTGGACAGAGTCCCGATCCTGTCCCGCGTGAGCGGTATGGTCACGCCCACCCACAAGGGCGGGGGTGGGGGCGGTGGCCGCGACTTCGCAAGATCAACTTTCGTGGACTGCCGACCGGCGACCTCGGGCACATCGACGATGCCGGGCGGGTCTTCGTCGACGGCCGCGAGGACGACATGATCGTCTCCGGCGGCGAGAACGTCTTCCCCTCCCAGGTCGAGAACCTCCTGGCCGACCTGCCCGAGATCCGCGAGGCGGCCGTCGTCGGCGTCCCGGACGACGAGTTCGGTCAGCGCCTCGCCGCCTTCGTCGTCCTGCACGACGGCACGAACCTCGACGCCGACCGGATCCGCGAGCATGTGAGGCAACATCGCGCGCGGTTCTGCGTACCCCGGGATGTGGTTTTTCTCGACGCACTGCCGCGCACCACCACCGGGAAAATCCTCACCCGCCTCCTGGTGCCGCCGCCTGAGTGACGGTCCCCAACCGCCCGCTGGTGCCGCCACCGCCCGAGTGACGGTCCCCACCCGCCCGCTGGTGCCGCCGCCCGAGTGACGGTCCCCAACCCGCCCGCTGGTGCCGCCACCCGAGTGACGGTCCCCAACCCGCCCGCTGGTGCCGCCACCCGAGTGACGGTCCCCAACCCGCCCGCTGGTGCCGCCGCCGTCCGAGGGATGGTCCTCGCCCCGCCTTGGGGACGCCCTCACCCGGCTCGGGTTACCTCGCACCGCACCGGCGTGGCGGCCGTGACCCGGGCGGCCAGCAGTTCCATCTCGGTGCGCGTGCCGGCCACACGGTCGAGCGCGGACCTCGGCACCCCGCCGTCACGCAGCGCCTTGAGAAACGCCACCCGGTGCGACCCGGCTCCGTCCGGCAACTCCAGCCGATAGGTGCCCTCCTGCGCGAGCACGGCCTGCCGAAACGGCTCGGGCGATCGGTGCCAGCCGATGGACTCGGTCCACCCACGCGGACAGTCGTAGGTCAGCAACCAGTGCAGGAGCCCGTTCCGGATCGTCTCGTGGAACGAGGCCGTGTGACCATCGGGACAATAGTCACATGAGACCGGCACGGAACACATGATCTCAGCCTAGATGGCAGACTTCGGTCATGCCCGGTGCGCTGCTCGCGGTGAGCGACCTGCATGTGTCATACGAAGAGAACCGGCGCGTCGTCGACGGCCTGCGCCCGCGGTCGGAGGACGACTGGCTGCTCGTGGCCGGTGACGTGGGCGAGATCTTCGCCGACATCGCCAAGACGCTCGGGCAGCTGCGGGAACGGTTCGCCAAGGTGATCTGGGCGCCCGGCAACCATGAGTTGTGGACGATGCCGGCCGATCCGGTGACCGCGCGCGGCGAGGAACGTTACCGCGAGCTGGTCCGCATGTGCCGGGACATCGACGTGCTCACACCCGAGGACGACTTCGCGGTCTGGCGCGGGCCCGGCGGTCCGGTCACGGTTGTTCCGCTTTTCCTGTTGTACGACTATTCGTTCCGAGCCCCCGGCACGCGCACCAAGGCGGAGTCGTTGCAGCGGGCGTACGACACCGGCGTGGTCTGCACCGACGAGCACATGCTGCATCCGGACCCGTATCCCGATCGGGAATCCTGGTGCTGGGCCCGCCTGACCGAGACGGAGCGCCGTCTGGCCACGATCGACCCGACGATGCCGACGGTGCTGGTCAGCCACTGGCCGCTGCGTCGCGAGCCGACCGACGTGTTGTGGTACCCGGAGTTCGCGCAGTGGTGCGGCACCGAGCGGACCGCCGACTGGCATCTACGCTTCCGGGCCGAGGTCGCCGTGTACGGCCACCTGCACATCCCGCGCACCACTGAATATGGTGGTGTGCGCTTCGAAGAGGTGTCACTGGGCTACCCGCGCGAGTGGCGCAGACGGGGCGCCGAACCGTCACCCATGCGCGTCATCCTCGGCGGCGACGCGTGATCGAGCTCCTGCTGTCGCCGGCCGCCGTGGTGGTCGAGACGTTCGCCGACCTGGCCGGCGAACGTGTCTTCCCCGGCGAGGAGGCCCTGGTCGCCCGGGCGGTGGAGAGCCGGCGACGCGAGGTCGTCACGGCCCGGCGATGCGCACGCGAGGCGTTGGCCAAGCTCGGGTACGCCCCGGCGCCCATTCCCCGCGGCCCACGTGGCGCCCCGCAGTGGCCGTCCGGCGTGGCCGGAAGCATCACTCACTGCACCGGTTTCCGGGCGGCGGCCGTCGCCCGGACGACCGACGTGGCGTCCCTCGGCATCGACGCCGAACCGCACGGCCCGCTCCCACCCGAGGTCCCCGAGGCCGTGACCACCGGCCGCGAGCCGGCCCGCCTCGACGACCTGTGGCGGCACGACCCGTCGGTGCACTGGGACAGGGTGCTGTTCAGCGCGAAGGAGTCGGTCTACAAGGCTTGGTTCCCCCTGACCGGGCGGTGGCTGGGCTTCGAGGACGCCGAACTGGACTTCCAGCCCGGCGCCGCCACCTTCACCGCCGCGATCCTGATCGACGCAACCCGAACCGACGGCGGGCCGCCGCTGACCACACTGACCGGGCGTTACCAGGTCACTCAGGGCCTGGTCACGACGGCAGTGACCGTACTGAGCTGACCGCGTCCCATCACTCGCGGACCGCACAACCGCCCCAGCCTCACGCGGTCGAGCGGTCGAGCGGTCGAGTGACCGCGCCCCATCACTCGCAGGCCGCACAACCACCCCAGCCTCACGCGGCCAAGCGGTCGAGTGACCGCGCCCCATCACTCGCGGACCGCACAACCACCCCAGCCTCACGCGGCCAAGCGGTCGAGTGACCGCGCCCCATCACACGGGGTCGGGCGACGACGACGCCGAGCGCCTCGCGCTGAGCGCCTCCCGCCGGCGGCGGAAGGCGCGTTCGGCGTACCAGACGGCGATGTCGATGAGCAGGCACGCCCCGATCAGGAGCGCACCGCTGGTGCCGTGCGCGTACGCCCCTGCCGCGGCGAACAGCAGCGCCGGCGGCGCGGTCCCGGCGACCGTGCCGATCACCATCCGCCGCCACGTCATGGACGGCACCATGCCCGCGGCGACCGCGGTGGTCTCGGCGAGCACCGGCACCGGCCGGGTGATCGCGACGACCAGCACACCGTGGGCCCGCAGCCGCCGGTCGAGCCCCTCGGGCACGCTCCCCCGGCGCATCCGCCGCCCGATCGCGAACGCCACTAGCGCCGACGCGATCGTGGCCAGCCAGGACAGCGCCGCACCGGCCGGGAACCCGAGCACCCGCCCCAGGAAGATCATCACCACACTGGACGGAACCGGCAGCACCAGATCGGCGAGCAGCAGCCCCACCCCGACCAGCGCGACCCAGGGCCGTGCCTCCCCGCTCATCCAGACGTCCTCGGCGAGGAACGGCGGATTGATCCACTCGACGATCGCGAACCCGGCCAGCGAGATCACCGTGACGACCACCATCACGGTGATCAGGCGACGCCGCCCGTCCTTGTCCTCGTCCGCACCCGCCACGAGCCCGCCTCATCGTTGTCGATGCCCCACCGGCCGCCGACAGTAGTTGACGAACGCCGGATTCGCGTAGCAGCATGGCCGGTCTCGACCGCGATCTCGGCGACCGACCGGTCGAGCAGGTAGTGCAGGTAGTGCAGGTAGTGCAGGTAGTGCAGGTAGTGCAGGTAGTGCAGGACCAGCGCGAGGTGTCCCGGTAGAACGGGTCGAAGTCTCGCTCGTCCTCGACTGACATTCCCACCGCCTTCCACCCAGTCAACACGGCATGCCCTGCCCCTCGGTCGCACCCGGTCAGGGAGCGCCCACCGCTTCGAGCTCGCAGCCGCTCACTTGGCCCCTGCGGTGACCGAAGCCGAGTGCGGAAAGCTCGCGGCCCGTCAGTTGGTCCGCGCGACCGAAGCCGGGTGCGCGGAACGCGCAGCCCGTCACGTGGCGTCCCGACGGCCGAAACTGACCGCGCCGAGGCCGACTGTCAGGATCAGGTAACCGATCGTCACGACGACCGCGCCGCCCTGCGACAGCACGTATGGGTGATGGGAGCCGGCCAGCTGAGGCGTGAGGTTCGGCAGCAGGATGGAGCCGAACCGCAACTGCCACACCTCGGGCAGGAAATGAGCGAAGACCGGCGACACCAGGACCAGCGCCCCGAGCGTCGTCAGCGCCGCCGCGGTGGATCGCATGATCGCGCCCAGTCCCATCGCCACCAGGCAGGTGACCATTACGATCAGCGTGGCGCACAGCACCGTCGGGATCGCGTCGGTCCAGCGCGGCCACGGGTTGATCGGCCTAGGTCGATCACCGAGCAGCAGCCGTGCGTCAGCGAAGGCGAGCAACGCGAACACCAGGCCGCAGGCCAGCCCGAAGAGCGCCGCGACCGCCGCCTTGGCGCCGATCAGGGCTCGCCGCCGCGGCACGGCCAGCAGGGCCGGCCCGATCGAGCCGGTGCTGAACTCGCTGGTGATCAGCATCGCGCCGACCGCGCCGACGAAGAACATCACGAATGGCATGGTGACGACGGTCGGGTCGGCAGTCTCGTAATTGGCCCGGTCAGCCGCGGCGGCCGCGTCGTACGAACGGACCAGAAGGAACAGGATCACCGCGCCGAATGCAGTGGCGATCACGCCGCCGCCCAGGAACGCCCAGGTCGAACGAAGGCTCCGCACCTTCATCAGCTCGGCCGCGACCGCGTCCCAGAAGTCCGTGGTCATCGGTACTCGACCGCCTCGTCGGTCGTCGCCAGGTAGAAGTCCTCGAGCATGGTGCCGTCGCGAAGGCCGGCGACCGGGGTGTCCGCGAGCAGCCGACCCTTGCCGATGATCAGGACGCGGTCCGCCGTGATCGCCATCTCGCTCATGAGGTGGCTGGCGAGCAGCACCGTGCGCCCTTCCGCCGCCAGCGACCGCAAGGTGGCGCGCATCCACCGGACGCCGGCCGCGTCCAGGCCGTTGACCGGCTCGTCGAGCACGATCACCGCGGGATCGCCGAGCAGCGCACCCGCGATTCCGAGACGCTGGCGCATGCCGAGGGAGAAGCCACCGACCCGACGGTGGGCGACGCTCTGCAGACCGGCCCGCTCGAGCACAGCGGCGACCCGTGACCGGCCGATGCCGTTGCTGCGGGCCAGGCAGTGCAGATGGGTGAAGGCGCTACGACCCGGGTGGGCGGCACCGGCGTCGAGCACCGCGCCGACCTGGTGCATGGGGCGCCTGATCCGGTCGTACCGACGGTTGCCGATCAGGGCTTCGCCAGAGGTTGCCCGGTGCAGGCCGAGAAGGATACGCAGCGTGGTCGATTTGCCGGCGCCGTTCGGGCCGAGGACGCCGGTCACCACGCCCGGGCGTACCTCGAATGACAGGTCGTCGACCACGAGTCTGGGTCCGTACCGCTTGGTCAGTGCTCTTGCCTGAATCATGCGAGGAATAGTGGCAGCGGGCGGTGGCCGGCGCGTCGGACCGAGGTCGGAACTTGAAATACGACCTGGGTCAGACGCGCCGCCCCGCCGCGCCGGATAGCGTGAGCCGCGTGACACGACCGTCTATTTCCGACGTACGCGGCTCCGTCATCGACGCCGCGGCCGCGGTCGTGCTCGCCTGGCTCGCCGTGTCCGCCACCCTCGATCCGCCGGGCCCGGCGTTCACCGGCCCCGCCTGGATCGCCTGGTTGGCCGGTGTCGCGGTCGCCGTGCCGCTGGTGGTGCGCCGCCGGTGGCCTGTGCCGGTGTTCGTGTTCGTGCTGCTGGCCGCCGCGCTCGCCACCGGGTTCGGGGTGGTCGGTCCCGGGGCCATCTTCACGACGTGGGTGCCGGTCGCGGTCGCGCTCTACACGGTGGCCGCCGCGAGCGCCCCGGCGGCGGCGGCGGCACTTGCCCTGGTCGCCGGCCTGACCGCCCCGGCGATCACGGTCCCGTGGCTCTACGCGCGCGCCGGGATCAGTCCCGCCTCGGCGCCGGCCAGCGAGGCGCCGCTGTGGTGGCAGGTCGAGCTGGGCGTGATCACGGTCGGCGTGGCAGCGGCGTGGGCCGCCGGTCGGCTGGTCCGCTGGCGGCGTACGCTGCGGGCCGAGCTGGCCCGTCGTTCGGCTCGTGACGCGGTCGCGGCCGAGCGGCTGCGGATCGCCCGCGAGCTGCACGACATCGTCGGGCACAGCATGAGCCTGATCGCGGTCAAAGCCACTGTGGCCAACCACATCGCCGACGAACGGCCGGCCGAGACGCGCGCCGCGCTGCTGACCATCGAGCAGACAAGCCGGTCTGCGTTGACCGAGTTGCGTCACCTCCTCGATATCCTGCGCGCCGAGGACGATCCGCCGCCCGCTCGCGACACTGCCGGCATCACCGACCTGTCCGAGCTGGCGGAACGGGTGCGATCGGCCGGGCTGCCGGTGGAACTGGAGCTCGGCGACGTAGCGGGCCTGCCCGCAGCGGTCGGCCTCACCGTCTACCGCATCGTGCAGGAGTCACTGACCAATGCGTTGAAACACGCGGACGCGCGCCGGTGCCGGGTGCGGGTGCGGGCCGGTGACGGCGAGGTGCACATCGAGGTGGTGGACGACGGCCGGGCACGGCGGCCGCCCGGCCGGCACCCACCCGGGCGGGGCCTGGTCGGCATGCGTGAGCGGGTGAGCATGTACGGCGGGACGCTGGCGTGCGGGCCGCGCCGCGAGGGCGGGTTCGAGGTGATCGCCGACTTTCCGTACGCCACGGCGGCCGAGATCGGGGCGGCATGACGACGGACGTGGCCGTGCTTCTGGCCGACGACCAGGCCCTGATCCGCGAGAGTTTCCGGGCCTTGCTCGAGACGGCGCCAGGCTTCCGGGTCGTCGGTGAGGCTGGTACCGGCGTCGAGGCGGTCGATTCGGCCAGGCGGCTGCGCCCGGACGTCGTGCTGATGGATGTCCGGATGCCCGGGATGGACGGCATCGAGGCGACGCGGCAGATCTGTGCCGGCGCCGAGACGCCGGCCGTGCGCGTGCTCATCCTGACCACTTTCGACCTGGACGAGTACGTCTACGCCGCGCTCCGGGCCGGCGCGAGCGGCTTCCTGGTGAAGGACACGACGGCGGCCGACCTGCTCAGCGGCATCCGGCTGGTCGCCGCCGGGGAGGCACTGCTGGCACCCCGGGTGACCCGCCGGCTGATCTCCACGTTCACCGGCCCCGGCTCCCAGCGCGGACCGGAGGCGATCACCGTGCTGGAGGCGATCACCGCGCGTGAGCGTGACGTGCTCGAACAGATCGCCCGCGGGCTGTCCAACACGGAGATCGCCGAGCACCTGCACGTCGGCCTCGGCACGGTGAAGACCCACATCACCCGGCTGCTGAGCAAGCTCGGCGCCCGGGATCGAGCGCAGTTGGTGATCACCGCGTACGAGACCGGGTTGGTCACCCCGCGCGGCCCAGAAATCTGACCCTCCGCACCCGCACCGAAACCAGCCGTGACGGCGTTGGCATTGGTCCGGCCCCCGACGCTAGTGTCGCGTTCGAACGCTCTCCCCAGCGATCGCGTCGGAGGACCGATGAGCACGCCGTTGCGCGCCGGCGATCCTGCCCGGCTCGGCGCCTACGAGCTGGTCAGCCGCTTGGGCTCGGGCGGGATGGGCACGGTCTATCTGGGCCGCGCCCCCGGTGGCCGCCAGGTCGCGGTCAAGACCCTCCGCACCGAGTACGTCTGGGACAGCGAACTCCGTGGCCGCTTCCGCAGCGAGGTCAACCGCCTGCGCGAGGTCCCGCCGTTCTGCACGGCGGCGGTGCTGGACGCCGACCCCGACCACGAGCCGCCCTACCTGGTCGTCGAGTACGTAGCCGGCCCCAGCCTGGCCGACGAGATCCGCTCGAACGGTCCCCTCGGCCCCGACCTGCTGCACAGCGTGATCATCGGCGCGACCGCAGCCTTGGCCGCGATCCACGGCGCCGGCGTGGTGCACCGCGACTTCAAGCCGAACAACGTCCTGATCTCCCTGGGCAGCGTCAAGGTCATCGACTTCGGTATCGCCCGGCCGCTCGACGTGACCAGCGCGCACACGCTGACCGGCCAGATGGTCGGCACGGTCGAGTACATGGCCCCCGAATGCTTCGACACGACCTCAGGCAGCCCGGTGAGCCCCGCAGCGGACATCTTCGCCTGGGGCGTACTGGTCGCCTTCGCGGCAACCGGCCGCACACCGTTCGGCGCACACAGCGCCCCGGCCACCGCAATGCGTATCGCGACCCAGCCACCGGACCTGACCGGTCTCAACGGCCAGCTGCGTTCCCTGGTCGGCCGGGCGCTCGCCAAGCGTCCCGCCGACCGCCCCACCGCCCGCGAACTTCTGGACGTCCTCCTAGGACATCAGACTCCGCCGACCGCCCCTCCCCCTGCCGCGCACCCCACTCCCGCACCGGGCCCGCGCCCGGCCCTCTCCCCGAGCCAGCGCCCGGCCCCCTCCCCGAGCCAGCGCTCAGCCCCCTCTCCGAGCCAGCGCGTCTCACCCTCAGCCGCCCTACGTCCTACCCCTCCTCCAGATCAGCGGTCCACGCCCCTGCCCGGACGCCCCCCTTCGACGCAAGGCGCGCATCCGGTCAGGCGCTCCTCCTCGACGCCGGCGCCGGTCCGGCACGATGTCCCCGCCAAGGACTCTCGTACCTTCACCCGCGTCTTCGTGATCCTGATGGTGCTCACCGGCATGCTCGGCACGATCCTGACCGCCACCGTCTACTTCCTGATCGAGGGCGGGCTCGACAACCTCCCCTGACATCGCGGCCGGACCAGACTCGCGTCGTACGCGACGATCACCAGCTGAGCCCGGTCCCGCGTGCCCAGCTTGGCCATCACATGCGTGATGTGCGTCTTGACCGTCTTCACCGAGATCCCCAGTCCGGCGGCGATCTCGTCGTTCGACTTCCCGCCACCGATCAGCGTCAGGACCTCGACCTCGCGCCCGGTCAACCCGCGCAGCGCTTCCGGTGTGCCGCGTTCCGGCCGCGGCGCCGACACGTAGTGCTCCACCAGACGGGTCAGGATCGAAGGCGCGAAGAGCGATTCACCCCGGTGGGTACGCCGGATCGCCTCGATCAGATCCGTCGGCGGCGCATCCTTGAGCAGGAACCCCGAGGCACCCGCGCGCAGCGCCCCGTACACGTACTCGTCCAGCTCGAACATGCTCAGCACCACCACTCGCGACCCGCTCAGCATCGGGTCGCCGCAGATCCGCCGCGTGGCCTCCAACCCGTCGACCCGTGGCATACGAACATCCATCAGGATCACGTCGGGCTTGGTGGCGCGAGCCCGCAACACCGCCTCGGCTCCGTTGTCCGCCTCACCCACCACCTCCAGGTCGGGCTCGTTGTCGATCACCATCGCGAGGGTCTGCCGTAGCAACGGCTGATCGTCGACCAGCAGAACCCGAGTCATGCCGGCCCGTCCGCGCCCGCCGCTCCACGATCTCGGCCGGGCGCCTCCGGTATTCGGGCGACCACCCGAAACCCGCCGTCCACCCGCTCGGCGTGCAACGTCCCTCCGAGGCTGCCGATCCGTTCCCGCAACCCGGGGAGGCCATGCCCGGCGCCCGGTGACGACCGCCAGCCATACTCGCCGGGACCACTGTCGGCCACCGTCACCACCAGGTGCCCGTCGGCGCGGTGCAGCCGCACCCGCACGTCGGCCGGTCCCGCGTACCGGGCCGTGTTCGCGAGCGCCTCCCGCACCGTACGGCAGACCGCGACCTGAACCCCCCGTGAGAGCCCACTCAACTCCTCCTTGATCTCCAGCGTGGCCCGAAGCCCCGCACGATTGGCACTTGCCACGATGCCCGGCAGGTCATCGAGGCTGCCGACCGGCTCGGTGGCCGAGGGCGAGCGCAGCAGGGTCAGCATCTGCCGCAACTCACCGGTCGCCTCTCGGCTCACCTGCTCGACGTCGGCGAGTGCGGCGGCCATCACGCCCGCCTGGTTCAGATGTCGCCCGGCCGCCGCCCGCACGGTGATCAGCCCGAACGCGTGGGAGACGACGTCGTGCAGATCACCGGCGATGCGTAATCGCTCGGCCAGCACCGCCTCGGTGGCCGCCCACTCGGTCAGCCGTCTCTCGTAGTCGCGGCGCTCGGCCCGCGCGCGCCGAATCGCCCACACCGCCGCCGCGGTCGCGCACCCGGCCAGCACCGAAGGGATGACGACGACCGCCGGCCCGCTGCCGCCGACCGTGCAGAGCAGCACGATGAGCCCTGCGGCGATCATGGCCAGCAGGGGGACGGCGCCGGAGCGCAACGTGGGTCGGGTTCGGGCGTTCACGCGACCGACTGTAGTTCTCGGACCAGGGTCTGATAGCGCCGCCGAAAATCGGATCACGGTCCGACGCGCGACCGCCTCTGAGCAGCTTGACTCTTCCCATGATTTCGATCGAACGGCTCAGCAAGAGCAAGGGCAGGACCCAGATCTTGTACGACGTGAGCTTCGTCGCCCGGCCCGGCCGGGTCACCGGGTTCCTTGGTCCCAACGGTGCCGGCAAGACGTCGACACTGCGTGTTCTGCTCGGCCTCGACCGGCCGGGTTCGGGGGCGGCGCTGGTGTGCGGTCGTCCCTACCACAGCTTCGACCGTCCTTTGACGACTGTCGGCGCCCTCCTCGACGGCAGTGGGGCACACCGTGCCCGCAGTGCCCGAGGGCATCTGCGCTGGGTGGCGGCCAGCAACGGCTTGCCTGGTGCCCGGGCCGACGAGGTGCTCGAGCTCGTCGGGCTGACCGACGAGGCGCGCAAGCGGGCGGGCAAGTTCTCGCTCGGCATGAGTCGCCGGCTGGGCCTGGCCGCGGCATTGCTCGGCGACCCCGAGGTGCTGATCCTCGACGAACCGGTGAACGGCCTGGACCCGGGCGGCATCCGGTGGATGCGTGACTTCCTGCGCGACCGCGCGACGCGTGGGCACACCGTGCTGCTCTCCAGTCATCTGATGGGTGAGCTGGCCGAGACCGCCGACGACGTCGTGGTGATCGACAAGGGGCGGGTGGTCACGCAGGGCACGCTCGCCGAGGTGGTCGGCGACCATCACACGTTGGAGGACGCGTTCTTCGCGCTGACCACCGGTGGTGGGCCGTGGTGAGCTTGATCGGCGCCGAGCTGCGCAAGGTCCTCGGCCTGCCGACCGCACGGATCGGCCTGGTGCTGGGCGTTCTGCTGTCGCCGCTGGTGGTGCTGATCAACGCGCCCGCCGTACGCCGCGGGGGCTACGCCGACAGCGACACCGGCCTGGTCGAGCTGGGCGTCGGCCTGATCGGCCCGATGATCCTCGGCGTGGTCATCGTGAGCAGCGAGCTGACCTCCACCGGCGACGAGGCCCCGCGCGCCCGCCAGCTCACCGCGACGCTGCTCGCCACACCGCGCCGGCTGCGCCTGCTGACGGCCAAGACGGCGGCGCTGATGCTGCTGGTGGCCGCGCAGGCGACAGTGGCGACGGCCGCGACGGTCGGGCTGACCCACGTGTTGCACGGCGACCAGGTCCCGGTCCCGGCATGGGCGCGGCTGGCGGCCGTCGTCGTCTACTGGGTGCTGCTCGCACTTCTCGCATATGCGATCACTCTGATCGCCCACAACGGCATCGTCCCGCTCACGTTCCTGATCGTGAACAGCACCTTCGTCTCGTTCTCCTACCTGCTGACGAAGGTCACGAAGGCAGCCGCCTACCTTCCGGACATCGTCGGTGCGCAGATGTTCATCCGGGGGGCCGACTTCCCGGTGCGGATCCCGCCCGTGACGGCCGGTTTGGTGATGAGCGCCTGGATAGCGGCGTTCCTCGCGGTCGGGGCCTTCATCTTCCTCCGGCGGGACGCGTGAGATGGGTCCACGCCGAGGTGCGCAAGCTCTTGACCCTGCCGGCGCTCCGGGTAACCGCTGCGCTGACCCTGGCGGCGACGGTGTTCCTGAGTTGGGTGGACGCCGATCCGATCGCGTACACCCAGGTGGGCTTCCTGGTGCTGGGCGCGCTGGCCGCGACGGAGAGCCAACGGACGACGCTGCTGGCCATGCCTCGCCGCCTGACCCTGCACGTGGCGAAGCTGGTCGCGCTGACCGCCGTGACCGCCCCGATCGCCGTGGTGGCCGCACTCCCCACCGCCGCGGCCACCGCCGCGGCCACCGCCGCCTATCTGATCCTGACGACCCAGCTGGCCTTCGGCGTCGGGACGTTGATCCGGCATCCGCTGGCATCGGTCCTGGCGCTGCTGGCCAGCCATGTCATAGCGGGTCCCCTGCTGCGCAGCGCCTACGAAACAGCGTCGGTCTACCTACCCGACACCCCGGCCTGGCGTTCGGAGCATGGCCTCCCGGCAACCGTCCTCTGGACAGTCAGCGCGCTCGCCATCTCGGCCTACGCGTTTCAACGCCGGGATGCCCGATGACCACCACACGCTATGCCACCGCGTTCCGTGAGCTGTCGCGTTCTGACGGCGCCACCATCGGCCTCGCGCCGGCCGGCTTTCTGGCGTCACCGCCGCAAGACCGTGTCGCCACAGCTCCGGCGCTGGGCGGCGGCGGGCCGGACGTACGATGTGACAGTGAGTTACTCGACCGATCCGCGGGCGGCGCGCAGCCGAGAGGCGATCTTGGGTGCCGCACGGGAGCTGCTGGTCGGCGAGGGTCCCGGAGCGGTGACACACCAGCGGGTGGCGCAGCAGGCCGGGGTGGGGCGGGCGACCGTCTACCGGCACTGGACCCGCCCCGAGTCGCTGCTTCTCGAAGTGATGTCAGGGGCAGACCTGCCCTACTTCAAGGAGCCCGCCGCCCCGCTTCGCCCGTGGTTGCACGCCCAGCTGCGGGCGATGGCCGACGAGCTCCTGGCGCCGCCGGTCGCCGCCGTCGCGCTGACGCTGATGCAGGCGGCCATTTGGGATCCGCAGATCGCCGAACGACGGGATGCCTCGGTGCGCACGATCAACGAGCGTCTGGGTGCGGCGGTCGCCGCGGCCGTGGCCCGTGGCGAGGTGGAGACGACGGCCGAACGCCCGGAGATCACCTCGATGCTGATCGGGCCGATCGTGTACCACACGGCCATGCAGCAGAGCCGGGTCAGCGACGCTGTTCTCGACCGGCTGATCGCCGGCATCGGCACCTGGCGGGACTGAAGCTTCCGGGCGAGTGGCCAGCCCAGTCACCGTGTGTCTGCCGGTCAGCTCATGAACTCCGGCAACGACACCACCCTGGTGAAATCGCCGGCCTCCAGATCGGTCCGGCGTGCGAGGAAGCGGGCGACGGTGTCGGTCAGCGTCCGGTCCTCGAGACCGAACTGCGCCAGCGGCAGCCACTCACGCTCGGCGCGTTCCTCGAGTTCGTCGAGATCGGCGCCGTCGGTGTCGTACTCGGTCCGCGCGATGGTGTCGGTGGGCGGGATCTGCGGGGTCAGCGCGAATCCGCCGATCATGACGTCGCGGCTCGCGATCCCGCCCGTGGTCCAGAACTTGCCGGCCAGCTCCCGCAGGTCGTCCACGTTCGGGTTCTCGTCGACGAAGTCGGTGTACTCCTCGTCATCCTCGTCCTCGACCTCGAGGAACTGGGGGTAGTAGATGCCGGTCCGGGCGACGAGTTCGCTGCGCGGATAGGGGGTGTGCGCCGGTTCGCCGTCGATGGTCGGTACCGGCCTCTCCACCAGCGCCGTGGTGCTGGGGAAGTAGAAGGCGCGCCCCGCCTTCTGCAGGTTTTCATAGCCACCGTAGGGGTGGACCGACGTCGTCCAGTAGTCGAGGAAGAACAGCAACTGGCCGTCGTTCGGAAGCCGCAGGTCCAGCTCTTCGTCCTGGGGCAGCGCGGCGCAGTCGATCAGGGCCTCGAACGGCAGCGGCCGGCCACTCGGGCCCACCGGCCACGGGACGTCCTCCGGAAGCGGTGGAAGGCCGCCCTTGCGACCGGCCACCGGCTCACCGACCGCGGTTTCGACGGCCAGGTGGGCATAGAAACGCACCACCGCCAGCAGGTTGTCCACCTCGTGCCCGGGGATGTCCCGCTCGGCGGCGGCGGTTCGGAACTCTTCGATCTTCCGGCTCAGCACCGGCTCAGTGTTTCAAACGGCCGCACGTTCCGGTCAAGACAGCACGGGTGTCACGGCCGCCAGGGCGAAGGCGCCGTGGGCCAGCATCGCCACGAGGCGGATCCAGTCGATGCGGAGCAGGCGACGAATGGCCTGGGCGTCCGCCGTGCGGCGAACGTACGCGTGCATTGGGATCTGGATCGTGAGGCTCGATATCCAGGATGCGGCGAGTGCGGCCAACGCCGCCCACAGCAACAACGGCGTCACGCCGGCCGGCTGCGCGACCAGCACCATGACCAGCACAACTGTCAAGATCGTCTTGGGAATGACGTAGATGACACCACTGCCGCGGCCCTGCGCGCGTTGCACGGCGCCGAACTCGGCCGCCCCGACCGCCGGCCAGCCCGCGAAGACGGCGAAGTGCTCCATCAGGCAGGCGGCCAAGCAGTAGGCGGACAGCAGTGCATAGGTGAGCAGCATGCCCGGTCCTCAGAGGATGGCGACGGTGCGTCCGGCGTACGCGGGTGCCTCCACCTCACCGACCATGGTCGCGGCGACATCGGTGCGAGCGACCTTCGACGGCATGAAGACGAAGTTCCGATCGAGATCGTCGAGCGCGACGATGTGAGCGCGGCCGGTCGGTGGCCCGGCGGCGAGCATCGCGGGATGAAAGATCGTCGTACTCGGGCCGGCGATCAGCGTCTCGGCGTCCGCCTTGTCGCGGAGGCCCTCGTGCAGGACCATGCGCAGAATCGGGTCGTACAGCATCCCCGCCCGACGCCGCGAGGCACCCGCACCGAACGTCCCCATCCACGCGATGCGCGGCACGTCCGCCGCGACGACAGCTTTAGCCCCGGCCGACAGCGTGGTCGAGGAGCCGCCCTTGCTGATGCCGAGCGCGCTGATCAGGGCATCAGCGCCCCGCACGGCGTCGATCACGCTGGACGGCTCGTCGACGTCGGCCCGCTTGACGTCAAGCCGGTCATGCCGGACATCCGAGAGTGCCTCGGGCCGCCGCGCCAACGCGACCACCTCATGCCCCCGGTCCAGTGCGGCCGCAAGTACTTCCCGGCCAGTGGCGCCAGTGGCACCCAGAATGGCGATTCGCATATGAGACATCATGTCCCACAGATACTCTATGAGTCAAGCTGTCTCACAGATGGGATCCCCTTGGTCGACCGAGGGGCTGGCCGATTCCCGCCCGTTGGACGGTCCGCCCGAACGCCCACTACCGCGTGACCCACGCGCGGCCGGCCCTTCGCGTTCACCACGAATTGACGCCCGCTGTCACAAACCGCGGGGCTGTCCGGTCATAGCTGGCGAACGCACGTCACCCACGCCAGAAAGGCACTACCCATGAAGATCGCAGTCCTCGGTGGGACCGGGCTCATCGGCTCGCAGGTCGTCGGCATCCTGGCCGCCGGGGGGCACGAGGCCGTGCCCCACTCGCCGGCCAGCGGCCTCGACCTGATCACCGGCGCCGGCCTGGACGAGGCCCTGACCGGCGCCGATGTGGTGGTCAACCTGACCAACTCGCCCACCTTCGACGATGCCTCGATCGACTGGTTCCGCACGTCGATGACGAACATGCTCGCCGCCGCTGAGAAGGCCGGCGTCGGTCACGCGGTCGTGCTGTCCATCACCGGGGTCGAGCAGGTGCCCGAGCTCGACTACTACCGGGCCAAGGTGGTGCAGGAAGACCTGCTCAAGGGCGGTCCGGTTCCGTACTCGGTCGTACGGGTCACGCAATTCTTCGAGTTCGTCAAGGCCGTACTCTCCTGGACCTCGGACGAGACCACCGTGCGTCTCCCCTCGACGCTGGTGCAGCCGATGGCCTCGGCCGAGGTGGCCCGGGCGGTCGCCGACGTCAGCGCCGGGGCACCGCTCAACGGGACGCGCAGCTACGCCGGGCCCGAGGTGTTCGCGCTGCGCGAGCTGGGGCGGATCGCGCTGGCGGCGGCCAGCGATCACCGGACGGTCGTCACCGACGAGACCGCGGGCATGTTCGCCGCGGCCAAGGGCGACGCCCTGATCGCCAAGGACGACACGGTGATCGTCAAGACCACCTACCGCGAGTGGCTGGCGGGCTGAGACGTGGCCAGGACGTCGGCCATGATCTGCCGCAGGTTCTCGGGAGCGTTGAACCCGAACGTCCGCTCGAAGGACTGGTATCCCTCGACCGAGGAGGCCGCGCTGCGCGGCAGCATCTCCGCCTCGAAGGCTCGGATCGCCGCCTCGACGTTGCCGGGATCGGCGGCGATGGCCTTGGCCAGCTCGGCCCCGTCGTAGAGGGCCCAGTTCGCCCCGTCGCCGTCCGGCGGTGTCAGATGCGCGGCGTCACCGATGAGCGCGACGCCCGGCGCGTGGTCCCACGTGTGGCCGAGCGGGAGGCCCCAGATCGGACGGACCACAGGATCGGTCTCGCCGCTGGTGACGAGCGAGAGGAGCTCGGGCGCCCACCCCTCCCCCAGCTGTTCGACGACGTGGGTGAGCGCCCGGCTCCGGTCGGAGAGATCGACGGCGGGCTCCCAGTCCTGCGGCTTCTTCAGGACGACGTAGGTGTGGATCACGTTGTTGGCCTCGCGATGGCCGAAGATGCCCCGGCCCGGCATCATCGCCAGCATCGCCCCGGCGCCGACCAGTTCGGCGCTGGCCCGGTGGCGCTTCTCGACGTCGAACAGGAAGGTTTCGATCCAGACGTTGCCCGTGTACTCGGGGCGGGCGCCGGAGAGGAACGCTCGAACCTTCGACCAGGCCCCGTCCGCGCCGACCAGCACCGCGGTCTCGGTCGACGTCCCGTTGGCGAAGGTGACGACATGCCGCCCGGAGCCGGCCGGCTCCACCTTCTCGACGCGGTGGTTCCAGCGGATCGTTCCCGCCGGCAGCGATTCGATCAGGATCCGGCGCAGGTCACCCCGGAGAACCTCGGGATTCTGCAGTTTTCCGTCGTCCGGGAGCTCGCCGACAACCTCGGCGCCGGGGCTGAGGAAGCGCATGGCCGCGCCGCCCATATTGATGATTCCCCGGAACTCGTCGAAGAGCCGGCACTCCTTCAAGGCGACCTGCCCGTTGAAGTCGTGGATGTCGAGCTGGCCGCCCTGGGTACGCGCGCTCGGCGAAGATTCACCCTCGTAGACGGCCGAGGCGATGCCGTGCACGTGCAGAACACGCGCGAGGGTCAGACCGGCCAGGCCGGCGCCGATGATGGTGATCGGCTCGTTCATCATTACTCCCTCGGTGATACCCGACGCGTGGGGGCTCCTCGCGTCTCGCCACCGAGGTTGCGTTCCGGCACCGACACGGCAGCCACACGCCGCCGACACGGTCTCCGCAAAGGGGTAGGGACGTTACCCGCCTCATCCCTACCGGCAGGTCGCACGGCATGTGAATCTTCGTGCCATGAGCCAGAAGCAACGTGAGAACGTCGACGCCATGCTCCGGTCCGGGCCGAAAGGTTTCGAGCCGAAGCCGATCGAGGAGATGCGCGCGGACTTCGCCGCGTTGATGGCCAACTTCCCGGTGCCGCCGGAAATCAGCAAGACCACCACCACCCTCGGCGGCCGGCCGGCGGTGCTGGTCGAGCCGCGGGGCGAGGGCCGCCCGGGGACGATCCTGTACTTCCACGGCGGCGCCTGGGCCCTCGGCTCCCCCGAGACGGCCATGGGCCTGACCGCCAACCTGGTCGTGCGGACCGGGTTCCGCTCCTACTCGGTCGACTACCGCCTCGCACCGGAGCATCCGTTCCCCGCCGGCCCCGAGGACGCGCTGGCCGCGTACCGCCAGCTGCTCGACGACGGCGCCGACCCGGCCTCGATCGCCTTCGCCGGCGACTCCGCCGGCGGCCTGATGTCGATCGCCGCGACGCTGGGGGCCCGCGACGCCGGCCTGCCGTTGCCCGCCGCCATCGTGACCTTCTCGGCCGGGCTGGACGCCACCCTCACCGGCGACAGCATGGACACCAAGGACGGTATCGACCCGTTCTTCAACCGCGAGGGGCTGACCGGAACGTTCCAGACCTTCCTGGGCGGCGCGGACCCGGCCCAGCCGCTGGCGTCGCCCGCCGTCTCGGCCGACCTGACCGGCTTCCCCCCGCTGCTGCTGCAGGTCGGCGGCAATGAGGTGCTTCTGGACGACTCGGTACGGCTGGCCCGGCGCGCCATCGACGCCAACGTGGACGTGATCCTCGACGTCACCGCCAACGCCCCGCACGTCTTCCAGTCCTGGGTCGGCACGCTCGACGAGTCCGACCAGTCCCTCGACCGGGCCGCGCTGTTCCTGCGCCAGCACCTCGCCGCCTGACGCCCCACGCGCTGAGCCTCACCCACGCCGGTGCGGCTCAGCGGGGCCCATCAACCGCCGGCCCGCCCAAGGACGGCAAGCACGCGAAGCAATCGCCACCCGACGGAACCGATCAGCCGTCGACCAACCCAAGGACGACAAACACACGAAGCAATCACCACCCGACGAAACCAATCAGCCGTCGACCAGCCCAAGGGCGACAAGCACGCGGAACAGTTGCTGCTCGGTGGGGAGTCCGGCTTCGATCGAGATGACGGGTACGCAGGGAGCCCGTACCGCCTCGGGTACGCGGTGCCGATCCCGCCGCTCACCGCGTGCCGCCCGGCGCGCCGCGAGCAACTCGTCGTCCCCGCTGAGGTGCACGACCCGCGGCTCGCCGACCGCCGCCCGCAACGCGTCCCACTCCGCCTCGCCCCGCAACTCGGCCGTGAACGGCGCCACCAGCACCACTCGCCCGGCCGTGGCCATGATGTCGGCCGCCACCGCCCGCAACGCCGCATAACGCCCATCCCGAATGGCCGCCCCATGCGGCGACGACAGCCAGTGCCCGCCCACCGGCTCCCCTCCAGCCGCTACGCCCGGCTCCGCCGCCTCGCCGGTTGGCGCGTCCGCAACCGCCGCGTCGCTGGTTTCGGGCCGTTCACGGCGTGCGCCACCTCCGCCAACGCCACCACCACCAACACCGCTTCCGCCAACGCCGCCACCAACAACAACGCCGCGGCCGCCCCCGCCACCACCCCCGCCCCGGTGGGTGGGCGGGAACCGTAGCGCGCGTTTGTGAACGTCCGGAAAAGTATCCACAGGCTGAGGAAGCCTCGGGCCGCCGAACGCTTCGGCGGGGAGCGCGTCGAGCAGCGGGTTGGTCAGGGAGTCGAGGTCGAGCAGCGCCGCCCCGAGCTCGGCCGCGAGGGCCCGGCCCAGGGTCGATTTGCCGCTGCCGGCCGCCCCGGCGACGGCGATCGCGCCGATGGCGGTCGGTTGACAACCGTCGGAAGAGCGCCACATCATGAATCCATGTTACCGGTGTCATGGTCATCTACGTCACCGGTGACATGACCACTTCCCTCCGGGCGGGAGACCTTCAGTGGCGGTCGCGGGCATCGATCTCGGCAGCACCGGCATCAAGCTGCTCGTCACCGATGCGGCGGGGGGCGAGCTGACCAGCGCCCAGGTGCCGACGCCGTGGCGGCCGGGGGCGGGCGGCACCGCCGAGCTGGACGCCGACGAGCTGATGGCCTGCGTACGCGAGCTGCTCGGCCGGACCAGCGCGAAGCTGGACGCCATCGCGATCGCCGGCATGGGCGAGACCGGCATGCTGATCGACGACCACGGCCGGCCGGTGGCCCGGGCCTACGCGTGGTTCGACCCGCGCGGCGCCGTGCAGGCGGCCGCCTTCCCGGACCGGATCCGGGCCGAGTTCGCCGGGCGCACCGGGCTGCCGCTGGGCGCGCAGGTGAGCGTGTCGAAGCTGGCCCATCTCCGCGACCAAGGCATCGACCTGGCCGGGCTGCGCTGGCTCAACCTGCCCGAGTTCGTCGCCGCGGCGCTCGGCGGGCGGGTGGCGGCCGAGCACTCGCTGGCCTCGCGTACCGGCCTGATCGACCAGGACACCGGCCGTCCGTGGCCGGCGATGCTGCGTGCCCTGGGCGTCGGCGACGACTTCGTGCCGCCGCTGGCCGACGCCGGCCGGCCGTGGGGCGAGACCGAGGACGGTGCCCTGCTGACCGTGGCGGGGCACGACCATCTGGTCGCCGCCGAGGCCGGTGGAGGCCTGCCGCCCGACCACTACCACGTGTCGATGGGCACGGCCGAGGTGCTGCTGCGGGTGATCGACGCGCCGCTCGGTTTCGAGGCTCGGCGCCGGCTCGCCACCTTTCTGATCAACGAGGTCCGGCACGTCGTACCCGGGAAGCATGTTCTGGTCGCGGGGGTGAAGACCGGTCTGCTGCTGCGCCGGGCCCTGCGGAGCTCCGGTATCACCGACCGCGCGGGCCGCGACGCGCTCGACGCCGCGGTGATGGCGTTGCCTTACCAGGGCGCTTTGCCGCCGGGCGCGATCGAGGTGGCCGGCGCCCGCAACGACGACGGCGTGCTCAAGCTGACCCTGCGCGGCGACGGCGCGGGGCCGGCCGAGGTGTTCGGGGCCGTGCTGCGGCACAGCAACGACGAGATCGCCGAGCTGATCCGGGCGATGGACCGTGAGCTGCCGCCCGCGATCTCGGCCACGTTGACCGGTGGCTGGGCCGGCATGGCGGCGGTGCGTCGCGCCCGGTCCCGCGTACTGCCGGGCCTGTCGGTCTCGCAGCGCGATCAGGAGACCGCGTACGGCGCCACGAGAGTCGCCGCCCGCCTGCTGTCCTCCGTACCCCCCTCAATGATTGGAACCCCACAGTGAACACCCTCGAGCGTCGCGGTCTCGCCGCGATCTCCACTCCGGCCGGCCGGATGTTGATCGTCGCCGCCGACCAGCGCAACGGCATGAAGCAGGCGATGACCGACGCGCCGGGCGGACCGGGCGCGATCAGCATCGGGGAGCTCGCCGCGGCCAAGGCCGACCTGGTCCGGCACCTGGGCAACAACGCGCCGGCGATTTTGCTCGACCCCGAGGTGGCGTTGCCGGCCGTGGTCGACGACGGCGTGCTGACCGGGAACACCGCCCTGGTCGTGGGCATGGACGCGTCGGGCTACGAGACCGTGGACGGCCTGCGCTACACACGCTACGTCGACGGTGTCACCCCGCGGCGGGTGCGCGAGCTGGGCGGCGACGTCGCCAAGATGCTGTGGTATCTGCGACCGGACCGGCAGGACGGCCGGTCCCGGGCCGGCGTGGAGATGCGTGACCTGATCGAGGCGTGCACCGGCGAGGGGCTGCTGCTGATCGTCGAGATCCTCACCTACCGGCTCGAGGGCGAGAGCGAGCAGGAGTACGCGGCCGCGTTCCCGGACCTGGTCGCCGGGGGTGCCAGGCTGGCCGCCGAGTGCGGGGCGAAGGTGCTGAAGTTGCAGTACCCGGGCTCGGCCGAGGGCTGCGCGGCGGTCACCGCGGCGGCCGGTGGGGTGCCGTGGGCGGTGTTGTCGGCCGGTGTCGACCACGAGACGTTCCTTGGTCAGGTGGGCACGGCGATGGCCAACGGCGCCGGTGGGGCGATGGCCGGCCGGTCGCTGTGGAAGGACAGTCTGTCGATCTCGGCCGACCTGCGCGCGGACTACCTGACCAAGCGGGCGCTGCCGCGTCTGTCCGAGCTTCGCGAGGTGGTGGACGGTATGCTGCCCGGGCGCTGATCAACTGCCCGCGGAGGTGAGCCATGGCGACGATGCGCGATGTTGCCGCCCGCGCGGGTGTGAGCGCCAAGACCGTGTCGCGGGTGTTCAACGACGACCCGCATGTGCTGCCCGAGACGCGGCTGCACGTCGAGCAGATCATGCGCGAGCTCAACTACGTCCCGAACGTGCTGGCCACGACCTTCCGCAACGGACGGTCGTCGGCGATCGGCGTCGCGGTGCCGGATGTGGTCGACCCGTTCTTCGCCGTCATCGCCCGGGCGATCGACGACCTGGCCCGCCAGCGCGGGGTGGCCACCCTGCTGACCAACCTGGGCGACGACCCGGCCCGGGAACGCGACATCCTCGAGTCGCTGCTCAGCCGGCGGCTGGCCGGGCTGGTGGTGGCCCCGATCGGCCTCGAGCACTCGTGGCTGAAGCGGTGGCAGGACAGCACGCCGCTGGTGTTCATCGACCGGGCGCCGGTCGGGTTGTCGGCCGACACGTTCACCGACAACGACGAGGCCGGCGGTCACCTGGCGACCCGGCACCTGATCGAGCACGGGCACCGCCGGATCGCGTACGTCGGCGACCTGCTGGAACTGTCCACCGAGGCCAATCGCCTGGCCGGCTACCGCCGCGCGCTCTCCGAGGCCGGCATCGCGCCGGACGACTCCCTGGTCGCCCCCGACGTCGGCGACCGCCGGTCGGCCGAGGCCGCGGTGGCCCGGCTGCTGGCCCGGCCGGACAGTCCGACCGCGGTGTTCTCGTCCAACGCGCGCAGCTCGATGCTGCTGTTGCACGCCTTGCCGGCCGGTGAGCTGGCCGTCGTCGGTTTCGGTGACTTCCCGATGGCCGATCTGGTGCGTCCGGCGCTGACCGTGATCGACCAGGACCCGGATCAGATCGGCCGGTTGGCCGCGCGGCGTGTGTTCGACCGGGTCGACCATCCGAAGCGGCGGCTGCGCAAGAGCAACATCCTCGACGTCACGCTGGTCGAGCGGGATTCCTGCCGGATCTGACCCGGTCTCCATGTCACCGATGACATGGGCCGCGCGATTCTTGTCATGACACCGGTGACAAACACCGGTGTCATGACCTAGATTGCGTTTCGACCGAGTCAACGGAGGTCGTATGCGCCCGGCCGTCGTCACCGCCCCCGGCGTCGAACCCGGGCGTGCAGCCGCGGCCGGCGCGCGGTTCGTGGCCATCCCCGGGTTCACCGACCTCGGCACCAAGGTGTCGCAGGAGATCAGCGCGGCGCTGACCGGGCCGACGACCGTCGACCAGGCCCTGGACGACGGACAGAAACTCGCCGAGGCCGTGGCGGCCAAGCACAAGTAGTACACAGGTAGTACTCCGGCCGGCGACCAGAACGGGAATCCGATGTTCGAGTTCGACAACCGCACCATCCTCGTGACCGGCGCCTCCGGCGGGATCGGCGGCGCGACCGTCCGGCTGCTGGTCCAGCACGGGGCCGACGTCATCGCCGCCGGGGCCTCCCAGGACCATCTGACCGCGATCGCCGAGGAGACCGGCGTACGCACACTGGCCTTCGATCTGCACTCCGAGGACGCCATCCGGGACGCCCTGCACGACCTGCCGCTGTGGGGTGTGGTCAACTGCGCGGGGTTCGGCGGCGAGATCGCCACGCCCCAGGAGACCGACGTCGAGGTCTTCGACGAGGTCATCGCGGTCAACACCCGCGGCGCGCTGCTGGTGACCAAGTACGCCGCCCGCACGATGATCGCCGCCGGGCGAGGCGGATCGATTGTCAACGTGTCCAGCCAGGCCGCCCTGGTCGCGTTGCACGGTCACATCTCGTACGCCGCGTCGAAGGCCGCCCTGGACAGCATCACCCGGGTGTCGGCGCTGGAACTGGGCCGATACGACATCCGCGTCAACAGCGTCAACCCGACGGTGGTCATGACGCCGATGTCGGCCTTCTACTGGGGCCGCGACGAGATCCAGGGCCCGTTCCTGGACGCGATGCCGCTGGGCCGCTACGCCACCGAGGAGGAGATCGCCGCCCCGGTCGCCTTCCTGCTCAGCGACGCCGCCTCCATGATCACCGGCGTGACGCTGCCGGTGGACGGCGGCTACACCGCTCGCTGACAGCGCCGGCGGCCGACCAGCCCAGCCCGGGTGTTACTCGGCCGGGACGGGCGGCGCGGCGGCCGGCTGGTCGGTGGTCACGCTGTCGGCCGAGCGCGGGATCAGGGCGGCCAGGACGACCATCGCGGCCGCGACGATCAGCATGCCGATGAAGATGCGGTGGACGGCGCCGGTCAGGCGGGACGGGTCGACCGCGCCGGAGCCGATCACCGCGTTGGCCAGGGCGCCGAAGACCGCCGCGCCCAGGGCGCTGCCCAGGGAGCGCAGGAAGATGTTGTTGGCCGTCACCACGCCTCGGTCGGCCCAGCCGACGCTGGACTGAGCCGCGATCAGAGTGGGCGCGGCCGTCAGACCCATGCCAAGGCCGACGACCAGGCAGAACGCGGCCACCTCGAGGACCGAGGAGTGCTCGTCGAGCAACAGCAGCAGGACGATGCCGAGGGTGGCCACGGACGTGCCGATCAGGGCGCACGCCCGGAAGCCGACGCGCAGGTAGACCCGGCCGGCCTGGCTCGCCGTGATCGGCCAGCCGATGGTCAGCGCGCCCAGGGCGAGTCCGGCGACCAGCGGGCCGGAGCCGAGCACGTCCTGGGCGAACGTCGGCACGTAGGAGCTCAGGCCGAGCAGGATCGCGCCCACGCCGATCGAGATCTGACCGCTGGTGACCAGCAGCCGGCGGCGGAAGACCCATAGCGGCAGCACCGGCGACGCGGCCGTACGCTCGGCGAGCCCGAAGGCGATCAACAGGACCAGCCCGGCGCCGAGTACCGCGACGCTGATCGGGGAGTTCCAGGCCCAGGCCTGGCCGCCCTCCAGCACGCCCATCATGACCAGGATCAGACCGGCGCTCAGGAGTACGGCGCCGCGATAGTCGACGACCGTGCGGCGGCGCTCGACGCGCTCGTTGAATCCGCGTACGAACATGGTCGCGGCCAGCAGGCAGAGCGGGATGTTGACGAAGAAGATCCACCGCCAGGAGATCCACTCGGAGAAGATCCCGCCCAGCGTCGGCCCGACGACCGACGCGACCGCCCACACGCTGGCGACGTAGCCCTGCACCTTGGCCCGCTCGCGGACCGAGTAGAGGTCGCCGACGATGGTGATCGTGGTCGGCATGATCGCGCCCGCGCCGAGACCCTGCACCACCCGGAAGATGATCAGGGGCCACATGCTCCACGCCACCCCGCACAGGATCGAGCCGAGCAGGAACAGCCCGATGCCCCACAGGATCACCGGCTTGCGGCCGAACAGGTCGTTGAGCTTGCCGTACAGCGGGACGGACACGGCCTGCGCCAGCAGGTAGACCGAGAACAGCCAGGGGAACTCGGTGAAGCCGCCGAGGTCCTTGACGATCGACGGCACCGCGGTCGCGATGATCGTCGAGTCGATCGCCACCAGGCCGGTGGACAGCATCACCGCGGCCAGGACCGGCCCGCGTTCCGAGCGCAGGCCCACACTCTTCTCCGTCACCTACCTGGCCTACCCCATCAGGGGCGGGTCCGCCGCACCCGCGCGGGCAGAAGAGGGCGAGATCACCTGTTCACGGATCGGGTCATTCCTTCAGCGCGGCGGCCGCCTGGACCAGGATGCGGTCGGAGAGCTCGGTCCCGCTGGTGGCCCGGGCCAGGGTGAGCGCGCCGATCAGGGTGGACAGGGTGACCAGGTCGTCGCCGAGCCAGTGGGCGAACGCCTCGACGCCGTCGGCATAGCGGTCGCGGACCGGACTGGCCGGGTCTTCGCGTCCGACGTCGGTGGCCAGGGCCGTGAGCGGGCAGCCCTCGGCGGCCTCGTCGCGGTGCGCGGGTGACAGGAACGTCTCGATCAGTCGTCGCCTGGCCTCGTCGCGGCCGGCCGACTCGCGGGCCATCGCGGCCAGCCGCTCGCCCTGGCCCTCGATCGCCGCCCCGGCCGCCTCGGCCAGCAGCGATTCCTTGGACGCGAACTGCCGGTAGAAGCCGCCGTGGGTCAGGCCGGCCTCGTTCATCACGTCGGCGACGCCGGTGCCGGCCACTCCGCGCTGGCGGAACAGCCGCGCGGCGACCTCGACGACCCGCTGCCGGTTCTCTTCGGCCCGCGCCCGTGACACTCGTCCCATGACCGCAGCGTAGAGGAAATCACAGATAGATGACGCGTGTCATCTATCACGTTGAGGCGAATAGCTGACGCCCATAATCTATTTGCCATGGACATCGAGAACTCCGTCGCGCTGGTGACCGGCGCCAACCGTGGCTTCGGCCGCCACCTCGCCGAGCAGCTGCTGAAGCACGGCGCCAAGGTCTACGCCGCCGCCCGCAAACCCGAGACCGTCGACCTGCCGGGCACCACTCCCCTGCGCCTCGACGTCACCGACCCGGCCTCGGTCGAGGAGGCCGCCGCGGCCGCGCCGGACGTGACGCTGCTGATCAACAACGCCGGCAGCCTGACCCGGGCCACGCTGCTCGGCGGCGACCTGGCCGACATCCGGCTCGACCTGGAGACGCACTACTTCGGCACGCTGGCCATGACCCGCGCCTTCGCCCCGATCATCGAGCGCAACGGCGGCGGCGCGGTGCTCAACGTGCTGTCCGTGCTGTCCTGGTGGCATCCGGGCGGCGCGGGCGCGTACGCCTCGGCCAAGGCCGCCACCTGGGCCCAGACCAACTCCATCCGCGAGGAGCTGGCCCCGCGCAGGATCACGGTGACCGCGCTGCACGTCGGCTACATGGACACCGACATGGCCGCGCACATCCCGGCCGAAGAGAAGATCGACCCGGCCCTGGTCGCCGTCCAGGCCCTCGACGCCATCCGGTCCGGTGCCTCCGAGGTCCTGGCCGACGAGGTCACCCGCCAGGTGAAAGGTTCACTCGGCCGTCCGTCATACTGAAGATCATGACTGTCTCTCACCTTCGCCGGGCTGTTCTGCTGGTGGCGGCCCTGCTGGTCGCGGCCACGGTGCTGCCGGCGCCGGCGCGGGCCGAGACCAAGTGGTACGAGGTCCGGGCGGAATACCAGGGAGAGCAAGAATTCCTGTACGAGATCGCCGAACGCTTCCTCGGCGACGGTGACCGGTACACCGAGATCTTCGACCTCAACAAGGGCCGGGTGCAGGCCGACGGCATGGTCCTGGACGATCCGGAGCAGATCGAGGCCGGCTGGATCCTGATCCTGCCGCCGGACGCCGCGGGCGACGGGGTGCGCACCGGCCCGCTGCCGGCCCCGTCGAGCGCGGCCCCGCCCTCGACCGCGCCCGCCACCACCCCGCGGGCCGACAAGTCGGGCGGGACCCCGATGCTGCTGCCCATCCTGCTGGTCGTCGCCGTCCTGGTGGTGGCGGGCGCGGTGATCGTCATCCTGCGGCGGAGGCGACAAAAACCCCCGGTGCCGCCCTCCTTCGACCACCCGACCTCGACCACCCGGACGCTGCACGCCGCCGCCGACTGGATCATCGACCGCGCCCTGCGCGGGCTGGCCGGCGCTCCCGCCATCCTCGGCGTGTCCCTCGACGAGGAGCGGATGGTGCTGCGGCTGGCCGGCCCCGCCACCACCCCGGCCGGGCCGTGGACCCCTGCCGCCGACGGCCGCACCTGGACCGCGTCGCTGCGCGATCTGCAGGCCCAGCCCGGCACCGGCGACGTGCCGAGCCCGTGCCCGCGGCTGGTCACGCTGGGCACCGCCGGCGCCACCCGGGAACTGGTCGACCTGGGCCGGAGCCCGGGCCTGATCAGCGTCGGCGGCGACGAGACGGCCGCCCGCGAGCTGGTCACCGGGTGGGCCGAAGAGCTGATCAGCAGCCCGTGGTCGGACCGGGTGCGGGTGATCACCGGAGACGTGTGGGTGCGGGTCCGGGGCGAACAGCTGACCGTCCTCAGCGGCGTCGGTCCCGCGCTCGACGCGGCGGACGCCGCTCACGGCGTACCCGGCGTCTTGATCCTCGGCACCGAACCGGAAGGGCGGGATCTCGGCCGGGCCAACCACCTGGCCACGCGCCCCGACGAGCCCTGGGTGGTGATCGTGCCGGGTGGTTCCGGCCGCGGCGGGTGGAACTTCACCGCCCACCCGGACGGCCGGCTGGACACCGGCGTCCTCGGCCTGACGGTGGCGCGTCAAGCGAGCTGATCGCCGCCGGTCGCCGCCGGTGAGGTGACGCGGCCGGTGGGCTGATCGCCGGTGGTCGCCACCAGGGAGTCGCCGAGCGCGGTACGCCAGTAGAGCACCTCGCGACCGGCACGGCGACGGAGCACGAGACCGGCGTCGAGCAGCACCCTCAGGTGATTGCCGACCGCGCCCAGGGGCAGGCCGGAGAACGCCGCGAGCTGCGTGGTCGAGCGAGGATCGTCGAGGGTACGCAGCAGCCGGGCCCGGTTCGCGCCGATCAGCCGAGCCAGTCCCCGGGCCTGCGCGCCGGCCATCGGGGCGAGCGCGCCAGTGACCGGGTAGATCAGCGCGTACCGGATCGGCTCGTGCCAGGCCACCCACGAGCCGTTGCTGTGCGCCGGGATGAACAGCAGCGTCCGCGCCGCCGAAAGATCGCGATCGGGCAGGTCGAAGCGGTTGATCCGCAGCCGTCCCCCGCCGAGCCACTGCCGGCTCACGCCCAGCGTGGGTATCACGCCGGCCCAGCCCTGGGTGGCCAGCATGGTCGTCCGGGACACGATGTCGGCCTGCAGGACCCGGCGGCGCCGCGGCCAGTCGGCGGCGACGGTGACCGTCCAGACCCAGCGCAGCAGCTCGAACAACTCCGCGCGCAGGCCCGGGCGCAACAGCGCGGCGGCGAGCCGGCCGGGCCGGACGGTGTAGAGCTCGGACCGGATCCGGTCGTCGTCCCACTCGCCGCCGAGCTGCTCCAACTCGTCGTCGAAGGACAGACCGGCCGAGGCCGGGACGGTGCCGAGGAAGTCGGCCATCCAGCCGGGCTGGTCGCCGCGGCGCGGCCGCCACGAGCGCCGCAGGAGATCGCGTCGCACCGGGTGGCGGGCCATCATCTCGTCGTAGGCGTCCCGGTTGGCCGCGTGGAAGGCCTGCTGCCAGGGGCCGCGGGGATTTTCCAGCACGGTCAGCGCGGCCACCGTCTCGGCCATCGGCGACAGCACGAACCGGCTCTCGGCGAGCAGGTCGGCCGATACGCGCCACGAGCCCATCGACGTTTCGCCTCCACGCGAATCATTCGGTTCCCCGGCGCCGACTGTCCCACACTCTCGACGTGCGTACCTACCGCGAGGTCTTCGCCCGGCCCGAATTCCGCGTCCTGTTCGTCGTCCGGTGTGTGACGATGGCCGCCATCTCGATCGGTGGCCTCGCGCTCGGTGTCACCACCTACGCCAGCACCGGTTCGCCGATTCTGACCGCGCTGGCGATGTTCGGCGGGCCGTTGATCACGCTGCTGGGGTCGGCCACCGTGCTCAGCGCGTCGGACTCGGTGGGCCCGCAGCGGGCGGCGACGATCATGCCGGTGGCGTACGCCGTCGCCTACGCGTTGCTGGCCCTGCCCCATCTCTCCTGGTGGTGGCGGTTCGTCATCCTGGCCATCCCCTACCTGGCCGGCTCGGCGACCAGCGGCTCGGTCATGCGCCTGCTGCACGACATCCTGCCGCCGGAGGGCTTCGTACTGGGCCGGGCGACCCTGAACATCGCCACCGGCGTGATGCAGATCGCCGGGTACGGGCTCGGCGGCCTGCTGCTCGTCTGGTTCGCCCCGGCCACGCTATTCCTGGTCGCGGGGGTCGCAGCGGCCGTGGCGGCGCTGATCCTCCGCTTTGGGCTCCGGGAACGGCCGGGCGTGAAGTCGGGCCAGGGCCTGGTGGCGCGGACCCGGGAGGTCAACCGCGAGTTGCTCGGCTCGCCCGTGACCCGGCCGCTCTACCTGGCCATGTGGGTGCCCAACGGGCTGGTCGTCGGCTGCGAGGCATTGTTCGTCCCGTACGCCGGTCAGGCCGGCGCGGGCTACCTGTTCGCCGCCACGGCGGCCGGGATGCTCCTCGGCGACGTCGTCGTCGGCCGGGTCGTCCCGCCCCGGCACCGGGACCGGATGATCGAGCCGTTGCGGATGCTGCTGGCCGTGCCGTACCTCGGCTTCCTGCTCTCGCCGCCGCCGGTGGTCGCGCTGGTGCTCGGGTTCGTGGCGTCGGCCGGGTACGCCGCCTCGCTGCCGCTGCAGGAAAGGCTGGTCCGGGCGGCCGGGCCGGACAGCCGCGGTCAGGCCTTCGGTCTCTTCTCGACCGGGCTGATGGTCGGGCAGGCGGTCGGCGCGACCCTCGGCGGCCTGATCGCGACCTGGATCGGGGCGACCTACGCGATCGGCGCGCTGGGCGTCGCCTCGCTGTGTGTCACCGTGGCGCTGATTCCGGGGCTCCGGCGCTCCCATCAGCCGGACGGCGGCACCGTCCACACCCGAACGGGCAGGCCCACCGGCTCACCCGGCAAGAACGAGTGATCAGCGCACTTCCAGCTCGTACAGCGAAAAGCCGTAGATGTTGGACCGCTCGAGGCAGTAGACGCGCACGTATCGGGCCGCCGCGCCCTTGGCCGCGACGTTGACCACTCCGCCGCTGCCCGAGGTCGTCGCGTAGATCGGCGCCCACTTGCGGCCGTCGGCCGAGAGCTCGACCCGGTAGGAGACGGCGTACGCGTGCTCCCAGCGCAGCGTGACGCCGGTGATCCGCCAGCTCTGACCGAGGTCGACCTTCAGCCATTCGGGTTCGGCGAACCCGCTGCTCCACCGGCTGTCCGCGTCGCCGTCGACGGCCCGGCCGGCCGCCCACCCGTCGCTCTCCACACTGGACGCCGACGCCGGCCGGTCGAGGGCCAGGTTGCGCCGGCCCGGGTTGACCGCGGCCGCCGGGCGGGTGCGGCTCGGTGCCGGCGACGCCGATGTTGATGATCGGGTACGCGGTGACGACACCGGTGCGGGCGACAGTTGCTCCCCGGCCGGCGTGATCGCGGGCGGCGCCGGCTCCCGGACCGACGGCGTGACCGCAGGCGCCACGACCTGCTCCTTCACCTTGGGACGGTTCACCACCCACGCCGTGGCCCCGGCGGCCAGCACGAGCGCCACCCCGGCCACGGCTACCGCGACGCGCCGGCCCCGGGCACGTCCGCCGGCGACCCGTTCCCCGTTGAGCAGGGCCAGCAGCTCGGCCGCGGTCGGACGCCGGGCCGGATCCTTGGCGAGCGCGCGCAGCACCGGTTCCCGCAGGTCGTCCGGGATGCCGTCGAGCCGGGGCGGCTGCGTCATGATGCGCGCCGCCGTGGCCTGGGGTGAGTCGCCGCGGAAGGGGGTGCGCCCGGCGGCCGCGTACCCGATCAGGCACCCCCAGGCGAAGACGTCGGCGGCCGGCGTGATCGGGGTGTCCGGGTCGGCCGAGAAGCGCTCCGGCGCCATGTAGGCGACGGTGCCGACCATCATGTCGGTGCGGGTGTGCTGGCTGGTCAGCTCGAACGGCCGGGCGATGCCGAAGTCGATGACCCGCGGGCTGTCCGCGGCCAGCAGCACGTTGCCCGGCTTGAGGTCGCGGTGGATGACCCCCGCCCCGTGGATGCCGGCCAGGGCGGTCGCCACCCCCGTGGCCAGCGGGCGCAGCGCCTCGGGGCCGAGCGGGCCGGACCGGGCGACCACCTCGGCCAGGCTGGGCCCGTCGACGTACTCGACCACCAGGTAGGGCGGCTCGTGGTCGAGGTCGGCGTCGAGGAACGCGGCCGTGCAGCCGGCCGGCACCTGCCGCGCCCGGCCGACCTCGCTGCGGAACCGCCCCCTGACCTCGGGATCGTTGAGCAGCCCGGCGTGCACCAGCTTGATCGCCACCCGGGTGCCGTCCGGGCCCGCGCCGAGGAACACCACACCCATCCCGCCGGCCCCCAACCGGCCGAGCAGCCGGTAGTCCCCGAGCCGCTCCGGGTCCGACGAGGCCAGTGCATCCACGTGCCGCCCGCCGCTCATCGGAGTCGACTCCCTCGCCGGTCCAGTTGTGACGTCCGGTTATACCGTGCACCCGCCCGGGAGAACGTCCAGCCACCCGAAGTCTGCCCTGGAGCACTCTTGACGAACGCCCTGCCGATCATCGGTTGATCACTGTTTCGCTACCGTGCGGTCGTCCGCGGGCCCTACGGTCGGACGCCACGAATGAGCCGCCCCGCTGGGCCGGCCCGGCCGGGCCCGACTCCACCCTGGGCCGCCAGGGTCTGAGCCGGCACGGCGTCCTCAAGCCGGCCGGCCTGTTCGGCGCGGCGTGCGGCCTGGGTAGCGCCGGCGCCGCCGAGCCGGCCGCGGCGGCGCCGGACGACGATCCGGAGCTCTGCACCAACCCCGTCTTCGTCGATCTGATCTAGTCTCGGCCGGTGGAGCAGTCACGTTGGTTGCGCCGGACCGGGCCGGCCCGCCTGGAGTACGGCGCCGACTACAACCCGGAGCAGTGGCCGCGGGCGGTGTGGGACGACGACGTCCGGGCCATGCGTACGGCCGGCGTGACAATCGTGACGCTCGGCGTGTTCTCCTGGGCGCTGCTGGAGCCGGCCGAGGGCCAGTACGACTTCGGCTGGCTCGACGACGCGATGGACCTGCTGCACCGCAACGGGATCGCTGTCGATCTGGCCACCGCGACGGCCTCCCCGCCGCCGTGGCTCGCGACCGGGCACCCGGAGATCCTGCCGGTGGACGCGGACGGCGTGACCCTCGGGCCCGGTGGCCGGCAGCACTGGCGGCCGACGTCGCCGGTCTTCCGTACCCATGCCCTGCGGTTGACCCGAGCCCTGGCCGAACGCTACCGCGACCATCCGGCGCTGGTCGCCTGGCACGTCAGCAATGAGCTGGGCTGCCACAACGTCCACGACTACTCGGACGACGCGGCCGCGGCCTTCCGCTCGTGGCTGCGTACCCGTTATGAGACGCTGGACGCGCTCAACGCGGCCTGGGGCACCGCCTTCTGGTCGCAGCACATCAGCGACTGGGCACAGATCCTGCCGCCGCGCCGGGCCGCGTCCTTCCCGAACCCGACCCAGCAGCTGGACTTCCGGCGGTTCTCGTCGGACGCGCTCAAGGAGCACCTGCGGGCCGAGCGGTCGGTGCTCCGCGAGGTCACCCCGGACGTGCCGGTGACCACCAACTTCATGGTCATGGGCGACACCAGGGGCATGAACTACGCCGACTGGGCGGCCGAGGTCGACTTCGTCAGCAACGACCACTACGTGCAGCCCGGCCCGGGCCGCGACGAGCTGTCGTTCTCGGCCAACCTGACCGGCGGCCTGGCCGGTGGGCGCCCGTGGTTCCTGATGGAACACTCCACCAGCGCGGTCAACTGGCAGCCGGTGAACCGGGCCAAACGCCCCGGCGAGCTGGCCCGCGACTCGCTGACCCACGTCGCGTACGGCGCCGACGCGGTCTGTTTCTTCCAGTGGCGGCAGTCGGCCGCCGGCGCCGAGAAGTACCACTCCGGGATGATCCCGCACGCCGGCGAGGACAGCGCGTTGTTCCGCGCGGTCACCGACCTGGGCCGGCGGCTGGGCGACCTGGCCACGCTGGCCGGCACGCCGCGGACCCCGGCCCGGGCGGCGATCCTCTTCGACTGGGAGTCGTGGTGGGCGACCGAGGCCGACTCGCACCCGTCGTCGCGGCTGCGTTACCGGCAGGAGGCGCTGGACTGGTACACCGCGTTCCTGAACCTGGGCGTACGCGTCGACGTGCTGCCGGTGGCCGCCGCACTGGACGGGTACGCCCTGGTCGTCGCCCCGATCCTGCACATGCTGCCGGGCGCCCTGGCCACCCGGCTGACCGGTTTCGTGGCGGCCGGCGGGCACCTGGTCACCACCTACTTCTCCGGCATCGTGGACGAGAACGACCACGTCTGGCTCGGCGGCTACCCGGGGCCGCTGCGCGACCTGCTGGGCCTTCGGATCGAGGAGTTCGGGCCGCTGCTCGACGACGAGGCGGTGACGCTGGACAACGGCGCCACGGGCACGCTCTGGACCGACCGGATCGACGTCACCGCCCCGGACGTCGAGGTGCTCGCCCGCTACACCAGCGGTGACCAGGCCGGCCGGCCGGCGGTGACCTGGCGGCGGGGCGCGTCCTACGTCTCCACCCGGCTCGGCCCGGCCGGTCTGGCACCGGTGCTCGGCGACCTGCTGGCGCGGGCCGGTGTCACCAGCGAACTGCCGCCCGGGCTGCGCGGCCGCGTCGAGCTGGCGGTCCGGGGCGGGTACCGCTTCCTGATCAACCGCACGGCGTCGCCGGTCGAGCTGGACGACGGCACCGAGCTGCCCGGCACCGGGGTCGTCATCGTCGCGGCGCGCTAGGGCGTGCGAGTTTCATGGCCGCTGTGGGTCAGGCGGCGGCCGAGTTCACCCAGTCGCCGTTCGACCGCGGCGACATCGTCGGCCACGATCGGCGCGTCGACCAGGATCATCTCGGCCGGGCCGTGGACGACCGAGTACGTGGTCGGTGAGAAGGTGTGCGTCCCGCCGTAGATCGGCCGGGCCGGGCTGCTGAGTACGCGCAGTTCGAGGGCGCCTCCGCGGCCGCGCCGTCGGCCCCGCTCTACCAGCCGTGGTCAGTGGTGGCCGGGGGCGGTCAGGAACTGCTCGAGGTGGGTGGCGACGACGTCGGGTGAGTGGGCCGGGAGGTCGTGCGACGCGCCCGGGATCACCTCGACGCGGGCCGCGGGCATGACCTCGCCCAGGTGGACGGCCAGGTCGGCCGAGCGGTAGAGGACGCTGCGCTCGCCCAGCAGGATCAACGTCGGCGTGGTGATGCGGGCCAGGTCGGCGTCGGCGACGGTGTCCGGTACGGGCAGGCGGCGACGGAACGCCATGGTCAGCGGGAACAGCGGCATCAGCTCGTCCTCGCGCAGCGTCGCGTTGCGGACCGGGCCGGCCAGGCGCCGCCGCACCGGTCGCGGGGTCAGCCCCGCCAGCCCGCCCGCGGCCAGCCAGAGCCAGAAGCGTGCGCCGAGCCGCCCGAAGCCACCCGGGTCGAGCAGGGTGAGGCCGGCCGCACGACCCGGAAAGGCCAGCTCGTGCCGCAGCACCGCCCAGGCGCCGTAGGACATGCCGACCAGGTGCACGCGGTCGAGGCCGAGGCCGGTGAGCACTTCGGACAGGGCGACGGCGGCGTCGTGGCCGTCGGCGATCGGCCGCGTCTGCCGGGACGCGCTGGGCTCACCGACCGGGTCGAGGCCGATCACCGGATGGTGCCGGGCCAGCCGGGCGACGTAGTGGTACCAGGTCACGGCACTGCCGCCGGCGCCCGGGACGAGGACGACCGGCGTCCCCTCGGCCGGGCCGGTGCGGTAGGCGACGGCCTCGCCGTACGTCGTCGGAACCGTGATCGTGGTGAACGGCGCGGGCCACAGCCGGGTCATCGCGCCCTGGTAGACGGTCTGGAAACGTTGCCGGGCATTGTCATTGGTGAAGTCGCTGATCCTCGGCGCGGCTTTCATGATACGAACGTACCATAAAAGAGAGGGACCGGATGCCGAAGCGGGTCGACCACGACGAACGGAAGCGGCACATCGCCGGCGCCCTGCTGCGCATCGCCGAACAGCAGGGCCTGCAACGGGCCAGCATGCGGGAGGTGGCGGCCGAGGCGGGCGTCTCGGTGCGGCTGGTGCAGTACTACTTCCACACCAAGGAAGAGCTGCTGATGGGCGCGCTGGGCTACTTGGCCGAGGATTTGGGCGTACGCGTACGACAGCGCCTCGAATCTCTGGGATCCCCACCCCCGCCGCGCGAGTTCGTCACCGAGACCCTCCTCGCCGCGCTGCCGACCGACCCCGACGGCGTACGGTCCGCACGCGCCTGGGCGGCGTTCTACAGCGTGGCCCTCGCCGACCCGGAACTGGGCCGCGGGCACCGCACCGACCACCCGGACCGGCTGGAACGCCTGCTCGCCACCCAGCTACGCGCGGCCGAGGTGGCCCAGCCCGACCTGACCGCGGCCGGGCTGCTCGCCCTGACCAACGGCCTCACCTCGAGCATCCTCGGTGGTCAGCACGACGCCGAGGCCGCGGAGGCCGTGCTGCGCCTGCACCTGGACCGGGTCTTCGCCGGCCGTTAGGGCCGGCAGCCGATGCCGCTCCTCGCCGGAGGCGCCCGCGACCCGGCATCGACCAGACCCGCGTGTGTGCGTGTGAACGAAACAGCTTCGTTTCGCTCCGGGTGGCTTGACCCTCGACCAGGTTGAGGGCCCATTCTTCGACCCGTCGGATCGCGGGAAGGCGGGAGCAATGGTCGAGGACGAGGTCATGACGGCCATGGGTACGGCCGTGGAGCAGGGCCGGGCAGGCGATCGTGCCGGCGCCCGGCGGGCTCTGACCGAGTTGTGGGACACGGTCGGTGACCAGGGGGACGCGCTGCATCGGTGCAGCATCGCCCACTATCTGGCCGACCTGCAGGACGAGATTGCCGACGAACTGCGGTGGGATCAGCGCGCCCTGGCCGCCGTGACCGACCTCAGCGACGAACGAGCGCGGCGATACCGAGACTCCTTCCAGGTGCGCGCCTTCCTGCCGTCGCTCCATCTCAACCTGGCCGACGCCCATCGGCGTTCGGGCGATTTCGCCGAGGCGCGCCGCTATCTCGCGACGGCCGTAGAGCACGTCGACGCACTGCCCGACGACGACTACGGCGCGATGATCCGCAGCGGTATCGGCAAGGTTCGCGAAGCCGTCGAGGCCGGTTCGCGGGGGCCGCTGGCCACCTGAGCGTGGCGGCCCTCGCTGCGAGCGCGGGCTCACGACGGGCGCGGGCTCGCTACAGACGCGGGCGGCGGGTCAGCGGGCGATGTAGCCCCCATCGACGCTGAGGATTGTGCCGGTGATGCCGGCGGACTCGGGGGATGCCAGGAAGACGATGGCGCGGGCCACCTCGTCGGGGGTCGACATGCGGCCGATAGGGTGGTTGCTCAAGGTTACGGCCAGGCTGGCGGCCGGGTCGGGGTCGGAGGCCCGGGCCTCGGCCATGAACTCGGTGTCGACGGCACCCGGGGCTACGGCGTTGACGCGGACGCCACGGGCGGCGTATTCGATGGCCAGTTGGCGGGTCAGCTGGACGATGGCGCCCTTGGTCATGGCGTAGACGCTCTGGTTGGGGACGCCGATCAGGCCGGAGATCGAGGCTGTGTTGACGATGCAGCCGCGGGTCTCGACCAGGGCGGGCAGGGCGGCGCGGCTGAGGCGGAAGACCGGGCGCACGTTGGTCGCGAACAAGGTGTCGAAGTCGTCGTCGGTCGTCTCCAGGATGGGGCGGCGCAGGAACCGGGCCGCATTGTTGACCAGCAGGTCGAGGCGGCCGAAGGAGGACAGGGCCAGGTCGATCGCGGCCTGCGGTGTGCGGGGCGCGGTGACGTCGGCGATCAGGGGCACGACGCCGTCGTCCTGGAAGGGAAGCGGGGCGATGTCGACCGCGACAACGCGGTAGCCGGCCGCCCGGAGCCGGGTCACCACGTCCTTGCCGATCCCACGGGCCGCGCCCGTCACCACAGCGGTCGAATCCATCGCGATTCCTTCCGTCGCTTGGTCATACAGTCATACAATCTACGGCATGATCGACGCGCAGCCCGAGGGCTTCGACCGCCTGTTACGGGGGGCGATCGACGTGCATGTCCACGGTCGTCCCGATGTGATCGAGGGACGCGGCGACGATGTGGCGGTGGCGCGGCTGGCCCAGGCGTACGGGATGAGCGGCTGGGTTTTGAAGTCGCATCTGTGGGCGACCATGGACCGGGCGCGACGGGTGCGCGAGAGCACCGGCTTCGAGGCGTACGGCAGCATCACGCTCAATCCGCCGACCGGTGGCCTGGAACCCAGCGTCGTCGAGCTCGCGGCCTCGCACGGCGCCCGCGTGGTCTTCCTGCCGACCTGGGGCAACGCGGCCGACGTCCAGCGGGACGGCTACATCGCGATGCTGATGCGGCGGGTCTCGCCGGCGTTCGCCGACTACCAGGACCGCTCGCGGATCGCCCTGCTGGATCCGGCGGGCACCCTGACCGGCCGGGCGCGGGCAGTCATCGACGCCTGCCACGCGCTCGGTCTCGCCCTGGCCACGGGTCACGCCTCGCCGGCCGAGAGCCGGGCGGTGGCCGCCTACTGCGCCGACATCGGGCAGCGGCTGCTGATCACCCATCCGCTGCACTACACCCAGGATCCGGCCGAGCTGCGCGAATTCACCGCGACGGGGGCGTTCGTCGAGTTCGCGAACGCGCCGCTCGTACACCCGGATGCTCATCTGACGATCCGGGACGTGCACGAGGCGCTGACCGCGGTCGGGCCCGAACGGGCGATCCTGAGCTCCGACGTGTTCTCGCGCTGGGTGCCGCCCGAGCCGGAGTGCCTGCGGATGTTCGTCGAGCAGCTGGCCTACCTGGGCTGGAGCGACGAACAGCTGGCGATGATGGTGGCCGAAAACCCGCGTACCTTCCTGGGGGTCACCGCATGAGAGCCGACGACGGGGTTACCGCATGAAAGCAGAGGACGGAGTTACCGCATGAGAGCCGACGACGGGGTTACCGCATGAGAGCAGTGGATGGGGTTGCCGCATGAGAGCCGACGACGTCGATCCGGCCGCGCTCAGCGACGAGCAACGGTCGCTGTACGAGTGGTACACGACCGGGCGGCGGGCGTCGCCGGACAGCCCGTTCCAGCTGTCCACGCCCTCCGGCAAGTTGCAGGGGCCACCGGCCGTGTGGATTCTGAGCCCGAAATTCGGGCACGCGCTGCAGAAGATCGGCGGGGCGGTCCGGTACGAATCGGAGCTGCCCGAACGCGGCCGCGAGATCGCGATCCTGCTGGTCGGGCACCACCACCGCAGCGCCTTCGAGCTGTACGCACACACCCGCGCCGGCCGGGCGGCGGGACTGACCGAGGCCGACCTGGCCGCGCTGGCCGACGGCAAGGAGCCGACCGGCCTGTCGGACGTGGAGGCGTGCATGTTCCGGGCCACGCGGGCCGTCCTCGACCGCGGCACGCTGGACGACGACGAGTACGCCGACGCCGCCGCCACGCTCGGTGAGCCGGGCCTCCTGGAGCTGGTGACCATCGTCGGCTACTACAACATGGTGGCCTGGCAGCTCGCGGTGTTCGACGTCCAGCCGCCGGCGGAGGACGCGTGAACTGGTCGATCTGGATCCTCGAGTACGGCTACGTCGACCGCTTCCCGGCCAGCAACCTGTTCGCCGCCCAGCCCAACGAGGGCCACCGCCGCATGCCCTACTGTTTCGGGCTGGTTCGTTCGGCCGACCGCTGCGTGCTCGTCGACACCGGCTTCGCCGATCCTTCGGTGTACGAGCGGCTGACCGCCAAGTACGGCGAAACGCGCTGGCTGGCCCCGGTCGACGTACTGTCCCGGGTCGGCGTGCGGGCCACCGACGTCGACACGATCCTGTTGACCCACAATCATTTCGACCACGCCGGCTGCGTCGACGCGTTCCCGGACGCGCACGTCTGGATCCAACAGCGCGAGATCTCCTCGTACGTCGCCGCCGTGGACCGGCCGTCCCGCTTCGAGTTCCTCACCCGCTCGTGCCAGGCCGACCTGCCGGCCCAGCTCGCCGCTCGCCCGGCCACCCTGGCCGACGGCTTCGCCGAGGTGGCGCCGGGCCTGCAGCTGCGCCCCGCGCACGACACCCACACCGCCGGCTCGCAACTGGTCGCGGTCACCAACGACACCGACGGGACGTGGGTGTTCGCCGGCGACAACGTCTACAGCTACGAGAACCTGGAGGGCCTGCGCGGCGACGGCGTGCTCGCCCCGATCGCGATGAGCACCGGCAGCGCCACCCGGTGGCTGGACTTCGCCGACGAGATGCTCACCAGCGTCGGTGGCGACACGCGCCGAATCCTGCCGTTCCACGAGGCCGCCGTGTGGGAACGCTTCCCGTCGATCGCGTTCGAGGACGGCCTGCACGTGGCCGAGGTGTCACTGGCCGGCGGTCACTCCAGTTTCTCCAGCAGCTTGCCCAGGTGGAACTTGTCGTAGGCGATGTACGCGCACGGCTCGGTGACCCGCTCGACGTAGAAGCGGACCCAGCTGGTGTCGATGGCCAGGTCGAGCAGCATGGTGCGGTCGTCGCCGCGCGGGACGACGAGCCAGCAGTGGCCGCGGCTGGGGTCGGGCTTGCCGTCCGGCCCGTTGTCCATCTTGGACCCTTGGAACTCGATGCGGGTGTCGTCGGCGGGGACCAGCGTCACCGGCTGCAGGCCCATCCGCTGGGCGACCGCCCCCGGCTTCTCGTCGAGATAGACGATCTCCATCCCGTCGAGGGTGTCCTCAGACCCGGAGGGTTTGTTCCACACACATCTGTCGTCCTGGTTGACGGCGCGATGCAGTTGGTATTCCTTCAGCTCCTTGTTGGGCACGAAGTCGCAGGGCCGTTGCTCGCCCGGGTCGAAGCCGCCGCACCCCGCGACGGCGAGCGCGAGAGTCAGCACGATCAGCCCGCGCAGCGCATTCCCCATGCATCGGAGAGTAGCGACGCCGCGCCAAGATCACGTTTGGTGATGATGTGACAAGGAACGCGTTACGAGCCACTCTTCGCCCGGATCCTCTACATTGGCCCGCAGCTCGCATTCACGAGCTTTTCCGTCCGTACCTGTAGAAAGGTATCTATTTTGAAGTCTCGCATCGTCGCCGCAGCCGTCCTCGGTGGACTCGTGGCCCTGACCGCCTCGGCCGCTCCCGCCCTGGCCGCCGCGCCCCGCACGTTCACCACGACGGTCTCCGGCACCTGCGACACCACCGCCGGCGAGTGGGTGGTCGACTGGGCCATCACCAACAACTCGGACACCAACGCCCTGACGATCCTCACCTCGTCGACCCCGTCCGACCACGCCCTGACCAGCGTCCCGGCCCCGACCGCGGGCGCCACCGCGCACGCCATCCAGCGCATCCCGGGCGACAGCACCGGCGCCCACCTGCAGTACATCGCCGTGTGGACCGACTTCCCCGGCGGCAGCTACCAGAGCACCACCGACTTCACCGCGCCGTCGGTCTGCACCCAGGCCTGACCAGCGCTCGGAAAGGGGGGCGGGGGGGGGGGGGGGGGGCCCCCCCCCCCCCCCCCCCCCCCCCCCCCCCCACCACCCCACGCTAGTCAGCGGGCGAGGATCGTCCGCACGCCGGCGGCGAACGTCTCCTTGTCCGGTTTACCGATGATCATGCGTTGCAGGGCGAAGCCGGGGACCATGCTGAACAGCACCGCCCCCACGGCCGCCGGGTCACTGCCGGCGGGGAGCTCGCCGCGACCGGCGGCCCGCTCGGCCATGATCTCGAAGGCGCGGTGCATCCCGGCGTAGCGCTCGCGCACGATGTCACCGATCGCCGGGTCGATCGTCGCCTCGCCCCACACCTGCACGCCCAGCGGAAAGTTGCCGCCCGGCCCGACCTGGGCCTCGATCAGGTCGAGGACCTGATCCATGGCGTCGGCCAGCGGCACCGGCGGCTGCTGGGCGGCGATCTCCTGGATCCGCACCGTGATGCCCCCGGCGACCTGCTCGGCGATGGCGCTGATGATCTCGTTCTTGGACTTGAAGTAGCGGTAGACCGCCCCGATCGACAGGTCGGCCTCGCGGATCAGGTCCTGCATGGTCGTGGCGTGCAGCCCGTTGCGCAGGAAGCAGGCGCGGGCCGCGGCCAGGATCTGTTCCCGGCGGGCGGTCAGATGGTCCTCGGAGACACGTGGCACGCCCCACATCCTAAAACGAACGCTCGTTCTTGACTACGCGCGACGGCGCGGAGCATCCTGTGAGCGTCAAAGAGAACGAGCATTCGTTTTAGGAGATTCCGATGCGATCCCATCGCCCGCTCACCGCCGGAGTCCTCGTCGCCCTGGTCGTCGTCGCGCTCCAGGCCCTGCTGGTGCCGCTGTTCGCCGGTCCGGCGTCCGGCCTCGCCCCGCGCGACCTCCCGATCGCGGTGGCCGGCCCGCCGCCCGCCGCCGCGGCCGTCACCCAGAAGCTGGCCACCGAGCACCCCGGCGCCTTCGAGGTCAGCACCGTGCCCGACGCCGCCGCGGCGGACGCCGCGATCCGCGACCGCTCCGTCTACGGGGCGATCGTCCTGGCCGGTCCGGCCCCCGAGGTGCACGTGGCCTCGGCCGCCGGCCCGGTCGTCTCAGGACTGCTCGGTCAGGCGGCCGGTCCGCAGGCCAAGGTCGTCGACGTCGTGCCGCTGCACTCCGGTGACCCGCGAGGGACCGGGTTCGGGGCCGGTTTCCTGCCCCTGGCGATCACCTCGTTGCTGGCCGGGGTGCTGATCTTCTTCGTGGTCGGGCGGCGGGGGGCCCGGCTGACCGCGCTGCTGGCCTACGCCGTCGCCGCCGGTCTGGCCGGGGCCGCGGTGCTGCAGGGGTGGCTGGACGTGCTGCCCGGCGACTATCTGGCCGTGGCCGGGGTGCTCGGACTGTTCGGTCTGGCTGTCGCGGGGGCGATGACCGGGCTCGGTGCGCTGCTCGACCGGCCGGGGTTGGGGCTGGGCGCGGTGACGATGTTCCTGGTCGGCAACGCGCTCGGTGCGGTCGCGGCGGCGCCCGAGTTGCTGCCCCAGCCGTGGGGTGCGGTTGGTCAGGCGTTGCCGATCGGCGCCGGGGCCACGCTGCTGCGGTCGGTGGCGTACTTCGATGGGCACGGCGGGGCGGGCGCGGCGATCGTGCTTTCGGCGTACGCGATCATGGGTCTGCTTTTGACCTTGATCGGGCGTCGCGGCACCACCGTCATCAAGAAGGAGGCAGCGCCCGAGCTCGCTCTGGCCCGCTGACCGGGTCACGAGAAGGGCCGCCCATACTGGCCGCGTGGTTATCACGCGGAAGTGGACGGCCTTTCTGGTGCTGGTGGGCGTCTGGACCTGGCTGATCTGGCCGCGGTTCGGGCTGGCGATCTGGCGGGACGACCGCGCATTCGACGGTGGGCGGCCCACCGCGTTCCTGTGGATCCACGCCGTGCTGATCGTCGCGTCGCTGGCCATCGGGACCACGGTCGGCGTGCTCGGCGTCAAAGCCTGGCGAACCGAACGATCTTCTGCCGAACAGGGCGCGGCGCCGAAAGATTAACGGCACGTTTCGCGAATGGCCGGGCAATTCCCCGCTCATTCCACCGAAAGCCGCAGGCCGTCCACCTCGCGGTTGCGGGCAGGTAACGGTGCGCCAACAGTCCGGGCGGATCTCCTGACGCCGCTCTGGCCTGCGCGTACGCTCGCGCCCGAGACCTCACCGCGAGTCGTCGGTGTGCAGTGGAAGGAGGGCGTTTTGCGCCCAGTACGTGGGAAGCGGATCGTTGCGATTCTCGCGGCCGGTGGGCTCACGCTCGCGGCTGCGGCCTGTGGTCAGGCTCCCGATGAGACCCCGAGCGGTGCCGGCAGCAGCTCCGGCGCCGGAGCACCGTACAAGGCCTGCATGGTCACCGACGTCGGTGGCATCGACGACAAGTCGTTCAACGCGTCGGCGTGGGCCGGCGTTCAGGCGGCCAAGACCGCGCAGAGCAACGTCGAGCCGGAATACGTCGCCTCCACCGCCGAGGCCGACTACGAGCCCAACCTGCGCGGCTACGTCACCAAGAAGTGCGACTTCGTCCTCGCGGTCGGCGGCCTGATGGGCGACGCCACCAAGAAGGTCGCGGCCGAGAGCACCAGCCAGCAGTTCGGCATCGTGGACAGCGCGATCGAGGGCGCCAAGAACGTCTACCCGATGCAGTTCGCCACCGACCAGGCCGCGTTCCTGGCCGGCTACCTGGCCGCCGGCTACTCCAAGTCGGGCAAGGTGGCCACCTACGGCGGGCTGAAGATCCCGCCGGTCACCGTCTTCATGGACGGCTTCGCCGACGGCGTGGCGTATTACAACAAGCAGAAGAGCAAGAACGTCCAGGTTCTGGGCTGGACCAAGGCCGCGCAGAACGGCACCTTCGCCGAGTCCTTCACCGACCAGAACAAGGGCAAGGCGATCGCCAACAACTTCATCTCGCAGGGCGCCGACGTGATCATGCCGGTGGCCGGCGGCACCGGGCTGGGCAGCGCCGACGTGGCCAAGTCGGGTGGCAAGGCCTCGATCGTCTGGGTCGACCAGGACGGCTGCAAGAGCGCCTCGCAGTACTGCGACGTGTTCCTGACCACCGTGGTCAAGAACATCACCGACGCGGTCGAGCAGGCCGTGGCCACCGGTGCGGCCGGTCAGCCGCTCAACGCCGACCCGGGCTACCTGGGCACGCTGGAGAACAACGGCGTCTCGATCGCTCCGTACAACAGCTTCGACAGCAAGGTCGACTCCGGGCTCAAGGGCGAGGTCGACAAGCTCAAGGCGGACATCATCGCCGGCACGGTGAAGGTGGAGTCGGCCAGCTCCCCGAAGTAGCCGACCCGTAGGTAACATCCAGGCCGCCGCTCGGAACGTGAGCCCAGCTCACCGGACCGGGCGGCGGCTCTGCACCTTTTCCAGGCCACCGGGAGAATCCGCTGAGACTCGAACTGCGCGGCATCACCAAGCGCTTCGGCGACCTGGTGGCCAACGATCACATCGACATCACCGTCGAGCCCGGCGAGGTGCACGCCCTGCTGGGTGAGAACGGCGCCGGCAAGTCCACCCTGATGAACCAGCTCTACGGACTGCTCCAACCGGACTCCGGCGAGATCCTGGTCGACGGCGAGCCCAAGGTCTTCCGCAGCCCCCGCGACGCGATCGGCGCCGGCATCGGCATGGTGCACCAGCACTTCATGCTGGTCCCGGTGTTCACCGTGGCCGAGAACATCGCGCTCGGCACCGAGGAGACCCGCGGCGGCCCGCTCGGCTGGCTCGACCGCCGCCGCAGCCGCCGCGAGGTGCTCGAGACCTCCCAGAAATACGGCCTGCCGGTCGACCCCGACGCCCTGATCGAAGACCTGCCGGTCGGTGCGCAGCAGCGGGTCGAGATCGTCAAGGCGCTGACCCGCGACGTCGACCTGCTGATCCTGGACGAGCCGACCGCGGTGCTCACCCCGCAAGAGACCGAAGAGCTGCTCGCGGTGATGCGCGGGCTCTCCGACTCGGGCAAGTCGATCGTCTTCATCACCCACAAGCTCAAAGAGGTCAAGGCCATCGCCGACCGGATCACCGTGATCCGGCGCGGGCGCACGGTCGGCACCGCCACCCCGGACACGCCCGAGGACGAGCTGGCCGCGCTGATGGTCGGTCGTGCGGTGAGCCTCGAGGTCAGCAAGACCGACGCCGAGGCCGGACGCGACGTGCTGACCGTGTCCGGGCTCGTGGTCGACGACGACCGCGGCGTGCGCGCGGTCGACGGCGTCGACCTGGTCGTCCGGGCCGGCGAGGTGCTGGGCGTCGCCGGAGTGCAGGGCAACGGACAGACCGAGCTGGTCGAGGCGATCATGGGGCTGCGCGAGGTGCGCGCCGGGTCGGTCACCCTCGACCACGAGGATCTGACCGCGATGGGTACGAAGCAGATCCTGCGTTCCGGCGTCGGCTACGTGCCCGAGGACCGCAGCCTCGACGGCGTGGTCAAGGAATTCACCGTGGCCGAGAACCTGGTGCTCGACATGTACGACCGGCCGCCCTACGGCAACGCGTTCAGCCTCAACCCGGGCGAGATCGCCAAGTCGGCGCGGGAACGGGTCGAGCAGTTCGACATCCGCACCTCGTCGGCCGACGCCACGGTCGGCACGCTCTCCGGCGGCAACCAGCAGAAAGTCGTGGTCGCCCGGGAGATGTCCCGGCCGCTGCGGCTGTTCGTCGCCGCCCAGCCGACCCGCGGCGTGGACGTCGGCTCGATCGAGTTCATCCACGGCCGGATCATGCACGAGCGCGACATCGGCACCGCGGTGCTGGTCGTCTCCAGCGAGTTGGACGAGGTGGTCGGGTTGGCCGACCGGATCGCGGTCATGTACCGCGGCAAGGTCCTCGCCGTCGTACCCCCGGACACCCCGCGCGAGGAATTGGGTCTGCTGATGGCCGGTATCACTTCCGAGGTGCAGTCGTGACGGACGAGGAAAAGCCCAAGGAGGAGAGCTTCGCCGCCCACTTCCTGCGCAATCTCTGGTCGGCCAACACGGCCACCGTCACGGTGCTGTCGATCGTGCTCGCGATGGTCATCGGGGCGATCCTGATGATCGTCTCGGACGAGGACGTCCGCGCGATGTTCGGCTACTTCACCGCCCGGCCGAGCGACGCCCTCACCGGCAGCTGGAACCTCGTCAGCACGGCGTACGCCGACCTGTTCAAGGGGGCCATCCTCGACCCGGCGGCGATCTCCGCGTGGGCCGGCGGCACCGGCACCTGGCAGGCGGCGGTCACCCCGATCTCAGAGACGCTGACGTACGCGGCCCCGCTGGTCTTCACCGGCCTGTCGGTGGCGCTGGCCTTCCGCGGCGGCCTGTTCAACATCGGCGGCCAGGGCCAGGCCGTGGTCGGCTGCATCACCGCGGCGGTGGCCGGGTTCGCGTTCCCGCTGCCGCTGGTCATCCACGCCGTGGTGGCGCTGGTGGCCGGCCTGATCGGCGGCATGGCCTGGGGCTTCCTGCCGGGCATCCTGAAGGCCCGGACCGGCGCCCACGAGGTGATCATCACGATCATGCTCAACTACATCGCCGGGCTGTTCCTGAGCTGGCTGATCATCCAGAAGGGCGTGCAGAACCCGGACCGGACCGACGCGATCAGCAAGCCGGTGGACGCCTCGGCCCAGCTCGCCTCGGTCGGCGGCCCGGTTCGCGTGCACCTCGGCATCGTGCTGGCGGTGCTGGTCACCGCCGGGGTCGCCTGGCTGCTCAACCGGTCGGCGTTCGGGTTCGAGCTGCGGGCGGTCGGCGCCAACCCGGCGGCGGCCAGGACGGCCGGCATCAGCGTGGCCAGGACGTACACCATGCTCATGGTCGTCGCCGGTGGGCTGGCCGGTCTCGGTGGCGCGACCCAGGTGCTGGGCACCGCGCACACGCTCACCCCGGCGGTGGCCGGCAACATCGGCTTCGACGGCCTGCTGGTCGCGCTGCTCGGCCGCAACCGGCCCTGGGGCACGCTGCTGGCCGCGATCCTGTTCGGCGCGCTGCGGGCCGGCGGCAACCGAATGCAGTCGTTCAGCGGCGTCTCGCTCGAACTGGTCACCGTGGTCCAGGCGGTGATCGTGGTCTTCATCGCCGCGCCCGCCCTGGTGAAGACGATCTTCCACCTGCGCGCCGCCCGCTCCGCGCGGCTCGGCGCCTCGATGGCGAAGGGCTGGTGAGCGGCATGACTGAGCTGGCCCGCGGCGGAAAACCCCAGAAGAAGTCGCCGGAAGCAACCGCGGACATCACCGAGGCCGAGGTCGCCGCACCCTTCTGGGACCGGCACCGCCGGCTCGGCGCCGCGCTGGTGCTGATCGGGCTGGCCGCCGCCATCGCCTTCGGGGCCGTGGCCAAATCGGCGACCGCCCGGTTCACGCTCAGCCCCGGCAACGAGGGCCCGGCCATCTCGATCAACGGGCAGGTCGGCGCGATCCTGTTCGGCGTGGTCACGCTGATCTGCGGCGGGCTGCTGCTGGCCGGGGTGGCCAAGCGCTGGCGGACCGCCTTCCTCGGCCTCGGCATCGTCGGCCTGGTCCTGTCCTTCCTGTCCTGGCAGGTGGCGGGCCAGTTCATGTCCCTCGTCGACGCGGCCAACGGCGCCCTGGTCTTCGCCCTGCCGCTGATCCTCGGCTCACTGGCCGGGGTGCTCGGCGAGCGCTCGGGCGTGGTCAACGTGGCCATCGAGGGCCAGTTCCTGATGGGCGCGTTCTTCGCCGCGCTGGTCGGCACCATGGCCGGCAGCGTCTGGGCCGGCCTGTTCAGCGCGGCGCTGGGCGGGGTGCTGATCGCGGCGCTGCTGGCCGTGCTGGCCATCCGCTTCCTGGTCGACCAGGTCGTCGTCGGCATCGTGCTCAACCTGTTCGCCCTGGGCGTCACCGGCTTCCTGTACGAGCGGCTGATGCAGCCCAACGCGGCCAAGTTCAACGAGCCGCCGGACATGCCGGTCTGGCGGATCCCCGGGCTGGCCGACATCCCGGTCATCGGCCCGGTGCTGTTCAACACCACGCTGCTGGTCTGGGTGGCTCTGATCCTGGTAGTGGTGATCCACTTCGGCCTGTCCCGGACCCGGTGGGGGCTGCGGACCCGCGCGGTCGGCGAGCACCCGACCGCGGCCGACACGGTCGGCGTCCGGGTCCGCGGGCTGCGCTACCTCAACGTGCTGATCGGCGGGGTGATCGCCGGCTTCGGCGGGGCGTACTTCACGCTGATCGGGGCCGGTTCGTTCACCAAGAACATGACCTCCGGTGCGGGCTTCATCGCCCTGGCCGCGCTCATCTTCGGGCGCTGGACGCCGCTCGGTGCGCTGGCGGCGGCCCTGTTCTTCGGCTTCGCGCAGAACCTGACGTACTTCCTGAGCTCGATCAACAGCCCGGTACCGAGCCAGTTCCTCGGCATGCTGCCGTACGTCGCGACGATCATCGCGGTGGCCGGTCTGGTCGGCCGGGTCCGCGCTCCGGCGGCCGACGGCGTGCCGTACGTGAAAAGCTGACAAAGATCACCGCGAAGGGTCGGTCCCGGGGGTGGACCAGGGCTGCGGTGTGGTTCACAGCGGCCGCGGAGCGCCTGAATACAAGCGCGGTTTCAGGGCGCTCCGCGGCCGGTGTCAGCCACACTCTGAACCGCGCCTCGCACTTGGTCCACCCCCGAGACAGACCCTTTGGCAGAATCGGCCACATGGAGATCGACTGGGCCGGGTTGCGGGAGGCCGCGATCGAGGCGATGCGGCATGCGTACGCGCCCTACTCGGACTTTCCGGTGGGCGTGGCCGGGCTGGTCGACGACGGTCGGGTGGTGGTCGGCTGCAACGTGGAGAACGCGTCCTACGGCGTCGGGCTCTGCGCCGAATGCGGCCTGGTGACGTCGCTGCACGCCACCGGGGGCGGGCGGCTGGTCGCGGTGTCCTGCGTCGACGCCACCGGCTCGCCGCTGATGCCGTGCGGCCGGTGCCGGCAGCTGCTCTACGAGCACGGCGGGCCGGAGTGCCTGGTCGAGGCCGAACCCCGCCCGCTGCGCATGGCCGAGTTGCTGCCGCACGCCTTCGGGCCCGAGGACATCGAAAGGGTGACCGGGGCCGTGCCGGTGCCCGAGGTGCCGACCGCGCTGGCCAAGTGGCGCGGGCGCGGCACCGTGTTCGTCCACCCCGACCTGGCCGGGGGCGAGCAGGTCTGGACGGCCTACTGGGAGCGGTCGGCCGGCAGCTCGGACGTGGGGGACGCCGAGAAGGGCGTACTCGAGGAGGGCCCGAACTTTCCGGTCACCGCCGGGGCGATCGAGTGGGGCCGGGTCCGTACCCCGCGGATCGTGGTGGTCGACGCCGACGGCTCGCTCTCCTGGGCGGGCGAGGGGCCGCCACCGGAAGGGATCGACGTGCGCTGGGAGGAACCCTCATGACGTTCGCGGCCGTGGACGTCATCCGGGCCAAGCGTGACGGGCAGGTGCTCAGCGACGCTCAGATCGACTGGGTGGTGGACGCGTACACCCGGGGGACCGTGGCCGACGAGCAGATGGCCGCGCTGGCCATGGCCATCCTGCTGCGCGGGATGACGCCGGCCGAGATCGCCCGGTGGACCGCGGCGATGATCGCCAGTGGCGAGCGCATGGACCTGAGCGGGGTGGGCCGGCCGACCGCCGACAAGCACTCCACCGGCGGCGTCGGCGACAAGATCACGTTGCCGTTGACCCCGCTGGTGGCCGCCTGCGGCGCGGCGGTGCCCCAGCTGTCCGGGCGCGGCCTCGGCCACACCGGCGGCACGCTGGACAAGCTGGAGTCGATCCCGGGCTGGCGGGCGTCGCTGACCGGTGCCGAGTTCCGCGCTCAGCTGCGCGACGTGGGCGCGGTGATCTGCGCGGCCGGCGCCGACCTGGCCCCGGCCGACCGCAAGCTGTACGCGCTGCGGGACGTCACCGGCACGGTCGAGTCGATCCCGCTGATCGCCAGCTCGATCATGAGCAAGAAGATCGCCGAGGGCACCGGCGCGCTCGTCCTGGACGTGAAGGTGGGCCGCGGCGCGTTCATGAAGGACGCCGCCACCGCCGCCGAGCTGGCCCGGACCATGGTGGACCTGGGCCGGGCGGCCGGCGTGCGTACGGTGGCCCTGCTGACCGACATGAACACCCCGCTCGGCCTGGCCGTCGGCAACGCGGTCGAGGTCGCCGAGTCGGTCGAGGTGCTGGCCGGGGGCGGGCCGGCCGACGTGGTCGAGCTGACCCTGGCACTGGCCCGGGAGATGCTGGACGCGGCCGGGCTGCCGGACGCCGACCCGGCCGCGGTGCTGGCCTCGGGCGCGGCCATGGACAGCTGGCGGGCGATGGTCCGGGCACAGGGCGGCGACCCCTCGGCGCCGCTGCCGGTGGCGAAGGAGACCGAGGTCGTCCGGGCGGGGGCCGACGGGGTGGTTCGGGCGATCGACGCGTACGGGATCGGCGTGGCGGCGTGGCGGCTGGGCGCCGGCCGGGCCCGCAAGGAGGATCCGGTCAGCTTCGGGGCCGGCGTCGTACTCCGGGTGCGGCCCGGCGCCACCGTGCGGGCCGGGGATCCGCTGTGCGAGCTGCGCACCGACGAACCCGGCCGGTTCGCCGCGGCCCGGGATCTGGTGGCCGAGGCCGTGGTGGTGGACGATGGCGAATTCGTACCCGCACCGCTGATGCTCGATCGGATCGCCTGACCGCCGATGAAGAAGGCCGCACCCGACCCCCGCGCGGTACGCAAGGCCAGCCTGGACGAGGTCGACCGGCTGGGCCTGGCGACGCCGCCGGCCGGCTTCCCGCTCGTCTGGGAACCCGGCGACGCCGTGGAACTGCGCCACACCACCGAGATCGAGGCGCGGGCGGCCGTCCTGCACGTCGTGGTGGCCCGCTGCTTCGGGATGCCCACCGAGGCCGCCATGCACTGGCTGCTCGGCTCGCATCTGGTCGAGCAGGTCACCCCGCCGGAATGGGAGTTCGTGATCGGCGCCAAGGGCGACCACCGGTCGTTCGTGCTGCACCACGACGCGGTGTTCGCCCTGGCCTGGCTGCTCGGCCTGGCCCAGCACCTGGATCCGACGGCGCCGCCCGAGGACCGGCTGATGCAGCAGATGCCCGACCTGCCCAGCGGCGAGGGTTTCGACCGCTGGCGGTCCCGGTCGCTGATGTCACCCCGTGACCCGGTCGAGGCGGCCGTGCTGCTCGACCTCTACTACTGCCTGGACTGGGCGTTCCAGGACGCCGAGCAGAACGGCCGGCCGCTGCCGGGCGACATCAACGGCAACGCGATCGGGCAGCGGCGCTGGGCGCTGGAGTGGGCCGTCGTGTTCACCGGCCCGTACCACGATCAGCCGCCGGACTGGGAAGAGGTCGATCTGAGCGTCTGAACACGGTGACGTCGACCGCCGCGGTGACCTCACCCGCGACCGGGTCGGCTGACACGTGCCGGGCACTCGGTGTCATCCCGATCAGCGTCCGCAGCTCGTCGGCGGTCAGGGCGAGCCGGCGGCGGACGGTCACGGTGCGCTCGACGGTGAAGAAGGTGCCGAGCGTCCCGGCCAGCCGCTCCCGCTTGGCCGGGTCGACCGAGAGCAGACCGTGGGCCGCGATCAGCTCATGCAGGTGGTCGGCGGCCGGGGTGGCGACGAGCAGCGTCTTTCCGGGCCCGAGCAGGCGGGCGAACTCGCGGCCGTTGCGCGGGGCGAAGACGTTCAGGATGAGGTCGGCGCTCGCCACCGGAAGGGGCTGCCAGAGATCGGCGAGCACGGCGGCGGCCCGGGGATGGGAGCGGGCGGCGCGGCGCAGGGCGGGCTTGGAGACGTCCACGGCCAGGCCGACGGCGCCCGGGGCGCGGTCGAGGAGCGCGGCCAGGTACCACCCGGTGCCGGCGCCGGCGTCCAGGATCAGGCCGCCGGTCGGGTCGGTCGCGGCGGCCAGGGCGTCGCGGATGAAGTCGTAGTGGCCGGCGGCCAGGAAGGCGTCCCGGGCCTCGATCATCGGGGCGGAGTCGCCCTCGTGGGGCATCCGGCCGCGCGTCAGGTTGGCGTACCCCTGCTTGGCGATGTCGAAAGCGTGCCCCCGCGGGCAGCGCAGGCTGAGCTCCCCACCGCGCGCCACCGTGTCGTCGCACACAGGGCAGCGGAGGTACGGCAATGCGCCATCCAACACGCGCTCATCCCCCGTAGAGTCGTCGGATGGCAGCCATCTCACACGCGGACATCGTCAAGGCCCCCAAGGCGCTGCTGCACGACCACCTGGACGGCGGCCTGCGCCCCGCCACCATCGTGGAGCTGGCCGCGGCGGTCGGGCACGCCCTGCCGGAGACCGACCCGGATCGCCTCGGCGTCTGGTTCGCCGCCGCCGCCGATTCCGGGTCGCTGGAACGCTACCTGGAGACCTTCGCGCACACCGTCGGGGTGATGCAGACCGAGGAGGCGCTGCACCGGGTGGCCAAGGAGTGCGCGCTCGACCTGGCCGCCGACGGCGTGGTGTACGCCGAGGTGCGATACGCCCCGGAACTCCACCTGGAGCGTGACCTGACCCTCGATCAGGTGGTCGAGGCCGTGCTGGCCGGGTTCCGCGACGGTGCGGCCGAATCGGCGGGGCAGGGCCGGCCGATCCGGATCGGCGCGCTGCTGACCGCGATGCGGCACGCCGCTCGTTCGCAGGAGATCGCCGAGCTGGCGGTACGGTACCGGGACATCGGGGTGGTCGGCTTCGACATTGCGGGGGCCGAGGCCGGTTACCCGCCCACCCGGCACCTGGACGCGTTCGAGTACCTGCAGCGGGAGAACTTCCACTTCACCATCCACGCCGGCGAGGCCTTCGGCCTGCCGTCGATCTGGCAGGCCATCCAGTGGTGCGGCGCGGACCGGCTCGGTCACGGTGTGCGGATCGTCGACGACATCAGGGGTACGAGCAACGACCCGATCCTGGGCCGGCTGGCCGCGTACGTCCGGGACAAGCGCATCCCGCTGGAGCTGTGCCCGTCGTCGAACGTGCAGACCGGCGCCGCGCCCTCGATCGCCGAGCACCCGATCGGGTTGCTGCGCGACCTGAGCTTCCGGGTCACCGTGAACACCGACAACCGGCTGATGAGCGGCACCACGCTGTCGCGCGAGATGGCTCTGCTGGTCGAGGCGTTCGGCTGGGGCTGGGCCGATCTGCAGTGGTTGACGGTGAACGCGCTCAAATCGTCGTTCATCCCGTTCGACGAGCGATTGGCGATCATCACTGACGTGATCAAGCCGGCGTACGCCAAGTTGTTGTCCTGAAACCGAGGTTTTTTCGCGCATAGCGGAACCTCGGACGGGCGATGCCGAAAACTGGCCGTTTCGGTCAGGGGCATCATCCGTTCGGACAGAGTGGTGTCTACAAAAGCTGCAAAATGCGGCAACTCACCTTGCCGTATCCCCGCTTCCGAGCAATGGTCTGTCCTGCCACGATCCGGAAGGATCGAGTACGACCGGTGCACGTAATCCCCCACGTCGCATCAGTCGTCCGGAGTGACACTAAGAGACGCACACATATACGAGCAGTTACGACGGACTACGCGATGTCAAAGCACTTGGCCGCAACATCGCATCACACAACCGGTCCGGGTACGGCTGCTCTTTCTCTTTGACACTCGTCGTGATGGAATCTCGGGGGCCCGACCCCGTGTCGGCCGTTTGCGGGGTCCGGACGAGCCGACGACGGGCCCGAATCAGGAGGACGGTGACGTGAGCAAGCGCCCCAAGCCGGCGAACGGCGTCATGTCGCGTCTTCGGCGGCCGGCCGGACGGCTGCGGGATCTGCCCATCTGGTCGAAACTCGGCCTGATCATGTTGGTCCCCACGCTCGCGACGATCATCGTCGGCGTGAACGGTCTGGTCGACCACATCGAAGAGGCGAGCAACGCCGAGCAGGCACGCACCCTGGCGGTTCTGTCGCAGGCTTCCGGTGGGCTGGTCGACCAGCTCCAGAACGAGCGCGCGTCCGCCGTCACCATCGCCCGGACCTTCGAGCCGGACGAGAAGGGTCGCAAGAACGACCCGGTCCGGGCCAAGGCCCTGCAGCAATACCAAGCCGTGCACCCCAAGGTGGACGCGGCCAAGGTCCCGTACTCGCAGCAGAAGGCCGCTCTCGACCTCGACGGTCAGGACAACGTCAAGACGCTGCTGAGCCGGCTCGACCTCAACCTCAGCGAGCTGCCGGTCGTCCGCACCCAGGTGTCGAACGGTGACCGGGACGTCGAGGATGTCGACCTCACCTACGGCCGGATCATCGGCGACCTGCTGAACGTGCGCGACGTCTCGGCCCAGCTGGCCGGTGACAACATCCTGGGCGACCACATGCGCGCCGCCGCCGCGGTGGCCCGCATGAAGGAGTTCACCGCCCAGACCCGCGACGTCGGCATCAAGATCGTCGACGAGGGCGACCTGACCGTCGCCCTGCGCCGCGAGCTCGACCTGGCCGACTCCGGCTTCCAGCTCGCCGACGCCAACCTCACCCAGGTCGGCACCCCGGCCGAGGTCACCGACTTCAGGCGCACGGTCGACGGCGAGGCCAAGCGCCAGGCCACCAACTTCATCCTTCCGCTGAGCGCCCTCCAAGGCGCCAACACCAAGAACATCCCGTTCACCCTGGCCGGCTGGGAACAGGCCCTGACCGGCTACAACGGCCTCTTCCGCCAGGTCGAGACCCGGTTCGACGCCGCCATCGTGAGCTCCGCCACCGACCTGCGTGACGGCGTGCAGCGTGAGGTCTTCATCGAGACCAGCGCACTGCTCGGCATGCTGCTGCTGGCCATCCTGTTCGCCTGGCTGGTCGCCCGGTCGATGGCCCGCTCGCTGCGCGAACTGCGCCAGGGCGCGCTGTCGGTCGCGCAGTACGGCCTGCCGCACGCCGTCAACCGGCTGCGGGATCCGTCACTGTCCAGCTCGCTGACCCCGGCCCAGGTGGCCGACCAGGTCGCCGAGCCTCTCCCGGTCCGCAGCCGGGACGAGTTCGGGCAGGTGACCGAGGCGTTCAACGCGGTCCACCTGGAAGCCGTGCGTACCGCGGCCGAGCAGGCCGCTCTGCGGGCCTCGGTCGCGACCATGTTCGTCAACCTCGCCCGCCGTTCGCAGATCCTGGTCGACCGGCTCATCGGTCACCTCGACCGGCTGGAGCGCGGCGAGGAAGACCCGGACCGCCTGGCCGAGCTCTTCCAGCTTGACCACCTGGCCACCCGAATGCGCCGTAACGACGAGAACCTCCTGGTCCTCGCGGGCGCCGACTCGACCCGCGTGCAGCGCGAGCCGGCCGCCCTGATCGACGTGCTCCGCGCCGCGCAGTCCGAGGTCGAGCACTACACCCGCATCGAGTTCGGCACCGTCGACCGGGACATCGAGGTGGCCGCGCACGCGGTCAACGACATGGTCCACCTGGTCGCCGAGTTGTTCGACAACGCGACCGCCTTCTCCCCGCCCAACTCGACAGTGCTGGTGGAGGCCCGCCGCCTCGGCGACGGCGCCATCCTCTCGGTCGAGGACCGCGGCATCGGCATCAGCCACGAGCAGCTGCGCGACCTCAACGAGCGGTTGGCCAACCCACCCATGGTGGACGTGGCCGTCTCCCGGATGATGGGCCTCGTCGTGGTCGCCCGGCTGGCCAACCGGCACGGCGTCAAGGTCGAGCTTCGCCCGGCCGGTGCCGAGCGCGGCACCGTCGCCGAGGTCGGCCTGCCGATCAGCGTCCTGATCTCCTCCGCCGGCGGCAACCGGCTCCCGTCCGGCCAGCCGCAGCCGCAGCAGCCGCAGTTCGGCGGCGACCCGGCGGTCACCCAGGCCCGTCCGGCGTTCCCCGAGCCGCTGGCCCTGGAGAGCGGCCGAGGCGGCGGCGGTTACCCCGGTGGCCGTCCGTTCGACCCGAACCCGCCGATGCCCAACGGTGGCATGCTCGGCACCGGCCGGTCGGTGCCGGCCTGGTCCGACCTCACCGGTGCGCCCACCAACGGCGGCGGGATGCCGCCGATCAACGGCGGCGGCATGGCCAACGGCTCGAACGGCAGCAACGGCTTCCACGGGCCGCGCAGCAACGAGCCGATCCCGCCGATCCCCAGTGGCCCGTCGAACTTCGGCGGACCGGACGGCCCGCAAGGCTTCGGCGGCCCGGACGGCCCGCAGGGTTTCGCCGGCCCGGATGGCCCGCAGGGCTTTGCCGGCCCGGACGGCCTGCCGCAGCGCCGCAACGGCGAGAGCTTCCGGCCGGACGCCACCGACACGATGAACGGCTTCGGGTCGCCGACCATCCCGCGCCAGCTGCCGTCCAACCCGGAAAGCCAGGGTGGGCGCGGCTTCGGCCCGCCGCCGGTCTCCGGTCCGCCGGCGCCCCCGGTGTCGGCCCCGCCGGTTCCGTCCTCGTCGCCGTTCGACCGTGGCCCGGCCACCCCGCCGCAGCCGCCCGAGCCCGAGGCGTACCCGGCACCCACCAACGGCGCCGGTGCACCGCCGGCCTGGCCGCCGGTCGCACCCGAGCGGGACAACACCCCGCACGTGCCCGAGAGCCTGGCCGCCGCGCTCGACATGACGGCCGAGCTGCCGCGCTACCGCCCCGAGAACCGTCCCGGCACCCAGCCGGCGCCGCGGACCGACTCCGAGCGCGCCGTCGCGGCCCACGAGGCGGCCACCGCGCAGGCGGCTGAGGCGCAGGCCACCGCGGCCGCGCAGATCGCCGCGGCGCAGGCCCGGCAGCGGGCCGAGGGCGGTCAGGGGCAGTACGCCGACGAGACCATGGAGCTGCCGATCTTCCGGGAGCTCGAGTCGGCCTGGTTCACCACGGCCAAGCGGCCGGCCGATCCCACCGACGACGCGATAGTGTCGCAGCGGATCCCGACCGGCGAGCCGACCCGCAGTGTGCCGCAGCAGCCGCAGCCCGCCCCGGTCGAGTCGCGTGACCTCGACCCGGTCGGCGCGGTCGCCGGCGCCGGTGCGGCCACCGCGAACGGCCCCTGGCAAACCGCCGCGGACGAGGGCTGGACCGCGGCCCGGGCCGCGGCCGAGACCCCCGTCGAGGCCACCACCACGGCGGGTCTGCCGAAGCGCAAGCCGATGGCACAGCTCGTCCCCGGCGGCGTCGATCGGGCGGAAACTTCCACTCAACGTCGCACACCCGAGGCTGTTCGTGGTCTGCTGTCCGCGTACCACCGGGGTGTGCAACGCGGCCGCACCAAGGAACAATCGACCAATCCGGAGGGAACTTCGGGCGGGCAGCAGTCTTTCCAGGCTGGCAAGGAGCATGAGGCATGACATCAACGCAGGATCTCGGTTGGCTCCTGGCCAACTTCGCCGACCGCGTTCCCGGGGTCGCTCACGCGATCGCGGTCTCAGCCGACGGTCTGCTCCTGGCGGCCTCGCGGGACCTCCCGCGGGACCGGGCCGATCAGCTGGCGGCGATCGCCTCCGGGCTGGTCAGCCTCACGCAGGGCGCGGCCCGGTGCTTCGAGGGTGGGGCCGTGCTGCAGACGGTCGTCGAGATGGACAACGGGTTCCTTTTCCTGATGTCGATCTCCGACGGGTCGTCGTTCGCGGTCCTCGCGGCCCGCAGCTGTGACGTCGGTCAGGTCGGCTACGAGATGGCTCTCCTGGTCGACCGGGTGGGCGAGGCACTGACTCCGGCTCCGCGTTCCGCGGCCGGGGTGCTCGGCTGAACGGGCATGCCGCCGGAACTGTCGGCGGTTGTCCAGAAGATGAAAAACAAGAGACACTTTGACCGGGCTGAGCATGGGGTGGAGGTGAGCGGTGACGATGCCCGAACGCGATGAGCCAACCGGCGCGCTGGTAAGGCCGTACGCCGTGACCCGTGGCCGTACCCGGCCCAAGCTTGAGATCGCGCTTGAAGCGCTCGTTGAGACCACTGTCCGAGGCCGTTCGGCGGGGGTCGGTCGCAACAGCGGCGGCAGCGAGCACCAATACATAGCGGCGATGTGTGACGGCGGCAGAGTTCAGTCGCTGGCGGAGATCGCGGCACGCATGCAACTACCGCTCGGCGTGGCTCGAGTGATTGTCGCGGACATGGCCTCGGACGGCCTGGTCGCGGTGTACGAGCCGACGTCGCTGGAGGACGAGACCGATGCGGTGGGCACGGAACTGCTGGAGAGGGTGCTGAGTGGACTTCGCAGGCTCTGACACGTCGCGTCGCCCGAGTGCTGGGCGCGTCACATCGGCGAAGATTGTCATCGCCGGTGGGTTCGGCGTCGGTAAGACGACGCTGGTGGGGTCCGTCTCCGAGATCACCCCACTGACCACCGAGGCGATCATGACCTCCGCCGGCGTGGGTGTCGACGACAACCGGCAGGTGCCGGGTAAGACGACAACCACGGTGGCGATGGACTTCGGCCGGATCAGCATCGACCGGGACCTGATCCTGTATCTGTTCGGTACGCCCGGACAGACGCGGTTCTGGTTCATGTGGGACGAGCTGGTCCGCGGTGCGATCGGTGCGGTCGTGATGGTGGACACCCGCCGGTTGGCGGACTGCTTCGCCGCGATCGACTTCTTCGAGCACCGGCGGCTGCCGTACCTCGTCGCCATAAACTGCTTCGACGGGATGCAGTACCACAACGCTCAGGACGTCCGCGACGCGCTGGCGATCTCGACCGAGGTGCCGGTGATCAGCTGCGACGCGCGTAACCGCGAGTCGACCAAGAACGTGCTGATCTCGCTGGTCGAGTACGTGCTGACGATGCGCCGCTCGCGCGCCGTCGCGCCGGCCTGATCTTTCGTCGAAACGCCTCGTTCGGCTCGGACCGGACGGGGCCTTTCGCGTGTCCGGCCCCGGTCCGATGGTGCTCGTCCGGCCCTTTCGCGTCTGCGGGCCTTTTCGCGTGCCGGCTCCGATGCGTCCTCGGCCACGGCCTCACCCTCAAAGCCGCCCTCGGCATAACCCTGGTGGGGCGTTTGCTGCCGGTGTCTTTCGCGTGCCGGCTCCGGGCGGTGGGGTGTCTGTCGCCGGGGCTTTCGCGTGGTCAGCCCGGCGTCGGTGGGGCGCTCATCGCCGCCGCCAGAAACGTGATCGCATAGCGCCGGGCCGCCTCGGCCGCCGCCGGGGACTCCTCGGACGGGGCGCGCCGCTGGTAGACCTCGACGCGGTCGACGGCCGTCACCGCGAGCATCCCGCGCATCCGGAACCACAACTCGTCCAGGGACAGGCCGGGCAGCGCGCGCCCGAAGGCGGTCAGATAGCGGTCGCGCACCGTGGCCTCGGCCGGGCCGGTCCAGCTACGTACCTCCTCGGCCGGGTCGCTGAGGATGGTCACGATCAGCCGGGACGTGCGGGCGCCGCTCTCGTCACCGGCCGGCATCCGGTCGAACAGCGGCCCGGCGAAGGCCTCGACCAGCTCGGCGACTGACGGGTCGGGGTCCCGGGCGAGCAGCCGGTCGAGCGCGGCGACCTGGGCGGCGTTGATCGGCTCGATCACCCGCCGGGCGACCGCGGCCAGGAGCTCCGCCTTGGAGCCGAAGTGGTACCCGACGGCGGCCAGGTTCGCCCCGGCCCGGTCGGTCACCGCGCGGATCGACGTGCCGCGGTAGCCGCGGTCGGCGAAGAGATGTTCGGCCGCGTCCAGGAGCTGAGTGCGGGTATCGGGTGGCGCCATGAGTGCGTACTATACGTTCGTTTGAATCAAGCGAACGTATGAATGAGGGGCCATGAAAATACTCGTGTACGGGGCCGGGGTCCTCGGCAGCGTCCACGCCGCCCGCCTGCACGAGGGCGGCCACGACGTGTCACTCCTGGCCCGTGGTGAGCGCCTGGCCGCCCTGCGACGGCACGGGGTGCGGCTGGCCGAGGGGGACAGCCCGGCCGTTCACACAGTGCCGGTTCCGGTGGTCGAACACCCCGCCGACGGGTACGACCTGACCGTCGTCTTCGTCCGCACCCATCAGGTCGACGCGGTACTGGAGTCCCTCGCCGACGTCGGCGGCGACGTCCTGTTCCTGCTCAACTGGGCGGGCGGGTTCGCCCCGCTGGGCGCGGTGCTCGGCCTCGAGCGGGTGCTCCTGGGCTTCGGGGTGGTGGGCGGCACGATCGACGGCGACGTGGTCCGTTACCGCCGGGTCAGCCGTCTGGCCCGCCTGCTGCCGATGCCGATCGGCGAGCCCGACGGCCGGGCCACCCCGCGACTGGACCGGATCGTGGGGGCGTTCCGGGCCGCCGGACTCCACGTCAAGGCCGAGCCGCGGATGGACGCCTGGCTGACCACCCACGCCGCGTTCGAGGTGCCGCTCGGGCAGGCGGTGCACGCGGCGGGCGGGCCGGTGGCGCTGGCCGACGATCCGGCCGCGGTGCGCGAGATGCTCCGCGCCATGCGGGCGCACCTGGCCACTGTGCCGGGGCCGACGGTCCCGGGAGCGTTCGCCGCGTTGCGGACGCTGCCGGAAGGCTTGCTGGTCCCGGTGCTGCGGCGTTTCCTGCGAAGCCCGACGGCCGTGCAGAGCGGGCTCAGCGACGACTCGCCGTCGGCCGTGGCCGAACTCGACCGGCTGGCCGCCCAGCTGCGTTCCCGCCGCCGCGACCCGCGCTGACCGGACTAACCGCGCGCCGGTAACCGCAATCACCGCTCGCCGCCCGCCGGATTCGCCGCTCGCCGCTCGTCGCCCGCCGCTCGCCGCCCGCCGGATTCGCCGCCTGCCGCTCGCCGCCCGCCGGATTCGCCGCCTGCCGCTCGCCGCCCGCCGGATTCGCCGCTCGCCGCTCGCCGCCCGCCGGATTCGCCGCCTGCCACTCGCCGGATTCGCCACCCGCCGGTGACCGGACTCATCGCCTGCCTGTCGCCGGATTCGCCGCCCGCCGTTGGTCTGGCTAACGGCCGTGACGGCCGCGCGGATCGCGCCCGTGGCGGCGCGCAGGTCGAAGGCGGCGACGGCCCGGTCCACGGCGGCCGGCAGGTCGGGGGAGAGGGCTTCGGGCGTACCCGTCGGATGGCCGTCGCGGTGTTTGTGTGCCAGCGGCAGGTCCGCCGGCCGGGACACGCTGATGTCGTCGAGACCGGCGCGGACGAACTCGAGTACCTCGCGTCGCCGGGCGGCCGGTTCGATCCGCGACGTGTCCGACTCGATCAGGTCCCGGATCCGGTCCTGGTATCGGGAGAGGCGGAGGAACCAGTTCCGCTCGGTCACCGGCTCCGGCCCGACCCGTGCTTGGCCAAACCCCCGGACAGCTCCTGCGGCGCCCAGAACTGCTCACAGCCGCCGCAATAGAGCCCGTGCTACTTGCCCGGAGGTGGAAGTCGCCGCGCGGCGCAGGCGCGCCACAGAGCGGTCACGCCGGCGCGGTGCCGCGGGTCGGTCCCGGTACGGATGAAGTCGTCGAAAGGACAGCGACAGGGGCTCGCGCAGCCGACGGAAACGTTCGACGAACCCCCCCTGGACGGGGTCTGGTCGGTGTCAGCGCACGACGAAAGGCCCCAAAGCGCCGGAATGCTGGCCCGCGACGTCAGCCGCGCGCCAGCCGTTTCGGGCCGCGTTATGCACTCCAGCCGAGGGCGAAACACGGCCGAGGCGGAACCCTAGGCGCGGTAGCCGGCGCTGTTGCGGTAGTCGTCGGCGGGCTGGCCGTCGCGGGAGAAGTCCCAGCCGCCGGCCGACTCGCGGCCGGGGCGGCCACCGATGGCGTAGCCGCCGATCTCTTGCCCGCGGCGCCAGCCCCGGAAGTAGCCGGTGGTGTGGGCCGCGATGGACGCCGCGTCCCGGACGATCCGGGCCGGCTGCTGCTCGCGCAGCGGCGAGCCGGGCACCAGGTTGGCCTGCGGCACCCGCTTGGGCAGGCCGGCCGAGGTCTGCGAGGCCACCGCGGGGGTGGCCGCCTTGGCCGCGGCCTTCCAGCCGGTGTCGTTCGGGTTGGTCCAGTCGAGGTCGTCGGGGGCGTCGTCGTGCCCGGTGAACCAGGCCGACCGGGCCGCCGCGAAGATCAGCAGGTCGCCGTCGCCCTCGTCGGGCACCGGCGGCGTGAGGCTGCGGTCGAGCGCGGTCAGCGAGTTGCGGCGCGGGCCGCGGCCGATGCCGCTGGGCCGGGCCGGTGGGTTATCGACCAGGCTCAGGCGCGGGGGCTCGGTGACCGCTGTGACGTCGGCCGGCACGTCGGCCAGGCCGCCCAGGGGCGAGTCGACCAGGCGCAGCGCCGGCGGCTCCTTGGGCATGTCCTGCCACGGCGGGCGGACTCGGCCGTCACCGGCGCCGTTGCCGTTTGACGCGGCGGGCGGCGGCACGGCGGCGTCGTCGCTGGTGTTCATCAGCGGCCAGTTGGCGCGGGAGCCCGGGGCCGGAGTGTCGGCGGCACGCGGCTGGGCCGGCATCGGCAGCGAGTAGTCGGTGGCCCCGTTGGCGCCGGGGCGGGACCGGGCCCGCTCGGCGCGGGCCTTGCTCATCGCCGCGTCGGTCAGCGTGGGCCGGAACTCGCGGCCGGACTCGGCCGGGGACACCGGCCGGGCGCCGGGTGTGATGGGGGTCATTCCGGGCGGAGGCGGGGGTACGGAAACCGGCCGGTTCCCCGGGGTCTGCTGAGGCGGAAGTCCGGCCGCCGCCGGCATCGGCGCGGTTGGGCGACCGGCCAGCGGCGCCGGTGCCATCGGCGGCGGAGTGATCGGGGCCGGCGCGACCGGCGGGCTGGTCAGCGGGTGCGGCGTGACCGGCGCGTTTCCGGCGGCGGGCTCGGGACGGCCGCGGCGCGGGAGCCGGGTGCCGGTGTCCGACGGGCGGATCGGGGCGACGGGTGCGGGCTCGGCCGCGCGGCGGGCCCCGGCGGACCGGCGGGCCGTGCCGGCCGGCGGGGTGACCCGGGCGGCCAGGGTGCCGATCAGCGACTCGCAGGCGCTGTCCGAGGAGCGGACCGCGCCGATGGCCGAACGCACGGCGTCGGCGGCCGCGGGGGCGAGCGACTTGTTGACGCCGCCCCGGCGCGGGGATTCGTTGATGGCCACGACGAGCGCGGTGACCGCGGCGGTCACCTGGTCTTCGGTGCCGGCGCCGGCCCGGGTGAGCTCGGCGACCACCTCAAGGGCGGTCTGCTCGGCGTCCTTGCCGCGGCCGCCGAGGCGCCCGGGCTCGGGCAGCGCGTCGAGCACGGCCATGGCCAACGGGTGCGCCGGGTCGGGGTATGCCCGCAGCGCCGCCGGGTAGAGCTCGCGGAGCACTTCGCGCAGCGCGACGGAGGCGGCGTGCCGCCCGTCCAGCATCGACACGTGCGCCGCGAGGATCGGCTTGTAGCTGGTCAGCTCCCGGGGCGCGGGCACGGTCGCGGCGGCGATCGCCCCGGCCTGCAGCGCCCGGGCCAGGCCGACGGCCCGGCGGGCGGCCGGCGGGGCCTGCATCTCTTCGACGGAGTCGTCGTCGGCGAAGCGCTCGGCGTAGTCGTCGGTGGCGTCGTCGTCGGTCACGACGAGTGGCCGGCCGGCGGCGGTGAGGAGGGACGTGACCATGTGGTCGTCGCTGTCCGCGGCCACGGCGGCCTCGGCGAACCCGGATGTCCGTTCCACGAGCAGCGAGCCCAGCTGGGCGTAACCCGTCGGGTCGTCGCTGATCTCATGGACGCCGAGCAGTCGTCCCGCGTCGTCCACCACGGCGATGGTCAGCGATGCGGACACGCCGGCCCGCACCGATTCATCAGCCGACGCCAGACCGCAGTACACGCGCACGAGCGCCACGGCGTCGTCCTCCTCCCCGGGTGAGGATTGTTCGCGACCCCGTCGAGTCACGCGACCACCTGGTTGCTGCGCGTGATCTCTCCGCCGCGAACGATCCTCTTATTCTGCGTTGTGTGCCAAAGACTGATAGTCCCTGTTAAGGGGTCAGTCGCGCCAGTCCACAGCGGCAGAGATCTTCCCGATGATCGAGCGCCAGCCGAGACTTGCCTGTTGTGCCCCGATTTTCTTCAGTCTGCGACGGCCGAAATAGCCGCCCATACCGCCGGTCTCCGCCTTTCGGAGAGACTCGTCGAGGTCGTCCAACGGTGAACCCGGCGCCAGTGCCAGGATCACCGGCTTGAGCCGGAGGGCGTGACCCAGATCACGGGCCACCTCGCCCGCCGCAATCAGGAGCGGCAGGTCCCACGTGTCGTGCCCACCACGGAGATTCTCCACGACCAAGTCAAGCTCGTAACGGTCCTCGGGAAGGGGGTCGACGTCGGACGACTGTACCCGCTCGGCAACAGTGCTCCAGCTGTCCAACTGGGTCATATCGTGCGGAGCACCCGAACGAATGAAGCTGACCAGGGACTCTGGCGTCTTGAAGGTGAGCAGCCGGCCCCGGTGGCTCAGGAAGATCGGGTTTTCCTCGTCCTCCGGCTCGGGTTCGGGCTCGTCCTCGAAGTCGGCCGGGTCGGGCTCTTCGGCGTCGGCATCGGCCGTACCCGCCGACTTTTTGGTCTTGTCGTCGTCCTCGGCCAGCAGCGCCTGGAACTCGTCGTCGACGATGACCTCTTCCTCGTCGGCGGCGGCACGGGCCGCGGCGGCCCGCTCCCGGGCCTCGAAGGGGTCGTCCTCGTCGGTCTCGATCTCGGTCGGCGTCAGCTCGGACGACTTCCGGTACGCCCGCAGGGTCAGCCCTACGCCACCGGGCATCGCGATTTCCACCGGGGAGACGCGAGCCTCGTCCCACAGCTCTCGCCCGGACAGGCCGGCGGCGGCCTCGGACTCGTCGGACTGGGTGGCCACGGTGACCTCCGGTGCTCTACTGACGGACGATGAGGGTGACTCTGCGCACAGACACCCTAGTCGAGGTTCCAAATCCGGCTTCCGGGGCGTCCCCATGCGCGGCCGAATCTGGAAACTTCGATTTGGTGCGGCCGGGTTCAGAACCCCTTGGGGTGCCAGACCGTTTTCGTCTCCAGAAAAGCGGTCATCGGGCGGAGGCCCGGGTCGGCGGAGAAGTCCACTTCACCAGCCGGGCGCAGCACCCGCTTGAGCGTGCCGGCGGCTTCGCGTTCCAGGTCGGCCGCCAGGTCGGCGGAGGCGACGCCGGTCAGGTCGATCGCGTTGACGTCGTCGTGGGAGGCCAGCCACGGCGTCACCTCGGCCGGATCGCCGGTGAGGATGTTCACCACGCCGCCCGGCAGGTCGGAGGTGGCCCAGGTCTCGGCCAGCGTGATGGCCACCTGCGGCGCGGTCGCGATCACGACTACGGTGTTGCCGGTCACGACGGCCGGCGCGATGACGCTGACCAGGCCGAGCAGCGACGCCGGGGCGACCACACCGACCACGCCGGTGGGCTCGGGGGACGACAGGTTGAAGAACGGGCCGGCCACCGGGTTGGCGTTGCCGGTCACCTGGGCCAGCTTGTCGGCCCAGCCCGCGTACCAGACCAGCCGGTCGGTGCTGGCGTCGACCTCGCCGCCGGACAGCCCGAGGTGTTTGAACTCGGCCCGCCGCGCCTCCATCATCTCGGCCGCGCGATAGAGGATCTGACCACGGTTGTACGCGGTCGCGCCGGCCCACCCGGGCTGGGCCTTGCGGGCGGCGACCACCGCGTCGCGGGCGTCCTTGCGGGAGGCGCGGGCCACGTTGTCGCCGTCCACGAGATCGGTCCGTCCTGACTCGCTGCGCGGGAACTTGCCCCCGATGAAGAGTTTGTACGTCTTCCGCACTTTCAGACGCGCGATGCCGCTGCCGACGCCTGGTGCTGCGGACGGCGCGGAGGACCCAGACGATTTAGACAAGGTACGCCTCCAGACCGTGCCGACCGCCCTCGCGCCCGTAACCGGACTCCTTGTAGCCGCCGAACGGCGAGGTCGGGTCGAACTTGTTGAACGTGTTGGCCCAGACCACGCCGGCCCGGAGTTTGTCGGCCACGGCCAGGATCCGCGAACCCTTCTCGGTCCAGATGCCGGCCGACAGCCCGTACGGCGTGTTGTTGGCCTTCTCGATCGCCTCGGCCGGGGTGCGGAAGGTCAGCACCGAGAGGACCGGCCCGAAGATCTCCTCCCGGGCGATCCGATGCGCCTGGGTGACCCCGGTGAAGATCGTCGGGGCGAACCAGAAGCCCTGGGACGGCAGCTCGCACGGTGGCGACCAGCGTTCCGCGCCCTCGGCGTCGCCGGCCTCGGTCAACTCGGTGATCCGGGCCAGTTGGGCGGCCGAGTTGATCGCGCCGACGTCGGTGTTCTTGTCCAGCGGGTCGCCGACCCGCAGCGTCGCCATCCGGCGTTTCAGCGACTCCATCAGCTCGTCGAACAGGGATTCCTGCACCAGCAGGCGCGACCCGGCGCAGCAGACGTGGCCCTGGTTGAAGAAGATGCCGTTGACGATGCCCTCGACCGCCTGGTCGATCGGCGCGTCCTCGAAGACGATGTTGGCCGCCTTGCCGCCCAGCTCCAGCGTCAGCCGCTTGCCGGTGCCGGCCACCGAGCGGGCGATCTGCCGGCCCACCTCGGTCGAGCCGGTGAACGCGACCTTGTTCACATCGGGGTGCTCGACCAGGTAGCGGCCGGTGTCACCGGCGCCGGTGACGATGTTCACCACGCCGGCGGGGAGCTCGGCCTGGCGGCACACGTCGGCGAAGAACAGTGCCGACAGCGGGGTGGTCTCGGCCGGCTTGAGCACCACGGTGTTGCCGGTGGCCAGCGCCGGGGCGATCTTCCAGGCCAGCATGAGCAGCGGGAAGTTCCACGGGATGACCTGACCGGCCACGCCGAGCGGGCGCGGGGACGGGCCGAAGCCGGCGTACTCGAGCTTGTCGGCCCAGCCCGCGTAGTAGAAGAAGTGGGCCGCGACCAGCGGGAGGTCGACGTCGCGGGATTCCTTGATCGGCTTGCCGTTGTCGAGCGACTCGAGCACGGCCAGCTCGCGGGACCGCTCCTGGAGGATCCGGGCGATCCGGAACAGGTATTTGGCGCGCTCGGTGCCGGGTAGGCCGGACCAGGCCGGGAACGCGCGGCGGCCGGCCGCCACGGCCCGGTCGACGTCCTCGGGCCCGGCCAGCGCCACGTCGGCCAGCACCTCTTCGGTGGCCGGGTTCACGGTCTTGAAGCTCGCCTTGCCGGGGCCGAACTCGCCGTCGATGAACAGGCCGTACGACGGCTCGATGGTGACGATCGAGCGGGACTCGGGAGCGGGGGCGTACTCGAGGAAGGACATGATCAGTCCAGCGTGAAGTAGTCGGGGCCGGCGTAGTGCCCGGTCTTGAGCTTGGTGCGCTGCATGAGCAGGTCGTTGAGCAGGGACGAGGCGCCGAACCGGAACCAGTCCGGGCTGAGCCAGTCGTCGCCGGCCGTCTCGGCCACCAGGACCAGATATTTGATGGCGTCCTTGCTGGTGCGGATGCCGCCGGCCGGTTTCACGCCGACCTGGCGGCCGGTCTGGGCGCGGAAGTCGCGGACCGCCTCCAGCATGATCAGCGTGACCGGGAGGGTGGCGGCCACCGGGACCTTGCCGGTGGACGTCTTGATGAAGTCGGCGCCGGCCAGCATGGCCAGCCAGGAGGCGCGGCGGACGTTGTCGTACGTACCCAGCTCGCCGGTCTCCAGGATGACCTTGAGGTGGGCCGGGCCGGAGGCCTCCTTGACCGCGACGATCTCGTCGTACACGTGCTGGTAGTCGCCGGAGAGGAAGGCGCCCCGGCTGATCACCATGTCGATCTCGTCGGCCCCGCCGGCCACCGCGTCGCGGGTGTCGGCCAGCTTGACCTCGAGCGGCGCCTGACCGGACGGGAAGGCGGTGGCCACGCTGGCCAGGTGCACCCCGGAGCCGCGCAGGACGGCGGCCACGGCGGGGACCATGGCCGGGTAGACACAGACCGCGCCGACGTGCGGGCAGGCCGGGTCGGCGGGGTCGGGGCGGACCGCCTTGGCCGCCAGCGCACGCACCTTGCCGGTGGTGTCGGCGCCCTCGAGGGTGGTCAGGTCGACCATCCGGATGGCCAGGTCGATGGCCGCGGCCTTGCTGGTGGTCTTGATCGATCGGGTGCCGAGGGACGCCGCCCGGGCCTCGACGCCGACCTTGTCCACGCCGGGCAAACCGTGCAAAACCGAGCGTAACGACGCGGTCGGGTGGAGCGTGGCAGTCATGAGACGGATTCTACGCGCGGTCACTGCGGGTGATCTCCGAACGAACCACGAGGGTCTGACTGGTGGATCAGCCAAGTGCGAGGCGTGGTCCGGAGCGCGCCTGACAGCCGCCGCAAAACACCCGAATACAACACCGGTATTCGGGCGCCTTGCGCCGGATGTCAGCCACACTCTGGACCGCGCCTCGCACTTGGCTGATCCACCAGTCAGACCCTAGGTTGATCAGCGTGGACGTACTCGTGGTGGATCACCCGCTCGCTCTTTCCCGGCTGACCGCGATGCGCGCGGCGGAGACCGACAGCGGCGCCTTCCGCGCCGCATTGCACGAGCTCACCACCATGCTGGTGTACGAGGCCGCGCGCTCGTTCGCGATCGAGAAGTTCCCGATCACCACGCCGGTGGCACCGACCGAGGGCGCCCGGCTGGCCAACCCGCCGCTGATCGTCCCGGTACTGCGGGCCGGCCTGGGCATGGCCGACTCGGCGCTGGCCCTGCTGCCCGAGTCGTCGATGGGCTTCGTCGGGCTGGCCCGCGACGAGGAGACCTACGAGCCCCGGGCCTACATGGAGTCGCTGCCGGGCGACATGAGCGCGATGCCGGCGCTGGTCCTCGACCCGATGCTGGCCACCGGCGGCTCGCTGGTGCACTGCTGCCGGCTGCTGGCCGAGCGCGGGTGCGACGACATCATCATCTGCTGCGTGCTGGCCGCCCCGGAGGGCATCAACAAGCTGGAACAGTCGGGCCTGCCGCTGCGGTTGATCACCGCGTCGATCGACCAGGGCCTGAACGAGAAGAAGTACATCGTCCCCGGCCTCGGTGACGCCGGTGACCGCCAGTTCGGCGGCATGCCGAGGTTCTGATCGGCTGAACTTTCCGCGAACGCGGGATTTCCGGCCGAAGTCGAATTCGTCACATCCGCCGTGCGTTTCCGCACGGTGGCGACCTTCTCCATTTCCCCTCGGGGTCCCCAGCCGTTGTAATACCCGAAGTGGACATCGTCCGCCACGCTCCGTCGATCCGGCGACAACCGTCACCACAGGCAGTGGGCCTGCTCGGATGAGGTACTGTTCCCGCCGCCTAGATATACAGACCGTCATTTTGGAGGACGCCCCATGTCCGGGCCCCAGGACGCCATCCCACCCGCCAAGCCGGAGATCGGCGAAGCCGAGATCGATGCCGCCGTACGCGTGCTGCGCAGTGGCATGGTCGTGCAGGGTCCCGAGGTGGCCGCGTTCGAGCAGGAGTTCAGCCCCGTCGCCGGTGACATGCACTGCGTCGCCGTGAACTCCGGCACGTCCGCCCTGCACCTGGCGCTGCTCGCGCTCGGCTTCGGCCCGGGCGACGAGATCATCGTCCCGTCCTTCTCGTTCGCGGCCACCGCCAACGCGGTGCGGCTGGTCGGCGCCGAGCCGATCTTCGCCGACATCGAGCCGGGTTCGTTCAACATCGACCCCGACGCCGTGGCCGCCGCCATCACCCCGCGGACCGTCGCGATCATGCCGGTGCACCTCTACGGCCACCCGGCCGCCATGGACCGGCTGGTGCCGCTGGCTCAGCAGCACGGCCTGGCCATCGTCGAGGACGCCGCCCAGGCGCACGCCGCCGCGCTGAACGGCCAGGCGGTCGGCAGCTTCGGCGCCGCCGGTTGCTTCAGCTTCTACCCGACCAAGAACATGCACTCGCTCGAGGGCGGCATGATCACCACGCCCGACGCGGAGGTGGCCCGCACCCTGCGGCTGCTGCGCAACCAGGGCATGGAGGCGCGCTACCAGAACGAGATCGTCGGCGCCAACATGCGGCTCACCGACGTGGCCGCCGCGATCGGCCGGGTGCAGCTGGGCAAGCTGGCCGGCTGGACCGAGAAGCGCCGGGCCAACGCCGCCTACCTCGACGCCAACCTGCGGGGCGTGACCGTGCCGCCGGTGGCCGAGGGCGCCAAGCACGTCTACCACCAGTACACGATCCGGGTCCAGGGCGACCGGGACGCGTTCCAGGCCGGGCTCAAGGAGCTGGGCATCGGCAACGCGGTCTACTACCCGACCCCGATCCACCGGTTGAAGCCGTTCCTCGACAAGGACGGCAACGTCGGCGACTGGAAGCTGCCCGAGACCGAGAAGGCCGCGGCCGAGGTCGTGTCGCTGCCGATCCACCCGAGCCTCACCCAGGATCAGCTCGACCGGGTCGTCGAGGGCGTCAACACCGTGGCGGCCCGCGCATGAGCGGCACCGCGGGGCTCCGCGCCGGGCTGATCGGCCTGGGCGCAATGGGACGCAACCACGCCCGCGTCCTCAACCTGCTCGACGGCGTCGAGCTGGTCGGCATCATGGACCCGGCCCCCGGTGCGGCCGGCCCGGCCGGCGTGCCGGTGGTGCCGACCCTCGACCAGCTGCTCGATCTCAACCTCGACTACGCCATGGTGGCCTGCCCGACCGCGCTGCACGAGGAGGTCGGCCTGCGGCTGGCCGCCGAGGGCGTACACGCGCTGATCGAGAAGCCGCTGGCCCCCTCGGTGGAGGCGGCCACCCGGCTCGCCGACGCCTTCGAGAAGGCCGGCCTGGTCGGTGCCGTCGGTCACATCGAGCGGTACAACCCGTCGCTGCAGAGCCTGCGGTCCCGCCTCGAGGCCGGCGAGCTCGGCGACATGTACCAGGTGGTCACCCGGCGGCAGGGCCCGTTCCCGGGCCGCATCGCCGACGTCGGCGTGGTGATGGACCTGGCCACGCACGACATCGACCTGACCGCGTGGGTCACCGGCCGCGACTACCTCAACGTCTCCGCCCGGACGGTGTCGCGCAGCGGCCGTCCGCACGAGGACATGGTGTCCGCGGTGGCCGCGCTCGGTGACGGGCTCATGGCCAACCACCTGGTCAACTGGCTGAGCCCGTTCAAGGAGCGGTCCACGGTCATCACCGGCGAGCGTGGCAGCTTCGTCGCCGACACGCTCACCGCCGACCTGACCTTCTACGCCAACGGTGCGAACACCACCGAGTGGGAGGCCATCCGGGCGTTCCGCGGCGTGGCCGAGGGCGACATGGTCCGGTACGCGATCCCGAAGCGTGAGCCGCTGCTGGTCGAGCACGAGCGCTTCCGGGACGCGGTCGAGGGCAAGGAGAGCGACATCGTCACCTTGCGCCAGGGCACACGGACGGTGGAAGTCGCCGAAGCGGTGCTGCGGTCGGCTGTGGACGGCGCTACGGTCGACGTCCGGACCAAATAGGAGTCCGTTCCCACGGGCTCGAAAGGCAACACCGCATGGCAACACCTCCGGCATCGGCGCCGCGCCTGCTGGTGATCGTGGCCAACGGCATCACGGGCGACTCCCGGGTGCAAAAGACCGCGATCGCCGCGGCCCGGGCCGGATGGGATGTGACTCTGCTCGGAGCCGGTGGCCGTCATGGCCGCCGGCTCGAGTCGGTCATGGGCGCGGTCAAGGTGATCCGGCTGCCGATGACCGCCACCTACGCCGCACGCAGCAAAGGCCATCCGGTCCGTCGTCTGCTCACCCAGACCGACATCCGCAACCGCGAGGGACTGAACGGGGTCCGCGCCGCGCATCAGGCGTGGCTGCGGGCCGAGACGGCGCGGATCGGCCGGCTGCGCGACGCCGGCCCGGCCGCGGTGCCGGTGGCGCGGGCGCTGGGCGGCGTGGTCACCGCCCGCAGCCTGTGGCACCGGTTGCGGGTCAAGGCGTTCTACTGGGAGCAGGGCCAGACCTTGCGGCCGACCGGCAACTGGCGGCGGGACTGGCCGCCGCTGGTCGACCTCGATCTGGTCTTCGGCCCGGTGATCGAGGAGCTGCGGCCCGATCTGATCCACGCCAACGACATCACGATGATCCACACGGCTGGGCTGAGCGTGGCCCGGATGCGGGCGCGTGGCCAGAAGGTCGGCTGGCTCTACGACGCCCACGAGTACGTGCCCGGCATCGACTCGTGGAAGCCGGCCGAGGCGCGGGCCTATCGCCAGGTCGAGAAGGAGTTCCTCAGGCAGGCAGACGGGGTCGTGACGGTGTCACCGGAGATCGCCGAGCTGCTGCGCGACGACTACCGGCTGCGCGAGACCCCGGTGGTGGTGCGCAACACGCCGATCCGCGAGGCGGTCGGCAAGACCGATCCCAAGCCTTCGGTACGCGCGAACTGCGGCCTCCCCGACGACGTACCGCTGCTGGTCTATTCCGGCTGGCTCGCGCCCGAACGCGGGCTCGGCACCGCCGTCACCGCCCTGCCCGAGCTGCCCGGCGTGCATCTGGCCATCGTCTCCGGCCGGGACACCCCGGAACGGCGGAAGCTGCTGGATCGCGCCGGGCAGCTGGGCGTCCGCGACCGCGTGCACGTGGTGCCCTACGTGCCGCAGTACGCCGTACCCGACTATCTCTCCTCGGCCGACCTCGGCCTGATCTGCTCGCAGCGCACCCTCAACTACGAGATCTCGCTGCCCACCAAGTTCGCCGAATATCTGCACGCCGGCGTCCCGATCGTGGCCAGCGACGTGCGCACGCTGGGCGCCGCGACCCGCGAGCACGACGTCGGCGAGGTCTTCGCCGCCGACGACCCGGTGACCTTCGCCACGGCCGTACGCACGGCCCTGGCCCGGCGGGCCGAGCTGGTCGCCAACATCACCGACGAGCTGCTCACCGAGATGTCCTGGGAGCACCAGATCAGCGGCCTGCTCGACCTGTACCGGAGGATCTCGCCGAGGAAGCCGGCCGGCCCCCGCCCGGAGGTGTCCTGGGCGGTGGACGAGACCGCGGCGCCCAAGCCGGTCACGGCCGCGCCGGGCGAGCTGGGCGCGTGGCGTCCGTTGACGACGGCCACGCCGATCCGGCTCGGCCTGGGCCCGGCCAACTACGCCGGCCAGATGGCGACGTTCGCCCAGGCGATCTGCCGTGATCACCCGGACGTCTCGGCCGAGGTGACGATGCGGCACAACCGGGAGACGTTCCTGTTCCCGGCCGACGTCTACCTCGAAACCGACCGCCAGGACGAGCTCGAACTCCAGATGGAGCAGATGAGGCGGATCATCGGGCGGTACACGCATCTGATCGTCGACGCGTTCCTGCCGGTCTTCGGCTACTTCAACGGCGACACCATCGAGGGTGACCTGCCGGCGCTGCGGCGGGCCGGGGTCGAGGTCGCGCTGCTGGCCCACGGCAGCGAGATCCGGCACCCGGGCCGGCACCTGAAACGCCACGAGTTCTCGCTGTTCCACGACGCGCCGGCGGGCATCGTCCCCCGGTACACCGCGCGGGCCGAGAAGAACCGGCGGATCGCCGAGGCCGCCGGGACGCCGCTCTTCGTCACCACCCCCGACCTGCTCGACGACCTGCCCACCGCCACCTGGGCGCCGCTGGTGGTCGACGTCGACGCCTGGACCAGCGACGTGCCGGTGATGGAGCGGCCGCGGCCCAAGGTGCTGCACGGGCCGTCGCAGCGCTGGACCAAGGGCACCGACCGGATCCTGCCCACCCTGCGGCGCCTGCACGACTCCGGCGCCGTCGAGCTGGTGCTGGCCGAGCGGGTCGGCCGGGACGAGATCCGCGCGATGGTGAAATCCTGCGACATCGTGGTCGACCAGTTCGCGGTCGGGTCGTACGGCACGTTCGCGGTCGAGGCCATGGCCGCCGGGCGGCCCGTGGTCGGCTACCTGGACGAGCGCGTACACACCGCCGCCGGTGTCCACCCGCCGATCGTCAACGCCACGCCGGCGACACTCGGCACCGTCCTGGAATCTCTGCTCGACGACCCGTCGGGCACGGCCAAGATCGGCGTCGACTCGGCCGGCTACGCCCGGGAAACCCATGACGGCCGTCGCACGGCCCGTGCCTTCGCGGAGTTCTTCGGCAAGGATTGATCCCATGCCAGGACGCTTCGCTCCGACCGGATCCGCCCCGGCCGCCCGCCCGGAATCCGTGCTCAGCGGGGACCACTGGCGGATCACGGTGCTGCTCGACGGCCTGCTGCGGCTGGAATGGAGCGACGACGGCGGCTTCGAGGACCGCGCGTCGACGTTCGCCCTCCGACGCGACCACCCGACGCCGGCGTTCACCGTGCACGAGTCGGACGAGCAGCTCGAGATCCGCACCGAGCGGCTGCACCTGAGCTGGGACCGCCGGCCGTTCAGCCCGGCCGGCCTGTCGGTCCAGGTGCGGGGCGCGATCAGCAAGCACCGGGCGACCTGGCGCTGGGGCACGACGCCGCGCACCCTGGGCGGCACCGGCCGGACCCTCGACGACGCGGACGGCGCCATCCCGCTGGCCGGCGGCGTGATCGCCCGGGACGGCATCGCGGTGCTCGACGACAGCGAGTCGTTCCTGTTCACCGCGGACGGCTGGATCGGCCCGCGGGTGGCCGGCCGGCGCGACGTGTACGTGTTCGCCTACGGTCACGACTATCCGGAGGCGGTCCGGGCCCTCTACGCGGTGTCCGGGGCGCCACCGGTGCTGCCCCGGTGGGCCCTGGGCAACTGGTGGAGCCGCTACCACGCGTACAGCACGGAGGAATACGTCGAGCTGATGGACCGGTTCGACGCCGAGCGGGTGCCGTTCTCGGTGGCCGTGCTGGACATGGACTGGCACCGGGTCGGGTCGGTCCCGCCGCGGTACGGCACCGGCTGGACCGGCTACAGCTGGGAGCGGTCACTCATCCCGGACCCGGAGGCGTTCCTGGCCGAGCTGCACCGGCGTGGGCTGCGGGTGACGCTCAACCTGCACCCGCACGAGGGGGTGCAGCCGTTCGAGGACGCGTTCCCGGCGATGGCCGCCGCCCTCGGTGTCGATCCGGCGGCCGACGTCGGGGTGCCGTTCGACATCACCGACCAGCGGTTCGCCGAGGCGTACTTCGACGTGCTGCACCGCCCGCTGGAGCGGCAGGGCGTGGACTTCTGGTGGATCGACTGGCAGCAGGGGCAGCTCTCCAACGTGCCCGGCGTCGACCCGCTGTGGATGCTCAACCACCTGCACTTCGCCGACTCCCGGGCCGGGCTGATCTTCTCCCGCTACGCCGGGCCGGGCAGCCACCGCTACCCGGTCGGGTTCAGCGGCGACGCGATCATCAGCTGGGCGTCGCTGCGGTTCCAGCCATACTTCACGGCCACCGCGGCCAACATCGGGTACGGCTGGTGGAGCCACGACGTCGGCGGGCACCTCTTCGGGGTACGCGACGACGAGCTGACCGTCCGCTGGATCCAGCTCGGGGTCTTCTCGCCGATCAACCGGCTGCACTCGTCGTCGAACCCGTTCCTGCAGAAGGAGCCGTGGGCGTATCCGCAACCGGCTCGGGATGCGCTTGGGGCGGCGCTGCGGTTCCGGCACCGCCTGGTCCCGCACCTGCACACCATGAACCACCGGGCGGCCGCGGGCGACCCGCTGGTCCGGCCGATGTACTGGGAGCATCCGGAGACCGAGGCCGCGTACGAGGTGCCGAACCAGTTCCTGTTCGGCGACTCGCTGCTGGTCGCCCCGATCACCGAGCCGGCCGACGCGACGACGCTGATGGGTTCGGTCCGGGCGTGGCTGCCCGAAGGGGTCTGGGCCGACATCTTCACCGGTACGACCTACCGCGCCGGGCCCGGCGGCCGGCACCTGCGGCTGCACCGCGACCAGGAGTCGATCCCGGTGCTGCTGCGGGCGGGCGCGGTGCTGCCCCTGGCGGCGGACGCCGTGACCCGCGCCGACACCCATCCGTCCACTCTGGAGCTGCTGGTCGTGCCCGGTGCGGACGGCACGCGGGAACTGGTCGAGGACGACGGCGACGTGGTCTCCCGTACCCCGCTGATCTGGGATGACGCCGCACGGACGGTGACCGTCGGTCCCGCCTCGGCCCCGGCCGTGGTGCCGGCCCGCCGCACCTGGACGGTCCGGGTGCCCGGCGGTGCCGCGGTGACCGTCGAGGACGCGCCGGTCGACACGGAACTGCGGATCCCGGTACGAGCCGGCGCCGCACCGGCCGACCGGCTGTTCGACCTCCTGGCCCGCGCCCAGTGGGAACACGAGGGCAAGCTGGCCGCCTGGACCGTCCTCGGCGGCGACACCGACGATCTCACCAAGCTGGCCGGCCTGCAGACCCTCGACCTGCCGGAGCCGCTGCTCAGCGCCCTGACCGAAATCCTGACGAGCGACTAGCCGCGCTCGGCGACGAGCGCGCGGAGCTTTTGCTCGAACGGGATCAGGACGCGGTCGCGGGTGAACCGCCTTGCGTGGGCCAGCGCCCTCTCGCGCGTCTCGGGGGTCAGGTCCTCGGCCGCCTTGCCCGCGGCGATCATGGCCTGGGCCACGTCGACCGGGTCGAGGCTGTCGGCGTTGAACCACAACGGGTAGCCGGCCAGCACCTCGGCCGCCGCGATGCCGGGGGCGTGCACCGACACGATCGGCTTGCCGTTGGCCATGTACTCGAAGATCTTGCCGGATGTCACGTACTTGGCCCCACCGGCCAGGAACACCAGGACGTCGCTCTCCGCGTACGTGTGCGCGACCTCGGTCTTGGACACCGGGCCACGGTAGACGATGCCGGTGTCGGCACCACCCACCCGATTGTCCTCGTCGATGCCGATCGCCTGCATCAGCCGGCCCTGCCCGGAACGGAAGAAGCCCAGGTGGCCGTAGAGGTTGAGGGTGGCGCCGGCCAGCGACGGATGGTTGCGCGCCTCGACGAACGCCTCGACCATCTCGCGTACCGGCTGGGCCGGGGTGAGCGTGCCGACGTACGAGAACCGCAGCGGTGGCACCGACCGGTGCGTCGCCGCGCCCTCCTCGAGCACGTCTGGGTCCCAGCCGTTCGGGACGATCATCATCTTGCCGGCATCGGACGGGTACCGCTCGGCGTGCCACTGCCGCAGCGCCTCGTTGACGAAGATCGCCGCCGACGCCTGCCGCAGCACCCGCTTCTCCCAGGCCCAGGCGCCGTGCCCGGCCGGGAAGAGCGGCCGGTCCTCGAACAGGTCCAGCGTCCACGCGTCGCGGTAGTCCACGATGTACGGCACCCCGGTGAACTTGTTGATCAGGTACGCCGCGGCGAACGCGGCGAACGGGTTGCCGGTGGCCACCACCACGTCGAACTTCCGCCGGGCGTGCATCCGTAGCGCCTTGGCCACCGACGCCATGCCCCATGAGTGGTAGTGCTCGGGGAAGAACCGCTGCGTCTTGTTGTAGAGCGCCAGGGCGAGCATCGGCGAGTTGCGCCGCAACCGGCTGAACTCGCGGATGTCGCTGGCCCAGACGAACTGGCTCAGCCACGGCCGCTCGACGCGCACCCGCGGGTCGACGGTCTCGGCCAGCTTCTCGTCGACCGAGCCGATCGCCTCGTACAGGAACTTCAGCGGGGCCGCGAAGACCGTGACGTCCCAGCCCGCGACGGCCAGGTGGTTGGCGGTGGCCCGGGCCCGGTAGACACCACTGGCCCGGGACGGCGGGAAGTAGAACGACAGATAGAGGACGCGCGGACAGGTGGTCATCGTTCTCCCTTCGAGCTCGCCGGGGCGGTGTCCAGGCTGTAGGCGACGCCGGGCACGTCGTGGCTCCGCAGGTAGGCCACCGCGGCCGGCATGGACGCCGGGTCGGTGACCACCAGCAGATCGACCTCGGTGGCCGCTCCGAGCTGCTGACGGATCAACGCCGGTGGACGCGCCGCGTGACGGCGGCGCAGCAACGGAAGGAATCGGCGCTCGTGCAGCGGGGTGGCGACGCGGCGCTCCCAGGCGCTCGCGGCGCGCTGGGACCAGGCCCGGGCCCGCCCCCGGGCGGCGATCCGGAAGGCGAGGCGGGGAACGCGGACCAGCAGCATCTGCTCGGCCCGCATCCAGCCGTACCGCTTCTCCAGCCGGTCCACGTCGATGACCTGGATCCGCGGGTCGAGCCGTTCGTCCGACCAGGCCGCGAAGTCCCGGACGACCAGCGTGGCCCGGCCGCCGGCCTCGAGCACGCGGGCGGCGTCGACGGCGGCCGCGCGCTTGCGGGTGCCGCCCTCGGCCAGGAACAGCACGTGTTCCCTCATGCGGGGTCACCGAACCAGGCGCGGTGATGCGCCTCGGCGGTGGCGGCGTAGCCGTACCGGCTCTCCAGCGCCCGCCGGGACCGGGCCAGGTCGATCCCGGCCGGGAACCGGTCGCGCAGCCGCCGGTAACCGGCCACCAGCGCGTCGCTCGCCTCCTCGACGTCGACCATCTCGCCGGCGTCCGACTCGACCCCGGCCAGCGTCTCCTCCGGGCCGCCGCAGCGGGTGACCAGCACCGGCAGCCCGGCCGCGGCGGCCTCGACGATGGTCATGCCGAACGTCTCGAACCGGCTGTTGTGCACCAGCAGGTCGTGCTCGCGCATCAGCTCCAGCGCCCGGTCCGGTGGCTGCAGCCCGAGGAACGTGACCGCGCCGGTCAGGCCCAGCTCCCCGACCTCGCGGGCGAGGGGGCGGCGCAGCTCGCCGTCGCCGGCCAGGGTCAGCTCCAGCGTCGGGTCCTCGGCCCGGCACCGGCCGAACGCCTCGATCATCGGGCGTACGCCCTTGCGCTCGGTCAGGCTGCCGACGTAGAGCCAGCGGCGCAGCTCGGTGACCGGCCGTGGCCGCGGCACGTCGAACGACACCGGGTTGGGCATCAGCTGGATCTTGTCCCGGTGGTGCGGGAACGCCTTGATCAGCGGGTCGCTGACCGCCGCGCCGACCGCGAAGAAGCCGGCGCACTCGGTCAGCAGCTCGTCGTACATGGCGCGGGCCTCGGGCTGGGCCAGCACCCCGCCGAGGAAGGTGGCGTGCTCGGTGACGAACAGCCGGGCGTCCGGCGCCTTGTTCCGCAGCGCGCCCCAGCCGCCCTGCAGGCCGACGTGGGCGTGGACGACCGGCGCGGGCAGCGGCCGGCCGTCCAGCACCGCGCTCAGCGTCTCGGCGTGCCGCCGGCCGATCGCGGCGTAGCCCGGGCTCACCGTCAGCGTCACCGGAGTGTGGATCAGCCGGGCGCCGCCGGCCGTGGGTGTCGCGCGCGGCGGGCGGTGGGTCCGGCTCAGCAGGCCTTGGTACGCGGCCTCGATCGGCCCGCCGGCCAGCCGGTGTCCCCACTCCTCGCAGTGGTAGACGGTCAGGTCGACACCGGGCGCGGTGGCGTCGACCATGGCCCGCACGAACGCACCGCGGAACGCGTGATCGGCGCCCGGGTACCAGGGAGTGACGACCGCGACCGGTACGGGGAGGGGTGTGGCCACGGGGTCCCGTCAGCTCCGGTGTAAGACGTCGACGACCCGCCGGGCGGCGTGCCCGTCGCCGTACGGCGCTCCGCGCTCGGCCTCCGGCGCCGGCCGGGTGGCCAGCGAGGCCCAGTCGGCCCCGAGCGTCCACGGGTCGGGCACCAGGTGGTTCCAGCCGCCGGCCAGCGTCTCCGGCCACTCGGTCTCCGGCCGCAGCGTGGTGCACGGGCGGCCGAGCAGGTAGGCCTCCTTCTGCAGGCCACCGGAGTCGGTGACCACGCCGGCCGAGCCGAGCACGCCGGCCACCATCGCGGCGTACGGCAGCGGCCGGCCCGAGCGCAGCGCGCCCTGGTCGAGCTTGAGACCGAACTTCGCGGCCCGGGCGACCAGGCGCGGGTGGGCGAGCAGGGCGACCGGTACGGGCAGCCCGGCCAGCGCGTCGAGCAGGGACGAGAGCCGTTCGGGGTCGTCGGTGTTCTCCGCCCGGTGCAGTGTGGCCAGCAGGTACGGCTGCTCCGGGTCGATGCCGGCGGGCAGTTCGGGCGCGATCCCGGCGCCGGTCAGGACGTCGTCGCGCACCTGGAGGCAGACGTCGACCATCACGTCGCCGACCAGCACCGACCGCGGGGCCAGGCCCTCGTCGGCGGCGTGCCGCATGGCCTCCTCGGTCGGGCAGAGCAGCAGGTCGGCGGCGTGGTCGGTGAGTACTCGGTTGTGCTCCTCGGGCATCCGCCGGTTGAACGAGCGCAGCCCGGCCTCCAGGTGGGCCACCCGGATGTGCTGCTTCACCGCGGAGAGCGCGCCGGCCAGTGTGGAGTTCGTGTCGCCGTAGACCAGCACCCAGTCGGGCCGCTCCCGCTCCAGCACCGGGTCCAGCGCGCTGAGCACCGCACCGGTCTGCACGCCGTGACTGCCCGAGCCGACGCCCAGGTGCACGTCCGGGTCGGGGATGCCCAGCCCGGTGAAGAACACGTCGGACAGGTTCGCGTCGTAATGCTGGCCGGTGTGCACGATGACGTGCTCGTGCTCGGTCCCGGCGAACGCCGCCGCGATCGGCGCCAGCTTCACCAGCTGCGGGCGGGCGCCCACGACACTCAGAACCTTCACGAATATGCTCCTCGGCTCGTGTTTCGCGCAGGGTGGGAGGATGTCCCGGCCGCCCGCGCGGAAGGGGGCGGCAGCGTGCTGGAGAGGGCACCATACTGTTAGCCGCCGCGGACTCCGGTACGCGTCGCCGGGTCCCACGCCGCATATTCACGCGAAGGAGTGTTCAGGTTGACCACCCCAACTTCCCCGGTCATATACGTCGCGCTGGGAGCGCGCCGGATCCGGGCCGCCCGAACCATCACCGCCGAGTTGGCGGCCGGTGGCCGGACGGTGCAACTGGTGGTGGCCGACCGGTCGGAATGGTCCGGCGTCGAGGTGCCCGGTGTCACCCTCCACAAGGTCGGCTCGGCCGATCCGGCCAAGGCACTGCGGGCCGCGCGCAAGCTGCTGTTCTCGCGGCGCGGGCTGCTGGCCGGGGCCGGCCTGCTGATCGCCGGCGACCCGGAGGCGACACCGGTCGCGGACGCCGCCCGCCGGCAGTTCCCCGGGCTGGAGATCCGGCCCGACCTGGTGCTCGATCCCGACCGCAAGCCCTCGGCGGCGGCGGACGTCACGGTCGTCACCCCGTGGTACCCGTCGTCCAACGACCCCTTCTCGGGCGCCTTCGTCCGGGCCGCCACCGAGGCGGTCGGTAAGGAGGCCGGCACGATCACCACGCTGCACGCGGAGAACTGGTTCTATTCACCCAAGGGCGTGACCGGCAAGCTGATCGGCGTCACCCTCGAGCGTGAGCTGGCCCGCGACCCCAGCCTGGTGGTCGAGGACACCGCGGAGGGCGAGCTGACCCGGGCGATCGTGCCGCAGCAGACCAACGGCAGCTGGGCCACCTGGGGGCGGGCGCAGGTCGAGCGGCTGGCCGAGGCGCTGCCCACCGGCCGGCTCGAGGCGCCGGTGATCCACGCGCACACCGGGCACTACGCGGGCGTGGTGGCCGCCGCGCTGGCCGCCGATGACGCCAAGATCATCGTGACCGAGCACGCCACGTTCCTGGACCGGATCTTCGAGCACCGGGCGTCCCGCAACGCCTACGGCGACATGCTCGCCCGCGCCGACCGGGTGCTCTGCGTCGGCCGGGCCCTGCTCGACCAGATCGCCGAGAAGTTCCCACAGTACGAAGGGAAGCTCTCGGTCGTACCCAACCCGGTCGACTTCGACCAGTTCGCTGTCCGCCCGGCCCCGCCCGCGGCCCCGCTGCGCTGGCTCTACGTCGGCCGGATGCTCGAGCACAAGGGCGTGCACACACTGCTCGAGGCGTTCGCCACGGTGGCCGCCGAGGACGACCGGGTGATGCTGACCCTGGTCGGCAACGGCAAGATCGAGGACCAGCTGCGCCGGCGGATCGCCGAGCTCGGGCTCGGTGACCGGGTCACGCAGCGGCCACCGGTTCGGCCCGAGGAGGTCACCGGACTGCTGCACGAGCACGACCTGCTGACCCACGCCAGCACGTCGGAGACGTTCGGGATGACGATCGTCGAGGCTGTCGCCACCGAGACGCCGGTGCTGGTCGCCCGCAGCCAGGGCCCGGCCGAGACGCTGCACGGGCTCGACCACATCGCCGGGCAGCTGTTCGAGGTCACCACCGACCCCGGCGACATCGTCCGGGCGTACCACAAGCTCGTCGAGACGTGGGACGGCCTGGACCTGACCGAGGCCCGCACCCAGCTCCGGGAACGCTATGGCCGCGAAGCGGTCGGCGCGCGGCTGCGCGAGGTCTACCGCGACGTGCTGGTCCACCCGTCGGCGATCGAGGCCGACGATCCGCCGGTCGGGGAACTGCCGCTCACCACGTCCGAGACCGATCGGGTGACGCTGGTGGCGATCAATCCGCCCAACCCGCGGATCGCCCGGCACTACGTCTCCCAGGTGCGCGAACGCGGCTACGCGGTGGACGTGATCACCCTTCACCCGGACAGCTACAGCCGGTTCGACGACGACCCGGGCGTCACGGTGCACGGCGTCGGCGAGGTCGAAGACCGCCGGCTTCCGCACCGCACCCAGCACGTGGTGGTGCGCGGCTTCCCCCGGCGCGTGCTGGGCTTCCTGCGAGCCCGGGCGCGAGACGTGCCCGACCCCCGGCCCGAGGCGCTGGCGATCACCGCGCAGCGCGGCCACAAGTACGTCGCCGACCGGGTCCAGGGCCGGCTCTACAACCCGTACTACTCGGTGGTCCGGCCCCGGATCATGTGGAAGATCGTCCGCCGCCGGGTGCTGTCGCACCTCGACCTCCAGCACACCCGGCGGGTCGTCGTCTACGGCCTGGCCGGCGTGACCGTCGGCTGGGGCCTGTCCCGGCGCAACCCCTCGATCGTGGTCGGCACCGATCTGTCCCTGCCCGAGCCGCTGCCGAACGGGCAGGTCGCGTCATGAGCCCCCGGACACCCGACGTGACGGTGATCGTCGCCGTCTACAACACCATGCCCTACCTCCGCGAGACGCTGACCTCGCTGGTCGGGCAGACCATCGGGCTCGACCGGCTGCGGGTGATCGCCGTCGACGACGGCTCCACCGACAACAGCGGCGCCGAGCTCGACCGCTGGCAGGCCCGCTACCCGGACACGATCACGGTGCTCCACCAGGCCAACTCGGGCGGACCGGCAGCACCCAGCAACCGCGCGCTGGAACAAGCCACCGGCCGGTACGTGTTCTTCGTCGGCGCCGACGACCACCTCGGCCCCGAAGCCCTGGAACGGCTGGTGCGCACCGCCGACGAGCTGGAGGCCGACGTCGTGCTCGGCCGGCTGGTCGGCGCCGGCGGCCGCTTCGTCAGCCAGCAGATCTTCGATCCCGGCGACCGCGACGACGTGACCCTGACCAACTCGGCACTGCCGTTCGCGCTGTCCAACACCAAGCTCTTCCGCCGGTCGCTGCTGGAGGAGCACCACATCCGATACCCCGAGCAGCTGCGGTCGCAGAGCGACCAGCCGTTCACCATCCAGGCGGTGGTCAAGGCCCGGCGGGTGGCGGTGCGTTCGGACTACAAGTTCTACTACGCCGTACGCCGTAAGGACTCGAGCAACATCACCTACGGCACCCCGCTGCACGACCTGCTCAGCGACACCGCCGTCCTGATGGACCTGGCCGCCGACCTGATACCGGACGCCGCCGCCCGCCACCGGGTCCTGCACCGGCACTTCACCTGGGAGGTCAGCAAGGTCCTGAACCAGCGGTTCGTCGACTCCGACCGGGCCGAGCAGACCCGGGTGCGGGACGGCATCCGCAAGCTCGCCGAGACCTACCTCACTGACGACGTGCGGCGCAACCTCGAGGCCCACCGGCGGCTGCTGGTCAGCGTCGCCCAGTTCGGCACCCTGGACGACCTGGTCGTGATCCTGCGGCACCACCTGGCCGGCAAGAACCGGCCGGTGATCGTCGAGGGTGACCGGCATTACCTCGGCTACCCGTTCTTCCGCGACCCGTCCCGCCCCTACCCCGACGAGTGGTACGACGCCACCGCCACCCTGGCCCCGCCGGCCCACCAGGACGGCCCGGCCACCGTCCAGTGGGGACGCGACGCCGCCGGCCGGCGAGCCCTGGTCGTCGAGTGGCGCAGCTCGCTCACCGACCTGGACCGCACCGACGAGCCGCGGCCCCGGGTCTTCGCCGGCGACCATGTGGCCGCCACGGCCGAGATCCGCCCCGACCGGACCATCCGGGCCGACTTCGTGCTTGACGACGTCCTGGCCCAGGATCACCAGCGCAAACACCGGGCCGTCCGGTTCGTGCGTACCGTGGGTGGCGAATTCCACAGCCTTCCGGTCACCGTGCGCGGCAAGCGCAGTCCGGTGGCGCGTATCCTGCACCGTCGTGGACTGCGGATGTGGTCGGTCAGCACCGGCACCGACCGCAACGGCGGACTACGCATCGTGGTCAACCCTGTGACACCCCGCCGGTTCGCCGGCAACGTCCTGCGTCGGCTCGGCCTTCGCTAACGTCCGGCGCGACCGCGCGCCGCCCCGAGGAGGAAAGACCCCCGCATGAAGATCTGTGTCGTCGCCCTGGGCAAGATCGGGCTGCCGCTCGCCGTCCAGTTCGCGTCCAAGGGACACACCGTGCTCGGTGCGGATGTGTCGGAGCCCACCGTCCGCAAGGTCGCCGAGGGCGTCGTGCCGTTCCCCGGCGAGGCCGACCTGGACGTCAAGCTGAAGGAGGCCGTCGACGCCGGCCTGCTGACCGCCACCACTGACACCGCCGCCGCGGTCGCGCAGTCCGACGCCGTAGTGGTCGTCGTGCCGCTGTTCGTCGACGGCGACGGCAAGCCCGACTTCGGCTGGATGGAGTCCGCGACCAAGGACATCGCCCGCGGCCTCAAGCCCGGCACCCTGGTCAGCTACGAGACCACGCTGCCGGTCGGCACCACCCGCAACCGCTGGGCGCCGCTGCTCGAGGAGGGCTCCGGCCTGGTCGCCGGGCGCGACTTCCACCTGGTGTTCAGCCCCGAGCGGGTGCTCACCGGGCGGGTCTTCGCCGACCTGCGCAAGTACCCGAAGCTGGTCGGTGGCGTGGACGCCGCGTCGGCCCAGCGCGGCATCGAGTTCTACCAGGCCGTGCTCGACTTCGACGACCGCCCCGACCTGGACAAGCCCAACGGCGTCTGGGACCTGGGCTCGGCCGAGGCGGCCGAGCTGGCCAAGCTGGCCGAGACGACCTACCGCGACGTCAACATCGGGCTGGCCAACCAGTTCGCCCGGTACGCCGACACCATCGACGTGGACGTCAACCTGGTCATCGAGGCGTGCAACACCCAGCCGTACAGCCACATCCACCGGCCCGGCATCGCGGTCGGCGGGCACTGCATCCCGGTCTACCCGCGGCTCTACCTGTGGAACGACCCGCACGCGACAGTCGTCCGGGCGGCCCGCGAGGCCAACGCGGCCATGCCCGCCTACGCGGTCGACCTGCTGGCCGCGGCCATCGGCGACCTGACCGGCGTGGGCGTGCTGGTGCTGGGCGCCTCGTACCGCGGCGGCGTCAAGGAGACGGCGTTCTCGGGCGTCTTCGGCACCGTCGAGGAGCTCAAGCGGCGCGGGGCGGTGCCCTACGTGTCCGACCCGATGTACTCGTCCGAGGAGCTCGCGGCCCACGACCTGCCGCCGTTCGAGGGCCAGGACCTGGGCGCGGCGATCCTGCAGGCCGACCACGCCGAATACAAGAATCTGACCAGCGACGACCTGCCCGGCGTCAAGGTCCTGGTTGACGGGCGCCGCACGACGGACCCGGACAAGCTCACCGGGATCCGCCGTATCGTCATCGGGGGGTAAGTGGCCGGGCTGGTTGCATACGGCTGCTGAGTTTCTTGGTCGTCGCTGCGCTCCTCCGGCGATTGCCCCTTTTAAGTCAATGAGATAGGCCGGATTTTTCGACACCGCAAAGAGCGACGGTGGCGAAAAATCCGGCCTATCTCATTGACGGGGCAATCGCGGGGACGGGATAACACCGCGCATGAAGTTGGGGTGGGTTGTCGCGGGGTGTGCTACTGCTTCGGCGGGTTGTCCATGTCTCGGCTGATGATTTCGCCCTGCCAGTTGACCCACGCCTTGGGCCGCGCGGGGTTGCCGGCCACCAGCTGGTAGGGGGGGACGTCTTTGGTTACCACTGAGCCGGCGGCGATCATGGCGCCCTCGCCTACCTCGATGCCGCAGATCAGGGTGGCGTTCGCGCCGATGGAAGCGCCTCGGCGGACCAGCGTCGGGGTGATCTTCCAGTCGGTGTTGTGGGCCCGGGGGCGCAGGTCGTTGGTGAAGACCGCGCAGGGACCCACGAAGACGTCGTCCTCGATGGTCACGCCCTGGTAGACCGACACGTTGTTCTGGATTTTCACGCGGCTTCCGACGACGGCGTGGGCGTCCAGGTACACGTTGCGTCCGATGACGCAGTCCGCACCGACCGTGGCCGAGTTCCGGATGTGCGCGATGTGCCACACCTTGGTGCCGGCGCCGATCTGGGCGCCCTCCTCGACGTCCGCGGTGGGGTGTACGAAGTAATCCATCCGCGCATCCTCGCAAGCGCGTACGGCCCCAGCGCCACCGGCCCGTCGCTCAACCGAGCGTGACCGGCGGATCACCCGGTTGAGTCCGACCCCTGACCTCGGGGGTGATCAGCGTGACCGCGGCCACTATCGTTCCATGACATGACCACCATCGCTCTGGCCGAGGAGCTGCTCCTCCTCGCGTACGACGACCAGACCGGCAAGGCGACCGGATCCCGGATCGGACTCGACCTCGGCATGGCCGCGGCCGTCCTGGTCGACCTCGCACTGGCCGGCCGGGTCGCGTACGTGGACGGATACCTCAAGGTCATCGACAGCACCTCGGTCGAGGACCCGATCGCCGACGCGGTGCTGGCCAAGGCGGCGGCCGACGAGCCGCACACCCCGGCGCAGTGGCTGCAGCGGCTCCGCCACGGGCTGCGCGCCCGGGTGCTGGCCGACCTGGTCGCCCGGGGCGTGGTGCGGGACGTGGACGAGACCCAGATGGGCGTCATCCACGTGCACCGCTACCCGACCACCGACCCGGCGGTCGAGGCCGAGATCCGCAAGCGGCTGGCCGAGGCGCTGATCACCCGCGACATGCCCGACGAGCGCACCGCCGCGCTGGCCACGCTGCTGGTCGCGGTGCGGATGGAGCCGGCGCTGCGGCTGGCCCCGGAAGAGCAGGCGCAGGCCCACCAGCGGCTGGAAGAGATCGCCAGCGGCGCCGGCTTCAGCGGCAGCGCCAACCTGGAGGACTCGATCGTGCGGCCCAGCGTCGCGCTGGTCGTCGCCACCCTGGGCCGCGCCATTCAGGCCGCGCTGGGCACCCCCAGGCAGGTCTGAAGCCACTCCGCCGCCGGTCCGGCCGGGATCCGATCAGGCCGGCAGACCCAGCGCGGTCGCCGTCTCGGTCTTGAGCGCGGCCACGGCTTCGGTTGCGGCCGCCCGGTCGGCGGTCAGGGTCGCGGCGGTGGCCGGGCGGACCACTTCCAGGTACGCCTTGAGCTTCGGCTCGGTGCCGGAGGGCCGGATCACCACCCGCGCCGAGGACGTGGTCAGCCGCAGGATGTCGTTCTCCGGCAGCAGGTCCTCGAAGGTCATCGGTTCGCCGAGCAGGGTGGCCGGTGGCGCCCCGCGCAGGTGGGACATCGCACGGCCGATCTCGGCCAGGTCTTCCACCCGCACCGAGAGCTGGTCGGTGCGGTGCACGCCGAACTCCACGTCCAGCTCGGCGAGCCGGCCGGCGAGCGTACCCCCCTCGGCCTCGAGCGCCGCCGCCAGCTCGGCCACCAGCAGGGCGGCCGTGATGCCGTCCTTGTCGCGCACCAGGCCGGGCGCCACGCAGTAGCCGAGCGCCTCCTCATAGCCGAAGGCCAGCTCGTCGGCGGCCCGCACGATCCATTTGAAGCCGGTCAGCGTCTCGCCGTAGGTCACGCCCCGGGCCGCGCAGATCGCCGCCAGCATGGTCGACGAGACGATGGTGGTGGCGTACGTGCCGGGGGCGCCGCGACGGATCAGGTGGTCGGCCAGGAGCGTGCCCAGCTGGTCGCCGGTCAGCGGGGTCCAGCCTCCGCCCTCCGCCGGGACCGCGACCGCGCACCGGTCGGCGTCCGGGTCGTTGGCGATGGCCAGGTCGGCGCCGGTTTTGGTGGCCAGCTCCAGCAGCCGGTCCATCGCGCCCTTCTCCTCCGGGTTGGGGAAGGCCACGGTGGGGAAGTCCGGGTCGGGTTCGGCCTGCTCGGCCACCACGTGCGGGGCGTCGAACCCGGCCCGCGTGAAGGCCGCGGCAAGCACGTCGCCGCCAACCCCATGGAGCGGGGTGTACGCCACGGTGAGCGCTCGGGGCCCGGCCGGCAGGGTGGCGGCCGCGCCGTGGACGTACCCGTCGAGAATTTCGTCACCGAGGACCTGGCCCCGACCACCCAGCGTGACCCCCGCCAGGCTGGGGACGGCCTGGATGGCCGCCTCGATCTCGGCGTCGGCGGGCGGCACGATCTGCGCGCCCGCCCCCGGCACCCCGCCCAGCGCGGCACCGAGGTAGACCTTGTAGCCGTTGTCCTGCGGCGGATTGTGACTGGCGGTGACCATCACGCCGGCCACCGCGTCCAGGGCCCGCACGGCGTACGCCAGCACCGGCGTGGGCAGCGGCCGGGGCAGCAGCAGCGCCGGCCGTCCCGCGCCCAGCGCCACCTCGGCCGTGCGCTCGGCGAAGTCCCGCGACCCGTACCGCGCGTCGTACCCGATGACCAGCGGCCCGTCCGCCCCGGTGCCGGCCAGCCAGCCGACCAGCCCGGCCGCGGCCCGGGTGACAACCGCGAGGTTCATCCCGTTCGGTCCGGCCCGTAGCCGCCCCCGCAGCCCGGCCGTCCCGAAGGTCAGCGGCCCGGCGAACCGATCCCGCAGTTCGTCAGCGGTTCCCGGCAGCCCGTCGAGCAGAGCCCGAATCTCCGCCCGCGCGGCCGGGTCCGGATCGTCGGCCAGCCACGCTTCAGCCACGACACGAAGGTCATCGTTTGACATGCACCGTGCATACCACGTCACGGGAGTCGGTCCCGGCGATCGGCCCGTCGTTGAGATGGCCCGCGATTTTTTGGACACCCGTCGCTCTTTGCGGCTTCAGAAGACCGCGAGTCATCTCAACGGCATCGCGGGGCCGATCGCCCGCGGAGCGAAGCGGGGCAATCAAGCGAGAGCGTAACTGCTGACCATCTCGTCGAAGATCGGAGCGCTATCGGCGAACTTCTCTTCCGTGGTCGTGAGGAAGAAGGAGTACGCCTTGCCGTCCTGGATGACCGCGCCCCACTTGCCGTGCCGGCCCTCGGGGCCGGAGCCGCAGGTGTATTCCAGCACCGCGCCGTCCTGGCCGGCGATCGTCGCCGTGCCCAGCGACACCCGCTTGTAGGGCTTGGGGCAGTTGGTCGACCGGGTCTTCAGAGTGTTTTCCGCACCGCCGCTGAGGAACTTGTCCGGCGTGCTCTTGGCCGGCTCGACCAGGATGCGGACCTTGCGCAGCTTGTCCTTGGGGTCCACGTAATCGACCCAGACGCCGCCGGACTTGCGGGTCCAGCCCTTCGGCACCCGCACGTTGATGCCGCGGTCGCTGTATTCCTGGGTGGGGAAGTTCGCCGCCGCCGGCGCCTGGCTCTGCTGACCGGACGCGGCCGGCGGCGCCGATGGGTCGTCGCCGCCGGGCAGGGTGATGACCAGGATCAGCGCGATGAGCACGGCGAGCGTGGCGCCCCCGGCGATCAGCTGCTGCTTGGGCGACCAGCCCTTGACCGTGGTGACCGCTTTGTCGGAGTAGTCCTTGACCGTGTCGACGGCGTTCTGCATCATCGCGCGGCGCTTGGCCGCGGGGCTCTGCACGATGCGCCCGCCGCCGTACTGGTTGCCGGTCGACGGCGCGCTGTTTTCCCAGGGCTGGCCGGTCTCCCAGGAGCGCCGGGGCGGCACGACCGCCGTGGTGTCGCTGCCCGCCGGGCTGATCGGCGACCCGGGCATGGCCTGGGTGCGGTCGGTGCCCCCGAGCTTGGCCAGGTGGCCGCTGAGCGAGTCGCCGGGCTGGAGCATGGCCCGGCCGCCGATCTGGCCGCTCGGCTTGGGCGGGTGGATCGGCTGGGTCTCTTGCGCCGGCGGCCGCTGGCTGGGCACGACCGAGTACGGGTCGGTCATCATGTGCGGCGGCGACTTGCTGGCCAGCGGGCCGGCCAGCTGCTGCCGGAGCATGGTGCGGGCGGTCTGCGCGTCGAACCGGCGGGACGGTTCCTTTTCCAGCAGGCCCATCAGGATCGGGTCGAGCGAACCGGCCCGGACCGACGGGGCCGGCGGGTCCTCGACCACCGCGTGCATGGTCTCGATCGGGTCGCCCTTGTCGAACGGCGGGCGGCCCTCGACCGCGGTGTACAGCGTCACGCCGAGCGAGAAGAGGTCGCTGGGCGGCCCGAAGTCGTTGCCCATGGCGCGTTCGGGCGAGATGAAGTGGGGCGAGCCGAGAACCATGCCGGGGGTGGTCAGCTGCACGTCGGTCGGCAGCTTGGCCACGCCGAAGTCGGTCAGCACGCAGCGGCCGTCCGAGCAGATCAGCACGTTGGCCGGCTTGACGTCGCGGTGCAGGACGCCGTGCGCGTGGGCGACCTCGAGCGCCCCCAGCAGGGCGATGCCGATCTTGGCGACCACGCGCGGCGGGATCGGGCCGTCCTCGATGATCATGTCGGCCAGGCTGCGGGCGTCCAGCAGCTCCATCACGATCCACGGGCGGCCGGACTCTTGCACCACGTCGTAGACCTGGACCACGGCCGGATGCTGCAGCGCGGCGGCGGCCCGGGCCTCGCGCATGGTGCGCTCGTACATCGAGTCGCGGTCGCTCGGCGCCAGGCCGGGCGGAAGAATGACCTCTTTCACAGCGACGTCGCGCCGCAGCAGGGTGTCGGCGGCGCGCCAGACCGTGCCCATGCCGCCGTGGCCCACCGCGGCCCGGAGTGTGTATCGACCGCCGATGAGCGTGCCTGGAGCTGCGCGTCCGTTGGTGGGAGCGTTGCCGCCGCTCCACGTCGGAATCTGAGTCACAGAGATGCCACCGAGAGATCTAGGGGCCGGGGGACCGAACCCCGCTATCTTGCCGCTTCCGACCCCTTTTCGGAAAGTCGATGGGGCATTCGTTACCGTGCCGACGACGACCCGTATCCGAGCTGTCGCGGAGCGTCGAAGACTAGGATCAAGGCGTGGAAGCTGAATCCGGATTCACCATCAAACCGGTGTATAAGGAACCCGTCGCGGCCGATCTGGGGGAGCCGGGCGAGTTTCCGTACACACGTGGCGTGTATCCGACGATGTACACCCAGCGACCATGGACCATGCGGCAGTACGCCGGTTTCGGCACCGCCGCCGAGTCCAACGCCCGCTACCACCAGCTGCTGGCCAACGGCACGATGGGCCTGTCCGTCGCGTTCGACCTGCCGACCCAGATGGGGTACGACTCGGACGACCCGATCGCGCACGGCGAGGTGGGCAAGGTCGGTGTGGCGATCGACTCACTCGACGACATGCGCCGGCTCTTCGACGGCATCCCGCTGGACAAGGTCTCCACCTCGATGACGATCAATGCGCCGGGCTCGGTGCTGCTGCTGCTCTATCAGTTGGTGGCCGAGGAACACGGGGTGCCCGGATCGGCTCTCAACGGCACGATCCAGAACGACATCCTCAAGGAGTACATCGCCCGCGGCACCTACATCTTCCCGCCCAAGCCGTCGCTGCGCCTGGTCGCCGACACCTTCGCCTACTGCCGGTCCGAGATTCCGAAGTGGAACACCATCTCGATCTCCGGCTACCACATGGCCGAGGCCGGGGCCACGCCCGCTCAGGAGATCGCGTTCACGCTGGCCAACGGCATCGAGTACGTGCGCGCGGCGATCGCCGCCGGCCTGGCCGTCGACGACTTCGCGCCGCGCCTGTCGTTCTTCTTCGTCGCCCGCACCACGCTGCTGGAGGAGATCGCCAAGTTCCGGGCGGCCCGCCGCATGTGGGCCCGGATCATGCGCGACCAGTTCGGTGCGAAGAACCCCAAGTCGTTGATGCTGCGGTTCCACACCCAGACGGCCGGTGTCCAGCTGACCGCCCAGCAGCCCGAGGTCAACCTGGTCCGGGTGGCGATCCAGGCGCTCGGTGCGGTGGCCGGCGGCACGCAGTCGCTGCACACCAACGCGTACGACGAGGCGATCGCGCTGCCGACCGAGAAGTCGGCGCGGCTGGCCTTGCGTACCCAACAGGTCCTGGCCTTCGAAAGCGGTCTGACCGGCACCGTTGATCCGTTCGCGGGCTCGTATGCGATCGAGGCGATGACCGACGAGGTCGAGCGGATCGCGTTGGAGCTGATCGAGCAGGTGTTCTCGTACGGCTCGGCGGTGGACGCGATCGAGCAGGGCTTCCAGAAGCAGGAGATCGAGACGTCCGCGTACCGCATCGCCAACGAGGTGGACGGGGGCGAGCGGGTGGTGGTCGGGGTCAACCGGTTCGCGGTCGACACCGAGGAGCGTTACGAGCCGCTGCGCGTCGACCCGGTCATCGAGCAGGGGCAGGCCGAGCGGCTGGCCGCGCTGCGGGCGGAGCGGGACGGGCCGGCGGTCGAGGCCGCGCTGGCCGACATGGCCAAGGCCGCCGAGGGTACGGAGAACGTGTTGCCGTACATGAAGGAAGCGTTGCGGCGGCGTGCGACTGTCGGAGAGGTCTGCCACAAGCTCCGTGCTGTCTGGGGCGTCTACCAGCCGATCGAGCGGTTCTGAGGTGCCTTGTTCAAATTCGCTTACGGAGCGTGACCTCGCGAGGCGAACTTGAAACAAGGCACAAGGTCGTCACCTGCTGGATGGATCACCCGTTGGGTGGTCTAGGCTGTCGCGCCTCACCAAGCTATGACCGAGGGAATTGTGACAAGTGTGCTGACGGTGCCGGAGGGCACGAACGTGGATGAACAACCGGGTCCCCTGCCGGGCCGGCTCGACCGCCTGCTCGCGGTCCGTGGCGCCGACCTGGTCACGTTCCGTCGCCATCTGCACGCGCATCCCGAGCCGTCGTTCCACGAGTTCGAGACCGCCGCGCTGGTCGTCCGCGAGCTGACCGCCGCCGGCCTCAAGCCCGAGTTGCTGCCCAACGGCAACGGTGTACTGTGCGACATCGGTACCGGCGACCGGGTGATCGCCTTCCGCGCCGACCTCGACGCGCTGCCGCTGCCCGACACCAAGGACGTGCCCTACCGCTCCACGGTGGACAACGTCACCCACGCCTGTGGGCACGACGTGCACACCACCGTGCTGCTCGGCCTCGGCCTGGCCCTGGCCGAGCTGGAGCGGGACGGCGTGCTGCCCGGCCGGGTCCGGCTGATCTTCCAGCCCGCCGAGGAACACATCCCGTCCGGCGCGCCCGAGGTGATCGCCGCCGGCGCGCTCAAGGACGTCGCCGCGATCTTCGCCCTGCACTGCTACCCGCAGCTGCCGGCCGGTCTGGTCGGCGTCCGGTCCGGCCCGTTCACCGCGGCCGCCGACATGGTGCACGTGACGCTGACCGGCCCCGGCGGGCACACCGCCCGGCCGCATCTGACCGCCGACCTGGTGCACGCGCTGGGCCGGGTCGTCGTCGACGTGCCGGCGCTGCTCGACCGGCGGATGGACCCACGGGCCGGTGTGTCGATGGTGTGGGGCGCGGTGCACGCCGGTGAGGCGGCCAACGCGATCCCCGGCACCGGCGTCGCCCGTGGCACCGTCCGGATCCTCAACCGGGAGGCCTGGCGCGAGGCCCCCGAGCTGGTCACCCAGCTGATCAAGGACGTGGTCGCGGCGACCGGGGCCGAGGCCGAGGTCACCTACCGGCGTGGTGTGCCGCCGGTGATCAACGACCGGATGGCCGCGGCCGTGGTGGCCGGGGCCGCCGGTGCCGCGCTGGGCGCCGATCACGTCGTCGAGGCCGAGATCAGCATGGGCGGCGAGGACTTCTCGTTCTATCTGGAGCACGTGCCCGGGGCGATGATCCGGCTCGGCACCGGCACCCCGGGCAGCGACGTCCAGTACGACCTGCACCGGAGCAACTTCGACGTGGACGAGCGCTGCATCGGCTACGGCGTACGGGTGATGGCGCACACCGCCCTGGCCGCGCTCGCTTCGGGCTCCTTCTAGCAGTTCACCACGGCACCTCGCCGTGCCGGCTCAGGTAGGTGCCGGTCGGCCCGTCCGGTGGCAGCGTGGCCAGCCGGATGATGGCGTCGGTGCCCTCGGTGACGGTCTGCACGCCCTGGAAGGCGTTGAGGTCGGTCGCCGTCCAGCCCGGGGCGGCGGCGTTGACCCGCATCCCGGGCAGCGCGCGGGCGTAACGCAGGGTGAGCATGGTCAGGGCGCTTTTGCTCGCGGCGTACAGCGGCGGCTCCTGCTGCCAGTCCCACCAGTCGTTGGTCAAGGTGTTCGCGAACGAACCGAGGTCGCTGGAGACGATGACGATCCTCGCCGCTTCGCTTGCCCGCAGCGGATGAGCGAGTTCGGGACGCTGCTGCGCGGGTGGCGCAACCGCACCCGCCCGGAGCGGCCCGGCGACGCCCGCCGCACTCCCGGCCTGCGTCGCGAGGAACTGGCGGCCCGGGCCGAGCTGTCGGTCGACTACATCGTGCGGCTGGAACAGGGCCGGGCCCACCCGTCGGCCCAGGTGGTCGGCGCGCTGAGCCGGGCCCTCGAGCTGTCACCGGCCGACACGATGCTGCTGCACCAGGCCGCGGGCCTGGCCGGATCGCGCGGCCCGGTCAGCCACGACGTCCCGCGCAGCATCGCCCGGCTGGTCCGCAGTGCCGCGGCCTGGCCGATGGCCGTCTATTCGGCCGACTGGTGGCTCCTGACCTGGAACGACGCGTGGGCCAGGCTCCTCGGCGACCCGGCCGGGCTGACCGGCGACGCCCGCAACCTGATTTGGTACGAGTTCACCGGGCAGCCGTCCCGGGTGCGGCTGCCCGGCCCGGACAGTGAGGCGTTCCGGGCCGCGCTGGTGGCCGACCTGCGGGTGGCCCGGCTCGACCACCCCGACGACCAGGGGCTGGCCGCACTGATCGCGAGACTGCGCGAGCACAGCGCGGACTTCGCCCGCCGCTGGGACGCCGCCCGGGCGGCCCGGCACCGGACCGCCCAGAAGCTCGTCGAGCATCCGCACGCCGGCCGGCTCGTCCTGGACAGTGACATCCTGCACGTCCCGGACAGCGACCTGCACGTGGTCACCTATTCGGCCGAACCGGGCACCGACTCGGCCGGCCGCCTGGCCTCGCTGGTCGTTCCCTGACGCCGCCGGCGCAGGGCCCAGATCAGCAGCCAGACCGGTACGCCCAGGACGATCAGCCAGGGCAGCAGCGCACCCAGCACGGTCACCAGCACGCCGAGCGAGGCGGTCAGCGCCTGCCAGCCGCCACGCAGCCCGGCCAGGAAGCCCGGCGGCTCGTTGCCCGGCGGTCCCACCTGTGCGGCCGGGCTGAGCAGCACCACCGTGATGGTCGAGAGCGCGGTCAGGTCGGCCATGCGGCGCTGCTTGGCCTGCAGTGACGCCAGGTCGGACTCCCGGGTGGCCACCTCGCGCTCGAGCATGACCAGGTCGTTCAGCGACTTGGCCGAGGCCAGCAGCCGTCGCCCGCTGTCCACCCGGGCCTGCTGCACCTTGATCCGGGCGTCGAGGTCGACGGTCTCCTCGGTGACGTCCTGGGTGTTGATCTCCCGGGACTCCTCCTTGCCGTCCTTGCCCAGCTTGGCGACCAGGTCGACGACGCTGGTGAACTTCTCGGCCGGTACGCGCAGGGTGAGCGTGGCGTTGGCGCCACCGTTGCTGCTGTTGCGGTTGTCGCCGCCGACGAAGCCGCCGGCGCCGTTGGCGATCCCGACCGTACGCGCGGCCGCGTCGTTGACGTTCTCGACGCGTACGGTGATCGACCCGGTGTAGATGATCGAGCGCTGGTCGACGCTCAGATCGGGCGCCTGGGCCGGCTCGTTCTTGCCCTCGGCCGGAGCGACCTGGGCCTGGTCCTTGGCCGCCTCGTTGGGCGCGGCCGGCGCCGCGGCGGGACCTCCGGCGTCGCTCCGGCCCGCGGTGCCGGCGCTGTCATCCGAGCCGGCACCGCAACCTGTCAATAGGAAACCGGCCACCAGAGCGGCCGCAATCAGTCGTGTGGTACGCATGGCATCCTCCGAACCCCGTTTCGGTTTGCCCCCGTCAGACGCGCGCCGCGCGCCGGTCGGTTCCGGCAGACTGCGGGTTGAGGAGTCACGATTCGGCTTCGGAGGAGTCCCGTGCGCATCACGAAGTTCACGCATTCCTGCCTGCGTCTCGAGGGCGACGGCGTGCTCGTCGTCGATCCCGGCGTGTTCAGCGAGACGTCGGAGGCCCTGACCGGGGCGGACGCCGTGCTCATCACCCACGAGCACCCCGACCATCTGGATGTCGAGGCGCTCGGCGAGGCGGTGAAGCAGCGCCCGGACCTGCGCATCGTCGTGCATCCGGAGGTGCTGCCCAAGGTCGAGTCGCTCGGCGCGGAGTCGATCACCGCGGTCGAGCCGGGAGCCGAGTTCACCGCGGCCGGGTTCACCGTGCGGGCCTTCGGCGGCCAGCACGCGATCATCCACCCGGACATCCCGCGGATCGCCAACCTGGGCTATCTGATCTCGGACGGCAGCGGCAACCTCTACCACCCGGGCGACTCGTACTTCGCACCCGAGGGGGAGGCGGTGGAGACCCTGTTCGTCCCGCTGCACGCTCCGTGGGCCAAGATCTCCGAGACGATCGACTTCACCCGTACGGTACGCCCGGAGCGCGCCTTCGCCCTGCACGACGGCCTGCTCAACGACATCGCCTTCGGTGTGTACAACGGGCAGATGGAACGGCTCTCCGGCACCAGCTACGCCCGCCTCACGCCGGGCAGCACGATCGGCTGATGGCGTCGGCGACCGAGGCGCTGATCCGGCGGATGTACCTCGAGCCGCCGGACGGCTTCGTCGCGGCCCGGACCGCGGCCATCGCCGACGCCAAGAAGTCCGGTGACACCACCGCCGTCAAACGGCTGACCGCCCTGCGCAAACCGACAGTGGCGGCCTGGCTGGTCAACCTCCTGGCCCTGGAGAAGCCGGAGTTGATCGACCAACTGGTCGACCTGGCCGAGGCGCTGCGGACCGCCCAGCGCACGCTCCAGGGCGACGAACTGCGGGAACTGTCCACTCAGCGCCGCCAGATCGTGTCCGCGCTGGTCGGCGAGGCACGCAAACTGGCCGTGGCCCAAGATCGCGGGCTGGCCGGCAAGCTGCCGCTGGGCGAGGTGGAGGCGACGCTGAGCGCGGCGATGGCCGAGCCCGAGGTGGCCGAACAGGTCCGCACCGGCCGGCTGGTACGCGCGGCCACATACGCCGGCTTCGGTGAGGTCCCACGCCCGCGGCTGAGGCTGGTCACCGGTTCGGGGGCTTCCGCCGATGAGAACGAGCCCGAATCCGAAGAGGAGACGCGACCCAGCGCCCGGGAACGGGCCGTGGCCGAGCGTCGCCGCCGGGAGCACGAGGAACGCCGGCGCGAGGTCAAGAAGGAGCTGACCGCGGCCCGGTCGGCCGAGAAACGGGCCGACGATCAGCTCGAGAAAGCCGAGACGGCCGAGCGTGACGCGGGTCATGTCGTCGAGGATCTGGACAACGAACTGGCCGAACTGGAGCGTCGCCGGACCGAGGCGCAGTCCGAGGTGGGCCGGCGCAAACTGGCCCGGCGGACCGCGGAACGGGAGGCCGCGGCCGCCCGCCGCCGGGTCGGCGACGCCGAGGCCGCCCTGGATGACCTGGACAGCGTCACTCCGGACTGAGCCGGCGAAGTTCCGGTTGATTCCCGGAAATCACTGCTCGGTCTGTTGGGATGATTTTCAGGATTCCCGCGCAGAGAGCAGAATCGCCACGTGACCCCCGAACAGGCCGCCGCCAAAGCCCGACCGGGACTCGCGAAACTCATCGGTGCGTTCGCCGAGTCGCCGCGGACGCTGCGCCGTGCCCGTCTGCTCGGGCTGTCCGGCTGGGCCTACCACGTCTCGGCCCGAGCCGGCGCGCTCGGCGACGTGCGGCCCGAGACGGTGACCGCGGCGATCGGATTCATCGCCCCCGAGGCGGTGACCGACGGCTGGGAGGCGACGGCCAAGACCTCCGAGCCGATGGAGGTGGCCACCTGGCACCTGCACGAGCTGTGCCGCTGGGGCGCCGAGGAACTGGGCGAGTTCCCGCGGGTGGCCCGGCTGCTGGAGCTGTCCCGCCGGGTGGTGTCCGCCGTGGACGCCGCTGGGCTGCCGCTGTTCGCGGCGTGGCGGGCCATGCCCGTCCCGGACTCCACGCCCGGGGCGCTCGCGGCCGTCCAGTTGCACCTGTTGCACGAGCATCGGATGGGCATCCAGGTGGTGGCCATCCGGGCCAGCGGCCTGACACCGCTCGAGGCGATCATCGCCGGGCCGGAGGGCGAGACCGGCGCGGTGGCGTTCGGCTGGCAGCCGCCCTATCCGCCGGCCGGTCCGATCGTCCGGCGTCTCATGTGGGCCGAGTCGGTGGCCGACGCGCTGGCCGGGCAGGCCTACGGCAGCCTCAACCGCGAGGAGCGGGTCGAGCTCAACGGGTTGATGGAATCCCTGGTGAGCAGCCTGACCAGGTAAACCGCTACCCGCCGCGGCGATGGTGTGGTCGGATGCAGGTGTGTACGCTCTGCCGCCCGGCTGGTCGACCCGCCGGCCCACCCTGGACGACGTTCCCGACCTGCTGAAACTCACGCATGCCAGCGATCTGGAGGCGGTCGGCGAGCCCGACTTCGGCACCGACGACGTTCGCGAGGCGCTGACCGACGCCAACACCGACATGACTGTGGACTGCTGGGTGGCGCTGGATGCCGACGGCACGATCGTCGGCTGGGCGTACCCGCACAACCCGACCGGCGGCAGCCGTGACTTCATCGAGGTCTACACCTGGCCCGGCCGCGGCGTGCCGGCTCAGCGGCCGCTGCTCGACCTGATCCTCGCGCGGGTGCGAGAGCGGGGTGAGGCGTTCGGTCACGAGCTCTATGAGGTACGAGCGGGAGCGATCCCGTCCGAGACCGGCTACATCGCCGCGCTCACCGACTTCGGGTTCGAGTTCCACGCCCAGCACGCCCGCATGTCGATGTCGCTGGCCGGTGTGCCGGCGACCCCACCGCAGCCGCCGGCCGGCGTGACCGTGCGGCCGCTCGACCACGAGGACGAGACCGAGCTGCAGCGGTTCCACGAGGTCATCCAGGTGGCGTTCCGCGACTCCGACCACCAGGCCACCAGCTATGAGGTGTGGCTCGACCGGGTGCTGGCGCAGACGTCGGTGACCTGGTCGGAGTGGTTCGTGGCCGAGGTCGGCGGGCAGATCGTGGGGGCGTTGCAGTCGGCCGACGGTGACGGTTCGGCCGAGGACGAGGGCTGGGTGCGCTCGTTGGCCGTGCTCCGCGCGTACCGCCGGAGGGGTGTGGGTGAGGCGCTCCTGCGCCGAGCCTTCGCCGCCTACGCCGAGCACGGACGCACCCGGGCTGGTCTGGGTGTGGACATGGCCAACCCGACCCGTGCGGCGCGGCTCTACCGGGCCGTCGGCATGCACCCGCTGTACGAGGCGAACATCTACGCCCGCCTCGCCTGACGTCGTCTCAGCCTTCCGGGGTGGCCGTCTGAGTCGGACGTTGGCGCAGCTCGTTGACGTAGTCGTCGGGGGCGCCGGCCTTCTCCGCGGCGTTGGCGATCTCGGAGAGATACCACGCCGTGGGCATGCCGCCCTCGTACCCGTCGAAGACGTAGACCCACGCGGTGAACTCGCCTTCGAGCGAGGCGACACGGACGGTGAGCTTCTGGTACGCGCCCGCGGTCACCCCCTCGACCTCGTCCAGTTGCGACGCGTCCCACGGGTGGACGTCGTACACGGACACGAAGACCCGGTCGCCGGGCGACTCGACGATCGTCGTGACTGCCCCCTCCCAGCCCATATCCCCCTCACCGGCAAAGGTCAGGCGCCAGCCTTCGATCCACCCCACGCCCACCATGGGCGAGTGCGGACAGTAGGCCCGCATGCGGGCGGGGTCGAGGTTCGAGCCATACGCGGCGTAATGACGCACGGCGATGACGATAACCGCATGAGCGGGTGAGGGAGAATACGAGGGGTGCGTGTCGTTGGGCATGCGACGTATTTCATGGAGGTTTGATCCCTTTGTCCCGGATTGTGATCATCGGCGGCGGGCCGGGCGGGTACGAGGCGGCCCTGGTCGCCGCGCAACTCGACGCGGACGTCACGCTCGTCGAGGCCGACGGAGCCGGCGGCGCCTGTGTCCTCTCCGACTGCGTGCCCAGCAAGACGTTCATCGCCAGCTCCGACGTGGTCACCGGCTATCGCAACAACGAGAGCTTCGGAGTCAGCGGCCCCGGGCTGGACGGCGTCACGGTCGACGCGGTCGCCGTCAACACCCGCGTCAAGAAGCTGGCCCTGGCCCAGTCCGGCGACATCCAGGCCAAACTGATCAAGGCCGGGGTCGACGTGGTGACCGGCCGGGCCCGGCTCGGCGAGGACACCCTCGGGCACACCCACCAGGTGCTGATCACGCCGGCCGGCGGTGAACCGTACGCGGTGGACGCCTCGACCGTCCTGCTCGCCACCGGAGCCACCCCGCGCGTGCTGCCCAGCGCGGTCCCCGACGGCGAACGGATCCTCGACTGGCGGCAGGTGTACGACCTGACCGAGCTGCCCGAGCACCTGATCGTGATCGGGTCGGGTGTGACCGGCGCCGAGTTCGCCAGCGCCTACCTGGCCATGGGCGTGGCGGTCACCCTGGTCTCCTCCCGCGACCGGGTGATGCCGCACGAGGACGCCGACGCCGCGATGGCCATCGAGCGGGTCTTCCGGGAGCGCGGCATGACCATCCTGAACCAGTCCCGGGCCGAGTCGGTGGTGCGCTCGGGTGACGGCGTCCGGGTCACGCTGGCCGACGGCCGGGTGGTCGAGGGGTCGCACGCGCTGATGGCCGTCGGCGCCATCCCGAACACGGCGGACCTGGGGCTACGGGAGTACGGCGTGGACGTGTCGGCCGGCGGCCACGTGACCGTCGACCGTGTCTCGCGCACCAACGTGCCCGGCATCTACGCGGCCGGGGACTGCACCGGCGTGCTGCCGCTGGCCAGCGTGGCCGCGATGCAGGGACGGATCGCCATCTGGCACGCGATGGGCGAGGCGGTGGCGCCGCTGAGGTTGCGTACCGTCTCGGCCAACGTCTTCACCGACCCCGAGCTGGCCACCGTCGGGGTCTCGCAGAACGACGTGGACGGGGGCCGGGTGCCAGCCCGCCAGGTGATGCTGCCGCTGACCGGCAACGCGCGGGCCAAGATGGCCGGGCTGCGGGACGGGTTCGTCAAGCTCTTCTGCCGGCCGGCGACCGGGCAGATCGTCGGGGGCGTGGTGGTCGCGCCCAAGGCGAGCGAGCTGATCCTGCCGATCACCATGGCGATCGAGAACAACCTGACGGTCGATCAGCTGGCCCACACCATCACGATCTACCCGTCGCTGTCGGGGTCGATCGCCGAGGCTGCTCGTCAGCTGATGCAGCACGAGCTTCAGTAGCCGCTTCGTCTGTCCGCACTCGCATGTTCCCGCCGTGGTGCTCCTTCGCTTCCCTGCCCGCGGCGGCCTCGTGCTTGGCTTCCAGCTGCTTCGCTTCTTCTTGCTTCGCTTCCTTGCGGCCGCCGAAGAGGGCGAGGATCCACCCGGCGGTGCCGAAGATCACAGCGGCGGTGGCGGCGATCGCGAACAGCCGCCACGCCGACTGGGTCACCGCGGTGCCGCCGATGTGCCCGACCAGCCCGCCGTAGGTGGCCCAGGCCAGCGCGGCGGCCCCGTCGTAGGCGACGAAGAGCTTGATCGGGTACCCCCGACGGCCGGCGTGGTAGCCGCCGGCCATCCGGCCCCCCGGCACGAAGCGGCAGAGCAGAAGCACCAATGGCCCCGGCCGGCGCAGGCCGCGGGTGAAGCGCTCGGCCGCCTGCTTGGTCCGCGACGGGTGATCGTCACCGTCGTCGTCATGCTTCGGCCCGAATCGAGCGCGCAAACCGGACAGTTTGTCACTCAGCCACCGGTTCCCGGCGTGCCCCGCCGTACGCCCGAGCACGAACGCGATCAGATCACCGGTGAACATCCCGAGCGCACCCACCGCGATCACCACCGGCAAATCGAGCTGGCCGTACACGGTGAGTGCACCCGTGGTGATCATGATCGCCTGGATCGGCACCACCGGCACCATCGCGTCGACGGCCAGAAACCCGAAGAGCGCGAGATACACCCATGCCGGTGTCGCCATGGCGGCCAACAGATCGGTCATCGGGCAGTGCCCCTCGCGGTGGTCGGATCACGTCATTCTGCGTTCGCACCCCTGAGAAGGTGCTGAGTTTCAGCATGCGCCGAGTACCCGTCATCGTGACGGTGATGCCCGACACGCTACGTGCAGAGCGGTGCTGTCCAGGGGTGTTCTGCCGAGTGTCGCTCGCCTCCACGGTCTCGTCATCCGGAATACGCACGGTGGGCGTAACGTGAATGCCGTGCCGCTCCATCGGGCGGCGCAGGGCCGTCGGCGGGTCCCGTGCCGACGGCCCGTAAGGTATCACCGCCCGGGCGAAATGCGACTTGTGTTGCCTTTTAGTGCTGCCCGCCCTTCCTGAATAGGACGCGCCTGGGCTGGCTGGGCGCCCTGCCGGCCCGCACGGATCTCCGCCGCGCCCGCGCCATCTCGCTGGAGGACGCGTTCTTCGGCTCAACGGCTAGCCAGCGCCCGCCGGCCCCTCGTGGCTCGTCGGCCTGGTCCTAGTCGATGGTGCAGATCGTGGTGCCGGCGGTGACGGTGGCGCCCACCTCGGCGGCCAGGCCGTTCACGGTGCCGGACTTGTGGGCGGTCAGCGGCTGCTCCATCTTCATCGCCTCGACGACCACGATGACGTCGCCCTCCGCGACCTCGTCGCCGTTCTGCGCGGCGACCTTGACGATCGTGCCCTGCATCGGGGCGGCCAGCGCGGCCGCACTCGCCGTTCCGGCCGCCGTGGCCCGGCCCGTCCGCCGTGCCGCCGGCTTCCGCCCCGCCGCCGCTCTCGGCGCGGCGAACTCGGCCGGCAGCGTCACCTCGAGCCTCTTGCCGCCCACCTCGACCACGATGGTCTCGCGTTCGGCCGGCTCAGCCGCCTCGGCCGGCGCCGCCTCGAACGGTGCCACGCCGCCGGCCCACTCGGTCTCGATCCAGCGGGTGTGCACGGTGAAGTCGTCGGCGAAGGCCGGGTCACGCACCACCGCACGATGGAACGGCAGCACCGTCGCGATGCCCTCGACCACCGTCTCGTCCAGCACCCGGCGGGCCCGCTCGATCGCCTCCCGCCGAGTCGCGCCAATGACGATGATCTTGGCGAGCATCGAGTCGAAGTTCCCGCCGATCACGCTGCCGTTCTCCACGCCCGAGTCGACGCGTACGCCCGGCCCGGCCGGCCAGCTCAACGCCGTGACCGTCCCCGGGGCGGGCAGGAAGTTACGCCCCGCGTCCTCGCCGTTGACCCGGAACTCGATCGCATGCCCGCGCGGTTCCGGATCCTCGGTCACCCCGAGCGCCTCGCCGTCGGCGATCCGGAACTGCTCGCGAACCAGATCGAGGCCCGTGGTCTCCTCGCTGACCGGATGCTCCACCTGCAGCCGGGTGTTCACCTCGAGAAACGAGATCGTCCCGTCCGGCCCGACCAGGTATTCCACCGTGCCCGCCCCGTGGTAACCGGCCTCCCGGCAGATCGCCTTGGCACTCTGGTGGATCTGCGCCCGCTGCTCGTCGGTGAGGAAGGGCGCCGGCGCCTCCTCGACCAGCTTCTGGTGGCGGCGCTGCAACGAGCAGTCGCGCGTGCCGACCACCACGACATTGCCGTGCGTGTCGGCCAGCACCTGCGCCTCGACGTGCCGCGGCCGGTCCAGGTAGCGCTCGACGAAGCACTCGCCCCGCCCGAACGCCGCCACCGCCTCCCGCGTCGCCGACTCGAACAGGGCCGGGATCTCCGCACGGGTGCGGGCCACCTTGAGCCCCCGGCCGCCACCACCGAACGCCGCCTTGATCGCGACCGGCAGCCCGTGCTCGTCGGCGAAGGCCACGATCTCCTCAGCGCCGGCCACCGGCTCGGACGTGCCCGGCACGAGCGGCGCCCCCGCCCGCTGCGCGATGTGGCGGGCGGTCACCTTGTCGCCGAGATCGCGGATCGCCTGCGGGGCCGGTCCGATCCAGATCAGGTTCGCGTCGAGTACGGCTTGAGCAAAGTCGGCGTTCTCCGACAGGAACCCGTACCCCGGGTGAACCGCGTCCGCCCCGCTCCGCCGGGCCACATCGAGAAGCTTGTCGATGCGCAGATAGGTCTCGGCCGCAGTTTCCCCACCCAGCGCGTAAGCCTCATCGGCCAGCCGCGCATGCGGCGCGTCCCGGTCGCTGTCGGCGTAGACGGCGACGCTGCCCAGCCCCGCATCGCGGCAGGCCCGAAGCACCCGCACCGCGATCTCACCACGATTGGCGATCAATACCTTGCGCACGAGCCGAGCCTAGATGAGCCGTCCGCCCACCCGCACCATTCATCCACACCTCTTCGATCCCCGGCCCGCCTGTGGACAACGACCGGAGACCGCCGTACCCACGCGAGCACTTGATCTTGAGTTTTAGTCAAACTTGGCTAATAAACTGGGCGGTATGTCGGCGACTCGGATGATGATTCTCGGGCTGGTGCAGTGGATGCAACCGGTGCACGGATATGACGTGCGGCGTGAGCTGCTGAGCTGGAGTGCGGACAAGTGGGCCAACGTGCAGCCGGGGTCGATCTATCACGCTTTGCGGAAGTTGTCGGAAGAGGGGCTGTTGCGGGAGGTCGCCACCGAGCAGGTGGGGTCGCGGCCGGCTCGGACGACCTACGAGATCACCGAGAACGGCGCCGAGGAGTTTCAGTCGCTGCTGCGTAACCAGTGGTGGAACCTGGCCGCGCCGGCCGATCCGTTCATGGCGGCGTTCTCGTTCCTGCCGGCGATTCCGCGGGACGAAGCCGCCGCGGCGCTGCGGAACCGGGCGGGGCAGCTGCGGGCCGGCGTGGAGCAGTTGCGGGCGGCCACCTCGGCCGACTGGGTCGTGAACAAGCCGGTCTTCGTGAGCTGGTTGTGGGAACGGTCGATCGACATCTCCGAGGCGGAGATCCGCTGGTGCGAGCGGACGGCGACGTTGATCGAGGGCGGGGCGCCGTACCTGCCCGAGGCCTTCACGCCGCAGCGGCCGGGGGCGGCGCCCGAGGGCTGGGTCGCTTGATAATCAAGCTTGACTACTAAAACTTGACTGATAGCCTCCTTCGTATGATCCTTACGAAGGGGCTTCGCAAAGCGTTCGTGTCCCGCCAGGGTCGAGAGAAGAAGACGGTCGAGGCTGTTCGCGGGGTCGACCTGGAGGTGGCCGAGGGCGAGATCTTCGGCTTCCTCGGGCCCAACGGTGCGGGCAAGACCACGACGTTGCGAATGCTGGCCACGCTCATCGAGCCCGATGGCGGCACCGCGACGATCGCGGGCGCCGATCTGCGGCGCGACCCGGGCGGGGTGCGGCGCCGGATCGGGTATGTCGCGCAGGGCGGCAGCACGTGGGACGAGTCGACCGCGCGCGAGGAACTGGTGCTGCAGGCGCGACTGTACGGCGTGTCGAAGGCGGCCGCTCAGGCGCGTGCGGCGACCGTGCTCGAGAGCTTTCAGCTGGCCGGGTACGCCGACCGCAAGTGCAAGACGTATTCCGGTGGCCAGCGGCGCCGGGTCGATATCGCGCTCGGCATCATCCACGAGCCGAAAGTGGTGTTTCTCGACGAGCCGACCACCGGGCTAGATCCGCAGAGCCGGGCGCACATGTGGGACGAGGTGCGGCGGCTGCGGGACGAGGGCATGACCGTCTTCCTCACTACGCACTACCTCGACGAGGCGGATGCGCTCTGCGACCGGATCTCCATCATGGACCACGGGGAGGTCGTCGCGTCGGGGTCACCGGCCTCGCTGAAACGTGACATTTCGGGCGAGGTGGTGCGGGTGTCGACGCCGGCCGTCACAGCCGCGGCCGAGGTTCTCGACTCGGCCGCCTTCGTGACCAAGATCGAGACTTCGGAGGACGGGGTGCGGCTCTACGTCGACGACGGCGCGGCCGCGATCCCGCTCATCCTGCGGGCGCTGGACGCCGCCTCGGTCGAGCTCGGTGCCATCGAACTGCACCGGCCCAGCCTGGACGACGTGTTCCTGACCAAGACCGGCCGATCGCTGCGGGAGAGCTGAGCGATGAAACTGGTACGTGACACCTCGCTGATCTTCTCGCGCCAGATGATGCTGCTCCTCCGCAACCCGGTGTGGATCGGCGTGGGGCTCTTTCAGCCGGTGATGTATCTGCTGCTGTTCGCGCCGCTGCTCAAGCCCGCGCTGGGCGTGGACACCGACGCCGAGGCGTACGAGATCTTCGTGCCCGGCCTGCTGGTGCTGCTCGCCATCTTCGGCGGGCTGTTTCAGGGCTTCGGCCTCATCGCCGAGTTGCGCGCCGGGGTGATCGAGCGCTCCCGGGTCACCCCGGTCAGCCGGCTCGCCCTGCTGCTCGGGCGCTCGTTGCGGGACACGGTGTCGCTGATCGCCCAGGCGGTGATCATCACCCTGCTGGCGTTGGTCTTCGACCTGCGAGTGGTCATCGGGAACCTGCTGTTGGCGTACCTCATGCTCGCGCTCATATCGTTAATGACGTCGGCAGTGAGCTATGGCGTTGCATTGGCGGTCAAGAGCGAGGACGCGCTCGCGCCGCTGATGAACACCGTGGCCCAGCCGGTGCTGCTGCTTTCCGGCATTCTGCTGCCGCTGACGTACGCCCCTGGCTGGCTCCGTGGCATCGCGAACTGGAACCCGTTCTCGTGGGCGGTCAACGGCACGCGAGCGCTGTTCCGAGGCGATCTCGGGTCGCCCGACGTGTGGCAGGGCCTGGTCATCATGGCGGTGCTCGCGATACTGGCCGTCGCCTGGTCGGCGCGACTCTTCGCCCGGAGCGTCCGCTAAAGCTTGCGGGCCATGGTGATGCCGTCGCCGATGGGCACGATCACCAGTTCGACCCGCGGATCCTGCACGGCGGCGGCGTTGAAGTCGACGACGCCCTGGTCACGCTCATTCTGCGGGTCGAGGACGCGGCCGCTCCACAGGACGTTGTCGACCAGGATCAGGCCGCCCGGGCGCAGGCGCGGGACGAGCTCGGTCCAGTAGGTCGTGTAGTTCTCCTTGTCGGCGTCGATGAAACCAGATCCAGGTGCTCTTCCGCGGGCAGGGCGGTCAGGTTCGAGGCCGCGGGTCCGATGCGGAGTTCAATGCGATCGTGTACGCCGGCCCGGCGCCAGTATCGCTGGGCGATGTCCGTCCACTCGGTGGAGACGTCGAAGCAGATCAGCTTGCCGTCCGCGCCCATGCCCTGGGCGATGGCCAGGCTGGAGAGGCCGGTGAAGGTCCCGATCTCGACGGCGTTCCGGGCCCGCGTGACCGCGGCCAGGATCTTCAGGAAGGCGGCCTGCTCCGGGGCGACCTGCATGCCGGCCCGGTCGGGCAGGTTGGCCCGAGTCTCGGCGATCAGGTCGGCTGTGATGTCGTCCGGCGCGGAGGAGTGGGCGAGCAGATATTCGTGCAGGGGCGGGGTCAGCTGAAGCGGCTCGTAGGTCACGGTGCTCAATCTCTCCAGAGCTGGGTGATGGACACGTTGAGCTCGCCGAGCAGGCGGCGCATCAGCGGCAGGGACAGCCCGACCACATTGCCCGGGTCGCCTTCGATCCGCTCGATGAAGGCGCCGCCCCGCCCGTCGATGGTGAATGAGCCGGCCACGTGCAGCGGTTCCTCGGTCGCCACGTACGCCTCGATCTCGGCGTCGGTGATGTCGGCGAAGTGCACGACTGTCGTACCCACATCCTCAGCCTGCCGCCCGGTGACCAGATCGGTCAGGTGGTGCCCCGTGTGCAGCACCCCCGACTTGCCGCGCATGGAGTGCCACCGCCGGACCGCTTCGTCCGCGTCCCCCGGCTTCCCCAGAATCTGCCCTTCGAACGCCAGGACGGAGTCACACCCCAGCACCAGCACCCCCGGGTCGGCCTGCATCCGGGCCGCCACGGTGCGCGCTTTCATCCGAGCCAGAGCCAAACTCAGCGTGTACGCGTCCTCAGCCTCGACAACAGACTCGTCCACCCCGCTGACCAGCACGTCCACATCAATGCCGGCAGCCTTCAGCAGAGCCCGCCGCGCCGGGCTGGCGGAAGCGAGAACAAGTCGGTACGAAATGTCGGTCAGCACAGCCTGCACGCTACAGACCACACCCCACAGTGACCCTCCACTGCACTGATGTGTCTCCGAACGAAGCAGTCCAACGTCCCCGCCTCAGTTCTCCCGCCGTTCTCCCACCTCGCGCGGTCCCGCCTCCGCGTCCTTGCCTTCCTGCTCGCGCGGTCCCGCCTCCGCGTCCGTGTCTCCCGGCTCGCGCGGTCCCGCCTCCGAGCTCTTTGTTGCCTACCCGCGCCGTCGCCGCCGAGCGACAAACAGAGCAGCAAGCCCGCCGAGGACGACCACGACACCCCCGACGATCAGCGCAACAGGAGCGCCCTCGCCATCATCCTGGCCCGGCGCCGCCTGCTGAGTCGGCGCAGGCGAGACGGCTTCACTTTTGTCGCCGCTGTCCGTGCCGCCGACGGTCAGCGCCTTGACAATATTGAGCACACCGAAGCCGCATTCTTTGTCCCGCCCCGGAGGCCCGATATCGGTAGCGGTCGAGGTAAGACGCGCAATCACCTCTGGAGCAGACAGGTCAGGAAACTTGGCCCGCACCAGCGCAGCCGCCCCCGACACAATCGCGGCAGCAGGGGAGGTCCCAATAGCGACAGAATATCGATTGTTGTTTCGGGTGGTTTCAATCTCAACGCCCGGAGCGCAGATCTGCACGGGGTCACCCTCGACCGAGAAGGCAGCGTGCATGCCGGACCGATCGACGGCGCCCACCGCAAGGACCCCTGGCATTGCCGCTGGGTATCCGATGCGCGAGTCCTGTGGGCGGTTGCCGGAGCTGGCGACGACTACAGCGTCGGCTTCGTCCGCTTTGTCGATTGCGTCCCGCATGCCGACAGTCGGTGCGGTTGCGCCGGACACATTGATGACCTGGGCTCCGTTCTGTGCGGCCCAGGCAATTCCAGTTGAGAGAAAACCGTCTGCCTCCGTGGCTTCCGCATCGGTGCTCCTGACGGGGATGATCTTGGCGGCAGGTGCTATGCCAAGAATTCCCGCATCGCCAGTTCGGCCGTGGCCGGCGATCAGTCCCGCCATGGCAGTCCCGTGACCGTTTTTGTCGTCGGTGCCGTCGCCAGGTGCACTCGGCAAGGTGCTTGTGCCAGCCTTGAGGTTCCTCTTCAGGTCCGGATGTGGATGGACTCCCGTGTCCACAACGGCGACGGATACGCCCGCGCCGGTGCTGATCTTCTGAGCCTCCGCAATGTGCAGGAACCCAAGATGCCATTCCCGGTCTCGAATTGCATCGGCTTTCGCCGGTGTCTGGAACGGCACAATGGCGATTGCCGTAAGTGCGCTAACGAGACCGATTGACGTCTTTGCCACTGGCATTACGAGAGTCCGATCGCGGGACCGGGGTCAATCGGTGGCTCCTCAGTCGGCATGAGGACTGGATCTACGCCCTTGGCCGTCCGCCACGGATTATCGGGATCCCAGCGTTGCTTATCCGGGGAGTGGTCGTCTGGCTCGTTTGGACGGCTACCCATGGGAGCCATTGGCGCCATGCCTGGTCGACCCGGTGAACCGCTGGTCTTGCCAGGCGTGTTCGGAGCGATGACGCCGCCGACGGGGTTGACGGCTGGGCGGCCGGGTGTGCTCTGTCCGGGCGTCACAGTTGATGGATTCCTGATTACGCCGGAAGGAGGAATGCCTCGCCCGCCCGACGGCAATTTTCCCGATGGTCCGGTCAAGCCTGAGGCTCCGCCTCTCAGACCGTTGTATCCGCTCGGTCCAGCAATGGGAGGTGAGATCGGAGTCCCATAGGTCGGACCAGGTGAAGGCGGGCTCACGACGGGTGGTGGGGCGAGCGGAGCGGCCACGGGTGGTTGGACGCCCCCAAGGACGAGGCCAGGTAGGCGACCACCTCCACCTGACGGGGTCGTGACGCCTGCGTCAGTTGGCAGAGTTCGCGCTGACCCGACGGCCGAATGCCCACTACCAGAAGCGCTGGAAGAGCCGGGATCGAACGTGGCGACTGGTGGAATCGGCGGCGGAGGACCGACGACGTCGCTGTCGTCTTCGTCTATCCCGCCCTTCGCCGTGGGCGTGTATCGCGCCGGTTGTTTTAGCTGGGAGCGTGCCTGGATGAGGTCTGTGCTGAGGCTTGACATGATGGCGCGGGCGCGGGTTTCGAGTTGGATCTGGCGTCCTGCGGCCACCGGGTTCGTCGGAGTCGGGCGAGGGAGGTTGTCTTCGCCCAGCGGGACGTTGGCGGCTTCCTTGGCCTGCTCGTAGTCGGCGAGCTTGGTCTCGTTCGCCAAGTACTCTGTCACGACTGTCTCGAGCTCGCGCCGAGATGAACTGATCGACAGGGTCGCGCTGCTGAAGGCGCTGTGGTTGGCGATCGCGGCGTCGTAGGTCTCCTGCAGATGCTCCAGAAGAGCGTCCAGCCGATCGATGTAGGCCGCTGACGCGCGGCTCTTGTCCGGAGGCCACGCCGACGCGAGATTGTCGCGGTAGCTCCGAACCGCGGAAATGTGCTGCAGCGTCAGCTCGTAGGACTTCCGCCAGCCGTCGACCAGTTCCCAATGCGGTGTCGTGTCCTGGTTCTGGAGCGCCTTCCACATGTCGGTCATCGACATGCCGCTCCAGTCGGTTCCTCCGTAGCCGCCGCCTCCGCCGGCATCAAGCATCGGGCGTCGCCTCCGTCGGGGTCACGGAGGCGACAAAGGCGTCCTCCACGTCACCGACCCGGGCTTGCGCGAACGCGTCGCTGCCCGCGTACTCCTTGCTGATGGTTTGGGCCACGGTGGCGAAGCGTGCGGTGCCGTCGGCGAATCCGTAGACGTTGCTCTGGGTGGCGTCCTGGGCCTGGACGTGGTCCTGCATGAAGGCCACCAGCTCGGGAAACGTCGTGGCCGCGGGCGGAAGCTTGGTCAGCATCTTGTCGGTCACGCTGGTCAGGTGGGGGACGTAGTTGGTTTCCACGTCGGCGCGGAGTTTTTTGGCGAAATTCTCCATTGCCGCTATGTCGGCGTCGATGGTGCCGAAGTTGGTGTTGCCGTAGTCGCGGAGCCACGATGGGCCCCGGTCCTCTTCCGCGAGCACCGTCGCTCCCCCTCCCGCTGCCGGCGCGAAGATCCGTTTACGTGCGTCTATGAATCGGATCCACCGCGAGGGTAGCGGAACCCCAGAGCCTCAGAGCACCCTGTGGACGAAGCCCGACGCGCGCCACGACGACGGCTTCTCTACCGGGCGGGCGCTGCGAGCCCACTCCGACCGGGGCGAATGTGAAACCGCGTACATGGATGATCTGTGGGCCCGGCCGACGACCACCGCGACCAATGCGGCCAGCTCTTCCGCGGTCGGTGTGCCTCGGGTGACCCTGACCTGCGGTTCCGCATCCATCGACAGAGCGTACGACAATGTCGGGGGGCGGGCGGTGACACGCATCCCACACTCGGCTGATCAATTAGCTGCGCCTAGACATGACCGGGTATTTTCTGCGTGATGTCTACTTCCCCCCCGCTCATTGTCGCTGACCGTTACCGGCTCGTCGCGCCGCTCGGTCAGGGCGGGATGGGTCGTGTCTGGCGGGCGACCGACGTGGTGCTGCACCGCGAGGTCGCCATCAAGGAACTCGTGCCGCCGCCGGGGCTGACGCACGACGAGCGGCAGGAGATGCGCGAGCGGTCGCTGCGTGAGGCGCGCGCGATCGCCCGGCTCAACAACATCAACGTGGTGCGCGTCTTCGACGTGCTGCGGACGGATGCCGACCCGTGGATCGTCATGGAGTACGTCCCGTCCCGCTCCCTGCAGGACAAGCTGGCCGCCGACGGGCCCTTCCCCGCCGTACGCGCCGCTGAAATTGGTCTTGGCGTGCTCAACGCCCTCCGCGCCGCCCACCGCAACGGCGTCGTGCATCGCGATGTGAAGCCCGGCAACGTGCTGATCGGGTCGGACGGCCGGGTCGTGCTCACCGACTTCGGCCTGGCCACGCTGCCCGGCAACCCGGATGTCACACGGACCGGCCTGGTGCTGGGCTCGCCGGCCTATATCGCCCCCGAGCGCGCTCGCGACGGCACAGCGGGCCCGGCCGCCGACCTGTGGTCGCTGGGCGCCACCCTCTACGCCGCTGTCGAGGGTAGCTCGCCGTTCGCGCGCCCGTCCGCCATCGCCACGCTGGCCGCCCTGGCCACCGAAAATCCGCCGCCGGCCCGCAACGCCGGTCCGCTCAAGCCGGTGCTCAACGGCCTGCTTCGCAAAGATCCCGCCCACCGCATCGACGCCGTCGAGGCCGAGCGCCTTCTGCAGCGGGCCACCGGCCGCCGGTCGAAGCTGTCGTTCCCGATGAGCCCGACGATGCGCCGCCCCGGTGTCGGCCGCGAGCGCACCGCCCCGCCGGTCGTCCCCGGCGGTGGCACGGGCGCCGCTCCGGTCGTACCAGGTCCGCGCCCGCCGGTCTCGCGCCCGCAGCCCGGCGTCTCCCGCCAGCAGCCGCCGGCCGCGTCCCGCCAGCAGCCTCCGGGTCAATCCACGTCGCAGCCGCCGGTCGCTCCGGGTAGTCCGCCGCCCACCGGCCGTCCGGTCTTCGCGCCGGGCAAGGCGTCGGTCGCGCGCCCCGCGCCCGAGACCCCCACCCGCGTTGACGGCCCGCGCCTCGACTCCACCCGCCTGGACACCCCTCCGGTCAGAGAAGATCAAGATCCTTCGGGGGGTACGCGCTCCCGGGGCTCGACAGGAGCAACAGCGGGCCGGGACGGCTCAGCGGCGGCACCGGGTCCCGCGTCGTCGAGCGCAAATGGCGCGCTCGCACACGGCAGCCGGGGCACCTACGGCACCGTCCCAGGCCCGCAGAGTCCCAGCCGCCCCGGCCGCGCCCAGCCGCCCACCCAGCCGACAGCAGCTGAGCCGCCATCGGCGCAGACCCGCAGCGGCCCCGCACTTTCCGAGGCCGAGGCCGAGGCCCGCCTGGCCGAAGCCTCCCAGCATTACCTGGCCGCCCAGGAGGCCCGCCGCGCCGCCCGCGGCCTGCCCCCGTCCCGCCAGCGCCCCACCGCCGACCCGACCACAGTCGTTCACCGCCCCTCCCAGCCGGCCACCCCCGACAGCGCATCGGCACCGGGCTCGCCCGGCACCACGTCGGCACCGACGTCTCCTGGCAGCGCGTCGGCACCGGCGTCTCCTGGCAGCGCGTCTGTTCCGGGCTCACCGGGCAGCGCATCCGCGCCCGCGTCGCCTGGCAGCGCATCGGCGCCGTCGCCCCGCAACGCCGCCGTGGCCCCGCCGACCGAGCAGCCGCGCACCCGGTCCCCGCGGATTCCGGCCCCGAGCTCCCACGCTCCGGTCGTCATCCCGGGCAACCAGACGCCGACACCGACCGACACCGCCGCGACGTCGATCGTCCGTCGCCCACCGGCCCCCAGGACCGACGACCGCACGACCGTGGTGCCCGGCGGTAAGCCACCCACCCGCAACACGCCCGACACCGGCGCCGCCCGGACTGGCCTCACCGCCGCTCAGGCCGACGCTGCCACCGCCCCCGCCGAGGCTTCCGGCGCAGGCGGCCCGCTGACCGACGAGCCCGAAAAGACAGAGCCCGCCACGCCCGAAAGCTCCGTGGCAACCTCCACCGAAGCAGCCCCGAAGCCAGACAGCGCAGCCCCCTCGGCCGACCCCAAGTCGTCGGACGATCCGGCAACAACGTCGAGTGCCGCCGTAACCAAGGCGGATCCGGCGGCGGACGGTCCTGTGGCGACGTCGAGTGCCGCCGCGACGAAGGCGGATCCGGCGGCGGACGGTCCCGTGGCGACGTCAAGTGACACCGCGACCGAGGCGGATGGTGCGGTGGCGACGTCAAGTGCTGCTGCGACCGAGGCGGACGGTCCCGTGGCGACGTCGAGTGCTGCTGCGACGAAGGCGGATGGTCCGGCGGCGACGTCGGGCGCTGCCACGACGAAGGCGGATTCGGCCTCCATGGCGGCGGACGGTTCCGGGGCGACCTCGGGTTCCGCCGCGTCGAAGGTTGATACCGAGTCGTCGAAAGCGGAAGCGTCGAAGACGACACCGGACGCCTCGGCTTCGAAGTCGAAGCAGGACTCCGCCGATGCCGTTGAGCCTGATCCGGAGAGCAGCTCCAAGACCTCGGCCGAAACGAAATCCGCGAGCGCGGAGTCCGAGACCGGATCGAAGGCGCCGGGCAAGGCCACGCGGAATCGCAAGGGACGCGGGCGCACGACCGCGGCGAAGCCGGACGCCGGCTTCAAGTCGATCACCGGAGCCAAGCCGACCGCCGGTGACAAGGACACGAACTCGGCGGCTGCCGGCGTAGTGAGTGCCGTCGAAGCGGATGCCGTTGAGACCGTGGCGGCCGGCGACTCGAAGCCGGCCGACCAGGCGAACGGAGCGGTCGCCACCGAGGCGGAAGCAGCCGACGAGGTCAGCGACCCCGAAGCAGACGGGACCAGCGAGGCGGAAGCAGCCGGCGACGTCGGCGACCCCGAAGCAGACGGGACCAGCGAGCCGGAAGCAGCCATGGCGAAGGCCGATGGCGCAAAGGCTGACGTGGCGACGGCCGGCGACTCGAAGCCCACCGACTCCGAGTCGGCCACCGAGGCCAAGGCCACCAGCAACGATTCCGCGAAAGCCGACACCCAAGGCGGGACCAAGGGCGGCGAGGCTTCCGCGGAGCAGGTCCAAGATGGCGTCACGACGGACGCCGCAGCCGAGGACGAGGGCGACACCGGCAAATCAGAGGCCAAGGCCGGCAAGGCGAACGCCAAGCCGCTGACCGACACCGACGCCAAGCTGGCCGCTACCCAGGTGGCCGCCCAGATCAACGAACGCTCGGCGACTCCGCCCCAGCGGGCGGCCTCGGTGCCCGCCGCTCGCAAGCCCGGCGCCACGAGCAGCACCGATGACGACAGGACCCGGGTCACCACCGCTTCGCTGGCCAACGCTACGCGGAGCGACCTGACCGGGCGGGACGACGATGACTCGGGCACCGCTCAGACCGCGGCGGGGACCGCTGTCATCGGGGTGACCGCCGATCGGACCAGCGACAGCCCGTCGTTCCCGCGGTCGAACCGGCCGGCCTGGCAGCCGATGGTTCCGCCGACCATGCGGTCGCGGGGAGTGACGATCTTCGGGACCACGTTGACCCGGAAGCAGACGGCGATCGGCGTCGCCATTGTCGCGGTGGTTGTGCTGCTGGTCGGGATTCTGGTGCCGCTGGCCTTCGCGGGGGACGACGAGGAGGGCGGCGGGAGTACGCAGCCGCCCGCGGTGCCGACCGACAACGCCGGGGCGGCGCCGGCCACCGGGTCCGGCGACGGTGGACGGACGCCGGATGAGGGCAAGACTCCGGCCAGTACGCCGCCGAAGACCAGTGACAAGCCGTCCACGCAGGGGACCGTGCCGGCGGGCTGGACGGTCTACAAGGGGAACGGCTTCACGGTGCCGCTGCCCAAGGGCTTCCATGTCCAGTCGCAGCGTGGCACCGAGGTCTATCTGCAGGACGACAAGACGTTCCGGCTGCTGATCATCGATCAGACCGACCAGCCGAAGCCGGACCCGGTCAAGGACTGGGAGCAGCAGGAGGCCGACCGCCGGGGCAGCCAGTACCGCGACTACCAGCGGATCCGGCTGGTCGCGGTGGACGGCTACTTCCAGAAGGCGGCCGACTGGGAATTCACGTACCTCAATCCCTCGGGGAACCCGCAGCACGCCCAGAAGCGCGGCGTCATCGTGAGCGCGAAGAAGGCGTTCGGCATTTCGTTCTACACGTCGCCGAAGGACTGGGACGCCAACAAGGACGTGCTGGCGCAGATCTACCAGGGGTTCAAGCCGCTCTGAGCGGGGTATTGATCCATCCGGACACGGATGGAGGTGCACCATGGTACGCAGGAAACACGGCCGCATGCCCACACTGGCGTTGTGGATGCTCGTCGCCGTGGCTGACGTGGCACTGCTCGCCGCGGCTGCCAGTCCGCTGGTGACCATTTTGGTCATCGCCGGTCTGGTGATCGTGGCCGGTGCGTTCGCCGGAAAGTGGGTCCTCAACCGCCCGCAGCCGGCGAAGGCGACATATCGGAGACGAGCTTAGCCGTGCGCCGCGGCCGGGCGGAAACGCCCGGCCGCACTGAAAAGCTGCGAAGCGACCGGAAGAAGTACGTCAGCCGCCAGGCCCGTCGAAACAGCCGCTCGACCCTGTGAAGCGCAGATCGACTACGCTCCCGGGCTGTGTCGATCGACGGTGTGACGAGCATCTGGGATGAGCTGTTCAGCGCCCAGCCCGACCCGCCCGCCCTGCTGGCGCTGATTACGGCCCTGGTGGCGTTGGTCGCGGTGGCCGTACGCCCGGTGTGGCGGATCGCCCGCAACGCGGTGACCATCGCCCACGAGGGTGGCCACGCGCTCGCCGCCCTGCTCACCGGCCGCCGCCTGCGGGGGATTCGGCTCGAGTTCGACACCTCCGGTCTGACGTTGTCGGCGGGGCGCCCGACCGGCCCGGGCATGATCTTCACGCTGCTGGGCGGCTACATCGCGCCGTCGCTGGTCGGGCTGGCCGGTGCCTGGATTCTCGGCGGGAACCGGATCACGCTGCTGCTCTGGCTGGCGATCGTGCTGCTGCTGCTCATGCTGATCAACATCCGGAACCTGTTCGGAGTGATCTCGCTGCTGGTCACCGGCGCGATCGTCTTCGCCGTGTCGTGGTATGCGTCGCCGGAGGTGCAGGCCGCGTTCGCCTACACGGGAGTGTGGTTCCTGCTGATCGGGGGCGTGCGTCCGGTCGGCGAGCTGCAGAAGCTGCGGCGCCGGGGGCGGATGCCCGAGTCCGACGCCGATCAGTTGGCGCATCTCACGCGCGTACCCGCGGTCATGTGGGTGGGATTTTTCTATCTGGTGACGATCGCGGTGCTGGTGGTCGGCGCGTTCATGCTGGCGGGGCAGTGGCTGCCGGAACTATCGGCGAGCTGACGGCGACGACGAAGGCGACGGAGTCGCTGGGGCGGCCGGTGCGTCGCGGGCGCTCCAGGTGACGAGCACGAAGAGGATCGCGGCCACTGCCAGGCCCCATTTGATCAGCCGGCCGAGGTTGCCCCAGTAGAGGGCGCGAGCCTTCGGGACGCTACCCTTCGCTCCCTTGAGGACGACACGGGATGCGCGGAAGCCGTTCCACACGTAGCCGAGTCCGAACACCGCGATGCCGACCAGGATGGCCGTGAGCAGGGACATCGAGCTCAATGACATGCGTACGAGGGTGCTCGCGTCCTAACGCATTGTCACTAGCCCGAATGGTCGGTCACAGTGGGATGTTTCCATGTTTCTTCGGCGGGAGGGTCTCGCGCTTCGTACGGAGTACTCGCAACGCGCGGGTGACCTGTTCCCGGGTGCGGGACGGCGCGATGACCGCGTCCACATAGCCGCGTTCGGCCGCGACGTAGGGGTTGGCCAGCGTGTCCTCGTACTCCCGGATGAGCTCGGCGCGCCTCTCTTCGGACGAGATCTCGCCCCGGTAGAGGATGTTCACCGCCCCCTGCGCTCCCATCACGGCGATCTGGGCGGTCGGCCAGGCGAAGTTGAAGTCGGCGCCGAGGTGCTTGGAGCCCATCACGTCGTACGCGCCGCCGTACGCCTTCCGGGTGATGACGGTGACCTTGGGGACTGTGGCCTCGGCGTACGCGTAGATCAGCTTGGCTCCGCGCCGGATGATGCCGTCCCACTCCTGGCCGGTGCCGGGCAGGAAGCCGGGCACGTCCACGAAGGTCAGCACGGGCAGGTTGAAGGCGTCGCAGGTGCGCACGAACCGGGCCGCCTTCTCCGACGCCGCGATGTCGAGCGTGCCGGCCAGGTTCATCGGCTGGTTGGCGACGACGCCGACCGGCCGCCCCTCGACCCGCCCGAAGCCGACCACGATGTTCTGCGCGTACAGCGGCTGCACCTCGAGGAAGTCCTCGACCACGGTCTCGACGACGGTCTTGATGTCGTAGGGCTGGTTGGCCGAGTCGGGGATCAGGGTGTCAAGAGCAAGATCGGCTTCGGTCGGGTCGAGGTCCGAGGGCAGGTCGAAGGTGGTGGGGTCGTCCAGGTTGTTGCTGGGGAGGTACGAGAGGAGCGCGCGAACGTAGTCGATGGCGTCCTCTTCGTCCGACGCCAGGTAGTGCGCGTTCCCGCTGCGGGTGTTGTGGGTACGCCCGCCGCCCAGCTCCTCCATGCCGACGTCCTCGCCGGTGACCGTGCGGATCACGTCGGGCCCGGTGATGAACATGTGCGACGTCTGGTCGACCATGACGGTGAAGTCGGTGATGGCCGGTGAGTAGACGGCGCCGCCGGCACAGGGGCCCATGATCAGCGAGATCTGGGGGATCACACCACTGGCGCGTACGTTGCGGAAGAAGATGTCGGCGTAGAGCCCGAGCGCGACCACCCCCTCTTGGATGCGCGCGCCGCCGGAGTCGTTGATCCCGATGATCGGGCAGCCGATCTTCATGGCCAGGTCGAGCACCTTGACGATCTTTTCGCCGAAGACCTCGCCGAGCGAGCCGCCGAAGACCGTGAAGTCCTGGGAGAACACGCAGACCTGGCGGCCGTCGACGGTGCCGTGGCCGGTGACCACACCGTCGCCGTACGGGCGGTTCTGCTCCAGCCCGAAGTTGGTCGACCGGTGCCGGGCGAGTTCGTCGAGTTCCACGAAGGAACCCGGGTCGAGCAGCAGTTCGATGCGTTCGCGGGCGGTCTTCTTGCCGCGGGCGTGCTGTTTCTCGACCGCGCGTTCGGAACCAGCGTGTGCCGCCTCCTCGATGCGCCGGTCGAGGTCGGCGAGCTTGCCGGCCGTGGTGTGCACGTCGATCTGCTGCTCGCCCGGGGTGGGCGCATCCTGCTGGAGTGTCACCCGGCGATCGTATCCATGTCCGTCCGGCCCGGTACCCCGTAGCGTTTCGTACCGAATGCCCTATTCGTTACTCCTGCCGTGACGAACTGGATGACCGCGGCCGGCCTCGCCCTGATCGCCGGGGGAGTCGCCACCCTGATCGGATTCCGGCACGTCCTGCTCGGCCGGGTCGAGCCGGCCCCGCGCGGCGAACGACGACGTGGCGGCTCGCCGGTTACCGTGCGCTCGCAGATCCGGGCCCGCCGCCGGCGCCAGGCGCTGGCCGCCCTGCCCGCGGCGCCCACCCGAGCGGCCATCGAGGCACCACCCGCGGCCGCCCTGCCCCCGACTCCGGCCAACCAACCGTCGGCACCGGTCTCTACCCCGCCGGACCAGCCTTCGTTCCGGGCCGGCGACTCGAAGCGCGTCGCTGACCTGCCCTCCTTTTGGGGTGACGAGCCCAAGCACGCGGCCGTACTCCCTTCGTTCCCCGCGGATGAGCCCAAGCACGCGGCCGATGCCCCGGTGACGCGTTCGGGGAAGGCCGGGCGGCGCGCGTCGCGGGCACGAACGTTCACTTCCCGGGCCAAGGACCTCGACGGGCCGACCCAGTCGGTCAAGACCCGGTTCGCCCCGCGCGGCATCGTCGACGAGCCGACCAGCGCCGTCGCCGCCGTCCCGCCCACACCACCGGACCGCAAGCGCCCGGCCCGCGAGGGCGACCGGATCGAAGGATGGGTCCGCCCCGAGTACGAGGACGAGGAGCCCGCAGCCGGCGACTATTGGATGCCGGTGCCCGAACAGTCGTACGGCTGGCCCACGCCGCTGCAGCGCCTGCCGGAGGCCCCGCCGTACCCGTCATCGCGCTTCGACCCGATCGGCGAGCCCGAGCCCACCGGCCCGCTCCGCTTCGGCCCGCCCGCGGAAGAGACCCGCCCGACTTTCGACGCATCCCGCCTCGGTTCCGACGCGGTCCGCCCGGGTTCCGATGTGTCTCGTACGAGCTCCGACGTGTCCCGGTCCAGCCTGCATGGGGTCCGCCCGGGCCCGCTGGGCGAGAACCCACCCAACGTCGAGTCGGAAACCGCCGCCGAGCCGGAGCCCAGCCCGGAGTCTTCGGCTGAGACGCGGACGGACTCCCGGCCCGAACCCACCGGTGTCGCGCCCCCGTGGCCACCCGCGCAGCCCAGCGGCCGGGTCGAACTGCCCCCCACCTGGTCGGCTCGCAACGTCCAACAGCGCCCGGTCCGCGGGTCGGCCGAGCCGGCCGGCGCCGAGCCGGAGAACCCGCCGCGCCCCCGGCCTCGCCCCCGGCCCCGCCCCTCGACCGGCGCCCAACCGGAACGCAGCACCGTCTACCGCAGCCGGCACGCCGCCGACCCCAGCTGAGCCCCCCGCCCCACCGCCCTTTGCTCTGAGCACAAATATGCATCGTTCACAGACCGGCGGTATCCAAGTGATGCGTCTTTGTGCTCAGAGCAAAGGCGCGGCTCCGAGGTAGGCCAGGGCGGTGTCCGCTGCCCTGCGTCCCGCTGTTCAGACGACGCCCCACGGCAGGGGTCCGTAACGCGATCGGGTACAGCCGCCGCCGGCAGCGACCCATTGCCGCAATGCACTGCACTGTTCGCGGGTGCGGGTGCGGGTGCGGGTGCGGGTGCGGGTGCGGGTCCGGGTCCGGGTCCGGGCCTGGGTCTGGGTACGGGCCGGGTGCGGCGGTGGCTGGGCGGGTTCGGGCGCGGCGGTGGCTGGGCGGGTGCGGGTGCGGGTGCGACGGTGGTTGGGGCGATGACGGCTGGGGCGGTAGCTGGGGGCGGGCACGGGACGGGGCTAGCCTGGACGGATGGGCTCGCCGTACGGAGATCTGGAGCGTCCGCCGCTCAGTCGTCGCAGTCTTGAGCGTGCTCTGCTCGTACCCGGCGGCTTGTGGCGACGTCTCGACATCCGGGCCGAAACCGGCTCGACCAACGCCGACGTGACCGAGGCCGCCCGCTCGGGCGAGCCCGAGGGCCTCATCGTCGTGGCCGAGCAGCAGATCGCGGGCCGTGGCCGCCGCGATCGCACCTGGACCTCGCCGCCGCGCGCGGGCCTGACGCTGAGCGTGCTGCTGCGTCCGGCCGAGGTGCCCAGCCGGCAGTGGGGCTGGCTGCCGCTGCTGGCCGGGGTCGCGCTGCGCGAGGCGGTGCACCGGATCACCGAGCTCGACGCCGCCCTGAAATGGCCCAATGACCTGCTCGTACACGACGCGAAGTGCGCCGGCATCCTGGCCGAGGTGGTCGAGGACGGGGTCGTGGTCGGCATCGGGCTCAACGTGACCACCCGGGTGGACGAGTTGCCCGTGGTCACCGGGCTGCCGGCCACCTCGCTGCAGATCGCCGGTGCGAAGAGCACCGACCGGGATCCACTGCTCAAGGCGTTGCTGCGAAGCCTGGCTCAGTGGTATTCGGGCTGGCGGGAGGCCGGCGGCGACGCCGAGATGTGCGGGCTGCTGGGTGCGTACCGGCGAGGGTGTTCGACGATCGGGCGCGACGTCCGGGTGGAGCGGCCGGCCGGTGGGGACCTGGTCGGTGCCGCGGTCGACGTGGATGCCGACGGGCAGCTGGTGATCCGAACGGCTGACGGGCGGGACAACCGTGTCTCGGCCGGTGACGTGCGCCACGTACGCTGACCGCGTGCCCTTCCCCGACGACGTCCTGACCGAGGAGGAGGAGCTCGTCCTCCACCTCCACCCGCACGCCAAGGCGGCCGTGCGGCCGGTCCTCGCGCTGCTCTTCTCGCTGGCCGTGACCATCGTCGCCTGGGTGATGCTGCCGGACAACGACGGCGGCCTGATCGGGGTCTGCGTGGTCGCGGCGCTGGCGCTGTTCTTCGCGCTGACCCGGGGCGTGGCACCGCTGGTGGTCTGGCGGTGCACGCACTACGTCTTCACCGATCAGCGGGTGCTGACCCAGGAGGGCGTGCTGACCCGGATACGGCGGGACATCCCGCTGGGCCGGGTCAACGATCACACCGTGCGCCAGTCACTGTGGGACCGGATGTTCGGCTGCGGCACGGTGACCATCACCTCGATCGGCGACCAGCCGCTGGTGCTGCCGTCGGTGCCCCGGGCACAGGAGTTGCAGACCACGCTCTATCAGCTGGTCGAGGACGATCACCTGCGGGTCGACGACCAGGACGAGGAGGACGACGAGGAGGACGAGCTCAGTGCCGGCGGTCGGCCCGCTCCGACTCCTCCAGCACAGAAAGCTCGGCCTCGAAGGCAGGATCTCCGGCGCTGAGCTCGGCCAGCCCGGCCGCCACGTCCATCTCGGCCATCGCCGCCTCGTGCCCGTCCACCGGGGGCTTGAGGAAGACGAAGGTGCGGTACGCCCAGAAGCGGAACAGCGTGGCCACCCCGGCGGCGAACACCGTCACGCCCATGATCAGCCAGCGGTGGTCGCTCTCGCTGAGCCCGAAGCCATACTTGGCCACGGCCACCGACCCCGACTGGATCACCATGCCGACCAGGTTGAAGCCGAAGAACAGCGCGTACTCGCGACGCAGCGCCGTCTTGGTGTGGTGGCGGTAGGTCCAGTAACGGTTCGCGAAATATGCCAGCGTGGTGGTGACTACCGTCGCGATGACGGTGGCCTTGACGGCGCCGATCGGCATCGCGACGTACGTGATCGCGAAGTAGAGGGCGGCGTTGGCCGCGCCGATGACCCCGAAGGCCAAGGCCTCGGGAGCGATCCGGCGCAGTCGTTCCGTCAGCGTGCGGGCTGATGGCATTCGGCAACCTTACGGGGAAGGGGACGCGGAAGAGGGGTCACGGCCGGGTGACTGAAACCGAGGTCACAGGATCGGCGTGGTCGTCGTCATCGGCGGGAAAGACGAATCGGCGGTAGGACCAGAAACGGAACAGAGTGCCCAGGGCAGTGCCGATGAGCTGCCCGGAGATGTTGTCGGCGGCCTGGGTCCGCAGCACCGGCCAGACGTCGCCGAGCAGGTTGTGGCTGATCGTCAGGCAGGCGAGGCTGATGCCCAGCCCGACACCGTTGATCACGAAGAAGAGGGTGTATTGCCGGGCCATGTGCGTGTGCCGGCTGTGCCGCCAGGTCCAGAAGCGGTTGCCCAGGAACGCGACGGTGGTGGCGACGATCATCGAGATCGTCTTGGCGACGCGACTCTCTGTGCCCGTACTCAGCAGAACGTTGAAGATCGCGAGGTCGATCAGGAACGCGATCGCGCCCACGGTGCCGAACTTGCCCACCTCGCGGACCAGCGCGAGCAGGCGTCCGCGCAGCGTGCGGGGCTGCGGCGAGGTTGCGGACACGGATTCGAGACTACCGGCGGCCGTCATGCGCTGCCTTTTTCGTGAGCGACTCTTAACAGGTCGGTGCTGAATGGTGACGTTGCCTATACGTGGGGTAGCGGAGGGTGTCCACCTCTGTCAGTTCGGCGGCCTTCGATCGGCAGGACGCGCACCCGTTGAGGTGGGCCGCGACCCGCACCGCGTCCCGGGGCGAGAGGCGGCCGCGGACGTGCCCGCTGAGCCGCTCGCCGGCGAACCGGCACTGCGGATGATCCGCCACGGCGACGTGTTGTTGCAGGTAGAGGCTGCGTAGACCCTCGCGGGCGCGGTGCGCGAGGACGGCCACCGCGTTCGGGGTGAGGCCCAGCCGGGGCGCGATCTCGGCCGGCCCGGCCCCCTCGACCTCGGTCATCCACAGCACGTCCCGCCAGCGCGCGGGCAGTTGCCGGAAGGCCTGGGCGGCGTAGGTGCGCTCCAGGCGTTCCAGGGTCGGGTCGAGGAACGGTTCGCCGGCGTCGTACCGGCTGAGGTCGTCGGTGAACTCGAGGCGGCGGTCGCGGCGGGCGCGGTGGTAGCAGACGTGCCGCAGGGTGGTGGCCAGGTAGGCGCGGAACGCGGCCAGCGGGCCCCGGCCGGCGCGCAGGGTGGCGAACACCCGGGCGAAGGTCTCGGCGACCAGGTCGTCGGCCTCGGCCGGATCGCGGGCCAGGGAGTACGCGAGCTGCCGGGCCGCGGCACGGTGCCGTTCATAGAGCGTCCCGTACGCCGCGGTGTCTCCCTGCCGCACCGCGGTTAGTAAATCGGTGTCCGTGTCGTCCGTGCCCGCCATCGTCATTCCTGCCTCCTGAGCCGGGAGCGTGAGGAAAGCCCGATTAACGACCAGCTTATGACGTTAAGTCTGATTTGTGAAAGTAGCGTCGGCAGGGCGTGCTGCGCATAACTGCGCCAAGCGGTGAAGGATCGATCGTCATTGAGCAAAGCCGCCGTGGATTGTGCGGTTGTCCACAGGGTCAGCCGATGAACTGACGGTTAGGCTGACGTGACTCCACTGGATACCGGCCGCCCACACGGCCGGGTTCGCCATTGGTCAGAGCCGACCTTCAGGAGATCACCCATGCCGCATCAACGACTGTTGAACTGGATCGCCGAAGTAGCCGCCCTCACCACCCCCGACCGCGTGGTCTGGTGCGACGGCTCCGAGGCGGAATGGACCCGGATCACCGACGAACTGGTCGAGAGCGGCGCACTGGTGCGCCTCGACCCCGAGAAGCGTCCGCAGTCGTTCTGGGCGCGCACCGACCCCGGTGACGTCGCACGGGTCGAGGAACGCACCTTCATCTGCTCGGTCGACCAGGCCGACGCCGGGCCCACCAACAACTGGATGGCCCCGGCCGAGATGAAATCGACCATGACCGAGCTCTACGCCGGCTGCATGCGCGGCCGGACGATGTATGTCGTCCCGTTCTGCATGGGCCCACTCGACGCGCCCAACCCGATGTTCGGGGTCGAGCTGACCGACAGCCCATACGTCGTCGCCTCGATGAAGATCATGACCCGGATGGGCCGCGCGGTGCTCGAGGCGATGGGCGACGACGCGCCCTTCGTGCCGGCGCTGCACTCGGTCGGCGCGCCGCTGGCCGAGGGCGACGAGGACGTCCCGTGGCCGTGCAACGAGACCAAGTACATCTCGCACTTCCCCGAGACGCGGGAGATCTGGTCGTACGGCTCCGGCTACGGCGGCAACTCGCTGCTCGGCAAGAAGTGCTACGCGCTGCGGATCGCCAGCGTCGCCGCCCGGGACGAGGGCTGGCTGGCCGAGCACATGCTGATCATGAAGCTGACCTCGCCCGAGGGGCGGGTCCGGTACATCGCCGGTGCGTTTCCCTCGGCCTGCGGCAAGACCAACCTGGCCATGCTCGAACCGACGCTGCCCGGGTGGAAGGTGGAGACCGTCGGCGACGACATCGCCTGGATGCGGTTCGGCTCCGACGGCCGGCTGTGGGCCACCAACCCGGAGTACGGCCTGTTCGGCGTCGCCCCGGGTACGGATTTCCACACCAACCCGAACGCGATGCGGACGCTCGCCCGGGGCCACTCGGTGTTCACCAACGTCGCCCTGACCGACGACGGCGACGTCTGGTGGGAGGGCATGGGCGAGCCGCCGGCCCACCTGACCGACTGGCGCGGCCAAGACTGGACGCCCGCCTCGGACACCCCGTCCAGCCACCCGAACAGCCGGTTCTGCACGCCGATCGAGCAGTGCCCGATCCTGGCCCCGGAATACGACGACCCGCGCGGCGTGCCCATCGACGCGATCCTCTTCGGTGGCCGCCGGCGCACCACGATCCCGCTGGTCACCGAGGCCCGCGACTGGACCCACGGCGTCTACCTGGGCGCGACGCTGTCGTCGGAGACCACGGCCGCCGCGGTCGGACGGACCGGGGTGGTACGCCGCGACCCGATGGCCATGCTTCCGTTCATCGGCTATCACGCCGGCGACTACTTCCAGCACTGGCTGGACATGGCCAAGGGCGCGTCCGGTGACGAGGCCAAGCTGCCCAAGGTGTTCTACGTGAACTGGTTCCGCCGGGGCGACGACGGCCGCTTCCTGTGGCCCGGGTTCGGGGAGAACGCGCGCGTGCTGAAATGGGTCTGCGAGCGGCTCGACGGTGGCGGCGAGGCGGTGGAGACGCCGGTCGGTCACGTGCCCGCGCCCGGCGCGCTCGACCTGACCGGCCTCGACATCCCGCCGGCGGATGTCGCGGCGGCGCTGGCCGTGGACCGGGCCGAGTGGGAGGCCGAGCTGCCGCAGATCACCGAGTGGTTCGAGCGCTTCGGCGACAAGCTGCCGACGGTCCTGTGGTCCGAGCTGGACGCGCTCCGGGCCCGCCTGACATCAGCGAAAGCCTGAGCGGGGGTCCGTGCGCGGCGGGTCCGTGCGCGGCGGGGCCGTGCGCTCGTGCGGAGGGTGAGGGGCGTTCGGTTCGGGTAAGAAGCGTTCTCGATGGGAGCGCTGAGGGCATGACGGTCGAGAGCGGTGTGCGCCCGGTCGCGGTCCGGGCGCTGACCTGGTTGCTGGTGGCGACGGCGGCGGCCACGGTGGTGGTCGAGCTGCTCAACTTCTGGTACGCCCCGGAGCCCGGCCTCGGGCTCTGGGTGCGGACCGGGTGGGCGCTGATGCGTACCCTCGCGTGGTTGATCCTGCTGAACCAGGTCCGCAAGGGCCGCACCGGTGCCAGGCCGTTCGGGCTGATCCTGGCGGTCACGACGATCTTCGCGGTGGGCCGGCTGATCGTGCCGCCGACCGGCCGTCCCGCGCTGCCCGGTGTGGTCGGGTTCGGCGTGCTGGTGGTGTTGTGCGTGAGCGTGGTGGCGCTGCTGTACAAGCATCCGGCGATCGATCAGCACCTGACCCGGCCGGCGAAGCGGCTCACCTTCGGGCCGGACGGGCTGTCCTGGCAGGAGGGCGCGCCCCGGCGGGTGGTCAGCGGCTGGCTGATGACGGCTCGGGTGGCCGCCTTCACCTACAGCCCGCTGATGCTGGTGCCGTGCCTGATCTCGGTGGGGGAGCTCGGCGACAAGCCCGAATATCTGCTGGCCGTGATCTTCTGGTTCGTGGCCGGCTTCGGGGTCAGTTACGTCGTGCTGCTCAACACGTTCTTCCTGTTGCGGGGCAAGCGGTTGGCCAAGGTGGTCCTCGGCTGGGCCGGCGTCGGCGTGCTGCTGATCGACCTGCCGCTGTGCTACCTGCTGCTGGGCACCGACGGCCTGATCCGGGACGGCGCGCCCCTGGTCGTGGCGGTCGCCCTGGCGTCGTACGCGCTGGTCAAAGGCTGACAGTGGTAGCCCCGGGCGGTGTCCGGGCCTACCACTGGAACTAGACGCGGAACGTGCCGACCAGCTTCTGCAGCTCGTTGGACATGCGCGCCAACTCCTCGGCGGCACCCTTACCCGCGTCACCGGCCCGAGCCGCCTCGATCGTCGCATTCAACGCCAGCAGGTTGGTCGGTTCGGCGATCGACGTGATCAGTTTGATCACGTTGCCGATCTCGGCCGAGGCAAGGAACGGCGGGTACGTGGCCGTATGTGAAGGATCCGCGGGGTATGACGGGCGAATGGATGTCGACGTGGTGGTCGTGGGCGCCGGGCCGGCCGGCGCCACCGCGGCCATCGCCGCCCGGCGGGGCGGTGCGCGCGTGCTGCTGCTCGACAAGGCCGCCTTCCCGCGGGACAAGCCGTGCGGGGACGGCATCGCGGCCGAGGCGCTGGACGTGCTGGCCGGGCTGGGCGTGACCGGGGTGACCGACGGCTACCCGCCGGTGGAGCGGCTGCGGCTGGTCGGGCCGGGCGGCGGGGCGGTGGCCCGTCCGCTGCCCCGACCGGCGCACACCGTGCCGCGCCGGGTCTTCGACGACCGGCTGGTCCGCGCGGCCCAGGATGCCGGCGTCGAGTTTTGCCGCCACACCGTGCGCGAGTTGCGCCAAGAGCCCGGCCGGACCCCGGCGGGGCAGGCGGACGGGAGCTCGGCGGGCGAGGCCGGCGGGAACGCGGGCGGCCGGGTGGTGATCGACGGGCGGTTCGGGGCGGGCGTGTTGATCGGGGCGGACGGTGCCGGGTCGGTGGTCCGGCGGCTGTGCGGGCACCGGCCCAACCCGCCCGGCCACGTGGCGATCGCCATCCGCGGGTACGCCCCGGCGGCCAGCCCCGAGCAGGTCATTGTGACGACCGAGGCGCGCTGGCCGGCGTACGCGTGGTCGTTCCCGATCGGCGACGGCACCGCCAACGTCGGGTACGGCGAGGTCCTGCGCGGGGCGGCGCTCAGCCGCGCCTACCTCCTGGAACGCCTGGACCACCTGCTGACCGGAACCCGGCCGCACAGCCTGCGCGCCCACCACCTGCCGCTGTCGACCCACCGGCCGCCGCCGGCCACTGGCCGGGTGCTGCTGGCCGGCGACGCCCTCTCGTTGATCAACCCGCTGACCGGCGAGGGCATCTTCTACGCCGTGCTGTCGGGGGCGTTGGCCGGCGCGGCCGCGTTGACCGCCGACCCGGCCGCCGCCTACCTCAGCTCGTTGCGTACGCGCCTCGGACGTCACCTGCGTCACTCGCGTGCTGCGACTTTTCTCACCCGGCGGCCGTCGGCGGTCGACGCGGCGGTGCGTGCCGCCGCCCGGGATCAGCGGGTCTTCGACCGGATGACCGCTCTGGGGCTCGCTGACGGAATGTTCGACTTTCGCACGATCGGCCGGATCGGCCGGGAACTGCACCGCCGCACTTGAGCGCTGGCGGGAGATGGCTAGGCTTTGGGGCGATGAATCTGCGGTCCCTCATTTATTCGTTTTATGAGCGGCGGCTCGCCCGGAAACTGGCCGGCAAGCCGGTGCCGCAGCATGTCGGCGTCATGTGCGACGGCAACCGCCGCTGGGCGCGCGAGATGGGCTTCGTCGACCCCAACGACGGCCACCGGGTCGGCGCCACCCGGGTGAAAGAGCTGCTGGCCTGGTGCGACCAGGCCGACATCAAGCACGTCACGCTCTATCTTCTGGCCACCGACAACCTGCAGCGGCCGGCGGCCGAGCTCGACCCGCTGCTGACCATCATCGAGGACCTCGCCACCGAGCTGGCCGAGGAGGGCAACCCGTGGCGGTTGCGGATGGTCGGCGCGCTCGACGTGCTGCCCGCCTCCACGGCTACGGCGATGAAGGCGGCCCAGGAAAAGACTCGGAGCCGCACCGGTGGCGTCGAGGTGAACATGGCGGTCGGCTACGGTGGCCGGCGCGAGATCGCCGACGCCGTGCGGTCGCTGCTGCACGAGCAGGCGGCGGCCGGCCGGACCATCGAGGAGATGGCCGAGATCCTCGACGTCGAGCACATCGCCGAGCACCTCTACACCCGCGGGCAGCCCGACCCCGACCTGGTCATCCGGACCAGCGGCGAGCAGCGGTTGTCCGGCTTCCTGCTCTGGCAGTCGGCGCACTCGGAGTTCTACTTCCACGACGCCAACTGGCCGGACTTCCGCCGCATCGACTTCCTGCGGGCGCTGCGGTCGTACGGCAGCCGCCAGCGCCGATACGGCGCCTGACACTCGTTCCGGGCATCTCGGCCGCGGTCAGTAGCCAACCGTGAAGCGCGTGCGGTGGTGGGCCGGCTTCTCGATCTCGTCGACGATGGCGATCCCGAAATCCGCCCCACCGATCGCCGAGTTTCCCATGGCGTCGGTGACCGGGACGTCGTCGCCGGTCCGATAGGTGCCGGTGCGCTCCCCCGGCGCGTGAGCGCCGAAGGTCAGGGGCGGGCTGACGTAGAACCAGTCGGCGTCGGTCAGCTGATGAGGCTGACCCCGAGCGCGAGGATGGCCAGGCCCTGCAGGACGGCGCGGGGGACGATGACGCGGTCCCAGTCCTGTTGCCAGGCGCGGACGTCGGCGGGGGTCTCGTGGGCGTTGGCGGCCGCGGTGAGCCTGCGGTTGATAGGTGCGCTGATCCGCAGGTAGAGCAGCACCCAGATGACGAGCAGCAGGAAGGCGGCGGCCGCGGTCAGCGCTCCGGCGGTGCGGCCGGCCACCGCGGCGGTGACGGCCGCGGCGCCGGCGGCGATGACGCCGAGGATTCCGGGGACCGGCATCCGGCGGTCGGCGACGCCGTGCAGGTTGCCCATGACGGTGGTCAGGGTGGCGTCGTCGACCCGTGCGAGCGCGGATCGCTGGACCAGGGCGCAGAAGGCGTCGGTGCCGTAGACGATCCCGGTGCTGACGATGGCCAGCAGCGCGGCGAGCTGCGAGAGCAGCGTCATGCTCCGGCCTCGGCTCCGCCGAGCGGCGGCAGGGCGCCGACCTGCTGGAACATCTGCATGAGGTTCAGCTCGTCCCAGTGCTCGACGAACTTGCCGTCCGCGACGCGCCAGATGTCGATGCTGCGCATCTCGACGGCCGCGCCGCTGGCGGGGATGCCCAGCAGGTCGCCGGTGTGGGTGCCCCGGTAGGTGAAGCGGCCCACGACGCGGTCACCGGAGACGATCAGATCCTCCATGGTGACCCGCACGTCGGGCAGGCCGGTGAAGAACGCGGCCCAGAACTGGCGGTTGGCCTCGGGCCCGTCGGCGACGAAGTCGTTGTGGTTGATGTAGTCCGCGGCGATGAACTGGTCGACCAGGTCGGGGTTGTGGGTGTTGGTCATCTCGACGAAGAGGTCGGCGAGCCGGCGTTCCGGTGTGGTCATGACTGCCTCCGTGCGTTGGTTAGCGTTGCTAGCAACACCGAAGCTAATCCCTGGGGCCACTCGCGTCAATAGCGTTGCTAGGAAAGTTAGCGGTGCTACAGTCGGGTATGGCTATCGAAGACCGGAGGCGACGCGAGCGCATGGCCCGGCGCCGGCTCATCACGGCGACAGCGCGCACCCTGGCCGAGACCGAGGGCTGGGAGGCGGTCACCTCGCGCCGGTTGTCCACCGAGATCGAGTACAGCCAGCCGGTGCTGTACCAGCACTTCGGATCGATGGAGGACATCGTCGAGGCCGTCGCGCTGGAGGGATTCGCGGAACTGGCCGAGACGCTTCGCGCGGCCCGGCTCGACGGCACCGGCCCCGGCGACGAGCTCAGCCGGGTCGCCGACGCCTACTACGGCTTCGCCGCGAGGAGCCCGGCGCTCTTCGACGCGATGTTCACCCGGTTCAGCCGGCTCGACTTCAACGCCGAGGGCACCCCCGCGCCGCTGGCCGGGTCGTTCGGTGAGCTGCGCGAGGCCGTCGCCACCGTCGTCGGGCCGCGCGATGTCGTCACGCTCACCGAGGTCGTCTGGGCGGCGCTGCACGGGCTGGTCGTGCTCAGCCGGGACGGCAGGTTGCGCCCGGAGCGGGCCGCCGGCCGCCTGGAACTGCTGGTGGCGCAGGTCCGCGGCGGCTGACCAGCCCGTTCTGGTCGTCTAGAAGTTGCTCAGCCCGGCCCGCAGGAATTCCGCCACCGCGGCCGGTGACTCCAGGGTCAGGTCGGCCGCGCTGGACACCTCGGCCCCGGTCTCCGGGTTGGCCACGGCCACACACATGCCGAAGAAGCCGGGATCGACCGCCTCACGGGCCCGCAGCGCGTCGAACGCCTTGATGTCGCTCATGTCGTCGCCGAAATACCACGCGCAGCCGGACGTCTTGACGCCCTCGCTGATCACCATGCCCTTGTCCTGGTCGACCGGCGGTTTCAGCTCGGACACCATGCGCCCGCCCTGAATCCGCAGGCCCAGCGACTCGGCCTGCTCGTGCGCCCAGCGCTCGACCGCGTCGGACAGCTGCGGCGCCGTGCGGTAGTGCAGGGCGACCGAGAGCCGCTTGTATTCCACCAGGATCTGCGGCGGCAGCTCGGTGCGGGCTCGCTCGGCCAGATCGGACATGGCCGGCACCCACGGCAGGGCGGCCGGCTCGGTGACCACCTCGCCCTCGTGCCACACCTCGAGGCCGTAGAGCCCGTAGAGGTCGACCCGGCCCAGCCGCTCGAAGCGGGACCGCAGGAAGCTCACCGGGCGGGCGGACACGATCGCCACCCGGGCGACGGCACCGGCCAGCCCGTCGAGCACCTCCAGCACGTCGGGTAGCGGCTGGGAGGCGTCGGGGTCGTCGGTGACGGGGGAGAGGACACCGTCGAAGTCGAAGAAGAAGGTGGAGTCCTTGGCGCGTTCGGCGGTGAACTGCCACGCATCGGAGAGGGTCGGTGGATGAGAGGGGCGTGCGGTCTCTGCCACGAGCCTGAGAATACCCGTACAGCCGGGTGGTTCATGCACGTGAAGTCCTGATCTCACGGCGTCCGGCGCGGCGTGTGACGACGCTACTACCGCGTAAGGCGGATGGACGCTAGCGTTTCAGGTATGGCCGGGGGTCAACCCCAGCCAGCCGGCCGCCCGGACCTGCGACAGAGAGCGCCACGGGGCCCGCATCCCGACCCCGTGCCTTGGCGATGGGCGCCGGAGGTGGCGGACCGCGGGCGTACCGGGTTGCACGCCCGCTGGAGCAGGCCTGTGACATCTCGCCGTACCGACGCCGGGACTCCCTCCCCGGCCGCCGACGCCTCCAGCACTCGCGCCGCATCGGGCCGCCGTCGGGCCCGCGATCGGCACACCGAACAGGAACCCGCCCCCGCCGGGCGGGTTTTTGTGCTGGACACCTCGGTCCTGCTGTCCGATCCGGCGGCCTTCCGCCGGTTCACCGACCACGAGGTGGTCATCCCCCTCGTGGTGATCTCCGAACTGGAGGGCAAACGGCACCACCCCGAGCTCGGCTGGTTCGCCCGGCAGTCGCTGCGGATGCTCGACGAGCTGCGGATCAAGCACGGCCGGCTGGACCAGCCCGTGCTCTGCAACGACGAGGGCGGCACGCTGCGGGTCGAGCTCAACCACGCCGACCAGAGCGTGCTCCCGCAAGGCTTCCGCAACGACTCGAACGACACCCGGATCCTCTCGGTCGCTCTCGGGCTGGCCGCCGAGGGCCGTGAGGTCACACTGGTCAGCAAGGACATGCCGCTGCGGGTCAAGGCCGCGTCGGTCGGCCTCGCCGCCGACGAGTACCGCCACGGCCAGGCCAGCGACCCGACCTGGACCGGCATGGCGGATCTGAAGCTGGCCGAGGAGGACGTCAGCCGGCTCTACGGCGGCGAGGAGCTCCAGCTGGAGGAGACCGAGAACCTCCCCTGCCACACCGGCCTGGTCATCCATTCGTCCAAGGGTTCGGCGCTGGGGCGGGTCGGACCGGACAAGACCGTCAGGTTGGTACGCGGGGACCGCGAGGCGTTCGGCCTCCGTGGCCGTTCCGCCGAGCAGCGGGTGGCCCTGGACATCCTGCTCGACGAGTCGGTGGGGATCGTGTCGCTGGGCGGCCGCGCGGGCACCGGCAAGTCGGCTCTGGCGCTGTGCGCGGGCCTGGAGGCGACGATGGAGCGCAACCGCCACAAGAAGGTGGTCGTGTTCCGTCCCCTCTACGCGGTCGGTGGCCAGGAGCTTGGCTATCTGCCGGGCAGCGAGGCCGAGAAGATGTCGCCGTGGGCGCAGGCGGTCTTCGACACGCTGGGCGCGGTGGTGCACGCGAACGTGATGGAGGAGGTCATGGCGCGCGGGATGCTCGAGGTGCTGCCGCTGACCCACATCCGGGGCCGGAGCCTGCACGACGCCTTCGTGATCGTGGACGAGGCGCAGTCGCTGGAACGCAATGTGCTGCTGACCGTGCTGTCCCGGATCGGGCAGGGGTCACGCGTTGTGCTCACCCACGACGTCGCGCAGCGGGACAACCTTCGGGTGGGCCGGCACGACGGTGTGACCGCCGTCATCGAAGCGCTGAAGGGACACCCGATCTTCGCCCACGTAACACTGACTCGGTCCGAGCGTTCGCCGATCGCCGAGGTGGTCACCGACCTGTTGGAGGAAATCCCTCAGTAACCGCATGCCTGCTCTAGGTGGTGACCCTCAAATGGGGGATTCTGTCGTAGTTTGATGGGGAATGGCGTGTGAGCTGCTTCACAAGAGCGCGCCGCCGTTTCACATCGACTTCACGGTGCGCCATGGTGTCTGGCGAGCGCCATCGCGTGGCCCACCTTGTTGTGATCGACTTCGTGGCCACCGCCTCGATCGAGACCGGTCGAGGCGACGGCCCCGGAAAGGGTCGCGGTGCTCGCGGCACGGTCCGCCGCCGGTGCGATTCGCCGGTGACTCTCCGTGTCGCGTCATTGCCCCCTACGAAGGGATCACTTCGTGAATCGGCTCTGGAGCCGGGTCGGAATCCGCGTCACCTCGGTCGGTCTGCTCGTTCTGGGCATCGTCGCCGGCGTGTACTTCGGGCAGAACCGGACAGTCCAGCAGCGGAGTGCCGAAGCGAAACTCGTCGTTCAGGCCGACGCTGAAGAAGAGCACCTGCTCAAGCAACGCCAGTCTCAGCACGCTGCCGCCCGCGCGTGGCAGCGCCAGGCCGAGAACGACGCCGCCGCCAAGGCCGCCGCCGAAGCCAAGGCCGCCGCCGGCAAGGCGCGGACGCTGGAGAAGAAGGCGATCGACAAGAAGGCTGCCGACAAGAAGGCCGCCGACGAGAAGGCAGCCAAGGAGAAGGCCGAGAAGGAGGGCGGCGGTACGGGCAAGTCCGTGCCGTTCACCGGGGACATCCCGGCCTCCTGTGACGAGTTCAGCGGCAACCGCGCGATCGGCTGCGCCCTGATGCTCTCGTCCGGCTTCGGGATCGACCAGTTCCCGTGCCTGAACAAGCTCTGGAACAAGGAGAGCGGCTGGAGCACCAGCGCGTACAACTCCTCGTCCGGCGCCGGCGGCATCCCGCAGGCCCTGCCGTTCAGCAAGATGAAGTCGGAGGGCGCCGACTACAAGACCAACGCGGCGACCCAGATCCGCTGGGGCCTGAAGTACATCAAGGGCCGCTGGAACACGCCCTGTGGTGCCTGGTCGCACTCGCAGAGTTCCGGCTGGTATTAGACGCACACGGAGAGGGGGGTACGCCTGGCGCGTACCCCCCTCTTTTGTGTCTGGGCGGTGGTCAAATGTCCACATGGTCCGGAAAGTGATGCTCGTTATCGCCGCTCTCCTGCTCGCTCCGGCTCCGGCGCTGGCCGCCGACGTCGTCGTCGGCGGTGACCTCGCGCCGCAAGGGCGCTTCCCGTGGGTGGTCCGGCTGTCCATGGGGTGCGGCGGCTCGCTCATCGCGCCCAAGGTGGTGCTGACCGCCGGGCACTGCGTCAGCGGCAGCGGCCCGACCAAAGGCATCAAGGTCACCGCCGGAGTCGCCGACCTCACGTCGTCGAAGAAGGTCACCGCGAAGTCGGTACGGGTGATCCGCGCGGCCGGCTTCCAGAGCGAGACCAAGGGCGACGACTGGTCGGTGATCAAACTGGACCGGGCGCTGGACCTGCCGACGCTCGACCTCACCGACGAGGCGACACCGGCCGGCCCGTACACCATCATGGGTTGGGGTTTGACCAGCGAGACCGGCGACAAGCAGCAGACGCGGCTGCGCTATGCGACAGTGCCCGCCATCGGCGACGACGCGTGCGCCAAGGCATACCTGAAGGCCGACGTCGAACTGGTCAAGAGTGACTCGCTGTGCGCCGGGCGCAAGGGCGTCGACACCTGTCAGGGTGACTCCGGTGGCCCGATGGTGGCCAAGGCCGGCGACCGGTGGCTGCAGGTCGGCATCGTCAGCTGGGGCTACGGCTGTGCGCGGGAAGGATATCCGGGCGTCTACAGCCAGGTCGGTACGTTCCGGCCGGCGATCAGGGCGGCGGTACGCAAGCTGGGCTGAGGTGGCCGACCGTGCTGACGCCTGTCACCATGGGCGACATGGCTATCGGGTGGGGGGACACCGGCGACGACGCCGCGAACAGATTCGGCACGACGCCGTTCTACACGTCGCTGGGCCGGGCGTTCGTGACCATGTGCGCGGTGATCCCGGTCCTGTTCCTGGTCGAGGTGCTCGACATCGGCACACACGGTCAGCTCGACGTGGCCGGCGGCATCATCCCGCACCAGGTCGAGGGCCTCGACGGCGTGCTGTTCAGCCCGTTCCTGCACGCCGGCTGGGACCACCTCTACGGCAACGCCGTCCCGCTCATCCTGGTCGGCACGTTCGCCCTGGCCGGCGGGGCCAAGCGGTTCATCTGGTCGACCTTCCTGATCATGCTGATCAGCGGCCTGGGCGTGTGGTTCATCGGCGACCCGAACAGCGTGGTGGTCGGGGCCAGCGGCGTGATCTTCGGCTACCTGGGCCTGCTGGTCACCCGCGGCCTGGTCGAGCGCAGCTGGTGGAACCTCGGGGTGGCCGCGTTCATCGGCCTGCTCTACTGGTACCAGCTCTACAACGTGCTGCCGACCGACCAGCCCATCTCCTGGCAGGGCCACCTGCTCGGCCTACTCGGCGGCGCGGTCGCCGCGGTCGTCTTCCGCCGTCGTCGCCCACGCGCACCCGAGCCGCTGCTCGGCGGCCCCAACCTCTACGGCGACTGACCTCGGCCCCACTTCAACATATATCGGAGTGCCCGGCTTGCCGCAAGACCCCCGGTTTGACCGACAATTCCCAGGTCAATCGCCAGGGGAAGGAAACCATGACCGAGTACGTGCTGGATCTGACCGACGTCGGCCCGGACCAGATCGAGCTCGCCGGGGGCAAGGGCGCGCACCTGGGTGAGCTCACGCGCATCGACGGCGTCCGCGTGCCGCCCGGCTTCTGCGTCACCACCGAGGCCTTCGCCCGGGTCGTCTCCCCGCCCCCGGGCCCGCTCGACCCGTCCCGCAGCGCCGGCATTCGGCAGGCCATCCGGTCCACCGTGATCCCCGGCGACCTGGCCTCGGCCATCACCGCACGGATCGACGAGCGGGTCGCGTACGCCGTCCGCTCCAGCGCCACCGCCGAAGACCTGCCCACCGCCTCCTTCGCCGGCCAGCACGACTCGTACCTCAACGTTCTGGGCCCGGCAGCCGTCCTCGAGCACATCGCCCGCTGCTGGGCGTCACTGTTCACCGAGCGGGCGATCAGCTACCGCCGTCACCACGGCATCGACCACCGCGCCGTCCGGATGGCCGTCGTGGTGCAGCAGATGGCCGACCCGCGGGCATCCGGCATCCTGTTCACCGCCGACCCGGTCACCGCCAACCGGAACGTCGCCTCGGTCGACGCCGGCTACGGCCTCGGCGAGGCACTGGTCTCCGGCCTGGTCAACCCCGACGTCTACCGGGTGCGGGACGACACGATCATCAGCCGGACGATCGCCGCCAAGCGGCTCGCCGTGCGGGCGCTACCCGGCGGCGGCACCGAGGAACAGGTGATCGAACCCGACCGCCGGGAACAGCCGGCGCTGACCGACGACCAGGTGCGGCGGCTGGTCCGGCTCGGCCGGCGGATCGAGGCGCACTTCGGCCGGCCGCAGGACATCGAGTGGTGCCTGACCGGCGACGAGTTCACGATCGTGCAGAGCCGGCCGATCACCACGCTGTTCCCGGTGCCGCCGGTCGCCGACGACGCCAACCACGTCTACGTGTCGGTCGGCCATCAGCAGATGATGACCGACCCGTTCAAGCCGCTCGGGCTCGCGTTCTGGCAGATGACCACACCCCGGCCGATGGCCGAGGCCGGCGGGCGGCTGTTCGTCGACGTCTCCGGGCCGATGTCCACCGTCGCCGGGCGGGCCGGGCTGATCGAGGCCCTCGGTAAATCCGATCCGCTGATCGGGGACGCCCTGCGGACCGTCACCGAACGCGAGGGCTTCCTGCCCGCACCGACCGAGGACGGCCCGGTCTGGGTGCCGCCCGGCGGCGGCGAGACGTCACCGATCGAGACCGATCCGGCCATCGTCACCGGGCTGATCGAGGACATCCAAGCCGCGATAGTCACCCTGCGCCACGAGATCCGGACCAGATCCGGGACCGGCCTGTTCGACTTCATCCGGTCCGACATCCAGCAGATGCGCGGCGTGCAGTTCGGGCAGCGCAGCATGCAGGTGGTGATGGCCGGGATGGAAGCCACCTGGTGGCTCAACGACCGGCTGCGGGAATGGCTGGGCGAGAAGAACGCGGCCGACACGCTCAGTCAATCCGTACCGAACAACATCACCTCGGAGATGGGGCTGGCGCTGCTCGACGTGGCCGACGCGATCCGGCCGTACGCACCGTTCGAAAGCCTGGACGAGCTGCCCCCGCCGGCGCGCGAGGCGGTCGACGCGTTCCTGGCGACGTACGGGATGCGCTGCGTCGGCGAGATCGACATCACCAGGACGCGGTGGGCCGAGCAGCCGGCCGCGCTCGTACCGCTGATCCGCGCCAACATCCGCAACTTCGAGCCCGGCGCGCACCGGCGGCTCTTCGAGGAGGGCCGCCGGCAGGCTCGGGAGAAGGAGCGGGAAGTGCTGGCGCGCCTGCGGGAACTGCCCGGCGGCGAGGCGAAGGCGGCCGAGACCAAAGCGATGATCGACCGGGTCCGCACGTTCATCGGCTACCGCGAGTACCCGAAATACCACATGGTCAGCCGCTACTTCGTCTACAAGCAGGCGCTGACGGCCGAGGTCGGTCCGCTCTTCCCGGAACCCGCGGACGCCTTCTTCCTCTCGTTCGACGAGCTTCAGGAGGTGGTACGCACGAAACACGTGGACGAGGCGCTGATCCGTTCGCGGCGCGCGGCCTTCGAGTCGTACCGGTCGCTCACCCCGCCACGCGTGTTCACCTCCGAGGGCGAGATCATCACCGGCCGGTACGGTCACGACGATCTGCCCGCCGGCGCGCTGGCCGGGCTGCCCGTCTCGGCCGGGACGGTCGAGGGCCGGGCCCGCGTCGTCCGGGACCTGGACGCGGCCGACCTGTCGCCCGGGGACATCCTGGTCACCGCCTACACCGACCCGAGCTGGACGCCGGTCTTCGTCGCCGTCGCCGGGCTGATCACCGAGGTCGGCGGCACTATGACGCACGGTGCGGTGATCGCTCGGGAGTACGGGCTGCCGGCCGTCGTCGGGGTCGAGGGGGCGACCACGCTGATCCGGGACGGGCAGCGGATCCGCGTGCACGGCACCGAGGGGTACGTCGAGATCCTCGGCTGAGCCCTTCTGCCGACCGGGCCCTTCTGTTGCTGGCCCATCTGCCGGCCGAGCCTTGGTGCCGGGTGAGCCTTCTGTCGGCTGGGCCCTTTTTCGGCTGGGCCATTCTGCCCGGGTGAGCCGTTTGTCAGCTGAGCCTTTGTGCCGGGTGAGCCGTTTGTCAGCTGAGCCTTTGTGCCGGGTGAGCCCTTTGCCAGCTGAGCCTTTTGACGGCTCAGTTCAGGGCTGCGGCCAGCGCGGTCAGGTGTTTCGGGTCGGTGTTGCCGGTCACGATGACCGTGTGCGTCTGGTCGCTGAGGACCAGGGCGGTCTCGCCCGGCCGGGCCAGATAGCTCCGCCACGCCGCGTTGCCGGCCCGGACCGTGCCCCGGGGCTCGGCCTTGTCGCCGAGCTCGGTCCGGAGGAGCTTGTCGGGCGCGATGCTGCTCTGCACGACCAGCGCCGAGTCGTCGTCCGGGGCCACGTAGCCGAGCCGAAGGGTGGCGCCGTCCGCGGTCTTGGCCCAGTTGGCCGAGGTGGTGTGCCAGTCGTCGCCGAGGCCGCGCGGCTCCTCGACCGGGAAGACGGCGGCCGCCCGGGCCTGCTGTATCGCGTCCGAGGGGTCGACCGTGGCCGGGGCGTCGCCGTCGAGCACCACGCGGTAGAAGACCAGCAGCAGCGCGATCGGAATCAGCAACACCAGCAGCGAGATGACCATGTCGCGGGGCGAACGCCCGGCGCGACGGTCCAGCCGAGCCGGCGCCGCCTCCTGGTCGTCGCCGCGCTCACCCTCGGTGACGACCCCGCCCGCCTCCACCGCGCTCTGCTGCCGCTCTGGGCTACCACCGTCGTTCGGGGTGGCCGACGACGGCTCGGAGCCGGGCCGGGCCGGTTGCTTGGCTGCGTCATCTGCCACGGGACCATTGTTAACCATGTCGCGTGGGCGGGACTTTGCGGCTGGGCTCGTGTGAGGATCGGGACATCCACAATCGCAGAGTCGCGAGGAGGCCCTTCGCATGCCCGGCGCCCGTGTCCCGCAGGATCTCGACCGCAACATCGCCCTCGATCTGGTTCGGGTCACCGAGGCCGCGGCCATGGCGGCCGGCCGCTGGGTCGGCCGCGGCGACAAGGAAGGCGGCGACGGTGCCGCCGTCGACGCCATGCGCAAGCTGATCAACTCGATACAGATGCGCGGCGTCGTGGTGATCGGTGAGGGGGAGAAGGACAACGCCCCGATGCTCTACAACGGCGAGGTGGTGGGCGACGGCACCGGCCCCGAGGTGGACGTCGCGGTCGACCCGGTCGACGGCACCACGCTGATGTCCAAGGGCATGCCCGGGGCGGTCGCGGTGCTGGCGGTGGCCGAGCGGGGCGCGATGTTCGACCCGAGTGCCGTCTTCTACATGGAGAAGATCGCGGTCGGTCCCGACTGCGCCGACGTGATCGACATCAACGCCGGCGCGACCGAGAACCTACGGCGCATCGCCAAGGCCAAGCGCTCCAACATCTCCGACGTGACAGTCTGCATCCTCGACCGGCCGCGGCACGCCGGCCTGGTCAAGGAGGTGCGCGACGCCGGGGCGAACATCAGGTTCATCTCCGACGGCGACATCGCCGGCGCGATCTCCGCGGCCCGGCTCGAATCCGACGTCGACGTGCTCATGGGCATCGGCGGCACGCCCGAGGGCATCACCGCGGCGTGCGCGCTCAAGTGCCTCGGCGGCATGATCCAGGCCAAGCTGTGGCCGCTGGACGACTCCGAGCGCGAGAAGGCGGTCGCCGGCGGGCACGACCTCGACCGGGTGCTCACCACCGACGACCTGGTCACCGGCGACAACTGCTTCTTCGTGGCGACCGGGGTGACCTCGGGCGACCTGCTCAAGGGCGTCCGCTACCGCGCTGGTGGTGCGCACACCCAGTCGATCGTGATGCGCTCCAAGTCGGGCACGATCCGCGTCATCGACTCCTGGCACCGACTGGAAAAGCTGGCGCTCTACTCGGCGGTCGACTTCGACGGCCACCTGCCGACGGTCGGCCAGAGCCCGGAGATCGCCGAGATCCCCTGAGACCACACGGACCTAACACTCGCCCTGGCCGTGGTAGCCAGCGGCGCTGTCCGGAGGCCGACATACCGCCAAGGGCTACCACTCGACCTGGAGTAGTAGCTAGGCGCTGTGGGGGCTGATACACCGCCCTTGGCTACCACTTGAAGGCGCCGTGGTAGCCAAGGGCGCTGACTGTGGTCGTGACCCGGAGCGGCGGCAGTGGCCGTGAGTGGGCAGCCCGGCCGCCTGGCGATCCCGGGTCGGGCCCGCGCTCAGCGCAAGCGGCCCGCGCGCCCAGGGCGAGCCGCTCAGCGCGAGCCGCTCAGCGCGAGCCGCTCAGCGCGAGCCGCTCAGCGCAAGCCGCTCAGCGCAAGCCGCTCAGCGCAAGCCGCTCAGCGCAAGCGGCCCGCGTGCCTAGGGCGAGCCGCTCAGCGCAAGCGGCCCGCCACGGCCAGACTCTCACCCCGGAGAACGGGGGCCCCAGCACTTCGGCGACCGGGGCGCTGTCGTGAAGCTGGCGCGGCGAGCGGTTGGCCGAGGCGGATTGGGGGCGGTCAGTCGGCGGCGCGGGCGGCGCGGGCCTCCTCGATGCGGGTGCGGGCGCCATCGAGCCAGGTCTGACAGATGTCGGCCAGCTTCTCGCCGCGTTCCCACAGGGACAGCGACTCCTCGAGCGAACTGCCGCCGGTCTCGAGGCGTTCCACCACGCCGGCCAGCTCGGTGCGGGCCTGCTCGTACGTGAGCTTCTGGTCGTCGGTCATTCGGGCTCTCCCACCGTCACTCGCACTTCGCCCTCGGCCAGGCGTACCCGGAGATGGTCGTCGGTCTTGACTTCGTCGGCCGCGCGGACCACATGGCCGTCGGCACGCTGCACGATCGCGTAGCCGCGCTGCAGCGTCGACCGCGGGGACAGGGCTCGCAGGCGGGCCACCGTGTGCCGGAGGTCGTCGTCGGCGCGGCGGAGGCGGTGCTCCAGGCTGCGGACGGCACGGTCGCGCAGCGCGGTGACCTCGGTCGCGCGGGCCTCGACGAGGGTCTCGGGGCGGGCCAGCGACGGGCGGGAACGCCAGGCGTCGAGGCGGTGCTGCTCGCGGTCGACCATGGTCAGTACGGCCCGGTCGAGGCGGCGGCGGGCCGAGTCGATCAGCTGGCGTTCCTCGCCCAGGTCGGGGACGAGTCGCTTGGCCGCGTCGGTCGGGGTGGAGGCGCGTACGTCGGCCACATAGTCGAGCAGCGGCGCGTCGGTCTCGTGGCCGATCGCGCTGACCACCGGAGTCCGCGCGCCGAACACCGCCCGGCACAGCGCCTCGTCGGAGAACGGCAGCAGATCTTCGACGCTGCCGCCGCCGCGGGCGATGACGATCACGTCGACCGTGTCGTCGCCGTCGAGCACCTTGAGCGCGTCGATGATCTGTGGCACCGCGGTCGGGCCCTGTACCGGCACGTTGACCACCCGGAAGTCGACCGAGGGCCAGCGCCGGCGCGTGTTCATCAGGACGTCGCGCTCGGCCGCCGACGCCCGGCCGGTGATCAGACCGATGCGCTGGGGCAGGAACGGCAGCCGCCGCTTGCGTTCCCGCGCGAACAGGCCCTCGGCGCCGAGCAGTTTTTTCAACTGTTCCAGCCGGGCCAGCAGCTCACCCAGCCCGACCTGGCGGATCTCGTCGGCGCGCAGGCTCAGCGTGCCCCGCGCGGGATAGAACTCGGGCTTGGCGTGCAGCGTGACCCGGGCGCCCTCGGCCAGCTCGGGCGCGCCCGCGTCGAGCACGTCGCGGTGCGTGGTGACGGTCAGGCTCAGGTCGGCCGACGGGTCGCGCAGGGTGAGGAAGACCACCGTGGACCCGGGTCGCCGGCTGATCTGGGCGACCTGGCCGTCGACCCACACCCAACCGAGCCGGGCCACCCACGCCTGCAGTTTCTGGCTGACGACGCGGACCGGCCAGGGCTCGTCGGCGCTGCTCTTCGGCTCCGGGGTCACGGCATCAGGGTACGGAAGTGGTCCGACAGTTCCGCGCGCCCGGCCGGGCGTCATACTTCGTCGATGGCTGAGGTGGCGGACGAAGATGCTGACGTGGCGGCGGGCGAGGGCGGGAGCGGTCGCTTCTGGTCCTGGATCCTCGGCGCGGTGAGCCTGGTCGCCGGCCTCACCTGGATCCTGCTGCACCTCGGCTCACCCCCGGACTGGGCCGGGGTCGCGGTCGGCACGATCATCGCGCTGGGTGGGTTGGTGCTGCTCATGCCCCATCGGGTACGCCTGCCCGGCCGCGCCGCGGGGCTGGTGGCGCTGGGTGCGGCGGTGGCCGGCGCGCTGGCCGGCCTGCTGATCGAGTCCACGGCGACGTGCTGTGCCTACGCTTTCAGCGAGGGTCGGGGCTGGCCGTTCGAGTGGCTGTCCCGGCTGGGCACCGGCGACTCGGCCGAGACCGCCCGCCGGGTCGCCCTCGGTGCCGGCTGGGACGTGGGCGTGGCGCCCCTGCTGTTGGACGTGTTCGTCTGGGCGTACGCCGGAATCCTGGTCCTGACCCTCGTCACGCTGCTGCGCCGGAGGCGGTAAGTCCGTTTCGCCCCGTACGCTGGGTGATCGGGGCGATACTCGGGCCGTGAGCAGCACGGGTAACGCCGAGGTGGACGAGGACGAGCTCGAGGATGAGGCGCCCGGGCTATGGACGTCGTTCGCGACCGCGCTGCGGCTGATCGTCGGCTGGTTCTGCATCGCCATCGGGGTGCTCAACCTGCTCGTCGAGGTTGACCGGAACAGCGGCGATCCGCCGGACACCCCGTACTTCGTCTTCCACGCGATGCTCTTCGTGGGCGGGATCGCTCTGCTCTCGGTCGGCTGGCTCGGCCGCCGCCCGGGGCTGCCCGGCTTCCTCACCGGTGGCCTGGTCACGGCGGCCGGCCTGGTGATCACCGGGGTGCCGGTCACGCCGTCGGTGTGCTGCATGACGGCGTTCGACATCCGGCACGGCTGGCCGTTCACGTTCGCCGCGCGCGACACCGGGGCCCGCTGGCACATCGACAGCCAGCACCTGCTGGCCGACCTGCTCTTCTGGGGCTATGTCGGCCTGATCGCCCTGGTCATCGCCGCCTCGGTCCGCCGGGCGGTGACCGGCGACGGTTCTTCGTTCGAAGAGGCCCGGGCCGAGCAGCGTGCGCTGGCCGACGAGAACACGATCATCGAGGCCACGCCACGTGCCGAGGATCTCCGTCAGCGTGCCGACGGATCCTGAGCCGGACGGCCGGGTCTGGCTACCATGGTCGGGTGACCGAATCTCGTAAGCGTGTCCTGCTGGCCAAGCCCCGGGGCTACTGCGCCGGCGTCGACCGGGCCGTGCAGACGGTCGAGGAGGCGCTGAAGCTGTATGGGGCTCCGGTCTACGTACGCAAGCAGATTGTGCACAACAAACACGTCGTGACCACGCTCGAGGCGGCCGGGGCGATCTTCGTGGAGGAAAACGAAGAGGTCCCCGAGGGCTCGACCGTCGTGTTCTCCGCGCACGGTGTGGCTCCCGAGGTGCACGAGCAGGCCCGCGAGCGCAACCTCAAGGCGATCGACGCGACCTGCCCCCTGGTGACGAAGGTGCATCAGGAGGCGAAACGGTATGCCGCCGACGACTACGACATCCTGCTCATCGGCCACGAGGGCCATGAAGAGGTGATCGGTACGGCGGGCGAGGCGCCGGCCCACATCCAGCTGGTCGACGGCCCGGACGACGTCGCCAACGTGACGGTCCGCGACCCGGCCAAGGTGGTGTGGCTGTCGCAGACCACGCTGTCGGTCGACGAGACGCTCGAGACGGTGGCCCGGCTGAAGACGCGGCTGCCGCTGCTCCAGTCGCCGCCGAGCGACGACATCTGCTACGCCACGTCCAACCGGCAGCAGGTCGTCAAGCAGATCGCGCCTGAGTGCGACGTGGTGATCGTGGTCGGGTCGACCAACTCGTCCAACTCGGTACGCCTGGTCGAGGTGGCCCTGGGTGCCGGCGCCCGGTCCGGGCACCTGGTCGACTACGCGTCCGAGATCCAGGACGAGTGGCTCGAGGGTGCGACCACCGTCGGCGTGTCGTCTGGCGCCAGCGTGCCCGACGACCTGGTCATGGACGTGCTGGCGTACCTGGCCGGGCGTGGCTTCGGCGAGGTCACCGAGTTCACCACGGCCGAGGAGCGCCTGACCTTCTCGCTGCCCAAGGAGCTGCGCCGCGACATGAAGGCTGCGGCTAGCCGCTGACTGCTTTCTCCCGCGCAGGCATGACCGTGAGGCTAGCCGCTGACCGCTTTCTCCAGTGTCGGTACGACCGTGAGGCTGCGGCTAGCCGCTGACCAGTTTCTCCCGCGCCGGCATGACCGTGAGGCTGCGGCTAGCCGCTGACCAGTTTCTCCAGTGCCGGCACGACCGTCGCCGGGTCGGGCATGGCGGCGATCTCGGCCGCGACCTCCTGGGCCGAGGTCCGCAACGACCGGTCGGTCAGCAGCCGGTTGAGGTCGTCGGCGGTGATCGCCTTGGCCGTCACGGCCAGCCCGGCGCCCCGGCGGGCCAGCAGCTCGGCGTTGTGCTTGCGGTCGCCGGCGCCCGGCGTGACCAGCTGGGGTACGCCGGCCGCGAGCCCGCCGAGCACACTGCCCGCCCCCGCGTGGTGGACGAAGGCGGCCGCCCCGGGCAGCAGCTCGGCCAGCGGCACCCGGCCCACGCCGCGGACGTTCGGCGGCAGCCCCCGCGTGGCCGACGGCCGGACCAGCACGAACTCGGCGTCGACCCGGCCGGCCGCCGCGATGATGGCGGGGCCGGGGTCGCCGTCGTTCGGCCCGTCCAGGGTGCTGCGGCTGACCAGGACCCGCGGCCGTTCCGAGGGCGTGCGCAACCAGTCCGGAACACTGCCACCACCGGAGTAGGGGACCGGCCGCATCGGCAGCGCCCCCGGGGTGAACGGGCGTAGCGACGGCGGGGTCACCCCGATGATCAGCTCGGGCGCCGGGATGTCGAGCCGCCTCAGCGCCGAACCGGTCGTCACCGCCTGGAACAGCTCGGTGGCCGGCCACAGCGTGTTCTCCTGCAGCACCGACGGGACGGACAGCCGCCCGGCCACTATCGCGCCGGCCTCGCACAGCGGCTCGAAGACGATCAGGTCGGGCCGTTCCCGCTCGGCCAGCGCGAGCAGCGGATCGACCAGGGCCAGGTTGGCCCGGCCGAAGAGCTCGCCGACGAAGCCGTGCCCGGCGGTGCCGCGCATCTCGGACCGGGCCAGGGCCGGATGCCGCAGCGAGGCGCGGACGGCGCTGCGCGGAAGGCTGAACGAGGCACCGATGTCGGCGGTGCGCAGGCCGCGGACGTCGGGGGGAAAGTTGCCGGCGGCCAGGACCACGTCGTGTCCGGCGTCGCGGCAGGCCGCCGCGAGCGGGATCAGCGGCAGCAGGTGGCCCTGGAGCGGGGCCGCGGCGAACACGATGCGCATGAAGCGCGTTGTATCACGGCGCGACTGAGCTGTTGCTGAGGTTCGGTAGCGGTTCCAGCAGCTCGGGGGCCTGAGGCTGGCGCGGGGTCAGCTCGACCTGCGCGGGCGCCGCGATGTCGCGGTCGGCTACGCCCATCTCGGCCAGCTTGCGCGCGCTCACCAGCACGCGCGACTCGAGCGAGCCGACCGCCTTGTTGTACGACGTGACCGCGCTGCCCAGCGCCGTGCCCAGCTTGCCGACGTGATCGCCCAGTGTGGACAGTCGCCCGTACAGCTCGCGAGCCAGTCCGTGCACGGCCACCGCGTTGCGGGCCAGCGACTCCTGGCGCCAGCTGAACGCCACCGTCCGCAGAAGCGCGATCAGCGTGGCCGGGGTGGCCAGCACCACGTTGCGCCGGAACGCGTGCTCCATCAGCGTCGGATCGTGCTGCAGCGCCGCGTCCATGAACGTGTCGGCCGGCACGAAGAGCACCACGAAGTCTGGTGTGGACTCGAAGGCGGTCCAGTAGCGCTTGCCCGCGAGCTGGTCGACGTGCGCGCGCAGGTGCCGCGCGTGCTGATCGAGATGATTGTCACGGGTACGCTCGTCCCGCGCCTCCATGGCCGATAGGTAGGCCTCGAACGGCGCCTTGGCATCCACCACCAGACAGCGGCCGCCGTGCAGGCGGACGACCAGATCCGGGCGTACCCCCTGATCATCGGTGGTGGCTGTGACCTGCTCGGCGAAGTCACAGTGCTCGAGCAGCCCCGCCGCCTCGACGATCCGGCGCAGTTGATGCTCGCCCCAGCGGCCCCGGACCTGAGGCGCGCGCAGGGCGGCGACGAGCTGGCGGGTCTCGGTGCGCAGCTCGCTCGAGACCGCACCCATCGAACGGACCTGTTCGCGCAGCTCGGAGTACGCGTCGACACGCTCGTGCTCGAGATCGGCGACCCGCTGCTCGTAGCGGCGCAACGCGTCGTGCAGCGGCGCCACCGCCCGGGCCACAGCCTCCTGCGACTGCGCGGTCGACTCGTAGGTCAGCGCGCGCATCGACTGCTCGAGCCGCGCCTCGCCATCCCGACCGGCCTGCACTGTCGCCTCCAGCCGGGCGATGTCGGCGGCGGCGCGCAGCCGGGCGGACAGCCAGCCCAGCGCACCGCCCACCGCCAGGCAGATCACCACCACGGCCAGCGTCGGGAATGTCACGTATAGCACTTTGCCACACGTGTACGACGAGATTTCCGCGGGTACCGTGAATACATGAAGGCGTTTCTGCTGGTCATCGTCATCCTGATCGCGGTCGCCCTGTTCTTCACGTGGCGGCGTGGTCAGGCCGGTCAGGTCACCCGTCTGGACGACGCGCGGGCCGAGGCCCAGCGCTGGTACGAACGCCTCGGCGGTCAGGTCCTCAACCTGCACTCCGAGGACGCGGCCGCCCGCCAGGCCCTGGCCGACGCGAGCGAGCGGTACAACGCCGCCGGTGGCCAGTTGCAGCAGGCCCAGACCGTCCGCCAGTTCGAGTTGGCCCGCGAGACCTCGCTGGAGGGTCTGACCTATGCCCGCGCGGCCCGCCTGGCGATGGGCATCGACCCCGGCCCCGACCTCCCGCCGCTGGCCGGCTCGCAGGGCGTCGGCCAGCTGACCAAGGAGCGCGAGGTCGACGTGCAGGGCGCCCACTACAAGGCCGGCCCGCAGCCCGGTGTGGACACTCCGTATTACTACCCGGGCGGCCGCGTGCAGGGTCGTCCGGTGCCGGCCGGGTGGTATTCGCAGCCGATCTGGCGGACCGCGCTCGGCGCCGGCGCCGGCGCCCTGGCCGGCTTGCTGGTCTTCGACGCGCTGTTCTCGCCTGGTTTCGGCGACATGGGTTACGGGGATGGTTTCGCCGACGGCTACCAGGACGCCGCCGGTGACTTCGGCGGCGGTGACCTCGGCGGCGGCGACTTCGGCGATTTCGGGGGCGATTTCTAGCTCCGGACGGGAGCATGGGCTCATGTCGGTCGAGCCAGACGAGGTAGCCGCGCCGGCGGACGACGCGGTCCTCTTCCGCTCTTCCCCGGTGCGTACGTTCGGGGTCATGGCGATCCTGTTCACGCTCGCCTACCTGGTCGTGTCCCCGCTGGTCTCCTGGTTGCTCGGGGACGACGACGACCCGTGGTGGCAGACCCTGGTGCAGGCGGTCGTGATCGCGGTCGTGGTGGCGGCCGGGTTCGCGTTCTCGTCGCGTTCGTCGCTCGCCACCTGGGTCCGTGTGTCCAGCGCCGGCGTCGAGCTGGCCGCCCAGGGCAGCGACCCGGTGTGGCTGGCCTGGGCCGACATCGAGCATGTGGTGGTGCGCCGCTCGGGCACCCGGACGATCCTCGAGATCACCCCGGTCGACCTGGACCGCGTCCACCCGGTCGAGGGCACGGACGTGGGCGGGCCGGCGATGGACGGACGTGCGTTCACCGCCGACCTCACCCAGCTCTGGCCCTCACCCCGGAAACTGAGGCGCGAGCTCGAGCGCCGGATGCACACCAGCGCCGGCGCCGGCTCTTAGTCGGCGCTGGCTCCGAGTCGGCGCTGGCTTCCTACGCGGCGCCGGCTCTTGGAAGGCGTCGGCTCCAGGACAGCGCCGGCTCTTAGAAGGCGCTGGCTATCACCAGTTCTGGCGTGCGGTCGGGCAGGTAGTCGAGCTTGGTGATCCGCCCGGCCGCCCGCAGGTCGCCCTCGAACCGCGCGAGTTGCTCCAGCACCGCCGCCGGCCCGAGCGCCTCGGCCAGCGGCACCTCGGCCTTCATCGACAGCTTTCGGTCCGATTTGGCCCGCCGGACCTGCCGCAACGCCTCGCCGGCCAGGCCCAGCAGGGTGGCGTCGCCATCCGGGGCGACCCGGGTCAGCTCGTACGTGGTCGGCCAGGTCGCCTGGTGCACCGACCCGTACCGCCACCACGACCAGACCTCCTCCGTCACGTACGGCAGGAACGGCGCGAACAGCCGCAACTGCACCGACAACCCGGCGGCCAGCGCGGCCCGGGCCGACTGGGCCGCCGGTCCGTCGCCGTACGCCCGGTCCTTGACCAGCTCGATGTAGTCGTCGCAGAAGGTCCAGAAGAACGCCTCGGCCGCCTGCAACGCGTCGGTGTGGTTGAAGTTGTCCAGTGCCTTGGTCGCCGTGTCGACGACGGTGGCCAGCCGGGACAGCATCGCCCGGTCCAGTGGTTCGGTCACCGGCTGCCGCAGCGCCTCCTGCGCGCCCAGCCCGAGCGCGAACTTCGACGCGTTGAGGATCTTGGTGCCGAGCCGCCGGCCAACCTTGATCTGCGCCGGGTCGAAGGCCAGGTCGATGCCGGGCCGCCCGTTCGCCGCCCAGTAGCGGACCGCGTCCGAGCCGTTGTCGACCAGCAACCCCATCGGGGTGACCACGTTGCCCTTGGACTTCGACATCTTCTTGCGGTCGGGGTCGAGGATCCAGCCCGAGAGGATCGCCGTACGCCAGGGCAGGACTCCGCGCCGCAGATGGCTGCGGACCACCGTTGCGAACAGCCAGGTCCGGATGATCTCCTGCCCCTGCGGCCGCAGGTCCATCGGGAAGACCGTGTCGAACAGTTCCGGATCGGTGCCCCACCCGCCGACGATCTGCGGGGTCAGCGACGACGTGGCCCAGGTGTCCATGACGTCCGGGTCGGCGACGAAGCCGTCCGGCACGCCCCGCTGGGACTCGTCGTAGCCCGGCGGACACTCCGACGAAGGGTCGACCGGAAGGGCGGATTGGTCTGGTATGAGAAGGTCGTCGTGGATCGGCTCGCCAGCGTCGTCGAGCCGGTACCAGATCGGGATGGGCACGCCGAAGAACCGCTGCCGGCTGATCAGCCAGTCGCCGGTCAGACCGTTCACCCAGTGCTCGTAGCGGTGCTTCATGTGCTCGGGCACCCAGCGCAGCTCGCGGCCCTTCTCCAGCAAAGCCTCGCGCAACTCCGGGTCGCGGCCACCGTTCTTGATGAACCACTGCCGGCTGGTGACGATCTCCAGCGGGGTGTCGCCGTTCTCGTAGAACTTGACCGGATGGGTGATCGGCCTGGGCTCGCCGAGCATGCCGCCGCCCTCGGTGAGCAGCCGGACCGTCTCGCGCCGGGCCTGGTTGACGTTCTTCCCGGCCAGCTCGGCGTAGAGCTCGGCCGGGACGCCGGCCGGTGCGTCGGGCAGGAAGCGGCCGTCACGCCCGATGACCACGCGCGTGGACAGGTGCAGGTCACGCCACCAGACGACGTCGGTCAGGTCGCCGAAGGTGCAGACCATCGCGATGCCCGTACCTTTGTCCTTCTCGGCGGCCGGGTGGGCGTACACCGGAACCTCGACCCCGAAGACCGGCGTGCGCACCGAGCTCAACCCGGCGAATCGTTCGTCGTCCGGGTGATGGACGAGGGCGACGCAGGCCGGCAGCAGCTCGGGCCGGGTGGTGTCGACCTCGATCGCGCCATCGGGGCCCTGGAACAGCAGCCGGTGGTATGCGCCCTGCCGCTCGCGGTCCTCCAGCTCGGCCTGGGCCACCGCCGTCCGGAAACCGACGTCCCACAACGTCGGAGCCTCGGCCGTATAAGCCTCGCCACGGAACAAGTTGTCAAGGAACGCGCGCTGGGAGACGAGCTGCGACTTGCGGCCGATTGTCGTATAAGTCATTCCCCAGTCGACCGACAGGCCGAGCCGGACCCAGAGCGCCTCGAATGCTTTTTCGTCGTCGGCAGTAAGCCTTCCACAGAGCTCGACGAAATTGCGCCGGGAGATGCTTACGGTGTCCTTACACTTCGGCCCCGGCTCCCACGAGGGGTCGTACGGCAGCGACGGGTCGCACCGGACCCCATACACGTTCTGGACTCGCCGCTCGGTCGGGAGCCCGTTGTCGTCCCAGCCCATCGGGTAGAAGACGGCCTTGCCGCGCATCCGCTGGAAGCGCGCGACCAGGTCGGTGTGCGTGTACGAGAAGACGTGCCCCATGTGCAGCTCGCCGGATACGGTGGGCGGCGGCGTGTCGATGCTGAATACATTCGCTCGCTCGGCCTGCCGGTCGAACCGATAGGTTCCGGCCTCCTCCCACTTCGCGGCCCACTTGTCCTCGAGGCCGTCCAGGGAGGGGCGATCCGGCATGCGGCCACGCCCAGGGTCAGTCATGCGCCCAGCGTAGGACCGCGGCGTCCGGGTCAGCATCCGACTTACCCACGCGGCACCCGCCCGTATTTCGCTTTGCCCACCGCGCGACTTCGAAGGACTGCGTGCGTGGCTCCTGGCCCATCCGGAGTACGAAGGCATCGTCTGGCACCCGACGGACGCCGGGCCAGGCTCAAGCATCGCGACTTCGCCCCCTGACCCAGGCCGTGAACTCGTGGTCGAGCAGCCATCGCACCCAGGCCGTCAGGCGGCGAACTCATGGTCGAGCAGCCACTGCTTGACCGGCAGACCCCAGCGGTAGCCGCCCAGCTTGCCGCCGAGGCGCAGGACGCGGTGGCACGGGACGAACAGGGCGGCCGCGTTCAGGGCGCAGGCTTGAGCGGCGCCGCGGACCGCGGCCGGACGGCCGGACATCGCGGCGAAGTCGGTGTACGAGCAGGGGGCGCCGGGCTTGATGTCGCGCATCACCGTCCACGCCTGGGTGATGAACGCGCCGGCGCTCTTCTGCCGTACCGGAATATCGTCGATCGCGGTCAGGTCACCCTCCATGTAGGACTGGACCGCCCGGCTCACCGGCCCCACGTCGTTGACCGGGGTCAGGTCGCTGATCAGCTCGGGGTGGATGAGCTTGACCAGCAGCGCCGCGTCGGCCGTGAAGCCGGAGGCCAGGACGGCGCCGTCGTCGTCGACCACCGCCGTGAACGGGCCGGTGGGGGTGGGCATGGTGGCGTACCGCAACATCGGAAGCTCCTTCGATCACCGGTTGGGGATTACAGAGTGCCGCTTTCGGGCCGACGCCGGAGCGGCCTGTGGATAACTCCGCCAGAGACGGATGACGGCGTACGAGCGCCACGGCCGCCAGCGGGAAGCGTGCTGCGCCAACGCTTTCGGCGTACTTGGCAGTCCCAGTAGCCCGGCTCCACGTTGGACGGCGACATCCGTGGGCAGGAACACATCAGGGTCGCCGATCGCACGCATCGCGACATAACCTGCCGTCCATGGCCCGATGCCCGGCACTTCCATGAGCCGCGCGACCGCTTCGGCCCGGTCGGCGCCCGGCTCCAGATCGACCTTGCCGTCCGCCACCGCCTCGGCCAGCGCGCGGATCGTCGCGCGCCTGGCCGCCGGCATCCGGAAAGCGCTGTCCGGCATCTCGGCCACCGTCTCGGCGCTGGGAAAACCGACCAGATCGGCGGCGCCGGCCGGCAGCAGGCGGGTCAGCGTGGTCCGCGCGCTCGCCACGCTCACCTGCTGGCCCACGATGGCCCGGACGGCCATCTCGAACCCGTCGACCGACCGGGGCACCCGTACCCCCGGCTCGGCTCTGACCGCCGCACTCAGCGCGGGGTCCTCACCCAGCGTGCCGTCGACGGCGATCGGGTCCGCGTCGAGGTCGAACAGACGCCTGCACCGCGCCACCGCGGGCGCCAGATCCCGCACGTCGGCGAGCCGCAGCGAGGCGGAGACCCAGCGATCACCCGGCCGCAGCGTGACGGTCGCGCTTCCGTGCGGCAGACGAAGACCCCTGCGGTACGCGGTGCCGGTCACCTCCTCGATGCCGGGCAGCGCGCGGGCGGCCAGGAAATCGAGCAGCGACGGGATGTGCAGCGGCGCGCGAAAGGCCAGCCGCAGCGCGATCGTGCCGGCCTCCGTGGTCGCCTTCGGCCGCCGTTCCCGCAACTGGCCGGGCGGTCGGGCGTACACCTCGAGGATCGTGTCGTTGAACTGCCGCACGCTGCCGAAACCCGCGGCGAACGCGATCTCGGCCAGCCCCAGGTCGGTGGTCTCGATCAGGATGCGTGCGGTCTGCGCCCGCTGCGCGCGGGCCAGCGCCAGGGGGCCGGCGCCCAGCTCGGCGGTGAGCATGCGGTGCAGGTGCCGTTCGGTGTATCCGAGCCGTACGGCCAGACCGGGTACGCCCTCGCGGTCGACCACACCGTCGCCGATCAGGCGCATCGCCCGCCCGACGACGTCGGCGCGCACGTCCCACTCGGGCGAGCCGGGCGCGGCGTCCGGGCGGCAGCGGCGGCAGGCCCGGAAACCGGCCCGCTGAGCGGCGGCGGCGCTGGGATGGAATTCGACGTTCTCGCGTTTCGGGGTGACCGCCGGGCAGGACGGCCGGCAGTAGATGCCGGTGGTCCGCACGGCCGTGTAGAACCAGCCGTCGAACCGCTGGTCGCGGCTGCTCACGGCCCGGTAACAGCGCTCGAAGTCCAACTCCATGCGGTTGAGTCTGCTCCCGCGCCAGGGTGCCTGGCTGGCGGGTTTCGGACATGGGGGTGAGCGGATGTCTCGACCGGCCCGGCCGGCCGCGATCAACCGGATCATCCTGGACTTTCCGGCCGATCCGGAGCCGGAGTGGATGATCCCGCTGGGCTCGCCGGCGGACACGTAGACTGGCCGGTTGTGAGCCTCACCATCGGAATCGTCGGCCTGCCCAACGTCGGCAAGAGCACGCTGTTCAACGCCCTGACCAAGAACGACGTTCTCGCCGCGAACTACCCGTTCGCGACGATCGAACCCAACGTCGGCGTGGTCGGCCTGCCCGACGAGAGGCTGGAGAAGCTCGCCGAGCTGCACAAGAGTGAAAAAATCGTGCCCGCGCCGGTGTCGTTCGTCGACATCGCCGGCTTGGTCCGCGGCGCGTCCAAGGGTCAGGGCCGCGGCAACGCGTTCCTCGCCAACATCCGCGACGCCACCGCCATCTGCCAGGTGGTCCGCGCCTTCTCCGACCCGAACGTCCTGCATGTCGAGGGCAAGGTCTCGCCCGCCGACGACATCGAGACGATCAACACCGAGCTGATCCTGGCCGACCTGCAGACGGTCGAGAAGGCGATCCCGCGTCTGCAGAAGGAAGCGAAGCTCAAGAAGGACCGCGCCCCCGTGGCGGCCGCCGCGGAGACCGCGTTCAAGCTGCTCAACGACGGCGTGACGCTGTACAAGGGCGCGACCGGCGCGGGCCTCGACGTCAGCCTGCTGAGCGAGCTGCACCTGCTGACCACCAAGCCGTTCCTGTACGTCTTCAACGTCGACGAGGAGGAACTCAACAACGAGTCGTTCCTCTCCGAGATGCGCGCCCTGGTCGCCCCGGCCGACGCCGTGTTCATGGACGCCAAGATCGAGTCCGAGCTGATCGACCTGGCCCCCGACGAGGCGCAGGAACTGCTCGAGTCCACCGGCCAGACCGAACCCGGCCTCGACCAGCTCATCCGCGTCGGCTTCGAGACCCTCGGCCTGCAGACCTACCTGACCGCCGGGCCGAAGGAGGCCCGCGCCTGGGTGATCCCGAAGGACGCGACGGCCCCCGAGGCGGCGGGCGTCATCCACTCCGACTTCCAGCGCGGCTTCATCAAGGCCGAGATCATCAGCTACGACGACCTGATGGCGGCCGGCTCGATGTCCGCGGCCAAGGCGGCCGGCAAGGTCCGCATGGAGGGCAAGGACTACATCATGAAGGACGGCGACGTGGTCGAATTCAGGTTTAATGTCTAGTTCCGGTTCAACGTGTAGCGGACCGGCCCGCCGGTAATACCGCGGTATGGTCACGACATGGCGAAGACGAGGAAGGTCACGATCACGCTTCCGGTCGAGCTGCTGGAAAGCATGAAGACGCACACCGACAACGTCTCCGGCTACCTGACCGAGCTGGCCGAGCGGGCCGAGCGACGTCGGCTCCTGCGTGAGGAACTGGACCGCTACCAAGGTGAGTTCGGCGCGTTCACGGACCAGGAGATGGCCGAGGCTCGGGCTGTGCTGCACGGGAACGACGGGCTGGAGCATGCGGCGTGAGCATCGAGACGCTGGTGCTCGACTCGCAAGGCTTTTCCTCATGGATCGACCGGGACCGCAAGGTGCTGCTTCTGCTGGAGCAAGCTGAGCGTGACGGGGCCGATCTCGCTATGTCGGCCGCCACGATTATCGAGGTCCCGCACAGGGGCGTAGACATTGCGCGGCTGAACTGGCTCCTCTCCCGGATCCGGATAGAACCGGTGACGAAAGAAGCTGCCCGCCGAAGCGCTGGCCTCCTACGGGAGGCGAAGCTGCACGGGCACAAGTACGCCATCGACGCCATGGTTGCCGAGGTAGCCCTGCGTCTGCCCGGCCCAGCGGTGATTCTGACATCGGATGTCGACGACATCGTCAAGCTCTGCGGCGATCGTGTCCGGCTGGTTGCGGTCTGAATCGCTGGCGAGCGCCGCTGATGTTGGACGGTTACGTGACCCGGTGGAATTCAGATTTAATGTCTGATTCCGCTTCAATGTCTGCCGCGTAGGCTGGGTGGCATGGCGAACGGGAATTCTCACGAGGAGTACTGGTCGCTCGACATACCGGGCTTGACTGCGGTCCGGTCTCAGTCGCTCAAGGACCGGCTCGACCCCGAGTTCGACTACGGCGTCATTCCGACGAACCCGCGCCTGTTCATGACCAGGTCTTACGATCTCGCCAGCGTCGAGATCCTGGTCCGGTGCTTACGCGCTGCGCTGAACGAGGGTTCGCTTGCCGAGGAAGACACGTCAGGAGCTTCGGCTCTACTTGAGGATTGCGAAGCGTGGATCCAGCAAGCGGGCGGTTGATCGGCCGATACGTCGTCGGCATTGAGCGACTACGTCGTCGGCACTGAGCGGAGCGAGGCTGGGAGGCAAACCGGCCGACCGCTGAGACATATCGCACAGCGTCTGGAGAACCGGCCGGACTTCGCCAGCGCCTAACAGGATGTGAAGCCAAACGTCCCCGCCGAGGCACCCCTGATGACCTCGGAAGCACAACGTTTCCTCTGGCGGCGCCCGTTCCGGGCGCCTCTGGTGCTCGGCCTCGGCGGCGTCGCGATGGTGGCGGCGGCCCTGTTGGTCGCCCCGCACGCGAGTGCGGAGACCGCGCGGCCGGCCCCGGCGGGCATCCTGCCGGCGCAGTTCACCAAGCAGCCACTTCAGTGGCAGTCCTGTGGTGACGACACTCCCGCCGACCTGCGATGTGCCACCGTTCGGGCGCCGGTCGACTATCTGCGGCCGGACGCCGGGTCGCTCGAGCTCACCTTCTCGCGGCTGGCCACCAGCGTCCCGGCCAAACGCCGCGGCGTCCTCTTCTTCAATCCCGGTGGGCCCGGAGCGCCGGGGCTCGAGGTGCAGTGGCGGGCCGAGCGGCTGCCGAAGTCCGTGCTGGAACAGTACGACCTGATCGGCTTCGATCCGCGTGGCATCGGGCGGAGCAGTCCGATCAGCTGCGGCCTGACCGGTGACGAGGCGGTCCAGAGCACGCCGTACCGGCCGGAGATGTTCGACCACGACGTGGCGATCGCCCGGGCGGTCGCGGCCAAGTGCGCGGCGACCCCGCACGCCGGCTACATCTCGACCCGGAACACCGCCCGCGACATGGATCTGATCCGGATGATGCTCGGCGAGCGCAAGATTTCGTACTTCGGCGTTTCGTACGGCACGTATCTGGGCGCCGCCTACACGCAGATGTTCCCGGATCGCACCGACCGCGTGGTGCTGGACAGCAACCTCGACCCGGCTCGGATCTGGCGCGGCGTCTTCGACGCTATGGGCGACGGGGTGGTGGACGCGTTCGACCGGTTCACGGCGTGGACCGCCCAGCGCGACTCCACCTACCACTTCGGCCGTACCCCCGACACCGTCGAGAAGACCTTCTGGGACCTGGCCGGACAGGTCCGCCGCCACCCGATCGACGTCGGCGGCAGCGACTACACCGAACAGAGCGCACGGTCCGACATGGCCAACGCGGCCATCTCCGGCCCGCAGGACGGTGCCGCCTTCATCCAGGAGTTGCAACGCGCTCTTCGCGGCGAGCCGCACGACCTGGTCATCCCCGAGCTGGGCGGCGGGGACGACGCGTTCACCTCATTGTTCTGGTCAGTCCTCTGCAACGACAGTTCGACGTGGCCGCGCGGCCGGCAGGGCGCCCTCGACGACATCAACGCGAGTATCCGCCGCTACCCGCTGGCCGGCGATTTCCTGACCAACGTCAACCCATGCGCCTTCTGGTCGCTTACTCGCGACGAGCCCGACCTGAAGATCGCCAACCGGGTCCCGGCGCTGCTGGTGCAGGATGAGTGGGACTTGCAGACGCCGGGCCCGATGGGCGAGGGCATGCATCGCGCGCTGCGGGGCTCGCGGCTGATCATGGTCAAGCAGGGCCGCGCGCACGGCGTCTACGACGACGGCAATACCTGCGCGGTCGAGGCGGTGAACGCGTACCTGACGACCGGAATGCTTCCGAAACGGGACATCACCTGCACCGCGACGGCCGCGCCGAGCCGATCGACCGGCCCCGGCCGGTCCGCCGCCGACCTGCTGGGCCATCCGCTGAGAAGCCGATGATCCAGGCGGCGGTTGACCTCGATCGGGGTTGAGGTTCTAGCGTCGGGAGGTGATCCTTCGACGCCCGTACGCGCTGACCACCATCGGTTCGTGGAGCCTGGTCTTCCTGGCCGCGTTCGAGTCGCTGGCGGTCACCACCATCATGCCGGTGGTGACCGCCGACCTGGACGGGCGCTCGCTCTATTCGTTGGCGTTCTCGGCCACGATGGCCGCGTCGGTGATCGCGATGGTCGTCACCGGCGCCTGGGCCGACGGCCGCGGCCCGGCCAAGCCGCTGCTCACCGCGATCGGTCTGTTCGCGGCCGGCCTGGCCGTCGCCGGTCTCGCCCCCACCATGGGCATCTTCATCACCGGCCGTTTCCTGCAGGGCCTCGGCGCCGGCGGCATCACCGTGTCCCTGTACGTGCTGATCGCCCGGCTCTACCCCAGCGCCCTACACATCAAGATCTTCGGTGCCTTCGCCTCCGCGTGGGTGCTGCCCTCGATCGTCGGCCCGTTCGTCGCCGGCGTGGTGGCTGACGCCCTCAGCTGGCACTGGGTCTTCCTTGGCGTGCTCGCCCTGGTCGCGACGGCCACCGCCCTGGTCCTTCCGGCAACCCGCCAAGCCGCCCCGGCGCCGGATTCCGCGACCGCGTCCGAACCTGGCGCCGCCGGCTTCCTCGAACCCGCCCGGGTCCGCGGCGCCGTCGTCCTCGCCGTCGCGGTGGTCGCCCTCAGCTACACCGCCGACCTGGACCAGCGGCTCGCCTGGGCGATCGCCCCCGTCGCCGTGGCCATCGTCGCGGTCTCGGCCAACCGTCTCGTTCCGGCCGGCACCTACCGCGCCCGCCGCGGCCTGCCCGCCGCCGTGCTGCTCTGCGGCGCGGCCGGTGCCGTCTTCTTCGGCACCGAGGTCTACCTCCCTCTGCTTCTGCAGGACCGGTACGGCCTGCCGGCCTGGATCTCCGGCGTCACGCTGACCGCCGCCGCTGTCTCGTGGGCGCTGGCCTCGGCGGTTCAGGCCCGGGTGGGCGACCGGCTGCGCCCGGTGATCGCCCTGCGTACGGGCGCCGTCCTGCTCGCCGCCGGAGCCATCGCCGAACTCGTCGCCGCCGGCCTGCACCTGCCACCGGCCGTGGTGGCGGCCGGCTGGTTCCTCGCCGGCGCCGGTATGGGCACCCTCTATCCGCAGATCAGCACGCTCGTCCTGGCGTACTCGGAACCGGGTCGTGAGGGTTTCAACACCGCAGCCAAGAGCATCACCGACGCGGTCGGCGGCAGCACCAGCCTCGCCCTCACCGGCCTGCTCTTTGCCACGGTGACCGCGGCGCCGTTCGTCGCCGCCCTCATCTTCACCAGCGCCATCGCGCTGACCGTGGTGACGTTGGCGGGCCGGGCCGGCACTCAGGACAGGGAAGCCGCCACGATCTCCAGCTGATCCATCGACTCCTGCATGCCGCCCTCCATCCCGGAGGCGATCACGGCATCCCGATCGGCCTTGTCGTTGTATTCGCAGAGCATCTCCAGCCAGGTACGCCCGTCCTTCTCGGTGAGCGACATCGTGACCAGCCCCGCATGCGCCTCCGGATCGGGGATGCCCTCGAACACCTCGGTGTTCACCAGCCGCCCGGGCGCGTCGATCTCACGGAACTCCCCGTGGAACGCCACCTCGAACCCGCCGCCGGCCTCCATCACATATCGCCACTTGCCGCCGACCCGCAGGTCGATCTCGGCACTGGTGACGCTGCCGCGCTGCCCCGCCCACCACCGTTTGACCAGCTCGGCCGTGGTGTATGCCTTCCACACCAGGTGCCGGGGCGCGTTGAACTCGCGCGTGATCAGAATCTGGTTGTCGGCCGGAAGCGTCACCGTGGCCGTACCGCTAGTCGTCGCTGCCATCGTCGTCCTCCTTGAGCTCGTCGAGCACCTGCTCCAACAGATCGAACCGCTCGTTCCACATCTGCTCGTATCGCCGGAGCCAGTCGTGGATAGGTTTGAGCGGCTCGGCATTCAGTCGATACATCCGCTGCCGCCCTTCGTCGCGAACCCGCACGAGATCCACCTCCCGCAGGACGCGCAGGTGCTTGGACACCTGCGGCTGAGCCAGCCCGAGCACCTCGACCAGGTCGTTGACCGGCATCTCCCCCTGCGCCAGCAGATCAAGAATCTGCCGCCGCCGAGGCTCCGCAACCGCATTGAACGCATCTGTCGTCGTAGCCGCTCGCGCCATGCCGCCATCGTATACCCATAAGGGAATACGTCAAGGCTGAGTCGTGGCGGGGCTCGGGCGGCCCGTGGACAACGGTCAGTCCTTGACGGCACCGCCGAGGCCGCTGGTCAAGTGGCGGCGGACCAGGAGGAAGAAGATCAGGACGGGGATGGTCATCAAGGTGGAGGCGGCCATGATGGCGCCCCAGTCGTTCTCGTCCGGTTTGAAGAAGATCAGGAGGGCCAGGGGCAACGTCTGGCGGTCGGTCGCGCTGATGATGAAGGTGCGGGCGAACAGGAAGTCGTTCCAGGCCGTGATGAAAGAGAACACGCTGGTGGCGGCCAAGCCGGGCGCGACCAGGGGGAACAGGACGCGGTAGAGGATGGTCAGCCGGTTGGCGCCGTCCAGGGCTGCGGCCTCCTCCACCTCGGGCGGCACGGCGGCCACGAAGCCCCGCATCATCCAGATGGCGAACGGCAGGGTGAAGGCCGTGTGCACGAGCATCAAGGAACCGAGGGTGTTCAGCGCGCCCAGGTCGCGGACCAGGAAGAACAGGGGAATGGTCAGGGCTTCGATGGGTGCCATCTGTGCGATCAGGAACAGCACCAGGATGGTCGTACGAAATCTGAATCTGAATCTGGTCAGGGCGACCGCGGCCAGGAACGCGACCAGGCCGGACGCGACGACGACGACCAGGGCGACCAGGGCGCTGTTGGCGAAGTAGAGCGCGAAGTCGTCGACCGTGAGGACACGGCGGAAGTTGGCCAGGGGCAGGGCCGAGATGATCATCCAGAGGATCGGGAAGGCGGTCACCGCGGCCGCCGAGACCGCCAGGGTGTTGGGCAGGAGGCGTTTCACAGCGGCTCACCCGTGCGGCGCAGGGTGCGCAGGTAGATCAGCGTCACCACGAGCAGGATCACCATCATCACCATGCCGATCGCGGAGCCCAGGCCGTACTCGCCGGCGGCGAACGCCTGCTGGTAGGCCCAGACGTTGAGGGTGAGGTTCTGGCCGGCGATGCCACCGCCGGCGGTCATCACGTAGATCTGGGTGAAGACCTTGAAGTCCCAGATGATCGACTGGATCACGACGATGGTCAGCAGGGGCCGCAGGATCGGGACCATGATCTGCCAGAACGACCGCCAGCCGCCGGCCCCGTCGATGGCCGCCGCCTCCAGCGTGGACGACGGGATGGCCTGGATGCCGGCGTACAGCGTGACCATCACGAACGGGAAGGAGTGCCACACCACCACGGCTCCGACCAACCCGAAGGCGGTCATGCGGTCGTACGTCCAATTGAATGTGCCGAGCCCCAGTACCCGATTGACCAGGCCGAGATTAGTGTCGAAAAGGAACATCCAGACCGTGGAACCAGAGATGGCCGGCACCGCCCAGGCGGCCATCGCGGCCAGCGAGAGGAGCAGCCGTGGCACCCGCCCGACCTTGGTCAGCAGCACCGCGAGGCCGGCGCCGACCGCCAGCGTGGCCAGCACGCAGCCGGCGGCGAAAATGACCGTCGCGCTCAGCACTGACCAAAATTGGGGGTCGCCCAGCAGCGCCTGATAGTTGCTCCAGCCCACAAAGCTGGTCGGTCGGCCGCCGCTCACCTGGGCCTGGGTCAGATCAAGGGCGGAGATCAAACCCAACTGCCAGATGGGGTACGCGAACAGCGGCACCAGCACGACGGCCGCGGGAAGGAGCAACCACAGTGGCGTGAACCGCCGGCTCATGGCTTCAGGGCCGCCTCGATCTGCTTGGCCGCCTCGTCGGTGGCCTCGTCGACGCTCGCCTTGCCGGTCACCACCTTCTGGATCATGGTGGGCAGCACCGACTGTGCGTCGATCTTGCCCCAGCCGGGGTTCAGCGGCACGAACTTCGTACCCGCCTTGATCGTGTCGGTGAACGGCTTGAGCGCCGGGTCCTTGGCCGCCACCTGTTCCAAGGCGGGCGTCAGGGTCGGCAGGTTGCCCATCGCGTCGTACATCCTGGTCTGGTATTTGGCGCCGGCCAGCAGGGTCAGGAAGTCCGCGGCGAGGGCCGGTCGCTTGCTGTTGCGCATGATGCCGAGGTTGTTGCCGCCGGCGAAGGCGGGCGCGATCGAGCCGGGTTTGCTGCCGGGGAGCGGCACGACCGCGTACTTGCCCTTGACCGCGCCGGCGTCCACGGCGCCACGGTTGAAGTTGCCCAGGATCGCCATGCCGGCCTTGCCGGCGGCGAAGAGCTCGACGGTTTTCCCGCCGGTGAGGTCCGCGCACTGTTGGGCGGGGCAGATCTCGGGGGAGATCAGGCTGGTGTACGCGGTGAGCCCGGCCCGTGCCTGCGGAGAGTTGATCTGCGGGATGTCGCCACCGGCGTCCCAGATGTACGGCAAGGCAGCGAATGTGTACTTGCCACCGGCCGCCACTCCGACCAGGTCGGGCTTCTTCGCGTGGATCGTCTTGCCGGCCGCGGCCACGTCGGCCTGGCTCTTCGGCGCGGCCAACCCTAGTTCGGTGAAGATGTCGGTGCGGTAATAGAGGGCGCGGACGCCGACATACCACGGGACGCCGAGCAGCTTGTTCTCATAGGTGGCGCTGGCCCTGGCGTCGGCGCCCAGGTCCTTGCCCTCCGGCCACGCCGCCACGGCCGGGCCCAGGTCGGCCAGGCCGCCGGCCGCCGCGTACTCGGGCAGGTCGGTGTTGCCGAACTCGACCACGTCGGGCGCGCTGGCCGGGTCGTTGAAGGCGCCCTTGAACCGCGCGCCCCGGGTCTCCACCGGGATGTACTGAATGTCGACCTTCGCGCCGGCGTGGGCGGCGGTGAACTCGGCGATCGCCTCCTGGACGATCTTTTCCTTGGGTGCGCGGTTGGGCTCGTCGAAGAGCCAGACCTTGAGCGTTCCGGTACGGTCGCCGCCGTCCGACGGGCTGTCCGAGGGGGTCGAGGTGGACGGGGCGCAGGCGCCGAGCAGCAATCCGGCGACGGCCAGCGGGACGAGAAGCCGACTGTTCATGGCGGAGCCTCCCAGTACGATTTCGGAACCAGGTTCGTAAATGGCTCGTTGATTCGGCTACTGTCCTCAATGGCCAGGCCATAGTCAAGCCTCGATCTTCTGAAGGGCAGGTGGATGTGCTCATCGGAGTGGTGCTGCATTCCGGGCACCGGGCACGGTTCGCCGAGGCGGCGGCCACGCTGGGCGGGGTGACGCTGGCCTGGGCCACGTACGACCACGAGGAGGAGATCCGCGACCGGGTCGCCACGCTGCTCGGGTCGCACCGTCCGGACGGCGTGCTGCTGGGCCTCGTACCCCATGCTCGTGCTCGTGATCTGCTGCCCGCCGACCTGCCGGTGATGGTGACCCGGCCGGCCGCGCTCGACCTCGCGCTGGCCTGGGCCCGGGCGCGGCGGCCGCTGGTGCCGGTCAGCGTCGACACCTTCACCGACGAGACCGTCGACGAGGTCGCGGCCTCGCTCGGCCTGCCCGCCGACAGCATCGCCCGGCTGCCGTTCGACCCGTCGCAGAGCACCGACGACGTGGTGGCGTTCCACCGGTCGTACGTCGAACAGAACGGCGCCGAGTATGTGATCAGCGTGCGCACCGCGGTCAGCGCGGCCCTGGACGGCGAGGTGACCGTGCTGAACGCCCTCGCCACGGCCGGCACCATCCGCGCCGACCTGCACGAACTGGCCCTGCGCATCCGTTCCTTGCGCGCCGACCGACGCCGGTTCGCGGCCGGCGTCTTCCTGGCCGACTCTCCCGGCGGCGACTCCGACCGCCCCCGCATCGGCCTGCTCAACCTGCTGGTCAACGCGCCCGAGTTCGCCGACGCGTGGACCGGCGAACGCGGCCGGCGCGGCGTCGTCGTGTTCGCCCCCGCGTCGCTGTTCGAGTCGGTGACCCACCAGTGGACCGGCCTGCCCCTGCTGGCCGAGGCGCGCGAACGTCTGGGCGTACGCGTGGCAGCGGGTTTCGGCATCGGCGCCTCGGCCCGGTCCTGCGTGGCGCTGGCCGAGAAGGCCGCCACGTTCGCCGAACGCGACCCCGAACCGCAGGCCTACCTGATGACCGAGGAGGGCGTCGTCCTCGGCCCGATGGGCACGTCGTCCTCCCGCCTGACCTATACCTACCGTGACCATGGCGCCCTCGACGACCTCGCCGCCCGGGTCGGCCTGAGCGCGGCGACCTTGTCCCGGCTGGCCGCCCTGGAACGTTCCCTGGGCGATCGCACCCTGTCACCGAGCGACCTGGCCCGCTCGCTCGGCATCACCGACCCGAGCGGCCGCCGCCTGATGCGCAAACTGATCGAGTCGCACCTGGCCGTGAGCTCCGGAAGCGCCCAGCCCCACCCCAAGGGCCGCCCGGCCCGCCTCTACCGTCTCGCGATAGCGGCCGCGTTGGACTGACCGCTCTCCCGTTACCGAATGCTACGGTGACGCCATGACTGCGGTGCCCGAGTGGATGCGGCCGCCCTCGCGTTGAGGGATGGTTTGCCGACGACCTCGATCATCTCCCTGAGGCGCCACGTCACACGGAACTGATCGACGCAGCCCTCGTCTTCATGATGTTCCCGCAGCGGTCCTGGCATGCCCGGCTCATCACCTCGCTGGTGCTCTCCCTCGCGGAGCAGGAGCCCGAGACCATTCCCGATCAATCTTGACCTGGACGCGCTACTGCCCCGCCGCACGAGCTGAGCCAGGGTGCGACAGGAGCCCGGAAGGTGAGCTAACAGCCGGAGCCCATCTTGCCCAGGGCGGCGGCCAGCGTGTGCAGGTCCAGCTCGGCGAGGTGGTCGAAGACGTGCCGGCGCACGCTTCGCAGGTGGGTGGGCCATGCCTCGCGCAGGCGGGCGAGGCCCTTGTCGGTGAGCACCGCCTCGAGGCCGCGGGCGTCCTGCTCGCACCGGACGCGTTCGAGCTGGCCGAGGGATTCGAGCTTGCCGGCCAGCCGGGTCATCCCGCTCAGCGACATGTCGCAGGCGCCGGCCAGGGCGCTCATCCGCATCCGGTGGCCGGGGGCCTCGGAGAGGTGCCGCAGGGCGGAGTATTCGCTCAGCGACATCCGCTCGTCGCGGGTCAGGTCGGCGTCCAGCCGGCGGGGCAGAACCACCATCATCCGGCCCAGAGCGCGCATCACGGCCTCTTCGTCGGAGGTCAGCGGCTCGGGCGGCATGAGATCGATGGTACGACCCGGCGCCGGGCTGCGGATCTATTGGTTGACGGCGCAAACAAGCAGCTGGGAGGGGAACACAACGGCTGGGCGGGCGCCCGGTGACGCGCTCGGCGGTCCGCCGTTCGGGGGACGACAGGGATGGGTGCTCGGAGGGCCGGACACTGCACAATGCTCTGGTGCAAAACCCGACAACTAGTGACTCATGGCAGTATCTGCTCGAAATGCCACGAAAGTCTTGGTGGGCTCGGTTGCCGTTCGGCGTACGGATGACCGCCGGGGTCAGCGCCGTCCTCATGGTCATCGGAGGTGGCACGGCCGCGATCGCCCAGCTGACCGAGGAGGAGCCGCGGATCGTCACGCCGGCCGGCGCCAACCGGGGGGTCGTGCCGCCGCCTGCACCGGCCGGGCCGGACAAGGCCGCCGCCGCGCCGGGCCGGGCGCCGGTCGTCAAGCAAGGGCAGCAGGAGCAGCCGGAGCAACATGTGCCGCAGGCGGCCGAGCCGGTGCGGCGGGCCGAGCCGGTGAAGCCGCCCGCCACGGACACGCCGGCGGCAGAGGCAAAAGCCCCGCCGGCCGCGACAAAAGAGACAAGAACCGAGCCGCAGCCACAGGTCACCACCCGCACCGAGTCCGAGCGGCGGGCGATCCCGTTCCGTACCCGGCTGGTCCGCGACCCGTCCTTGCCGCGCGGCAGCAAGCGCGTCCAGACCGAGGGAGTGCCGGGCGAGGAACTGGTTCGGTACGCGGTGACGCTGACCGACGGCCGCCCGACCGAGCGCCGCATGATCGACACCCAGGTCACCCGGCAACCGCAGCATCGGGTGGTGGCCTTCGGCACCGGGCGCGGGAACAACTGCCGGGACGACCGGTGCGGCCCGGGGTGGCGTACCGCCGACTGCGAGCGGACCACCGAGAGCGCCGAGGACCCGCTCACCATCGAAGATCTGAAAGCGGTCGAACTGCAGCCGGGCATGCTCTGTTAAATAGGGGAGTGACTGCTGACGCACCCACCATCCTCGCCACCAGCGCCTCCGCGCGGCCGGGCAGCTACGGCCCGCTGTCCATGCGGCCGGGGCCGGTCCACTACTTCGCGGCCGAGCTCGCGAACGCCAAGGCGCCACGGATCTGCTTCCTCAACCAGGCGACCGGTGACCAGGAGAACCGGATCGGCGCCACGTACGCCGCGTTCGCCGGCACCGAGTTCACGGTCTCGCACCTGGCGCTGTTCCCGCTGCCGAACGTCGAGAACATCCGCGCGCACCTGCTGGCCCAGGACGTCATCTGGGTGGGTGGCGGCAGCGTGGCCAACCTGTGCGCGGTCTGGCGGGTGCACGGGCTGCCCGACATCCTGCACGAGGCATGGCAGGCGGGTGTGGTGCTGGGCGGGGTCTCGGCCGGGTCGATCTGCTGGCACACCGGCGGGAGCACGGACAGCTTCACGTACGAGCTGAGCGCGTACACCGAGGGGCTGGGCTTCCTGCCGTTCAGCAACGGGGTGCACTACGACGGCGAGGAGAAGCGCCGGCCGCGGATGCACGAGTTCGTCGGGAACGGGACGCTGGCCGACGGCTACTGCACGGACGACGGTGCGGGGCTGGTCTACCGGGGTACGGAGCTGTCCGAGGTGGTCGCCGATCGGAACGGCCCTCAGGGGTACGAGTTGAGGCGTACCCCCGAGGGCCGGGTGAACGAAACCCCCTTGCCGGCCCGGGTGCTGCCCGACCCATGGCCGGGCCGCTGGGGACAACCCACCTAGCCCGTGGGGGGAAGCCCCGCGGGCCGCCGGGGGATGGAGGTCCCGGGGCCCGCGGGGACGCTGGGGCTAGGGCAGTCTCCAGATCTGGTTCGCCGCTGCGGTGCACGTCCAGATGTGGATCTGCTGACGGTCGGCCGGGTTGGCGTCGCTCACGTCGAGACACTTGCCGGACTGCGGGTTGACGATGGTGCCGTTGGACTGCGGCGTCCAGTTCTGGGCGCCACTGTTGTTGCAGGTGTAGAGCTGGGCCTTGGTGCCGTCCACGGTCTTGCCGCCTTCCACGTCGAGGCACTTGCCCAGGGCGCGGAACGTGTTGCCGGTGCGGGTCCAGACCTGCGCGTTGCTGTTGTTGCAGGTGTAGAGCTGGATCTTCGTACCGTCGGCGGTCTTGGCCCCGTCCACGTCGAGGCACTTGTTGGCCAGGCCGACGATCGGGCCGGTGCCGGTCGGCGGCGGGGTGCCACCGAGTTCCTTGATGCGGACGTTGCGGAACGCCACCGTGTCACCGTCGCCGTGGTTCTGGATGCCGATATGGCCGGCCAGCGAGCGTACGGAATTGGTGTTGGTGAAGTCGTTGATCTTCGTCCCGTTGAGGAAGATCTGCAGGTGCTCGCCCTCGACCAGCAGCTCGTAGGTGTTCCACGCGCCGGGCGGGTTGAGCGCGGCGTTCCGGGCGGCCAGGTCGGCCGACTTGAACGTGTAGACCGAACCGGTGGTCCGGTCGTCGGCGTCGGTCGGGTCGATCTGGATCTCGTAACCGTTGTCGACCGCCGACCAGGGGTCGGTGGACGGCGGGAAGCCGATGAAGACACCGCTGTTGTCGTCGTCGGTCATCTTCCAGTCGAGCTTCAGCGAGTAGCTGGTGAACTGCTTGGCCGAGTACCAGAACAGGCCCATGCCGCCGGTCGAGGTCAGCGTGGCGTCGGTGTTGGTGAACGACCCCGGGCCGGCCTGTGACCAGCCGGTGGTCGACCCGTTGTAGAGCGTGGTGTAGCCGGTTTCCGGGCGGCAGTCGGCGTTGACCCGTTTGGCCGCGTACCGGATGCCGCCGAGCAGCTGCTGCCGGAAGGTCGGGTCGGCGTACGACTCCTGGGTGTGGCCGGTGCCGGTGTAGAAGGACCGGCCCCCGCTCAGCGTCTTGCACCAGGTGATCGGGTGGTCGCCGCCCATGTTGCCGCCGGAATACGTGGACTCGTCCAACGTGGACAGCACGTGCGCCGTCGACCGTGGGTTGGTGCGGTAGTTGTACCACTCGTCGGTCCGGTTCCAGGCCTGCGGCAGCTGCGCGGTCGCCGGGTGGGCCCGGTCCTGGGTACGGATGGTGGCCTGCTGGATCGCCGGGTGCGAGTCGAACCAGGCGCCGACCAGTTCGCCGTAGAACGGCCAGTCGTACTCGGTGTCGGCCGCCGCGTGCACACCGACGTAGCCACCGCCACCGCGGATGTACGACTCGAACGCCGTCTGCTGGCTCGCGTTGAGCACGTCCCCGGTCGTGCTCATGAAGACCACGGCCTCGTAGTTGGCGAGGTTCGCGGTGGTGAACGCGCCGGCGTCCTCGGTGGCGGTCACCGTGAACGAGTTGGCCGCGCCCAGGTCACGGACCAGCTGGATGCCGGCCGGGATGGAGTCGTGCCGGAACCCGGCGGTCTTGGAGAAGACGAGGACGTCGTACGGTGCGTCGGCGGCGGACGCCGGTCCCGCCGGAGCCAGCGCGACCGCCGACATCAGGGACACCGCCGCCAGTACTCGACCGATCATGGCAACACCCACTTCTGGTTGGCCGCTCCCGCCACGCAGTCCCAGACGTGGATCTGCTGGCCGTCGGCGGGATTGTTCTCGGAGACGTCCAGGCAGCGGCCGGACGCGGGATTCCGCACGGTCCCGTCGGATTGCGCCGACCAGACCTGCGCCCCGGAGTTGTTGCAGGTGTAGAGCTGAACCTTGGTGCCGTTGGGGGCGGCGCCGCCGCCGGCCACGTCCAGGCACTTGCCCAGCACCTGCAGTGTGCCGTTGGCGGCCACCGTGAAGTTCTGGGCGCTGCTGTTGTTGCAGGTGTAGAGCTGGATCTTCGTACCGTCGGCGGTCTTCGCGCCGTCCACGTCGAGGCACTTGCTGGCCAGACCGCGGATCGGGCCGGTACGGCCGGTCGAGCCGGTGTTCAGCGTGAAGGCGTCCAGATCGAACAGTGCCGCGGTGCCGGAGCCGGCGAAGGTCAGGTAGAGCGTGGTGGTCGCCGCCGGCGCCCCGCTGACCGTCCCGCTGACGTCGGCGAACGTCTCCCACGACCCGGTCACCGGCACGGTCGCCGAGCCGACCACGGTGCCGGTCGGTGAGCCGGTGCGCAGTTGCAGCGTGCCGCCGGTGCCCCCGGAGGAGACCCGGGCGGTGAACGACGTGACGTTGTTGATCCGGTACGGGTTGAACGCGATCCAGTCGCCGTTGTTGATGTCGCCGACCGTCCGGCCGCCCTCGGCCTGACCCTTGTCGATCAGCGTGATTCCGGACGAGGTCTTGAAGTGCTCGGCCTGCCGGTGTCGCGGCTGCAGGATGTTCTGCTTGTGCGTGATCAGGCCGCCGGCGTCGGTGTACTCGGCGTCGAAGACCGCGAAGATGTTGGCCGCGCTGTCGTGCTCACCGTCGACCGGGATGGTGATCTGCCCGGAGCAGCCGTTCACCGACGTGATCTGGTGACCGTGGTTGTCGTGGCCGAGGATGTAGGTCATCTTGGCCCGGGCACAGTTGATCGAGCCGTCCTCCGGGTCGGAGGGGGTGAAGTTGAACGGAACCGTGTCGCCGTACGAGAACAGCGACCCGTCGGCCGGCGAGTTGATGGTGACCGTCGGCGCCGTGTTGCCCACGCCGACCTGGACGCTGGCGGTGCCGGTGGCCCCGCCGGAGTCCCGGGCGGTCAGCGTCACGTTGTAGGTGCCGTTGGCCGTGTACGTGTGGCTCGGGTTGGCCGCCGTCGAGGTGCCGCCGTCGCCGAAGTTCCACGAGTACGTGATCGCGTCACCGTCCGGATCGGACGATCCGGCCGACGAGAACGCCACCGTCAGCGGCGCCTGTCCCGAGGTCGGGTTGGCCGAGGCGACCGGGATCGGGGCCCGGTTGGCGCCGGCCAGGTAGTCGAACCGGTAGAGCGCCGAGTTGGCGTCGCCGTTGAAGTAGCCGGTGCCGTAGTCCAGCACGTACAACGCGCCGTCGGGGCCGAAGGCCATGTCCATGACCTGCTTGCCGGCCCACGGGAAGCTGTCGATGGTGCCGCGCGAGCCGTCGCTGTTGAGGTGGATCGGCTTGATCCAGCCCCGCCCGAACTCGCCGGCGAAGAACTGGTTGTCCATGTCGGCCGGGAACTTGGTCGGGGAGTTCAGGCTGGCGTCGAAGTGGTAGACCGGGCCGGCCATCGGCGACTCGGAGCCGCTGCCGAACTCGGACGGGCTGCCCGCGTCGCCGCCGTACCGGATCCAGGCCGGGCGGGCCGGTGGCAGCGTGCTCTGCCCGGTGTTGCGGAACGAGTTGTTGGTCGGCCCGCCGGAGCAGTTGTACTTGGGCCCGGTCGAGTTGGTGGCGAAGTTCCACTCGTTGTAGGTCTCGGCCGAGGTGTTCGAGCCGGTGCAGTACGGCCAGCCGTAGTTGCCCGCGCTGGTGATCCGGTTGAACTCGACCTGCCCGCTGGGTCCGCGGTTGGCGTCGGCGGTGCCCGCGTCCGGACCGTAGTCGCCCACGTAGACGACGCCGGTCTGCTTGTCGACGCTGAGGCGGAACGGGTTGCGGAAGCCCATCGCGTAGATCTCGGGCCGGGTGTTGGCCGTGCCCGGCGCGAACAGGTTGCCGGCCGGGATGGTGTACGTACCGTTGGCCTGCACCTTGATCCGCAGCACCTTGCCGCGCAGGTCGTTGGTGTTGCCGGCGCTGCGCTGGGCGTCGTAGACGGGGTTGCGGTCGGTGCGCTCGTCGATCGGCGAGAAGCCGGCCGAGTCGAACGGGTTGCTGTCGTCCCCGGTGGACAGGTAGAGGTTGCCGGCCGCGTCGAAGTCGATGTCGCCGCCGACGTGGCAGCAGATGCCCCGGTCGGTCTTGACGTCGAGGACGTCCACCTTGCTGCCCGTGTTGAGGGTGAAGTCGGCGTTCAGGGTGAACCGGGACAGCCGGTTGACGCCCTGCCAGGCGGTCCAGTTGGAGCCGGTGGCGGGCGCGTCGCCGGCCGGGGTGCTCAGCGGCGGCGCGTAGTAGAGGTAGATGAACCGGTTGGAGGCGAAGCCGGGGTCGACGCCGACGCCCTGCAGCCCTTCCTCGTCGTGGGTGTAGACCGCGAGGGTGCCGATCACCCGGGTGGCGCCGGCCGCGTCGGTGCGGCGCAGTGTCCCGTCCCGGGCGGTGTGCAGGACCGAGCGGTCCGGCAGCACCGCGAGGGCCATCGGTTCGCCAGTCTCGGCGACGCCTTTGGCCAGGGTGACCTGCTGGAAGTCGGAGGGGTCGATGGTGTGCGCGTCGGCCGCGTGAGGGATGGCCAGGAGGCCCGCGACCAGAAGCGCCGATCCAAGAGTGTAGATAAATCGATGTGTGCGGCGCATGGCTCCGCTCCCAGGGGATTGTTACCGGCGTGTGACGCGACCCTAGGCGACTTTGGGCGGAGCTGTAAATAGTTTTGCGTTCCGGAACAAAAGTCCTATGAGGTGTAGTGCAAGATCACATTGTGTACGTGGTGCGTCTTCTCGGATCCCCGGAACTCGACCTCGTACACGTGGGTGCCGACCGTGATGGCGATGTTGCCGGTCGAGAAGTACTGGCCGACGAAACTCTTGTTACTGACCACCGAGACGCTGCTGATCTTCGAGTACGGGATGCTCGTGATCGCGAAGCGCTTCCCCATGAAGGACTTGTCCTGGATGATCACCCGGCGCGTGGTCAGCCCGATGAACCCGGTCCCGACGCCGACCGCGTCGTACACGGCGATGATCTGCTCGCCCTCGAGGAGGCCGCTCTCGATCTGCTTGAACTGGTCTTTCTTGTCGTACACGGGCTCGGTCATGATCTCAGCTTAAGAAGCCCCGACCACCGTCTTGTACGCGTCCTCGATCCGGGCCGCCAGGGTCACCTGGCCGTCGGTGATGGTGTCGCCTTCGCCCGCACTCAGGCTGATCTGGGTGTGACCGTCCGTACGCCGGATCGCGGGACGTATGCGCAGTGTGTCGGCCGCCACTTTGATCCGCTCGGTCAGCGCGGCATGCTGGCTGTCGTCGCACGCCAGCTCTCGACGCAGTTCGATGCCGTCGCGCGTCCAGCCCTGCAACAGGGCGAGCGCGTCGGACAGATAGTCGGAAGAGTTAGCCCCGCGCCGCCTTCTGGCCCGCATCGCCGCACCCCCTTGGCGTTGTTGCCGGCTTGTGGCCAAACTGTCGCTGTGTCGTCATGGTCGGTCCTGACAGTCTTGTCTGCCGCGTCAACTATGTCCACGCCCACATATCCGTGTTCTCCCGACGATCGGGACGGCTCGGGGCAACCTGAACGGTGACTTTTTGTGGCAAGGTCTCACTCCATGCGCTCGGAACGCCCTGTCAGCCCCGCGTCATCACCCAGAGTGATTGTGGCGGCGGTGATCATCATGGGTGGCCGGGTGCTGGCCTGCGAGCGGTCGGCTCCGCCCGAGGTGGCCGGCAAGTGGGAGTTCCCCGGCGGCAAGGTCGAACCGGGCGAGACCGACGCCGAGGCGCTGGCCCGGGAGTGCGTGGAGGAGCTGGGCGTACGCGTCCGGGTGGGCGAGCGCGTCGGACCGGACGTGCCGCTCGCCCACGGACGGGCCGTGCTCCGGGTCTTCGCGGTCGAGCTGCTCGGCGGCGACGTCCCGCGCGCCCTGGAACACACCGCGATGCGCTGGCTCGGCCCGGACGAGCTGACCAGCGTGCGGTGGCTCCCGGCGGACAAGCCGATAGTCGCCGAACTGCCCCGGTTGTTATCGGGCGAAGGTCTTCCGTAGCTCCCGCTTGAGCACCTTGAAACTGGGGCCGAGCGGCAGCGACTCGACGAATCGGACCTGCCGCGGGTACTTGTGCCGGCCGAGCCTCTCCCTGCTCCACTCGATGAGGTCGCCCTCGGACAAGCCGGCGTCGGCCACCACGACCGCGCAGACCTCCTCGCCCAGCGTGGCGTCGGGCACGCCGATCACCGCGACCTGGTGCACCGCCGGATGCCGGGCCAGCGCCTCCTCGACCTCGCGCGGATAGACGTTGAAGCCGCCCCGGATGACCAGATCCTTCTTGCGGTCGACGATCGTGATGAAGCCCAGCTCGTCCTTGCGGCCCAGATCGCCGGTGCGGAACCAGCCGTCGACCAGCGCCTCGGCGGTGGCCTCGGGCCGGTTGTGGTAGCCGGCGAAGACGCAGTGCCCGCGGATCACGATCTCGCCCAGCTCGCCGGTGGGCAGGAACTCGACCCGCTCGTCGATCTCGGCCCGGGCGATCTCGGCCTCGACGCCCCAGATCGGGTGCCCGATCGTGCCCGGTCGCGTCCCGAAGGCGGGCTGGTTGGTGGTGGCCGTCGGCGAGGTCTCGGACAGCCCGTACCCCTCGTAGATCGGGGCTTTGAAGATCTCGGAGAACTTCTCCAGTACGGCCACCGGCAGCGACGCCCCGCCGGAGAAGGCCAGCCGCAGACCGGGCAGCTGGGCCGCCTTGGGCGCCGCCTCCAGCAACCCGATGAACATGGTCGGCACGCCGTAGAAGATCGTCGCGCCCTCCCGGACCATCAGGTCGATCGCTGCCTCCCCGGTGAACCGGGGCAACAGGACCAGCGTGCCGCCGGCTCGGAACGTGCCGTTCATCGCGACGCTCTGCCCGAACGTGTGGAACAGCGGCAGGCAGCCCATCGAGATGTCGTCGGGCCGCGGGTCGTGCACGTCGAAGGTGTTCACTGTCGCGTTCATGACCAGGTTGAGGTGGGTCAGCAGGGCGCCCTTGGGCTGACCGGTGGTGCCGCTGGTGTAGAAGATGACCGCGGTGTCCTCGGCCTCGCGGGTCACGTACGTGTGCAGCGGCGCCGGTTGCGGGACGTCAGCCGTGCTGATCAGCCGGACGTCGGCCCGGGCGGCGGCCGCGGTCGCGGTCTCGAGCTGGCTGGGGTGGGCGACGAGCAGGGAGGCGCCGCTGTCCTTCAGGACGTAGGCCATCTCCTCCGGCGTCAGCAGCAGATGCACCGGCACGATGACCGCGCCGGCGGCCAGGGCGCCGTAGTAGGCGCGGGGGAAGTCGATGACGTTGGGGATCTGCAGGGCGATCACGTCACCCGGGCGTACGCCGAGCTCCCGCAGCCCGGCCGCCCACGTGCGGGCCTCGGCCCACAGCTCGGAATAGGTCAGGCGGGTGCCCGTGTGGTCGATGACGCCGACCTTGTCGGGTCGCTTGCGAGCGGCTTCGGCCAGGATCGTCGCGAGGGAGAGAACTGTCATGCCAGATGTCCTCCGATCTTGGTGTACCCCCGGAGCAGATCCCGGGAGATGATCAGGCGCTGCATCTCGTCGGTGCCCTCGTAGATGCGGATCAGGCGGACCGCGCGGTACCACCGTTCGATCGGCAGTTCGCGGGTGTAACCCATGCCGCCGTGGATCTGCATGACCCGGTCGATCACCCGGTTGACCATGCCGGCGCCGTAGAGCTTGGCCATCGACGAAGCATGACGCGGATCGATGCCCTGGTCCACCGTCCAGGCGGCGCGCAGGATGAGCCAGCGGGCCGCCTCGAGCTCGACCTCGGAGTCGGCGATCATCCACTGGATGGCCTGGTTCTCACCGATCTTGCGCCCGAAGGTCTCGCGGGTGTTGGCATACTCGACGGCCATGCCCAGAGCGCGCTCCGCGGAACCCAGCGCGGCCGACGGGATCAGGTAGCGGCCGCGGCCGATCCACTTCATGCCCAGCTCGAAGCCCTGGCCGATCTCGCCGAGGATGTTGCGCGACGGTACGCGGACGTCGTCGAAGATCAGCGACGCCGGCCGGGCCTCGCCCATCGTCTCGATCACCTCGGAGGTCCAGCCCATCGAGCGGTCGACCAGGAACGCCGTCGTACCCCCGCCGCGAACGCCCTTCTCCCGGTCGGTGACCGCGACGACGATGCAGAAGTCGGCGTCGTTGCCGTTGGTGATGAACGTCTTCTCGCCGTTGAGCACCCAGTCGTCGCCGTCCCGGCGAGCGCTGAGCTTGATGTTGGCCGCGTCCGACCCGGCGCCCGGTTCGGTGATCGCGAAGCAGGAGATCCGCTCGCCCTCGATGGTCGGGACGAGGAACTCGCGCTTCTGGTCCTCGTTGGCGTAGTACAGGATGTTGTCGGCCTCGCCGCCGAAGCTGAACGGCACGAACGTGCGGCCGACCTCGGTCCAGATCAGCGACTGCATCACCGCGGGCAGGTCCATGCCGCCGTACTGCTCGGGCGTGCCCAGCCCCCAGTACCCGAACTTCTTGGCCTTCTGCCGGAGTTCGACCAGCTCGCCACGCTCCAGGCCGGGCCGATGGTTGCGCTCGCGCCGCAGCACCTCCGCCTCCAGCGGCATCACCTCCTTCGCGATGAACTGACGGGCAGTGTCACGGATCGCGCGTTCCTCATCGCTGAGAGAGAAGTCCATATGGATAAACTAGCGGCGTAAGTTTTCACACGTCCAGTGCAACCTTGGAGGCCCGATGGCTCGGCCGCGACAGGTTCTGCTCACCCGTGAGCGGATCGTCGAGGCGGCCGCCGCGCTGGTCGACGCCGAAGGGCTGGACGCGGTGTCGGTCCGCCGGCTCGCCACCGAGTTGGGCGTCGCCGGTCCATCGCTGTACAACCACTTCGCCACGAAAGCCGAAATTCTGGACGCGGTCGCCGACGCGGTGATCGCCGAAGTCGACATCTCGGCTTTCGGGGACAACGACTGGGGCAAGGCGTTGCGGTCGTGGGCGCAGTCGTACCATGCCGTGCTCAGCGCGCACCCCAACATCGTGCCGGTGCTGGCCCGCGGCCCGGGACGCAACCCGGCCGCACTGGGCATGGCCGACGCCGTCTACGGCGCGCTGATCCGGGCCGGCTGGTCACCGTCGCGCGCCACCCACATCGGCGCGTTGCTGCGCTACCTGGTCACCGGGTCCGCGCTGGGGTCGTTCGCCCTCGGCTTCCCCGAGGACCCGGAGCTGTACGCGCACTACCCCCATCTTCACCACGCCCACCACCTCGCCGAACATCGCCAGCGGGTGGACGAGGGCGCGTTCGTCCTCGGCCTGGAGACGCTGGTCTCCGGCCTCGAATCCCAGCTGCAGAGCGAGGCGGAACGATGACACGTGACAGGTTCTTCGTCGGTGGCGCCTGGGTGGACCCGGCGTCGTCCGAGGTGATCGAGGTGATCAACCCGGCCACCGAGGAGGTGCTGGGCACGGTGCCCGCGGGCACGTCCTCCGATGTGGACGCCGCCGTCGCCGCGGCCCGCGACGCCTTCGACGGGTGGGCCACGACGCCGATGGCCGAGCGTGGCGCCGTGCTGGACCGTCTGCACACCGCCCTGGCGGCGCGTGCCGACGACATCGCCCGGACCGTCGGGCTCGAACTCGGCACGCCGCTCAAGATCGCCCAGGCGGTCCAGGCCGGTCTGCCGCTCGCGGTTCTCCGGGGGTACGCCGACCTGGCCGCCGGCCCGGTGACCGAGCCGGCCATCGGCAACTCGCTGGTCGTCCGCGAACCGGTCGGCGTGGTCGGCGCGATCACCCCGTGGAACTATCCACTGCACCAGGTCGTGGCCAAGGTGGCAGCCGCACTGGCCGCGGGCTGCACCGTGGTGCTCAAGCCGAGCGAGCTGACCCCGCTGGTGGCCTACCTGCTCGCCGACGCGGCGGTCGAGGCCGGCGTACCCGACGGGGTCCTGAATCTCGTCACCGGCACCGGACCGGTGGTCGGGGCGGCGATCGCCGGACACCCCGGCGTCGACATGGTCTCGTTCACCGGCTCGACCGCGACCGGCCGGGCCATCGCCCACGCCGCCGCCGACCGGATCGCCAAGGTCGCGCTCGAACTGGGCGGCAAATCGGCCAACGTGATCCTCGAGGGCGCCGACGTCGCCAAGGCGGTGAAGACCGGCGTGGGCAACGCGTTCCTCAACTCCGGGCAGACGTGCACGGCCTGGACCCGGATGCTGGTGCACCGCAGCGCCTACGACGACGCGGTCGCCCTGGCCGGTCAGGTGGCGGGGGCGTTCACCGTCGGCGATCCGTTCGACCCGGCGACCCGGCTCGGTCCGCTGGTCTCGGCGGCGCAACGGGACCGCGTACTCGGCTTCATCGAGCGGGCCGACGCCAAACTGGTCTCCCCGAGCGTCCCGGTGCCGGACAAGGGTTACTTCGTGGCGCCGGCCGTCTTCGCCGACGTCGACCCGGACAGCGAACTCGCCCAGGAGGAGATCTTCGGGCCGGTGCTGTCGATCATCCCGTTCGACGACGACGACCACGCCGTACGGATCGCCAACAACTCGCGCTACGGCCTGGCCGGCGGCGTCTGGGGCGAACCGGACCGGGCGATGGCGGTGGCCCGGCGGATGCGGACCGGCGCGGTCGACGTCAACGGCGGCCGGTTCAACCCGCTGGCCCCGTTCGGCGGCTACAAGCAGTCCGGCGTCGGACGTGAGCTCGGCTCGTTCGGGTTGGAGGAGTTCCAGCAGGTGAAGGCGATCCAGCGATGAGTACGACGGTGTCCGCGGTGGTGGCCCGCGCGCCCGGCTCGGCGCCCGCCCTGGCCCAGGTGCAACTGCCGCCGGTCCGATCGGGCGAGGTGCGGGTGGCGATCCGGGCGGCCGGGGTGTGCCACTCCGACCTGTCCATGGTCAACGGGACCCTGCGCCCGCCGTACCCCCTGATCCTGGGGCATGAGGCGGCCGGCGAGGTGGTCGAGATCGGCGACGGCGTGACCCGCGTCCAGACCGGCGACCAGGTGGCGCTGAACTGGCAGCCGGCCTGCCGCATGTGCTGGTTCTGCACCCACGGCCAGCCGTGGCTGTGCGCCACCACCAGCGGCATCGCGGCTCTGGCCAACGGCAGCACGATCGACGGCGAGCCGGCCTACGTGACGTTGGGGCTGGGCGCGTTCGCCGAGCAGGTGGTCGTCGGCGAGAACGCCGTCATCGGCGTACCCACCGGATTGGATTGGGCTTCGGCCGCGCTGCTGGGTTGTGCCGTGCTGACCGGAACGGGCGCCGTCCGCAACACCGCACGGGTCGCGCCGGGCGAATCGGTGCTGGTCATCGGCCTTGGCGGGGTCGGCCTGGCGGTCGTCGCGGCGGCCCGGGCGGCCGGCGCGACCACTGTCATCGCGGTCGACGTCAGCGAGGCCAAGAAGGAACTGGCCTCGTCGGCCGGCGCGACCGACTTCCTGGTCGCGTCGGACGGCCTGGCCAAGGAGGTACGCGCCCGCACCGAGGGCCGCGGCGCCGACCACGCCTTCGAGTGCGTGGGCCGATCGGCGACGATCCGCGCCGCGTGGCGGGCGACCCGGCGCGGCGGCCAGGTCACCGTGGTCGGCATGGGCCGGCACGACGACCTGGTCGAGTTGAGCGCGCTGGACATCTTCTCGTCGGCGCGCACGCTGCGGTCCTCGGTCTACGGCAACGCCGACCCCGACGTCGAGGTCCCGCAGCTGGCGGACGACGTGCTGGCCGGTCGCCTCGCGCTGGACCACCTGGTCACCGAGCGGATCGGCCTGGCCGACGTGCCGGCCGCCTTCGACCGCATGTCCCGCGGCGAGGGCGCCCGCTCAGTGGTCCTGCTCTGACCCCCGCGGCCGCCTACCACAAGCTGTGACAGTGGTAGGCCGGCGCTCGGTATCACGGGCTTTGACGGTGGTAGGCCCGGGCGGTGTCCGGGTCGCGGATGCCGCGCTGGGCTACCACTAATGCTTGGTCAGCAGGGCCGAGACGGTGCGGTGGAGGATGGCGGCGGCGGTTTCGGAGGTGAGTTCCATGGGGGTACGCAGGGTGTCCCACATGTTCCACATGCTGACGACCGTGATCGCGTCGAGGAGTTCCTGGTCGTCGGCGATGACATCGGCGAAAAGGGCGGCCACCTCGTCGCGGGCGCGTTCGACGTGCAGCTTGCGGTAGCGCTGAAGGGCGGGCGAGAACGGCTCCTTCAGCGCCGCCGCGCGGGCGGCCGGGCCGACGAGATCGTTGAGCTTGGCCCGCTGCCGGCAGTATCGGTCGATGCGCTCGGCCAGCGGAAGGTCGGGTGAGATGGGCCGGTGAGCCGCGTCCCGCCGTTCCAGTATCCGCTGGGCGCTGGCCGTCATCAGCGCCTCCATGTCGGCGAAGTGGCTCCACAGGGCACGCAGCGACACCCCGGCCAGCTTGGCGATGCGGTCGGCGGTCGGGCGCATGTCGCCGTCGGTGATCAGGGTGACGTGCGCGTCCACGATGGCGTTGCGGGTGCGCTCGGAGCGGGCGGTGCGACCGTCCACGCGCGGGGTCGGTGTGGTCATCGTGGGCTCCGGTATCGTTCGAGCTCGCGCCGGGCCAGCGAGCGCTTGTGCACTTCGTCGGGCCCGTCGGCCAATCGGAGCGTACGGGCCGCCGCCCACAGCCGGGCCAACGGCGTGTCCTGGCCCACCCCGGCCGCGCCGTGGGCCTGGATGGCCTTGTCCACGATCCATTCGACGGTCGCCGGCGTGACGATCTTGATGGCCTGGATCTCGGTGTGCGCGCCCTTGTTGCCGACCGTGTCCATCAGCCAGGCGGCCTTGAGCACCAGCAGCCGGGCCTGCTCGATGCGTACCCGGGCCTCGGCGATCCAGTCCCGCACCACGCCCTGCTCGGCCAGCGGCTTCCCGAACGGCTCGCGGGCCAGCGCCCGGGTGCACATCAGTTCCAGGGCGCGTTCGCCCATGCCGATCAGCCGCATGCAGTGGTGGATCCGGCCGGGTCCGAGGCGCGCCTGGGAGATGGCGAAGCCGCCGCCCTCGACACCGATCAGGTTCGTCGCGGGTACGCGAACATTCTCGAAAAGGACCTCCGCGTGCCCTCCGTGATCGCCGTCGTCGTAACCGAAGACCGTCATGCCCCGCTTGACCGTCACTCCGGGTGTGTCCCGCGGGACCAGGATCTGGCTCTGCTGCACGTGCCGGGCGGCCTCGGGGTCCGTCTTGCCCATCACGATGAAGATCTTGCAGTTCGGGTTCATCGCCCCGGAGATGTAGAACTTGTGCCCGTTGATCACGTAGTCGTCGCCGTCGCGGACGATCCGGGTGCCGATGTTGGTGGCGTCGGACGAGGCGACCTGCGGCTCGGTCATCGCGAAGGCGGACCGGATCTCGCCCGCCAGCAGTGGCTTCAACCATTGTTCCCGCTGGTCAGCGGAGCCGAACTCGGCCAGCACCTCCATGTTGCCGGTGTCCGGGGCGGCGCAGTTGAGCGCGGCCGGAGCGATCGACGGGCTGCGGCCGGTGATCTCGGCCAGCGGCGCGTACTGCAGGTTGGTCAGGCCGGCACCGTGCTCGCCGGGCAGGAAGAGGTTCCACAGGCCGCGCGCCTTGGCCTCGGCCTTCAGCGGTTCCAGCGAGGCGGGCGGACCCCAGCCGTCGGCCTCGAACGTCGCCTCCAGCGGGTAGACGAACTCGTCCATGAACGCGAGGAGCCGCTTGCGGTAGTCCTCGGTCTTTTCGTCGTACCCGAAGTCCATCTATTCCTCCAGAGCCTCGTGCCCCTGTGTGACCAGAGGCGCCACCATGCTTCCGACCGCGTCGAAGCCCGCCCCGACGGTCTGACCTTGCACGTAGCGGTAGTGGACGCCTTCCAGGATCACCGCGAGCTTGAAACAGGCGAACGCCACGTACCAGTGCAGGTCCGAAACGTCCCGCTTGCTGCGTTCGGCGTACCGGGTGGCCATCTCGGGCAGCGTCGGGTGGCCGGGAACGGTCAGCGGGGCGCGCGGCTCGCCGTTCTGGTCCAGCAACGGCCGGCCGGCGTACACCTGCATCAGGGCGACGTCGCTGAGCGGGTCGCCCAGCGTCGACATCTCCCAGTCGAGCACCGCGCTGACCTCGAGGTTGTCGTCGATCAGCACGTTGTCGAGCCGGAAGTCGCCGTGCACGACGGCGCCGTCGCCCTCGGGGATGTGTACGGCCAAGCGGGCGTGCAGCTCGTCGATGCCGGTCACCTCGCGGCTGCGGGAGGCGTCCAGCTGCTTCTTCCAGCGGCGGACCTGGCGCTCGTTGAAGCCCTGGGGCCGGCCGAAGTCGCCCAGCCCGATCGCTGCGGGGTCGAGCGCGTGCAGGTCGGCGAGCGTGTCGACCAGATCGAGGACGAGCCGGTGCATCCGCTCGGGGCCGAGGTCCTCGAGGTCGGTGACGTCCCGGTAGATGCGGCCGGGGGCGTGCTCCATCAGGTAGAACGGGGCGCCGATGACGCCGGGGTCGGTGCACAGCCGGACCGGTGCGGGGCAGGGAAAACCGGCCGCGGACAGGGCCGACAGCACCCGGTGCTCGCGGACCATGTCGTGCGCGGTGGGCAGCACGTGACCCAGCGGCGGGCGGCGGAGCACCCAGCGGGTCTCGCCGTCGGTCACCGCGTAGGTCAGGTTGGAGCGCCCGCCCGCGAACATCGTCGCGCTCAGCGGCCCGGTCCCCAGGAACGAACGCAGCGCGTCGAGGTTGAGCCCCTTCACTCGAAGCTCCGCTGGATCTTGTTCATCCCGGCCAGCCAGCGGTCCGGGTCGGCCGCCCGGCGCTGGGCGTAGTCGGCCACCTCGGGGTGCGGCAGGATCAGGAAGCCGTCCAGCTCGACCTGGTCGAACACCACGTCGGCGACCTCGCCGGCGTCCAGGGCGCCCTCGGCGAGCAGGGCGCTGCTGGCCGACTGGCCGTCGTCGCGGAGCAGCATGTCGGTGCGTACGCCCTGCGGGCACAACGCCTGCACCTTGAGGCCGCGGTGCGCGTAGGTGGCCCGCAGCCACTCGGCGTAGGCCAGCGACGCGTGCTTGGTGACCGAGTACGACGCGCTGCCGAGCAGGGTCAGCAGACCGGCGGCGGAGACGGTGACCAGCAGGTGGCCCCGGCCCGCGGCCAGCCAGCGCGGCAGCAGCGCCCGGCTGGCGTACACGTGGCTCATGACGTTGACCTGAAAATCGCGCAGCCAGGCCTGGTCCGGCGTCTCGGGGCCGCCTCCGGTCAGCACGCCGGCGTTGGCGCAGAAGAGATCGATGCCGCCGAGCTCGTCCCAGGCGGTGTCGACCAGGCGCGCCACGTCGGCCTCACGACCGGCATCGCCGGGCACCGCCCGCCCTCCGATCTCGGCCGCGACGGCCGACGCGGCCGCCTCGTCGAGGTCGTTCACGATCACCTGGGCTCCGCCGGCGGCGAACCGGCGGGCCATGGCGGCACCGATGCCACCACCGGCACCGGTGACCACGACGCGTTTGGCGTTCACTGGACGACACCGGTCAGCGTCACGCCACCGTCGATGATCAAGGTCTGCCCGGTCATCCAGGCCGCGTCCGCGGAGCACAGGAAGGCCACCGCGCCGGCCACGTCGGAGGGCTCGCCGAGCCGCTTCAACGGGTAGGTGGCCGACACCTCGGCCTCGCGGCCCTCATAGAGCGCGGTGGCGAACTTGGTCTTGACCACGGCCGGTGCCACGGCGTTCACCCGGACGGTGGGCGCCAGCTCGACAGCGAGCTCTTCGGTGAGGTGGATCAGCGCCGCCTTGGTGATGCCGTAGAAGGCGATGCCGGGCGCCGGGCGCACTCCGGAGACCGAGGAGATGTTCACGATCGAGCCGCCGGTGCCGGCCAGCCCGCCGCGCAGCGCCTCCTGCACCCAGCCGAGCGTGCCGAGCACGTTGACCTCGAGCATCTTGCGGGCGGCGTCGAGATCGACGTTCTCCAGCGGACCGTACGCCGGGTTGATGCCGATGTTGTTGACCAGCGTGTTGACCGGGCCGAAGCGGTCGGTGGTGGCGGCGACGACGGCGGCGCGGTGCTCCGGGTCGTCACCCTTACCGGCCACGTCGATCGCCACCTCCGGGCCGCCGAGCTCCTTGGCCGCGGCGGCCAGGGTCTCCGCGTTGCGCCCGGTGATGGCCACCCGGGCACCGTCGGCTACGAACCGCTGGGCGATGGCGAAACCGATCCCCCGGCTCGCGCCCGTAACGATCGCCACCGTGCCGGTCAGCTGTGTCATCACATCTCCCGTCAGAATTTGCACCGAGGCTGCAAACCGTAATCGGGCGCAGGCCCGCCGCCAACCTTGTCCGACCCGGCGAAGGGCCGCAACCGGTCGGTCAGGAAGCGGGGGGAATACCATTCGCCGGAGGTGTCGCCGGAGGTGCCGGATAGTCCTTGACCGGCCCGTCCTTCGCGTCCGTCTGGTAGGTGGGACCGAAGAACACGGCCTTGCCGCCGGTGATCTTCGTGAGCCGCATGCCACCATATCCGGAGTGATCGTCCTTCGAGAAACGAAGGGGCGCCAGGCCCGGTCCGCCGGCGAAGCCGCCCTTCTCGACCGCCTCGATGATTCCTTCGCGGGTCAGGTCCTGGCCCGCCGCCTGCAGGGCCTGCACCAGCAGGTACGCCCCGGCCATGCCGTACACCACCAGGTTGTCGAACTCGGCGCCGCCGTTGTACTGGGCGTTGACCTTCTTGAAGAGCTGGATCCAGGGATTGCCGTCCTCATTGCTCAGTGGCAGATAGCCTTCGGCGATGATCCCTTCGAGCAGCGCCGGGGCCGCCGCGCCCAGCGACTTGGTCAGCGTGGCCGGATCGGAGCCCACATTGGACACCACGAACTGCGGCTTGTACCCGATCTTGGCCGCGGTCCCCAGCGAGAGCGCGGTGAAACCCGGGATGCTGCCGAGCATGACCACCTCGCACGCTGCCGCCTTGAACGCGCCGATCTGCGGGCCGACGTTCGGGTTGCTGGTCACGTAGGTCTGCTTGGCCGTGACCGGGGCGCCCAGACCCTTTTCGAAACCGAGCAGGCTGTCCCGGCCGAAGTCGTCGTCCTGGCCCAGGAAGCAGACCTTCTGGCCGGGGAAGGTGGTCTTGACGTACGTGCCCAGAACCTTGCCCTCGACCGTGTAGTCCGGGTTGAAGCCGAACGTGCCCGGATACTTCTGCGGCTGGTTCCAGCTGCGGCTGCCCGAGCTGACGAACAGGTCGGGCACCCGGTTGGTCTTGAGGAAGTCGAGGACGCCGGTGTGGGTGGCCGTACCCAAGCCATTGAAGATCGCGAAGACCTTGTCCTGCAGCACCAGTTCGCGGACCACCTGCTGGGTGGTCGCCGGGTTGTAGGTGTCGTCCATGACCTTGTAGGTGATCTTGCGGCCGTGCACGCCGCCGTTCGCGTTCACGTAGTCGAAGTACGCCTTGCTGGCCGGCGCGATCTTCGAGTAGCCGGCCGCCGCCGGGCCGGTCAGCGGCATGTGCGTGCCGATCAGAATCCCGGCGTCGGTCACCCCGGGGGTGTCTTTCGAAGCGCCGCCTCCGCCGTCGCCCGAGCAAGCGGTGGCGGCGAACAGCAGAGCGACGACGGCGACCTGCGCGATGCGTCTCATCTTCTTCTCCTGCGGATTCTCGAAGGGAGGGAGGCGATTCCGCCCGGGAACGCGAGCATCACGACGATCAGCACCACGCCGAAGATGGCCAGCGGCAGGTTGCCCTCCAGCCGCTGGGCCAGCGCGGGGGACACGTCGATCGAGTCGGTGATCGAATGGGTGACGGCCGGCAGCACGACCAGCAGGACGGCACCCCAGAGCGCGCCGCTCAACCGGCCCAGGCCGCCGATCACGATGGCCATCAGCAGGAACAGCGACAGGGCGAGCGGGAACGCGCCCGGGCTGACGCTCTGCGAGAGCACCGCGATCAACGCCCCGCCCAGGCCGGCACAGGCGGCACTGACGACAAACGCCAGCACCTGGGTACGCGCGACGTTGACGCCGGCCAGCCGGGCCGCGGTCTCGTCGTCCCGGACGGCCGTCAGGTCGCGCCCGAACCGGCTGCGGACCAGGTTGGCCAGCAGGAGCAGCGTGAGCAGGGCACCGGCCCAGGTCAGCCAGGCCTGCCAGCGTTCGTACGGGAAGTCGTACCCCAGCGCCACCGGCGGCGGGTCGACGGCGACGGACAGGCCCTGGTCGCTGTTGAAGGTCCCGTCCCAGGTGCTGGTGATGGCCGGCACCACGACCGCGACCGCCAGCGTGAGCCCGGCGAGGTACGGTCCCCGCAACCGGGCCGCGGCCAGTCCCACCACCGCGCCGGCGACAGTGGTCACGACGATCGCGGCCAGCACCGCCACCAGCAGAGTCCACTGCCCCAGCCCGTTTCCCGCGAGCGAGTTCTGAGTCAGCGCCAGCGTGTAGGCGCCGACCGCCATCAGGGCGCCGTGGCCCAACGACAGCTGGCCGTTCAACCCGGTCAGGACGGTCAGGCCGGCCGTCACGCAGAGGTAGGCGCCGACCGTGGCCAGCTGGTAGTTCCGGAACGGCGGCAGGACATAGCTCAGGGCCAGGATGATCACGGCCCCGAGCAGTACGAGGGCGATGTGCCTGCTCTTTCGCACGGGTGCCGGCACCTGGACCCGGACCCGCTCCTCGAGATCGGTCACGCCGCCCTCGCCTTCGCCCGGCCGAACAGGCCGCCGGGCCGGCCCAGCAGCACGACGAGCAGGAGCGCGAGCACCGCGATGGGCGCCACCGTCGCACCGAGATAGCCACTGACGTACGACAGCAGCAACCCGACGATCACCCCACCGGCCACCGCCCCGACCGCGCTGTCCAGGCCACCCACCACCGCCGCGGTGAACGCCGACACGAACACGACGTCCATGGCGTTCGGATGCAGCCCCAGCTCGGTCGGGATGACCAGCATCCCGGCCAGCGAACCGACCGCCGCGGCCAGCGCCCAGCCCAGCGTCAGCATCCCGCCGACGTTCACCCCCAGCAGCCGGGACACGTCCGGGGCGAAGGCCGCCGCCCGCATCCGCAGGCCGATCGCGGTCCGCGTGAACAGCAACACCAGCAACGCCACCACGGCGAGCACCGCGCCACCGACAAACAGATCGAACCGCGACAGCAGCGCGATCCCGCCGACCACGAACGCGTCCCGGTCGAACGGCGCCGCGGCCGGGAGGAACTCGTTGCCGTAGATCATGCCCAGCGCCGCCTGGATGACCAGGACCAGGCCGAGCGCCACGACCACGCCGTTGAGCGGGGACGAATGGTCGACGAAGCGCATCACCACCCGCTCCACGCCCGCGCCCAGCAGCAGGCCGCCGGCCAGCGCGACCACGAAGCCGAGCCAGTACGAGCCGGTCGCGCCGGCCACCGAGTAGCCGGCGTACGCGGTCGCCACGGCCATCGCGCCCTGGGCGAAGTTGACGATCCGCGCCGCCCGCCAGATCAGGACCAGGGACAGCGCGAAGGCGGCGTACACGGCGCCCCGGCTGAGCCCGTCGAAGGTCAGGAAGATGAAGCGGTCCACTCGGCCCCCTCAGAAACCCAGGTACGCGTGCCGGAGCTCGTCGTCGGCCCGCAACGTCGCCGCGTCGCTGCGAGTGACGATGCGGCCTAGCGACATGACCACCCCGGCATCGGCGATGGACAGTGCGCTGCGTACGTTCTGCTCGACCAGCAGCACGGTCAGCCCGGTGCGGTCCCGCAGGTCGCGCAAGAGGCCCATGATCTGGGCGATGACCCGCGGTGCCAGGCCCAGCGACGGCTCGTCCAGCAGCATCAGGCGCGGCCGGCCGATCAGCGCCCGGCCCAGCGCGAGCATCTGCCGCTCGCCGCCGGACAGCTGGTGGCCCGGGTGCCGCTTACGCCGGGCCAGCGGCTCGAACAGCTCGTAGACCTCGGCCCGGGCCGCGCGGGCGTCGGCCTGGTCGCGGCGCCACAGCCCGCCCAGGCGCAGGTTCTCGTCCACGGTCAGCTCGGTGACCACGCCGCGGCCCTCGGGCACGTGGGCGATGCCGCGGCGCACCATCTGCTCGACCCGGGTGGCGCGCAGGTCGGTGCCGTCCAGGCGTACCTCTCCTTTGGACGGCTTGACCAGACCGCTGAGCGTACGCAGCAACGTGGTCTTGCCCGCGCCGTTGGCCCCCAGCACCGCGACGATCTGGCCCGGCTCGATGCTCAGATCGACGTCATGGAGTACGGGCGCCGCCCCGTAACCCGCGGTCAGCCCCGTGACCTCGAGGAGCGCGCTCACGCCGCTTCCCCCAGGTAGGCCGCCGTGACGGCGTCATTGGCGCGGATCTCGCCCGGCGACCCGAAGGCGACCGGCTTGCCGAAGTCGAGCACCAGGATGTCGTCGCAGATGGACATGACCAGGTCCATGTGGTGCTCGACCAGCAGCACCGAGCAGTCGAGGCCCCGGATCAGCTCGCCCAGCCCGGTGATCTCGTCGGCGCCGAGGCCACCGGCCGGCTCGTCGAGCAGCAGCAGCCGCGGCCGGGCGACCAGCGCGCGGGCCAGGGCCACCCGCTTGCGGACGGCGTAGGGGAGGCCGCCCGGCAGCGTGGGTGCGTGTTCGGCGACCCCGCACAGGCGCAGCGCCTCCATCGCGTCGCCCCGCCGCCGGCGCTCGTCCCGTTCCGACCGCGGCAGCCCGAACAGTGCCGCCGCGAAGCCCGCTGTGGCCGCGTGGCCCGTGCCGGCCAGCACGTTGTCCAACACCGACAGACCGCCGAACAGCCCGACTCCCTGCAGCGTGCGGGCGATGCCGAGCCGGGTCAGCCGGTGCGGCTTCGGACGCAGCGCCCGGCCGTCCAGCGTGATGGCGCCGGTGGCCGGCGGCACGAACCCGCACACCACGTTGAAGAGGGTGGTCTTGCCGGCACCGTTGGGCCCGATCACCCCGACGGTACGGCCGGGCGGCACGCGCAGCGAGACGTCGTCGAGGGCCACCAGCCCGCCGAACCGCACCCCGATCCGATGCAGGGCCAGCCCTTGGTTGTCGTCGGGATCCTGCTCGGCCATCGACCCACCTCAGCTCTGAGGGAAGCGTCCACAAGGGATAACGCTCGATGGAAACTTATTACACTGCGAGTGTAAGTTTCTCGGTCGGCTTGTCAATGACTTGTTACGCTGGTGTTGCCGGCCACCTCGTCATTCTGCGCCGCGCATAGATGAAAAGCGATGCTTTGATCACTCTCTTCGCTCGGCCCGGCGGACGGCTCGCCGCCACCCTGGTCGCGAGCGTCACGGTGATCGCCGCCGCTCCGCCTCTCCGCGCTCGTCACGCGTCGGCCTACGCCCCGGTTGACCCGACCCGGGTCGGCGGCTGACGGTCAGGCGACGCCGGTGGGGCGGAACTGGACGCTGACCCGAGGGCCGACCGGCCTGGCGGTCTTGGGGATGGCGTGCTCCCACGTGCGCTGGCACGAGCCGCCCATCACGATCAGGTCGCCGTGACCCTGGGGGAGGCGCAGCGTCTCGTGGCCCCCGGCCCGGGGGCGCAGCATCAGGTTGCGGGGCGAGCCGAACGACACGATGGCCACCATGGTGTCGTGCCGGGCCGAGCGGCCCAGGGTGTCGCCGTGCCAGGCGACACTGTCGCGGCCGTCGCGGTAGAGGCACATGCCGGCGGTGACGAAATCCTCGCCCAGCTCGTCGGCGTAGTAGGCGTTGAGCCGGGCCTTCGCCTCGGTCAGCGCCGGATGCGGCAGTTCCTCGCGGCCCGAATACCACCGCAGGAGCCGCGGCACGTCGACGACACCGTCATACATCGGCCGGCGCTCGGCCCGCCAGTCGACGTCGGCCAGCAGGGTCTCGAAGACGGGGTCGGAGCCCTGGACCCAGCCGGGCAGCACGTCGACCCAGGCGCCGGCGGTCAGGGTGTGCCGGACGAGGCGGCCCGGCAGCGGCTCGATCGCCGCGGCCGGGCCGCTCATCAGGTCGAACATCGACGGCTGATAGGCGGTCATGCCGCCCATCGTACGCCTGTGCTAATGGGTGTGCTTCTGATCTTTCTCTGGTTCCGGGTGATGGTAGGTGACCCGGTCGGTGGCCAGCGGGAACTCGTGCTCGTCACCGAACGGCGACGGCCCGCCCTGCTTCTGCGACAGGAGCTCGGCCACGTCGAGCTTGCCGTCGGCGGCCACCTCGGGCGCCTCCGGCAGACGGGCGCTGGAGAACGGCGTGGTGGTCCCGGAGGCGACGCCAGTGACGCCCATGGTGTTGCTGGGCGCCATGTTGGTGGCGGGCGAAGGCTCGCGGGACTGCTTCTCCAACTCGTCCCGGCGGAAGATCTTGCGGCCGAGCCAGACCAGCGGGTCGTACTTGTTGTCGACCACGCGCTCCTTCATCGGGATGATCGCGTTGTCGGTGATCTTGATGTGCTCGGGGCAGACCTCGGTGCAGCACTTGGTGATGTTGCAGTAGCCCAAGCCCTGGTGGTCACGGGCGTAGTTCTTGCGGTCGGTCCGCGCGTCCAGCGGGTGCATGTCCAGCTCGGCGGCCCGGATGAAGAACCGCGGCCCGGAGAACGCCTCCTTGTTCTCCTCGTGGTCGCGGACCACGTGGCAGGTGTTCTGGCAGAGGAAGCACTCGATGCACTTGCGGAACTCCTGGGACCGCTCGACATCGACCTGCTGCATGCGATAGTCGCCCGGCTTGACATCCGCCGGCGGCGCGAAGGCCGGCGTCTCCCGGGCCTTCTCGTAGTTGTACGAGACATCGGTGACCAGGTCGCGGATGACCGGGAAGGTCCGCAGCGGCGTGATCGAGATGGTCTCGTCGTCTTCGAAGGTCGACATCCGGGTCATGCAGCCCAGCCGCGGCATGCCGTTGATCTCCATCGAGCACGAGCCGCACTTGCCCGCCTTGCAGTTCCAGCGGCAGGCCAGGTCGGGCGCCTGCGTCGCCTGCAGCCGGTGGATGATGTCGAGGACGACCTCACCCTCGTTGACCTCGACGTCGTAGTCCTGGATGTCCCCGCCGGACGAGTCGCCCCGCCAGACGCGGAAGTGACGCTTGGTGCCCAATTACTTCGCCTCCCCGGCGATGGCGTCGAACTCCGCCAGCTCCTCGTCGGTCATGTACTTGCTCAGCTCGGTGCGGTCGAACAGGCTGATCAGCTCGTCCCGCATCTTCGGCAGCGGCTTGCGTTCCAGCAGCACGTCCCCGGCGTCGTCGACCGAGCAGACCAGGTTGACCCGGCGCCACTCCGGGTTCATGCCCGGGTGGTCCTCGCGGGTGTGGCCACCGCGCGACTCCTCCCGCTCCAGCGCCGCCTTGGCCGTGCACTCGGAGACGACCAGCATGTTGCGCAGGTCGAGGGCAAGGTGCCAGCCCGGGTTGTACTTGCGGCCGCCGATCGCGCCGACGTTGGCCACCCGGGCCTTGAGATCCTGCAGCCGCTTGAGCGCGTCGGACAACTCGCCCTCGCGCCGGATGATGCCGACCAGGTCACCCATCACGGCCTGCAGATCCTGCTGCAGCGTGTACGGGTTTTCCCCGGCCTGCCGGCTCAGCGGGGCCAGGGCCGTGTCGACCGCCTGCTCGACGTCGGAGGTGGCGACCTTCGGCCGCTTGGCCAGGGCGTCGGTGTACGCGGCGGCGTGCTCCCCGGCCCGCTTGCCGAACACCAGCAGGTCGGACAGCGAGTTGCCGCCCAGCCGGTTGGAGCCGTGCATGCCGCCGGACACCTCGCCCGCGGCGAACAGCCCCTCGACGTGACCCGAGGCGGCGCCGGTGTCCGGGTCGACCTCCACCCCGCCCATCACGTAGTGGCAGGTGGGACCGACCTCCATCGGCTCCTTGGTGATGTCGACGTCGGCCAGTTCCTTGAACTGGTGGTGCATCGAGGGCAGCCGCTTGATGATCGTCTCGGCCGGCATGCGACTCGACACGTCCAGGTAGACGCCGCCGGCGGGCGTACCCCGGCCGGCTTTGACCTCGCTGTTGATCGCCCGGGCGACCTCGTCGCGGGGCAGCAGCTCGGGCGGGCGCCGGTTGTTGTCCGGGTCGGTGTACCAGCGGTCGGCTTCCTCCTCGGTTTCCGCGTACTGCTTGCGGAACACGTCGGGGACATAGTCGAACATGAAGCGTTTGCCGTCGGAGTTCTTGAGCACGCCGCCGTCACCGCGCACCGACTCGGTCACCAGGATGCCCTTGACCGAGGGCGGCCAGACCATGCCGGTCGGGTGGAACTGCAGAAACTCCATGTTGATCAGCGTGGCGCCGGCCCGCAGGGCGAGCGCGTGGCCGTCGCCGGTGTACTCCCAGGAGTTCGAGGTCACCTTGTAGCTGCGGCCGACGCCACCGGTCGCCAGCACCACGGCCGGGGCCTCGAGCAGCAGGAACTCACCGGTCTCACGGTAGTAGCCGAACGCCCCGGCCACCGCGTCGCCGTCCAGGATCAGCTCGGTGATGGTGGTCTCGGAGAAGACCTTGATGCGGGCGTCGTACGAGCCGAACTCGCGCTTGTCCTCCTGCTGCAGCGACACGATCTTTTGCTGCAGGGTGCGGATCAGTTCCAGCCCCGTGCGGTCGCCGACGTGCGCCAACCGCGGGTACTCGTGACCGCCGAAGTTCCGCTGCGAGATCTTGCCGTCCTTGGTCCGATCGAACAGCGCGCCGTAGGTCTCCAGCTCCCAGATGCGTTCCGGAGCCTCCTTGGCGTGCAACTCGGCCATCCGGAAGTTGTTCAGGAACTTCCCGCCGCGCATGGTGTCGCGGAAGTGGACCATCCAGTTGTCACGGCTGTTCACGTTGCCCATGGCGGCGGCCGCGCCGCCCTCGGCCATGACGGTGTGCGCCTTGCCGAACAGGGACTTGGAGATGATGGCCGTCTTCTTGCCGGCGAGCCGGGCCTCGATGGCCGCCCGCAGGCCGGCGCCGCCGGCGCCGATCACGACGACGTCGTAGTGGTGTCGTTCGATTCGCGTGGTCACGTCAGGTTGTCCCTCAGCCAACGAACCGCAGGTCGGGGAACCAGCCGGCGGACAGGGCCATGATGTAGAAGTCGGTCAGCGCGAGCGTGCCCAGGGTGATCCAGGCCAGCATCATGTGCCGGGCGTTCAGCTTGGACGCGAAGGTCCAGAAGCGGTATCGCACCGGGTGCTTGGAGAAGTGCTTGAGCCGCCCGCCGGCGATGTGCCGGCAGGAGTGGCAGGACAACGTGTACGCCCAGAGCATCACCACGTTGCCGACCAGGATGATGTTGCCCAGCCCGAAGCCGAAGCCGTCGCCGCTGCGGAACGCGATGATCGCGTCCCAGGTGTTGATCAGCGAGATGATCCCGGCGGCGTAGAACGCGTACCGGTGCAGGTTCTGACCCAGCAGCGGGAACCTGGTCTCGCCCGAGTAGGTCTTGTGCCCGTCCGGCACCGCGCAGGCCGGCGGCGACAGCCAGAACGCCCGGTAGTACGCCTTCCGGTAGTAGTAGCAGGTGAGCCGGAAGAGCAGCAGGAACGGCAGCGTGAAGGCCGCCTCCGGGATCAGCCAGAAACTCGGCAGCGGGGTGCCGAAATGAGCCGCGTCGGGGACGCACCGGTCGGTGATGCACGGTGAGTAGAACGGCGTCAGGTAGTGGTACGTCTCGACGAAATACCACTTGTGCATGAACACGCGGACAGTCGCGTAGATGACCCACGCGCTCAAGCCCACAAAAGTGATCAGCGGCGCGAACCACCACCGATCGGTACGCAACGTCTTCGCCGCGATGGCGGCGCGCGCACGCGCCGAACCCGGCCTCGTTGCCGTCGTCGTCATTCCCATCTCCCTGACTCGCCCGGTCGGGACCCGCGCTGGGGGCGCACGAATCAGCGCAGTCGACGGGCGTCCGCATGTGTGGCACACGTTACGCCGAGGTTCCGGGACGCACCTTCTAAGGTCAGCCTCGGTTCGTCACATTTCACATTCGGGCTGCTCGGCTGCCGCGTCAGCCGCTCGCGTTGCCGGTGAGATTCCAGCTGCGCAGGTGCAACGCGGGCACCGTGATGCGGTGCCCGGCCCACCGGTCCGGGATCGGGACGCCCTCGCCGCCGACCCCCGCGACCTGGCCCGGCCCGAGCGCCTGCGGATAGTTCTGGGTGAAGCGCATGTTGCCCACCGCGCCGACCACCTCACCGCCCTCGACCAGCCACACCCCGTTGCGGGTGAGCCCGGTGATCACCAGGCTCTTCTGGTCGAGCACGCGGGTGTACCAGAAGTCGGTGATCAGCAGCCCACGGTCCATGGCCGCCACCAGCGGGCGGGCCGACGGGGCGACCGGGCCGTCCGGTGCGCTCGCCGCGGTGGCCGGCCCGGGCCGCATCGAGGGCTGATGGGCGACCGGGCCCCAGACGAACGAGATCGTCGACGCGTGCCCGGTGGTGGCCGCCCCCGCCTCGGCGGCCGAACGCCGGTCATGCGTGACCGCGGCCGTCGTACCCCCGTCGATCAGGGTCAACGGCCGCAGCGGCGTCCCCTCCAGGTCGAACGGCAGCAGCCCGCCCGGGTCGTCGAGGACGGTCACGGCCGGATCGAACTGCGCCTCCCCCAGCCGCGCGAACGACTCGCCACGGGTGAACGCCCGGCCGTTGAAACCGAACGTCGACAGGTTGTTGAGCAGGTCGCTGACCGCGTCCGGTTCCAGCACCACCTCGTAGCGTCCCGGCGGCAACTCGGCCGCCCGGCCGGCCGCCCGGGCCTTGGCCGCCGCCCGGGCACCCAGCGCCGCGCCGTCCAGCACGGCGATGCGTTCGCCGGCCAGCCGGGCCACGCCGTCCACCCCGTTGTCCCGGGCGATGCCGTCCATGTCCGCACCCGCCGCCTGACCCGACACCGACTGGCCGGCCGAGTTGGCGAAGGCGCCGGAACGGTAGTAGGTGCGGCAGTAGCCGGCCGTCTCCAGGCCGCCGGCCGCGTCCACGAACGCACGCACCCGGGCCGCCCGCTCGGCCGGACCGGCGCCGGCGGTGGCCTCGTCGAAACCGTTCCGGTCGGCCGCCGGCGTCGGCGCGGTCAGCCCCGCCCACGCCTCGTCGACCGGGGTCAGCCCGGCCGCGGCGATCGTCCGCTCCACCAGCGACTCCAGGCCGGCGCCGTCGGTGACAGTGGTCGAACTGGTCGCCGTCCGCCCGTCCAGGTGCAGCCGCAGCCGCACGGTGGTGGTCGCGTCGGCCACGTTCTGGTGGATCGCCGAGTTGGCGAACCGGGTCAGCGCCTCGGCCGAATGGTGCACCATCACCTCGGCCTGGGCGGCCGCCCCGGCCTTGGCCCGGACGATCTCGACGACCCGGCCCGCCGTGGTCAGCTCGCTCATCCCCGCACCCCCACGCGCACGCCGGTGAACCGGGCCGGCGCCGCCGGATGCCCCGTGTGCCCGACCTGACCCGGCTGGCCCTTGCCGCAGTTGGGCGTACCCCAGGAAACGGTCTCCGAGGAAAGCATGTCCATCGACTGCCAGAACCGCGGCCCGATCCCGGTGTAGGTCGGGTTGCGCAGCATCCGCCCCAGCTTCCCGTTCTTGATCTCCCAGCCGATCTCGCAGCCGAACTGGAAGTTGAGCCGCCGGTCGTCGATCGACCAGGAACGGTTGATGTCCATGAACACGCCGTCGTCGGTGCTCCCGATGATCTCGTCGAGGGTGTGCGGCCCCGGTTCCAGCCCGACATTGGTCATCCGCACCATCGGCAGCCGCGACCAGCCGTCCGACCGCACACTGCCGGCGTAGTCCAGCCCCGCCACCGCGGCCGAGTCGCGCCCGGCCAGCACGCCCACCCAACGTCCATTGCGGACCGCGTCCCGTGGCGTCGCCGGGGTGCCCTCGTCGTCGTACCCGAAACTGCCCAGCGCCCCCGGGATCGTCGGATCGATGGTGATGTTCATCAGCTCCGAGCCGTACCGCAACGACCCGAGCTGCCCCAGATCGAGCCAGGACGTGCCCGCGAAGGCCGCCTCCCACCCCAGAATCCGGTCGAGCTCGATCGCGTGCCCCACCGACTCGTGGATCTGCAACGCCATCTGCTCGCCCCCCAGCACCAGCGTGGTCTCGCCGGACGGGCACAGCGGCGCCGTCAGCAGCGCTCGGGCCTCCTCGGCCATCCGCGGCGCGTTCTCCACCAGGGCCAGCTCGTTCACCAGCTCCCAGCCCCGGGTGCCGTACTGCCCGCGGTGCGACGGCCACGACCGCCGCTGGATCTCACCGTCGCCGAACGCGCTGGCCGTGACCCCCGCGCCGCATTCCCGAAGGTGCTGGTCGATCCGGTGCCCGTCACTCGACGCGAACCACTTGCGCGTGTCCCACACCTGGTAGAGGCCCTCGGCCAGATCGGCGCCGGCCTCCTTGGCCGCCCCGGTCGCGGCGACCAGCAGGTCACCCTTGTCGGAGAGCGGAACGGACAGCGGATCGATCGCGCACGGGCTGGCCCACGACGCCTCGGTCACACCGGTCGGCACGAGGTTGATCGGCGGCCCCGGCACGGACGCGCTCGCGGCGGCGATCTGCGCGGCCCGCCGTCCCGCGGCCCGGGCGGCGGTGTCGGTGAGATCCGGCATGGCGTAGAAGCCCCAGCTCGACCCGACCAGCGCACGCACACCCAATCCGGCGCTCTCGTCCGAGGCCAGCCCTTCGATCTCACCGTCGCGCGCGGTCATCGACTCGGTGCGTCGCACCATCACCCGCGCGTCGGCATAGCGTGCCCCGGCATCGAGAGCGGCCTGGATCGCCGCCCCCGCCGCGTCGAACTCACTCATGTCCATGACCCTATGCGTCCGACGTTTCCGCCGCCCACCCCGATTCCTCGAGATCAATAGAGCCTCGTCTTTCCCGAGATCAAGAGCTTGTCGTCGTAGCGGGGTGGGCTCGGGGCTAGGGTGGCGGGGTGGTGGAGCTGCGGCCGGCGACGGAGGCGGATGCCGAGGCGATGGGCCGGGTCTGGGCGTCCGCGTGGCGGGACGGGCATCTGGGGCTGGTGCCGGAAGAGCTGGCCGAGGTGCGCACGCCCGAGTCGTTCCTGGAACGCGCCGCCGCCCGGGTCGCCGACACCACGGTGGCCGACGTCGATGGTGTGCTGGCCGGGTTCTTCATGGTCGACCGGGACGAGGTGGAGCAGGTCTTCGTGGACGCCCCGCACCGTGGCACCGGAGTGGCGGCCGCACTGCTGGCCGAGGCGGAACGTCGAGTGGCGGCGGCCGGCCACCCGGCAGCGTGGCTGGCCGTGGTCGACGGCAACGCGCGGGCGCGGCGGTTCTACGAGAAGGCCGGGTGGCACGACGCGGGCCCCTTCGACTACGCGGCCCGCGACGGCGCCCGGACCATCCCGGTCCCGTGCCGCCGTTACGTCAAGGACGTCAGCGGCGGCGCAGCCATCCCGCGATAGCGGTCCGCCCAAGCGCCCACCAATGCGAGCTGCCCAGACGGCGCTGCTGGTCCAAGGCGCCGTGGCTGCCCATGCGGCGTGGGGCGGGGGTGGCAGGGCGGGGCGGTGTCTGGGGCTCGGATACCGCGCAGGGCCACCACTGTCGGAGGCAGTGGAAGGGCTGGGGAGGGGGTCAGCGGCGGACTACGCGGCGGGGCTTGGTCGCGCGGGACTGGGCGAAAGCGCTCAGGGTGCGCGAGCGGTAGTCCCGGCCCAGCGCCGTGGCCACCCAGTAGCCGAGGGCCGTCCCCACGATGGCGAAGCCGCCGTACAGCCAGATCTGGGAGAAGAAGTTGCCGGCGCCGCCCTCGAACGGGCCGTCACCACTGATGAACGGGCCGACCAGGATGGTCAGCAGCATGCCGAGGACGGCGGCCGCGGCCAGGTCGGGGAGCCACTCGGCGGGGCGATGCCGCTGCGAGCGGATGAACGTGATGACCGCGAGGGCCAGGCCGATGACGCCGAACATCACCAGGGACACGTTGCCCTCGGCGGTGTCGTCGTCGTGGAAACCCAACCGGATGATCAGCCGTGCGATCACGTTGATGGCGAACAGGCCGAGCGCCGCCAAGGCGATCATCATCCACCGTCGCTTCACTGCTACCTCCCCGCGCGCCGTGTGTCTGTCCTACCGCACACGTTCCGTGGGACGGGATCGTACTTCCCGGTGAACGTGCCCCCTAGGGGGTGGTCCGGCTGAGGATCATCCGGTACGCGAAGACGGCGAACGACAGGCTGCCGACCAGGATCATGACCAGGGCGATCCAGTCGTCGCCGCCGAGCAGGTAGTCGCCCTCGTCGGTTCGGGCGCCGGCCGCGAACAGCATCAGCACGGTCCACAGCACCCACGGCACGCCGACCGCCCACCGGCGCCGCGTGGTGTGCAGCGCGAACCAGGCCAGCGCCCAGTTGACCACCACCGCGAAGAGGACCGAGGCGCCGATCGGCACGCCGGCGATGCGCAGCGGGGTCAGGTAGAGCTCGGCGACCGCGGTGACCAGCGTCGCCAGCACCGACACGATCAGGCCACCGGTGCGGACCAGGGTGCTGTCGGCCGGCGGTGGGGGTGGCGGCGACTCGCTCGTCGGCGCCGGCGAGGTGGACACGGTCATCGGCGGTCCGTGGCGAACAGGCCGCTGAACAGGTCACTTTCCCAGCCGTGGGGACCGCCGACCTCGCCCCGCGTGCCCTTGGCCAGGGTGAAGTACTCGACGCCCATGAACTCGCCGCCGAAGTCGCCGGCGATGCCGTAGAGCCAGGAGTTGTCGGGGATCTGGGTGGCGTGGGCGCGCATGGCGGCCACCTTTTTCTCGTACTGATCGGTGCCGTCGATCCGGGCCGCGATCTCGTCGTCGGGGTGGCCGAACGGCAGGTCCTCGACCCGCTCGACGTCGGCGAACGGGTTGTCGTCGAGCCCGCGGAACGCCTCGATGCCGTTCTCGAGGACGCTGCGCGGCATCGCGGTGAAGTAGATCTTGGCGGGGGCGTCGGCGCCGGCCAGTTCGGCCGCCCGCATCGCCACCCGGTGGGACATGATGTGGTCGGGGTGGCCGTAGAAGCCGTTGTCGTCGTACGTGATCATGACCTGCGGGCGTACCTCACGCATGATCTCCAGCAGGTAGCCCGCGGCCTGGTCCAGATCTGCCTGCCAGAAGCACCGCGGGTGCCGGTTGGTCTCGAGCCCCATCATCCCGGAGTCGCGGTAGCGGCCCGCCCCGCCCAGGAACCGGTGGTCGGTGACGCCGAGCGCGGCGCAGGCCCGTTCCAGCTCGGCGATCCGCCAGCCGCCGAGCTGGTCGGCCTGCTTGGCCTCGAGCTGAGCCAAGGCCGGCACGTGGATCTCGCCTTCCTCACCGAGCGTGCACGTGACCAGGGTGACCCGAGCACCTTCAGCTACGTAGTGGGCCATCGTGGCGCCGGTTCCGGTCACCTCGTCGTCGGGGTGCGCGTGCACGAGCAGCAGGCTCCGGGGATCTGACTCCGTCACCCGGGCAACTCTACGGGCAACCTGGACCAAGGGCGGGCGCGGAGGGGCCTTGATCAGGGATGCTGGTTGCCGTGGACTTTCCCGACCTCGTGCGGCGCTCCGGCGGCTTCCGCCACGGCGCCCCGCACGACGTGGTGGTCGGCGGCGACGGCGCCCGGGTGGTGTTCCGGCGCTCGGCCGGCCGGTTCGACGCGGCCGCGTCACTCTGGGTGCTGACCGTTGCCACGGGCGTGGAGCAAGAGGTGGCGGCCGTCGCCACGGGCGGGGAGCGTCAGGTGGCGGCCGGGCCGGTGGAGCGGTTCGGGATCGATCGGGACGCCACGACCGCCGCCTACGCGGTCGGCGGCCGGCTGTTCCGAGCCGATCTGCGTACCGGTGACGTGACGGCCGTGCCCACCGCCGAGCCCGCCACCGACCCGCGGCCCGACCCGGCCGGGGTGAACATCGGCTATGTCACGCCGGACGACTGCCTGCGCATCGCCGGCCCCGACGGCGCCGACGAGCTGCTGGCCGGGGAGCCCGCGGGCACCTCGTGGCGGGATCCGGGCGGCGTGCGGTGGGGGGTCAGCGACCCGGCCGGGCGGGAGTTCGGCCGGTGCCGGGGCTGGTGGTGGGCCCCGGACGGCGGCCAGGTGCTCGCCGCGCGTACCACCGGGTCGGTCTCGTTGCACCTGCTCGACCTGGACGGCGGCTGGGTCGATGTGCACTGGGACCGGGAGACCTACCCCTATCTGGTGGACGTGCACTGGGCCGACGGCGGCGGCCCGCTGATCACCGTGCTGCGCCGGCTGCAGCAGCACGGGCTGGTGCTGTCGGTGGATCCGCGGACGGGTGAGACGCAGGTGCACGCCGAGTTGGCCGACGCGCGCTGGGTGGAGCCGATCCCGGGTACGCCGCGGCACCTGCCCGACGGCCGGGTGCTGGTCGGCGGCGAGCTGGCCCACGACGGCTTCGACGCGCGGTGCCTGTTCGCCGACGGCAGCCTGCTCACCCCGCCCGGCCTGTACATCCGCCGGGTGATCGGGGTGCTGCCCCGCGCCGACCTGATCGTCGAGGCGACCGAGGGCGACCCGGCGACCCGGGACATCTTCCGGATCCGGGCGTCGGCCGGTGGGGGCCGCACCGAGGCGACCCGGCTGGGCCCGGCCCGGCCGGCCGCGGCCGGCGGTGACGTGCTGGTGATCGGCGAGGAGGTGCGGCGCGGCGACGTGGTGGTGCATCGGCTGCGGTCGTACGTGGAGCCCCTGCCGTACTCGCCGCATCCGATCCTGTCCCGGGTGACCGACCGCCGCCTCCCCGCCGCGGTCCTCTACCCGCCCGAGCACCTGACCGGCTCGCGGCTGCCGGTGCTGCTCACCTTCGGCGACGGTCCGGGGCGGCAGCAGGTGACCCAGGACCCGGCCGGGTGGCAGGAGCGCTGCTGGTGGGCGGCCGCCGGCTTCGCGGTGGTCAGTGTCGATCCGAGGGGTACGCCGGGAGTGGCGCCCAGCTTCGAGAAGGCGGTGCATCGCCGGCTGGCCGACGTCACGCTGGCCGACGTCCTCGACGCGCTCCGCGACCTCACCGGCAAGCATCCCGACCTGGATCTGACCCGGGTGGCCGCGCACGGCACCGGGCTCGGCGGCTGGCTGGCCGGTCTGGCCGTGACCCGCCGCGGCGACGCGGTCCGTTGCGGCGTGGCCCGTGACCCGGTCACCGACTGGCACGACCTGCCGCCCGCGTTGGCCGAGCGTTACCTGGGCCGGTCGGCCGATGCCCCGGAGATGTACGCCCACCACGCCCTCGCCCCCGACCTGCCCCATCCGGCCCTGCTGATCTCGGTCGGCGATCTCGACGCGGAACGCGACTTCGTCCGGGAGCTGCTGGGATGAACGAGATGTGGGACGGCAACATCGTGGTCCGGCCCGGTCCGAGCCCGCGCCACCAGCTGATCATCGAGGCGCTGGCCGGGGCGTTGCGGGTCGGCCGCGGTGACCTCAACGTGCTCGTCGGTGTCACGGTCCGGCTCAGCGACCAGCGCGTGGTCATCCCCGACATCGTGGTCACCGGCCCGATCGACATCGACGAGCCGGTCGTCGACGCGGCCGACGTGCTGCTGGTCGTCGAGGTGGTGTCGCCGGTCAGTTCCAGCCTCGACCACACCTTGAAGATGCACGGGTACGCCGAGGCCGGCATCCCGTGGTACCTGCTGGTCGAGCAGGACAGCAACGCTCTGCGCGGCCACTACCTGGTCGGTGACGTCTATCAGGAGCGTGCGGTCATGCGACTGGAGCAGATTCTCGGGCGGTGAGCACCGTCAGCACCGACCTCAGGGACTGACCCGGGTCAGATAGGTGTGGTGGGTCGTGAAGCCCAGCTTGCCGTAGAGCGCGACAGCCGGCGTGTTGCGTTCCTCCACCTGCAGGTAGACCCGGGTCGCGCCGTGCTGCGTCGCCCACTGGGCCATCGCGCGGACCACGTGCGCGGCCAGCCCGGTGCGGCGTGCGCTCGGCGCCGTCTGCAGCAGCGCGATGCCGTGCCAGCGCTGCGCGCCGGTCACCGTTCCCCGGGCCACCGCGAGCAGCTCACCCGCGGCGTCGCGGACCTGGGCGAAAACCGCGTCGGGTACGCCCGTGAGCACGCGTTTCGCGGCCGGCGGCAACGTGCCCTTGTGGTCGGCGACCATCGCGTACCAGTCATCGGACGGATTGTCGGCCAGCGCGACCGGCGGCAGGTCCGTGCGCGCCGCACCGGCCAGCAGCCGTTCCATCGGCGCGGTCTGCACCAGCGTGAGTGGCCGGGCCGACCAGCCGCGCTCGTCCAGGGCGGCGTTGACCGGCGCGGCCAGCGGCATCGGCGCGTTGATCAGCGCCTGCTGGCCGTGGTCGGTGTACCACCGGGTGACCGCGTCGATGGCCTCCTCGAGGGTGCGGTCGGGGTCGCCGACGGCCAGCGCGGAGTTGGCACGTCCGGTCCAGTTTTCCGCCGCCCGCAGGATCCAGCCGCCCAGCCGGGCCTGAACCGGGGCGGGCCAGGCGTCGTTGGCCGCGAGTTCCAGGCCGATGACCTCGGCCGCTGGTGGGCGGCGGGCCGCCGGCACCCGCTTGGCCCGGTGGACCTCGTGCAGGGGTACGCGCACGGTGCCCTTGGCGGTCGCGATGGTGAGATCCGTCTCGGTCAGATCGACGAGTTCCCCGAGGGCATCGGAGAACAGCGTCCTATCGGCGGAAACGCCTACAATTCGGCGTACCACCACCCGGTGTCCCACATCCTGCCGTCGGAGCACGCGCGACCTCCCTCCGGCGAGATACTAGGCTTTGCTTGCTGCCGCACCGCCCACCGCCCATCGCCAGCGCGGCTTGGGTGCCGAAGGGCCAGAAGGGATCTAACTGCCGTGACATACATCATCGCTGAGCCCTGCGTCGATGTGCTCGACAAGGCCTGCATCGAGGAGTGCCCCGTCGACTGCATCTACGAGGGCAACCGGATGCTCTACATCCACCCCGATGAGTGTGTGGACTGCGGCGCGTGTGAGCCGGTCTGCCCCGTCGAGGCGATCTTCTACGAGGACGACGTCCCGGAGCAGTGGAAGGACTACACGAACGCCAACTACGAGTTCTTCGAAGACCTGGGGTCGCCCGGCGGCGCCTCCAAGGTCGGCAAGGTGGAAAAGGACGCGACGTTCGTGGCGGCCCAGCCGGCCGGCCTGAACGGCGAGCACTGACCCGTGCCGCTGTCGTCGAAGCTGCCGGATTTCCCCTGGGATCTGCTCGAGCCGGCCAAGACGGTCGCGTCCGCGCACCCCGGCGGCATCGTCGACCTCTCCATCGGCACACCGGTCGACCCGGTTCCGCCGTCGATCCGCGCGGCGCTCGCTGAGGCGTCGGACGCGCCGGGCTACCCCCTGACCGCGGGTACGCCGGCGCTGCGCGAGGCGATCGCCGGCTGGGTCGCCCGGTTCTGTGGCACCACCGCCCGGGTCGGCGGACTGCCCACGATCGGCTCGAAAGAGCTGGTGGCGTGGCTGCCGACCCTGCTCGGGCTCGGGCCCGGCGACGTCGTGGCCATTCCGGAGGTCTGCTATCCCACGTACGAGGTGGGGGTGCGGTTCTCCGGGGCCACGGTGGTGCGGGCCGACTCGCTGACCGCGCTGGGACCCGATCCGCGTGTACGCGTGCTCTGGGTCAACTCACCCTCGAACCCGACCGGCAAGGTCCTGCCGGTCGCCCACCTGCGCAAGGTGGTCGCCTGGGCGCGGGAGCGGGGCGTGACGGTGGTCAGCGACGAGTGCTACCTGTCGCTGGGCTGGGACGCCGCACCGGTGTCGATCCTGGCCGACGAGGTCTGCGACGGCGACGTCAGCGGCCTGCTGGCCGTGCATTCCCTCTCGAAACGGTCCAACCTGGCCGGTTATCGCGCCGGGTTCGTGGCCGGCGACCCGGCCCTGGTCGGCGAGTTGCTCGCGGTCCGCAAGCACGCCGGCATGATCGTGCCGGCGCCGGTGCAGGCGGCGATGGTGGCCGCCCTGGGCGATGAGACCCACGTGGCCGAGCAGCGCGACCGCTACTCCTCCCGCCGGGTGATTTTGCGCGAGGCGCTGCTCGGCGCCGGATTCCGCATCGACCACTCCGAGGCCGGCCTCTACCTCTGGTCGACCCGCGACGAAGACTGCTGGGCCACTGTGCGATGGCTCGCCGAACGCGGCATCCTCGCAGCTCCGGGCGCTTTCTACGGCCCTGCGGGCGCGCGCCACGTGCGCGTTGCCCTGACCGCCTCGGACGAGCGGGTCGCCGCCGCCGCGCAACGCCTGACCGCCTGACTCCTCAGTTATCCACAGTGGGTCCGGCACGGGTACCCATGCGTCCCACGCTGCGGTTACCCTCGATGCGTTGCCGTTGAGAGCGATCACGGGGAGGCAGCGATGGGTGATCCCTCCATCAATGTGGAGACCGGCGAACTGAACAATTTCGCCGAGGACGTCCGGTTCGACTCCGACGAGGTGTTCCGGCCCGCGGTCAGCCGCGCGGCGGTGACCCTGTCCGGCGTCAACTTCGGTCAGAAGAACGCGAGCGGCGCCGTGCACGCGGCCAAGACCCGCTATTCGCAGGCCATGAGCTCGCACATCCGCAACCTGAACGCGTACGTCGAAGCGGCCGGCATCATGGCCGCCGCCGCCGAGATCGTGGCCCGCGAGTTCGACGCCGTCGACGCCAACAACGCCGAGGCCGCGGCCCGGGTCAACGCGATGCTGCGGACCGCCACCGACGAGGCCCACCGCAAGGCGTTCGAGCAGGTCAAAGGCATCGAGGGGGCGGCATGAGCGACGCGCCGCTGACCTCGAGCTGGTGCACCAACTGGGGCTCGTTCAACACGCCCCGGCTGTGGGCCATGGTGGCCGACGAGGACGACCCCGAGGCCTGGCGCCAGGTCGCCGCCTGGGGTGACGTCGCCATCGCGGTCAAGGACCAGCACAACCGCTTGAAGGCGGCGAAAGAGGCACTGATCGCCGCCTGGCCGCCCGCACAGAACGCGTCCGCCGACGCCTTCGTCACCGAACTCGACAACCTGCTGACCAGGATGGACTCCGCCCGCACGGACGCCGACGCCACGGCCGACGGCCTGGCCAACATCCTCGAGTCGCTGCGCCAGGCCAAAGCGCAGATCAAGCCGCTGTACGAGCAGTACAAGGACAAGAACAGCGACTGGGTCCCCGGCTGGTTCGACAACGCCGAGGACGAGATCGACGAGCAGGCCCGCAACATCATGATCACGACCGAGCAGGTCGTCGAGCAGAACGTGCCGTCGCTCAAGGTGCCCGACCCCTACCAGATGGATCCGAACGCGAAATCCGGCTACACGCCCCCCGCCGAGAACGACGCGGGCCAGGGCGGCAGCCACTACAGCGGACCGCCGACGTCGTCCTCGGCCGGCGGTGGCGGGTCTTCGTCGTACGGCCCCGTCGGCTCGTCGTCCGGCGCCGGGCCGGGCTCGCACACGGAGATCGCCGTGCCGCACGACCCGGTGCCGCCGCTGCCCGGCATGGACCCGATCGCACCCTCCGACGGCGGTGGCGGTGGCGGGTCGACCGTGGGATCGACCGGCCCCGACCTGGCCGGGGTGACGCCCCTGCCCGGTCCGCCGCCGGTGGTCACGCCGTCGCCCGGGGTGCCTCCGGTGATCGGCGGCCCGCCGGTGACCCCCGGTCCCGGGCCGGCCATCCTGCCCGGCCTGCCGCCCACTCCGCCCATCGGTGGTGGTGGCGGTCCCATCGGTGCCACCAAGCCGTTGACCTCGACCAACTTCCGGTCCGCCCCGGTCGGTGGCCGCGGCGCCCTGCCGTCGGGCGCGGTGATCGGCGAAACGGTCGGCCGCAGCGGCCCCGGCGCGGGCCGACCCGGCAGCGTGTCAGCCGGCAACGTCGGCCGCGGCGGCCTCCGCGCCTCCTCCGGTGTGCGGGGCGGCCAGAAACCACCGCGCCCGTCCTGGCTCCCGCCCGAGGAGTCCGCCGGCATCCGCAACACGGCGTCCCAGACCGGGCTGTCCAACTCCCGCCGACCCAACGGCCGCGACGAAGACACGCCCGACGGACCCCACTTTGACCCCGACAATCCCTGGCAAACCGACTCCGGGGTGGCCCCGGTCATCAAGCCCCAAACGAGCAACCCACGCCACGACCCTGGGCCCAACGTGATCGGTGGCTACCGCGGGTGATCGCCAACCACCCCACCGAGCCCGTTGCCCCGGCGGCGGGCTCGCCCTCCTCCCGGCCGGCCTCTTCCTCCCCGCCGGTGGTTTCCGCTCGGCCGGTGGTTTCCGCTCGGCCGGTGGTTTCCGCTCGGCCGGTGGTTTCCGCTCGGCCGGTGGTTTCCGCTCGCTCCTCCCCGCCGGTCCTCCCCCGGACGGTCCCCGCTTCGGTGGCCGCCCCTTCGCTTGCGGCCTCTTCCCCGGTTGGGCTTTCGCCCGCGCTCTCTTCCGCGGCCGAGTCTTCGGGGCGCCTCTTCGCGCCTGGGCGGGCTTCTGGGTCTACGCGGGCTTCTGGGTCTGGTCGGGCCTTCGGGCTCGAGTGGGCTTCCGGGTTTGGGCGGCGGGCTTCCGGGGGCGGGCGGGTTTCTGTGTCTGGGCGGCGGTCGTCCGGGGGCGGGCGGCCTTTGGTGTCTGGGCGGCGTGCTTTTGGGGGCGGGCGCTGGGGGCGGCGAGTGGGTGCCGTGCTGGCGGTGTTTGCGCTGGTGGGGGCGGTTCCTGCGCCGGCCCGGGCGGACTCGGTGCGGGACAAGCAGTGGTATCTGGATGCGCTTGATGTGGCGGCGGCGCAGCGGATCAGCAAAGGCTCCGACGTGGTTGTCGCTGTGCTGGACACCGGCGTCGACGCCAAGCATCCGGATCTCGAGGGCGCGGTGCTCGACGGCAACAACACGACGCGGCCGGGGGCCAAGGGGAACGCCGACACCGAGGGCCACGGCACCGGGATGGCCGGGATCATCGCGGCGCGCGGGCGGGGGAGCAGCGGGGTGGTCGGCATCGCGCCGGCGGCCAAGATTCTGCCGATCCGGCCGGCCACCGACCCGACGTTCGCGGCGGACGGGATCCGCTGGGCGGTGCGGCACGGCGCCAAGGTGATCAACATGTCGTTCGGGCTGCCGGACTCGGAGACGCTGCACTCGGCGATCCGCGAGGCGTCCGACGCCGGCGTGGTGCTGGTGTCGTCGGTCGGGAACACCGGCGACAAGGGCAACGCCCCCGACTATCCCGGCGCGTACCCGGAAGTGATCGGCGTCGGCGCGGTCGGCCGGGACGGCAAAGTGGCGAAGTTCTCCCAGCACGGCCCGCAGGTCGACCTGGTCGCGCCGGGCGTCGACATCGAGCAGGCCGGGCTCTACGGGACCTACCGCAACGGCTTCGGCAGCAGCAACTCGGCCGCCGTCGTGTCCGGGGCGGCCGCCCTGATCCTGGCCAAGTATCCCGACCTGACCCCGCAACAGGTCACCGACCGCCTCACCGCCACCGCCGGCGACAAGGGCGACAAGGGGCGCGACGACTACTACGGCCACGGCGAACTCGACCTGGTCAAGGCCCTGACCGCCGCGCAGCCGGCGTCGTCCTCGCCGCCGCCGGCCGCCCAGGCGCCGGCGCGCGCGCCCGACTCCAGCGCGAGCGACGGTGACGGCGACAGCGGGATCCCGCCGCTGCTCTTCGTCGGTGCGGGCGTGCTGCTCCTGATCGTCGCGGTCGTCGCCCTGACGATGGCGGTGCGTCGCTCCCGCGCCTGACCCCAAGACCCGGAGGGTGGCGCCGCTCTGGCCGGGCGGTTCGGGGTCGGCGGGACAGTTCTTGGGGCGGGAGGCTGGCTGGGGCGACGGGACAACCCGGCGGCGGGTGAGGAGAGCTTGGATCGCTGGCTGGCCTGGTTGGCGGGACGTTTCTGTGGGCGTACCCATCAGAATGTGACTTTGAATGCGGGTGGGAAGGGGACGTGATGGGGGAGCGGGAACCGGCGACCGTCGTGGTGCGGGGGGAGGCCGTGCGGGAAGTGCCGCCCGAGTTGGCGTTGGTGTCGGTGACGGTGGAGGCGCGGGAGGCCGACCGGGGGACGGCACTGGCACGGCTGACCGAGCGGGCGGCGGAGTTGCGCAGTCACCTCGATGACTTTGAAGCGGCGATCGAGCGGCGGGAGTCGGGGGGTGTGCAGATTCATCCCGAGCTCAAGCGGGAAAAGGTCGTCGCCTATCGCGCGGCGGCCACCACGACTGTGATGGTGTCCGACTTCGCGGCGTTGGGGGAGATTCTGCTGCGGCTCGGGCGGCTCGGGTCGGCCAGTGTTTCGGGGCCGTACTGGCAGCTCAAGCCGGGGAGCCGGGCCGGTGCGGAGGTGCGGGCGGAAGCGATCGGGGACGCGTTGCGGCGGGCCCGGGAATACGCAGCGGCGGTGGGGGCGCGGGTCGACCGGCTGATCGAGATCGCCGATGAGGGGGCCGGTGGGGTTCAGCCGGTCATGCACCGGGGGATGGCGTTCGCGGCCAAGGCCGAGTCGGCCGAGCTTGACCTCGATCTTGACCCGGCGCCGCAGACCGTGCAGGCATCGGTGGTGGTGCGGGTCTCCATCACCGAGCCCGAGCCGACGGCCGTGCACGGCGCGCCGGTGTCCGAATAGGATCAGGGGCCCTATGATCACTCTCGGTTGATGTTGTGACCGTTCCGTGACATCTCGGGACGATAACGAACGAAGTCTGGCGCGGGTGGCACAGACCGGTCGGGGGCAGCGAAAACGGGCCCCTGAGTCAGGGGCCCGTCACCACGGCGCAAGTCGCCAGAGCGGCCTAGCCGCCGGTCAACAGAGCGTGGGCAGGCGATGCGCCGGAGCACATAGTAGCGCCTTGGTGCAACTTGCGTTAAGTCCGAACGGGCTTCTGGTTCGCCAAGCGATCGACCGGGCGTTCCGGTTGCCCGGAGAAATGCCGTGATCTCGGCTTATATCCGGCTACGTTGTCGCGGAGCTGAGCCCGGGCCCGTTCGGCGGCCATCTCGGTGAGCCCCTCGTCGCGGGTGGCCGCGTCCACACCACCGGCCACCACCCGCATCGTGGCCTCGCCGTACACCCGTGCGTCGGCGACCCCACGCTCGTAGGCGATCAACGCAGCGTGCTCGCGTTCGCGGGCGGCACGGGCCTCGGAACGCTCGTACGCGTTGCCCCGGGAGACGAATTTGAGCCCCACCGCCGCGCAGTCCAGGGCGACCAGCAGCAGCGCGATCCCGACGTAGAAGATGCCGATGCCCCAGAAGTCGCTGGTCACCAGGTGGGCCATCGCGCTCGTGCGGGCGCCGAAGCCGGCGTCGGCCCGGATCGCGGCCGCGTTCTGCTCACGCTGGTCGGCGATCAGCCGGGTCAGTGAAACCATTTCCTGGGTACGCGCGTCCCGCGCCGACTGCTGCGTCGCCTTCAACTTCGACGCCTGCCGGTCGAGTCCCGCCGCCTGGTCGTCCAGGGCGCGCGAGCGGCGTACCAGCTTGTCGCAGTCTCCGCCGGCCGGACAGCCGGCCTTGCGCGAGATGCCGTCGCCGAGCGAGTCCTGCAACGCCTGCTGGTAGAGCGCCCGCGCGTCACGCCGCTTGGCCACCGCCTGCCCGGTGAGCTTGGCCACGGCGGCGTCGTCCTCGGCATCGCGCTGCTTGAGGAACGTCAGCCGCTGGTCGTACGCCCCGAGCGCACCGGACGACGACATCGCCAGGATCTGCTGGTTGTGCACCTGGTTCAGGTACGCGTCGATCTCGCCTTTGTAGCGCGCCAGCATCAGTGGCTCGGTGATGATCACCGCGAACAGCAGCGCCAGCCCGACCCGGCCCAGGTAGAGCCCGAGCGTCGGCCGTTTCAGCAGGTGGCGGGGGTCGGCCGAGTCCAGGTTCTGGTAGCTGATGGCCACCCGGCCGACCACCGCCCGGTCGTACGCGACAACACCGATCGCCACCAGCGGCCCGACCACCCACTGCCACCACGGGTGTGTGTAGTTGGCGCTGGCCTCGACGAACGCCGCCCCGCCGAGCGTGGCGTACACGAAGTAGAGCAGCACGAAGACGCCGATCGCGCTGTACAGCACCCGGTCGGAGTGCGTGGTCACGCTCTCCGGGTTGACGTTGGCCACCCGGAGGAGCACGTCCCGGCGCCTCGGCATGCACTTGAGTCTTACCGATTACAGGTCCGTCCGTCGCCGATTCGGGTAGACGGGCAGCACGACCACAAGGGCAAACCCCTTCGCGGGTACGCGGGAAAGCCTCGACCATCGCCATCAGTTTGAGTGCCGCTAACAGAAGTGCTACCCCAGATGTACGCGCAGGTCAGGCCAATTTACGAATGTTTCGTGCGGCACCGGTGGTAGCGATTCACATTTGGTGCTCTACCTCGTTGGGATTAGCCCGTGTGCAGCATGACTTGCGGACGGAATCCCGATCAACGAATCGCCCCTGATCAGGGAATATGGATCCTGCCGCGAAACGCGAAACGTGAAATCGGAGCGCAGGAGGAACTCGCCGCATGCGGATCATCAGCAGCAGGCCTGCGACCACCACAACCGTCGAGCAGGGTACCGACATGGCAGTACTGCCGGAACCGGACGAGCCCACGTGGGAGGTCAGGCAGCCGAAGTCGGGACGGTCCGGGATGAGCAGGTTCGACGGTCGTACGCGCTCGATCCTCATCGTGGCGGCGGTCGTCGCCATCGTGGTCAACGCCGGCGTGGCCTGGGCCTACTGGCGGATCGCGGGCTCGGAGACCAGCGTGCGGGCCGGCGCCACGGTCGAGCTCGCCCTGCGCGCGCGGTCCGACCTCAACCGGCCGCTGAGGCCGGGCGGGACCGGCAACCTGACCGTGACGCTGACCAACGACTACGACTTCCCGATCCGGATCACGACGGTCCGGCCGGCCCTGGGCGCCCCGGTGGCCGACGACGAACATCGCGACAGCGGCTGCCGCGACCCGAAGGTGACCATGACGCGGGAATCGTTCGAGGTGAACTGGGACGTCGCCAAGAACACGATCGGCGCGTTCTCGATCCCGGACGCGCTGACGCTGGCCGAGGGGACGCCGGCGGCCTGCCACGGTGCCACGTTCACGGTTCCGATCCAGGTCAGCGGCCTCAGCCAGGGGCAGTGAGCCGATCAGCCGCGTGGAGTAAAAGCCGCGAACCCGGCACTTGATCATGGGGAGGGCAGTAGCTTCCTGTGCGTGAAAAAGCTGCTGCTGGGCCTGGCCCTCGTCCTGCCGATCGTCGCGGTGCCGCAGGGGGCTCAGGCGGCCGCGAAGGTCACCGTCAGCCCGTCCACGGTTCTTCCGCGGGTCGCGCCGTGCGGTGGCGTCAACACCTTCACGGTCAGCGGCCGGGGCTTCAAGCCGTACGAGACGATCGACCTGGCCGTCGGCGGCCTGGCCTACGGCAGCATGCGGGCGGACGGCGCCGGCGGCTACCGGAAGTCCGCCGAGATCAAGGCGGTCCCCTCCGGCTATTACCCGGTCAAGCTGGCCGGCCGGCAGGGCAGCAAGGCCCAGGCCAAGATCCGGATAGGCTGGGCCGGCTGCTGGACCCGCTCACACGGCGTGCTGACCGTACGCGGCGCCGGCTTCGCACCCACCGACGCCATCGACATCATCCTGGACGACGAGATCGTCGCCGTGGCCCACAGTGACGCCCGGGGTCGCTTCGAGTCGAAGGTCGACTGCCCCCAAGGCGACCCGACCCTCTCGGTCGAAGGCGATGAGCACGCCCTCGACTTCGGCGTCGTCGACTGTTGATCTGAGCCTCGGTGGTAGGTCTGGGCGGTATCCGCGCCGCGGATACCGCCCAGACCTACCACCGGAAGTTCGCAGCCCGGCCCCGGCTGGACCTCGTTTCGTACCCGGTCGGATGGTGGGCGCGGCCCGGGTTGGGCTTCGTCTCGTACCCCGGCCGGGCGGCGAACGCGGCCCGGGACTTGACGGCGCTGTTATCGGGGCGTAACCAGAGCGTGCCGCGGAACACGCACAACTGCGGCCGAATCTCCACCGACCGCTGGTTACCGTCGTGAGGTGCAAACGATTCCGGAGTATGACCGGCTGATCGGCGAGGCCGAGGGCGTGCCGCTGGTGGGCTGGGAGTTCGGCTGGCAGGACGGCCGAGCGGTCGGTTTCGACCCCTCCTGGTCGTTCCCGCATCTCGCCCGGCCGCTGGTCCGCCGTGCGAGCAGCCTCCTCGACCTCGACACCGGCGGTGGCGAGCTGCTCGCCGAGCTGGCCCCCCTGCCCCGGCACACGGTCGCGGTCGAGAGCTGGGCGCCGAACACACCGGTGGCCCGCGACCGCCTCACCCCCTTCGGTGTCTCGGTGGTGACTGAGCTGCCCGGCGGCGAGAACGAGTTCGACGTGGTGCTCAGCCGCCACGGCCGGTTGCCCGCCGACGACATCGCCCGGTTGCTCACCCCCGGCGGCACGGTGCTCACCCAGCAGGTGGGCAGCGGCGACCTGGCCGAGCTGAACGCGGCCCTGGGCGCCCCGCCGCCGTATTCGAAGCGCTGGACGGCCGCCGACGCGGTGACCGCCCTCGAGGCCGCCGGGCTGGAGGTGACCGACGTCCGCGAGGAGCGTCCCGAGGTCGCGTTCCACGACGTCGGAGCGATTGTCTACCAGCTGCGAGCCGTCCCGTGGCAGGTCCGCGACTTCTCGACGCAGCGTTACGACCGCGAACTCCGCCGCATCGACGCGATGATCCGCACAGCCGGCCAGTTCAAGGTCACCGCCCACCGTTTCCTGGTGGCCGCCCGTCGCTC